>NZ_JBFBFB010000002.1:0-928169 GCF_040683935.1 Streptomyces sp. NPDC093085 | reverse complement strand
TGCCAAGGGCATGGCTGGTTGGCTACGTTCGGAAAGGATAACCGCTGAAAGCATCTAAGCGGGAAGCCTGCTTCGAGATGAGGGCTCCCACCCCCATGAGGGGTTAAGGCTCCCAGGAGACTACTGGGTTGATAGGCCAGGTGTGGAAGACCGGTAACGGTTGGAGCTGACTGGTACTAATAGGCCGAGGGCTTGTCCTCAGTTGCTCGCGTCCACTGTGTTGGTTCTGAAGGAACGAACAACCGTGATTACACCGGTGTTTTGTTATCTTCATAGTGTTTCGGTGGTCATTGCGTGAGGGAAACGCCCGGTTACATTCCGAACCCGGAAGCTAAGCCTTACAGCGCCGATGGTACTGCAGGGGGGACCCTGTGGGAGAGTAGGACGCCGCCGAACAATCATTGTGGGAATGCCCCGTACCACAGTTACTGACTGTGGTACGGGGCATTTCCGCGTTCCGGACCCCCTGCCGGAACCGCCCTGTCCTGGAGGTAAGGTCAGGAGGCATCGTCGGCTCGTTCTCACAGGAGGCCCCCGGGTGGAGGTCCAGGAGACCCGCGTCCAGACGGACCGGGTGCTCACCATCCCCAACATCCTCAGCATGGCCCGCCTCGTCGGCGTACCGCTCTTCCTGTGGCTGATTCTGCGTCCGGAGTTCGGCGGCCCCAACAGCGACGGCTGGGCCTTGCTGGTGCTGATGCTGAGCGGCGTCAGCGACTATCTCGACGGAAAGCTCGCCCGCCGCTGGAACCAGATCAGCAGTCTCGGACGGCTCCTCGACCCGGCCGCCGACCGGCTCTACATCCTTTCCACCCTGGTTGGCCTCACCTGGCGCGAGATTCTGCCACTGTGGCTCACCGCCGCTCTATTGGCCCGTGAGCTGATGCTTCTGGTGATGGTGGGAATCCTCCGCAGGCACGGCTACCCGCCTCCCCAGGTGAACTTCCTCGGCAAGGCGGCTACCTTCAACTTGATGTATGCCTTCCCGCTGCTGCTCCTCAGTGACGGAAGCGGATGGCTCGCGTCACTCGCCGAAATTTTCGGATGGGCGTTCGCCGTGTGGGGTACAACTCTGTATTGGTGGGCAGGAGTGCTGTATGTGGTCCAGGTCCGCCGGCTCGTCAAGGCGGACACCGTGGCCGATTGAGCTCGTCGATGCGGGGCCGTGCAATGTCGCCGGCCCGCGCCTGACGCCATGGGGCCTCGTTCCACACGGGTGAAGTCGGCGAGACCGTCTCTTCAAGGAGGACGCTTCCGACATGAAGGCCGTCGTGATGGCCGGTGGCGAAGGCACTCGGCTTCGTCCCATGACCTCAAGCATGCCCAAGCCGCTCCTGCCGGTCGTGAACCGGCCGATCATGGAGCATGTGCTGCGGCTGCTCAAGCGCCATGGGCTCAGCGAGACCGTCGTGACCGTGCAATTCCTCGCCTCCCTCGTCAAGAACTACTTCGGCGACGGAGAAGAGCTGGGCATGGAGCTCACCTATGCGAACGAGGAGAAGCCGCTCGGCACCGCGGGGAGCGTGAAGAACGCCGAGGAAGCACTCAAGGACGATGCGTTCCTCGTCATTTCCGGTGACGCCCTCACCGATTTCGACCTCACCGACCTCATCTCCTTCCACAAGGAAAAAGGCGCACTCGTGACGGTGTGCCTGACCCGGGTGCCGAATCCGCTGGAATTCGGGATCACGATCGTGGACGAAGGCGGAAAGGTCGAACGCTTTCTGGAGAAGCCCACCTGGGGCCAGGTCTTCTCCGACACCGTGAACACCGGTATTTACGTCATGGAGCCCGAAGTCTTCGACTATGTCGAGGCCGACGTCTCCGTCGACTGGTCCGGCGATGTCTTCCCGCAGCTCATGAAGGAAGGCAAGCCGATCTACGGCTATATCGCCGAAGGGTACTGGGAGGACGTCGGCACCCACGAGAGTTACGTCAAGGCCCAGGCCGATGTCCTCGAAGGCAAGGTCGACGTCGAGATCGACGGCTTCGAGATCTCCCCGGGCGTCTGGGTCGCCGAAGGCGCCGAGGTCCATCCCGACGCCGTCCTGCGCGGCCCCCTGTACATCGGCGACTACGCTAAGGTCGAGGCCGACGTCGAACTGCGGGAGCACACCGTCATCGGCTCCAACGTCGTCGTGAAGACCGGCGCCTTTCTCCACAAGGCCGTTGTCCACGACAACGTCTACATCGGCCAGCACAGCAATCTGCGCGGCTGCGTGATCGGCAAGAACACCGACATCATGCGGGCCGCCCGGGTCGAGGACGGCGCGGTCATCGGCGACGAGTGCCTCGTCGGCGAGGAATCGATCATCCAGGGCAATGTGCGGGTCTACCCGTTCAAGACCATCGAGGCCGGCGCCTTCGTCAACACCTCGGTCATCTGGGAGTCCCGTGGACAGGCGAACCTCTTCGGGGCCCGCGGTGTCTCCGGCATCCTGAACGTCGAGATCACGCCAGAAGTGGTGGTCCGGCTGGCGGGTGCCTACGCGACCACGCTGAAGAAGGGCGCCACCGTCACCACGGCGCGTGACCACTCCCGGGGGGCCAGGGCGCTCAAACGGGCGGTGATCTCCTCGCTCCAGTCCAGCGCCATCGACGTGCGCGACCTGGAGAACGTACCGCTGCCCGTGGCCCGCCAGCAGACGGCCCGGGGGAGCGCGGGCGGCATCATGATCCGGACCTCGCCCGGCGTGCCCGACTCCGTCGACATCATGTTCTTCGACGAGCGGGGCGCCGACCTCTCCCAGGCGGGACAGCGCAAACTGGACCGGGTCTACGCCCGCCAGGAGTACCGGCGGGCCTTCCCCGGCGAGATCGGGGACCTGCACTTCCCGGCCAGCGTCTTCGACTCGTACACCGGCACCCTGCTCCGTAACGTCGACACCTCCGGGATCTCCGAGGCCGGGCTCAAGGTGGTCGTGGACGCCTCCAACGGCAGTGCCGGGCTCGTACTGCCCAGCCTGCTCGGCCGGCTCGGGGTCGACGCGCTCACCATCAACCCGGGGCTCGACGAGTCCCGGCCCACCGAGACGGCCGAATCCCGCCGCTCCGGGCTGGTCAGGCTCGGCGAGATCGTGGCCTCCGCGCGCGCCGCGTTCGGCGTGCGGTTCGACCCCGTCGGCGAGCGGCTCTCCCTGGTCGACGAGCGGGGCCGCATCATCGAGGACGACCGGGCCCTGCTGGTCCTGCTCGACCTGGTCGCCGCCGAGCGGCGCAGCGGGCGCGTGGCGCTCCCGGTCACCACCACACGTATCGCCGAGCAGGTCGCCGCCTACCACGGCACCCGCGTGGAGTGGACCACCACCTCGCCCGACGACCTGACCCGGGTCGGCCGCGAGGAGTCCACGATCTTCGGCGGGGACGGCAAGGGCGCCTTCATCGTGCCGGAGTTCAGCAGCGTCCTCGACGGTACGGCGGCCTTCGTACGCCTCATCGGACTGGTGGCCCGCACCCAGCTCACCCTGAGCCAGATCGACGCCCGGATCCCCCGTGCGCACGTCCTGCGCCGCGATCTGGCGACCCCGTGGGCCGTCAAGGGGCTGGTGATGCGGAGCGTCGTGGAGGCGGCCGGTGAGCGCCAGGTGGACACCACCGACGGGGTGCGGGTGGTCGAGGCCGATGGACGCTGGGTGATGGTGCTGCCCGACCCGGCGGAGGCCGTCACCCATCTGTGGGCGGAGGGTCCTGACGACGCGTCGGCCCAGGCGCTGCTCGACGAATGGTCCACCGTGGTGGACAGCGCAGGTCATTAGGGGCGGTCCGGGACGCTTCGCGGGCGTTCCCGGGACGGGCCGGACGGTGTGATCGGGCACCGTCCGGCACCTCGGTGGGGCCATTCGGCGGTAGCGGTCGCGACGTGCGACGATGTGCGGCATGCCGCAGCAGCCCCCCGTCCGGAGCACCGCTTCTCCGCCCGCGCGTCCCGACGCGTCGATGTCGCTGCTGAACAATGTGATGGACCACGGCCTCGACGAGGGGTACGCGGAGGCCGCCGCCCGCAGAGAGGGCGAGGACCGGGGGCTGCCGCGCACCCTCAAGGCCAAACTGGGGCTCGCCGCCGGGCTGGCGCTGGCCGCGCTGGTCGTCACTGTCGGTGCCGCCCAGGCGCGTATCTCGGCCCCCGTGGTGGCCAAGGAGCGCGAGGAGCTGATCAACCGGATCGACTCCGAGACCGCCACCGCCGACGGTCTCGCCGGTACGGTCGAGCGGCTCCGCAAGGAGGTCGGTGACCGCCAGCGCGCCGCCCTGCGCTCCCAGGGCGGCGACCACGGCGAGCTGGTGGCCCTGCTGGCCGGTGCGACGCCCGTCGACGGGCCCGGGGTGAAACTGGTCGTGGACGACGCCAAGGACGCCTCCACGGGAGGCGGCGGCGGGCCCCGCGAGAGCAGCGGCTTCTCCGATACGGGGCGGGTGCGCGACCGCGACATGCAACGGGTCGTCAACGGCCTGTGGGAGTCGGGCGCCGAGGCGATCGCCATCAACGACCAGCGGCTCACCTCGCTGTCGGCGATCCGGGCCGCCGGGGACGCCATACTGGTCGACAACAGGCCACTCGTGCCGCCGTACACGGTGCTCGCGGTGGGGGACGGAAAGAAGCTGAGCACCAGGTTCCAGAACAGCGCCGATGGCCGGTATCTCCACTCCTTGCAGGAGAACTTCTCCATCCGCACCAGCATTTCGGTCCAGCGGGACGTGCGCCTCCCTGCCGCGCCCAGCCTGATCGTACGTACAGCAGAGCCGGAGACCGCCGACGCCGGCAAGGGCGGCGGACAGGAAGCGGCAGACATGGGGAAGGGCACATCGTGATCGCCGTACTGGGCCTCGTCGTGGGAGTCGTGGCCGGACTCCTGGTCCGGCCCGAGGTGCCGGCCGTGGTCGAGCCGTACCTCCCGATCGCCGTCGTCGCCGCTCTGGACGCGGTCTTCGGCGGGCTGCGGGCCATGCTCGACGGGATCTTCGTGGACAAGGTCTTCGTGGTCTCCTTCCTGTCGAACGTGGTGGTCGCCGCGTTGATCGTCTTCCTCGGCGACAAGCTGGGCGTGGGCGCGCAGTTGTCCACCGGCGTGGTGGTCGTCTTCGGTATCCGGATCTTCTCCAACGCCGCCGCGATCCGCCGGCACGTCTTCCGGGCGTGACACCCATGAGCGACGAGAACCGCGAGAACCACGAGAAGCCGCGCGACTCCGGGCCCGAGCGGGCGCGGAGCGTCCCCGGGCCCGAGCTGCCCGCCGAGGCCCGACCGCGCGAGGAGACCCCCGAGGCGGCGCCCCAGGAGCCCCACGGGGCCGGGGGGACCCCGGAAGGGGCGGCGCCGGCGGCACAAGAGCTCACCGGGCGCCAGCGGTTGGCGGCGGGGCTCTGGCCGCCCCGGGTGACGCGGGCTCAGCTCATCGTGGCCGTACTGCTGTTCGGACTCGGGCTGGGGCTCGCCATCCAGGTCAGGTCGAACAACGACGACAGCGCGCTGCGCGGCGCCCGCCAGGAGGACCTGGTGCGGATCCTGGACGAGCTGGACAACCGGACGCAGCGCCTGGAGGACGAGAAGCAGCGTCTGGAGGCCCAGCGCACCGAGCTGGAGACCAGCTCGGACCAGGCGGAGGAAGCGCGCAGGCAGACCAGGGAAAAGGCGCAGCAGCTCGGCATCCTGGCCGGTACGGTGGCCGCCGAGGGGCCCGGTATCACGCTGACGATCACGGACATGAGCGGCACGGTCGCGCCGGACATGCTCCTCGACACGATCCAGGAGCTGCGCGCGGCCGGCGCGGAGGCCATTCAGATCAACGATGTCCGTGTCGTCGCCCATACTTACTTCTCCGGCGGCGGAGGTGAGGTACGGGTGGACGGCAAGGCGGTGTCCGCGCCGTACGTCCTGAAGGTGATCGGCAAGCCGCAGGATCTGGAGCCCGCCCTCAACATTCCGGGCGGGGTGGTGCAGACACTGGAGAAGGAGCAGGCCACGGCCACGGTGGCACGGGCTGAGAAGATCATTGTGAATGCCTTGCGGCCTGCGAAGCGGCCTGACTACGCTCGGTCGTCATCGCAGTGAGGCAAGGGCGCATGCGAGCCGCCGCACGGGGGCATGAGGTTGCGGGGGGTCGGCGCACGAAGAGTGCGGTGAGTGGTGGAAACTGTCCGGTGGTCACGGACGTTGTCAAGATGTCCGGGTCGGCAGGTGTGTTCATTCAGGGTTCGTCCTGCCCCACGGGCGGGTCTGTTTCGGTCAAGGGGAATCGCCCGTGAAGTTGTTTGGGAAGTTGTTCGGCAAGAGCGCACGCGAGGACGGCGGGGGCAACTCGCGTCGGCGCGCGGGGCGTGACGGCGGGAGCGAGGAGCGTCCGCTCTTCCGCGACCAGGTGGGCGGCGAGGCCTCCGGCGCGCCGTCTGTTGACCCTGCCGGTCCCGGCCGCATAGGTTTCGGGGAATCATCGGCCCCTGAGGGGCGGTCGGGGCAGGAGGATCCCTCCATGGCGGGTTTGCCTGTGTGTACGAGGTGCGGGCACCGCAATGCGGAGGCCAGCCGGTTCTGCTCCAACTGCGGGGCGCCCCTGCGGGGCGGAGTCCCGCCGGAGCGCGCCTCGGAGACGACCTCGACGATCTCGATCTCGGGTCTGGAGGCGTACGACTCCGAGGTGACGGGGCAGACGGCGCTCCCCTCGCTCACCCCGGAGGCCCAGGCGGCGGTCGACGCGCTGCCGGTCGGCTCGGCGCTCCTGGTGGTGCGGCGCGGTCCCAACTCGGGCAGCCGCTTCCTGCTGGACAGCGAGCTGACCACGGCGGGCCGGCACCCGGAGAGCGACATCTTCCTGGACGACGTGACCGTGTCGCGGCGCCATGTGGAGTTCCGCAGGGGCGCCGACGGTCACTTCACCGTCTCGGACGTCGGCAGTCTCAACGGTACGTACGTCAACCGTGAGCCGGTCGACTCGGTCCTGCTGGCCAACGGCGACGAGGTCCAGATCGGGAAGTACCGGATGGTCTTCTACGCCTCGCCGCGGGGCGTGTGACACCAGAGGGGCGTGCGACCAGGGCGCGCTCCGGCCGCTGAGGAAGGTCCATGCCGCGTACACCGACGGGCGGTGCCGGATCCGGCACCGCCCCCACCGGGGCCCCGCTGATGTCCATCGGGGCGGTCCTCGGCAGGCTGCGGGAGGAGTTTCCCGAGGTCTCCATCTCCAAGATCCGGTTTCTGGAGGCCGAGGGGCTCGTTGTTCCTGGCAGGACCCCCTCGGGGTACCGGAAATTCAGCGTGGAGGACCTTGAGCGGCTCGCTCGCGTCCTGCGGATGCAGCGGGACCACTATCTGCCACTGAAGGTCATCAAGGGCCACCTGGACGCCCTGGAGCGCGGTGAGGACGTATCCCTGCCCGGATCCCGGCGGACCCCGCCCGGCGGAGCCGGCGCCCGGGACGGCCGGGAGCCCGGTCCGGTCACCGCGCCCCGGATCGGCCGCGAGGAGCTGCTCGCCGCGGCCGGGGCGGAGGCGGAGGCGCTGGCCGCGTGGGAGGCGTACGGCCTGATCGTGCCGTTGCCGGACGGCGGGTACGACGCGGAGGCGGTGACGGTGGCGAAACTCGTCTCGGAACTGGGTGGTTTCGGCCTGGAACCGCGCCATCTGCGCGTCATGAAGGCGGCGGCCGAGCGGGAGGCCGGAGTGGTCGAGCAGGTCGTCGCGCCGCTGCGGCGCCACCGTAATCCGCAGACCAGAGCCCATGCGGAGGCGACCACCCAGGAGCTTTCCGACCTCTTCGCGCGGCTCCACGCCGCCCTGCTCAGGAGTGCTCTGGGAGCCGCTCCGCACTGATCATGGGGGAGTCCGACTACCCAAACCTGCCGGGCACGTCCTAGGGTTGCTGTGTGAACGAGCTCGACGTTGTGGGTGTCCGGGTGGAAATGCCCTCCAACCAACCGATCGTGCTCCTGCGTGAAGTGGGAGGCGACCGGTTCCTCCCCATTTGGATCGGACCGGGGGAGGCGACCGCCATCGCCTTCGCCCAGCAGGGCATGGCCCCGGCCCGGCCGCTGACCCATGACCTCTTCAAGGACGTGCTGGAGGCGGTGGGACAGGAGCTCACCGAGGTCCGGATCACCGATCTGCGCGAAGGGGTCTTCTACGCGGAGCTGGTCTTCGCGAGCGGGGTCGAGGTGAGCGCGAGGCCGAGCGACGCCATAGCGCTCGCCCTGCGCACGGGCACGCCGATCTACGGCAGTGACGGGGTTCTGGACGATGCCGGTATCGCCATCCCGGACGAGCAGGAGGACGAGGTGGAGAAGTTCCGCGAATTCCTCGACCAGATCTCTCCGGAGGACTTCGGGACCAACAGCCAGTGAGCGACGGCGGCCGCCGCGCCGGGCCCCGCCGACGCATTCGGTGAGCCTTTCCCCGAAAAGGGACACGCGAAACCACACTCAGGGTGATTATCACTCGGCGTGGCGAGTGTGGCGATCGTTGACGCACCCCGGGTGACTGCCTACCTTCGACAAGGCAGGTCAAGGACGGAGGGTCGGCGTGAGAAGCAGCGGCGACGGTACGGCGGCGGGCGGTCCGTATCCGCTTCACACCAGCGCGACCGGCCTCGGGGCGGAGACGGTGGGATACCGGGGACCCACGGCGTGCGCGGCGGCGGGCATCACGTACCGCCAGTTGGACTACTGGGCACGGACCGGGCTGGTCGAGCCGAGCGTACGGCCGGCGTACGGGTCGGGGACACAGCGGCTCTACAGCTTCCGGGACGTGGTCGTCCTCAAGATCGTGAAGCGGTTCCTGGACACCGGGGTCGCGCTCCAGAACATCCGGACGACGGTCCAGCACCTGCGTGACCGCGGCTTCCGCGACCTGGACCGGATGACGCTGATGAGCGACGGCGCCACCGTCCACGAGTGCTCCTCGCCCGACGAGGTCGTCTCGCTGCTCCAGGGCGGCCAGGGGGTCTTCGGTATCGCCGTCGGCGTGGTGTGGCGGGATGTCGAGGCCGCCCTCTCCCAGCTCCACGGGGAGCGGATCGACACCGGCGAGACCCTGATCGGGAACAACCCGGCCGACGAACTGGCCGCCCGCAGACGCCGCGACCGGGCCGGCTGAGCAGGACGTACGAAGGACCGGCAAAGGGCCGGCGGAGGACCGGCGGGGCCCGCGAACAGGAGGTTCGCGGGCCCCGCTGTCGCGTCCGGGGCCGATTGTCAGTGGCGTGAGGCAGCATCGGTGGGGTGAGAACCGCGCCGACCGTCCTCCACCTGGACATGGATGCCTTCTTCGCCGCTGCCGAGCAGGCGGCGAAGCCGAGCCTGCGCGGGAAACCGGTGGTCGTCGGCGGTCTCGGGCCCCGTGGCGTGGTCTCGACCGCCTCCTACGAGGCCCGGCGCTTCGGGGTGCACTCGGCGATGCCGATGGCCCAGGCCCGCAGGCTCGCGCCCAACGCCGCGTATCTCATCCCCCGCTTCACCCTCTACCGCGCGGTCAGCGAGCAGGTCATGGAGCTGCTGCGGAGGCTCTCGCCGCTGGTCGAGCCGTTGAGCCTGGACGAGGCGTTCGTGGACCTGGAGGCGGGCGCCGCCATCGACACGGCCTCGGCGCGGGCGGTGGGCGAGCGGCTGCGCCGTGACATCAGGGCGCTGACCGGGCTCAGCGGCTCGGTGGGGCTCGCCGGTTCCAAGATGCTGGCGAAGATCGGCTCGGAGCGGGCCAAGCCGGACGGCCTGGTCCTGATCGAGCCCGGCACGGAGCGCGAGCTGCTGGGGCCGCTGACGGTGCGGACCCTGCCCGGGGTGGGGCCGGCGACCGGCGAGCATCTGCGGCGGGCCGGGATGACCACGGTCGCCGAGCTGGCCGAGGCGGGCGAGGACGAGCTGGTCCGGCTGGTCGGCAAGGCCCATGGGGCCGCGCTGTACCGGATGGCGCTGGGCCATGACGAGCGGCCCGTGGTCGCCGAGCGCGAGACCAAGTCGGTGTCGGTCGAGGACACCTTCGACACCGACCTCCACGACCGGGTACGGGTGCGGACGGAGGTGGACCGGCTCGCGGAGCGGTGTGTGCGGCGGCTGCGGGAGGCCGGGCACTCCGGGCGCACCGTCGTCCTCAAGGTGCGCCGGTACGACTTCTCCACCCTGACCCGTTCGGAGACGCTCAGAGGCCCCACGGACGACCCTGTGGTGGTGCGGGAGGCGGTCGGCCGGCTGCTGGAGTCCGTGGACACCACGGGCGGCGTACGGCTGCTCGGGGTGGGCGTGAGCGGGCTCGCCGACTACACGCAGGAGGACCTGTTCGCGCAGGCGGCGGCCGAGGAGCGGGCCGCGAGGGAGGCCGCGGGCGGGGACGGCGGCCGGACGGACGGCCCGGCGCCGGGGGAGGCGGTACGGGGCGCGGCGGACGGGGGCGCGGCGGGGACCGTACGGGACGGCCTGCCCGGGTCTCCGGAGCCCGTGGCGGCGCCCGCGGAGCGGCGGTTCCCGGCCGGGCACGATGTGCGGCACGCCGAGTTCGGGGCGGGCTGGGTGCAGGGCAGCGGGGTACGGCGGGTCACCGTACGGTTCGAGGAGCCCGGATCCGCGCCCGGCCGGGTACGGACGTTCTGGGCCGACGACCCCGCGCTGGAGCTCTCCGAGCCGCTGCCCCTGGTGCCCCCGGTCGCCGAGGCGGCGATGCCACGCCACGGGGACGGGGAACACCAGGGGCGTCCGGGCGCGGATCAGTCGTCGTGCCCCGCCAGCCGTCCGAAGTCGCGCTCGGCGTCCCGGTCGGAGAAGGCCGCCGGGTCCTCCGGCGACTCCGGATCCGGGAGGGCGAGGCCGTAGTGGTGGTAGAGCTGGAGCTCCTGGTCGGGCGAGAGATGGCGGCCGACACCGAAGTCCGGGGCGTCCTTGATCAACGCGCGCTCGAACGGGACCCGGAGTCCCTCCGGGGCGAGTGTGCTGGGGGCGAGCGGGACGAAGGCGTCCCGGCTGAAGAGTCCGGTACGGACGGCCGCCCATTCGGGCGTACCGGTGGCGTCGTCGAGATAGACCTCGTCGACCGTGCCGAACTTACGGCCGTCACGGTCGTACGCTTTGCGTCCTATCAGGCTGCGCGGATCGGTTTCGGTTTCCACGTTCCCTCCAACGGGTCGCAACTGCTCGTACACGCTACGAAAGGGCAGAACGCGGGCGACGGCCACTCGAAACTTGTCCGGAACACCCCGCTGGTAGGCTTGCCAGCGGCTGTTGACCCCGTGCGGGAGAGTTCTCCGGCAAGCCCGCCGGAGGCGCCGAAGGAGCAAATCCTCCCCGGAATCTCTCAGGCCCCCGTACCGCGCGGACGAGGTCACTCTGGAAAGCAGGGCGGACGCCGGACCATGCGGCGGCCGCTCTCACCGACGGTGAAAGCCGGTCCCCCGCACGGGCCGGTGAAGCTCTCAGGTCGAGATGACAGAGGGGGAGGCCCGTTCCGGGCACCCGCGCCTAGGTGCCCCCGCAGGTCGTGACAGACCAGGAGGCCTCCGCAATGAACGCCCACCGCACCCCGCTCGCCCATCTGGAGCGCGGCATCCCCTTCGAGCAGCGCCACATCGGCCCCGACACGGGCGCGCAGGCCAAGATGCTCGCGCAGGTCGGCTACGGCTCGCTGGACGAGCTGACCGACGCCGCCGTGCCCGACGCGATCAGGAGCGCCGAGCGGCTGAGCCTCCCCGGCGCCCGTACCGAGGCCGAGGTCCTCGCCGAGCTGCGCTCGCTCGCCGACCGCAACCAGGTCCTCACCCCGATGATCGGCCTCGGCTACTACGGCACCTTCACCCCGCCGGTGATCCTCCGCAATGTCCTGGAGAACCCGGCCTGGTACACCGCGTACACGCCCTACCAGCCCGAGATCTCCCAGGGCCGGCTGGAGGCCCTGCTCAACTTCCAGACCGTCGTCGCCGAGCTGACCGGGCTGCCCACCTCCGGCGCCTCGCTGCTCGACGAGTCCACCGCCGCCGCCGAGGCCATGGCGCTCTCCCGGCGCGTCGGCAAGGTCAAGGACGGTGTCTTCCTGGTCGACGCCGACACCCTGCCCCAGACGGTCGCCGTGATCCGCACCCGCGCCGAACCGACCGGTGTCGAGGTCGTCGTCGCCGACCTGAGCGAGGCCATCCCCGCGGAGATCGCCGAGCGCGGTGTCTTCGGGGTGCTGCTCTCCTACCCGGGTGCCTCCGGGGCGGTACGGGACCTCAGGCCCGTGATCGAGCAGGCCAGGGAGCTCGGCGCGGTCGTCACCGTCGCGGCCGATCTGCTCGCCCTCACGCTGCTCACGCCCCCCGGCGAGCTGGGCGCCGACATCGCCGTCGGCACCAGCCAGCGCTTCGGTGTCCCCATGGGGTTCGGCGGACCGCACGCCGGATACCTGGCCGTACGCGAGAAGTTCGCCCGCAGCCTGCCCGGGCGGCTCGTCGGGGTCTCCGTGGACGCCGACGGGAACAAGGCGTACCGGCTCGCCCTCCAGACCCGTGAGCAGCACATCCGCCGCGAGAAGGCCACCAGCAACATCTGCACCGCGCAGGTGCTCCTCGCCGTCATGGCCGGCATGTACGCCGTCTACCACGGCCCCGAGGGGCTGCGGGCCATCGCCCGGCGCACCCACCGGTACGCGGCGGTGCTCGCCGCCGGGCTGCGGGCGGGCGGGGTGGAGACCGTGCACGGCGCCTACTTCGACACGCTGACCGTCCGGGTGCCGGGCCGGGCCGCCGAGGTGGTGGCCGCCGCGCGCGAGGGCGGGGTCAACCTCCACCAGGCCGACGCCGACCATGTCTCGGTGGCCTGCGACGAGACCACCGGGCGCGCCCATCTCACCGCCGTGTGGACGGCCTTCGGGGTCCAGGGCGACATCGAGGCGCTGGACGCGGCCACCGACGACGCGCTCCCCGCCGGGCTGCTGCGCACCGACGGCTACCTCACCCACCCGGTCTTCCACGAGCACCGCTCGGAGACCGCGATGCTCCGCTACCTGCGCCGGCTCGCGGACCGGGACTACGCGCTGGACCGGGGGATGATCCCGCTCGGCTCCTGCACGATGAAGCTCAACGCGACGACCGAGATGGAGCCGGTCACCTGGCCCGAGTTCGGGGCGCTGCACCCCTTCGCCCCGGCCGAGCAGGCGAGCGGCTATCTCACGCTCATCCGTGAACTGGAGGAGCGGCTCGCCGAGGTGACCGGGTACGACGCGGTCTCGCTCCAGCCCAACGCCGGTTCCCAGGGCGAGCTGGCCGGGCTGCTCGCCGTCCGGGCCTACCACCGGGCCAACGGCGACACCGGGCGCACCGTCTGCCTCATCCCGTCCTCCGCGCACGGCACGAACGCGGCGAGCGCGGTCATGGCCGGGATGCGGGTCGTGGTCGTCAGGACCGGCGAGGACGGCGATGTCGACATCGAGGACCTGCACGCCAAGATCGAGCGGTACGGCGCGGAACTGGCCGTCCTGATGGTCACCTACCCGTCCACGCACGGGGTGTTCGAGGAGCACATCGGTGACATCTGCGCTGCCGTGCACGACGCGGGCGGCCAGGTGTACGTGGACGGCGCCAACCTGAACGCGCTGGTGGGGCTGGCGAAGCCGGGCCGGTTCGGCTCCGATGTCTCGCACCTCAACCTGCACAAGACCTTCTGCATCCCGCACGGCGGCGGCGGCCCCGGCGTCGGCCCCGTCGGCGTACGGGCCCACCTCGCCCCGTATCTCCCCAACCACCCGCTCCAGCCGGCCGCCGGGCCCGCGACAGGGGTCGGGCCGATCTCGGCGGCGCCGTGGGGCTCGGCCGGGATCCTGCCGATCTCCTGGGCGTACGTACGGCTGATGGGCGGCGAGGGGCTGAAGCGGGCCACGCAGGTCGCGGTGCTCGCCGCCAACTACATCGCCAAGCGTCTCGAACCGCACTACCCGGTGCTCTACACCGGCCCCAACGGGCTGGTGGCGCACGAGTGCATCATCGATCTGCGCCCGCTCTCCAAGGCGACCGGGGTCAGCGTCGACGACATCGCCAAGCGGCTGATCGACTACGGCTTCCACGCGCCGACGATGTCGTTCCCGGTGGCGGGCACCCTGATGATCGAGCCCACCGAGAGCGAGGATCTGCGCGAGATCGACCGCTTCTGCGCGGCGATGATCGCGATCCGGGGCGAGGTCGAGCGGGTCGCGTCGGGTGAGTGGCCGGCGGACGACAATCCGCTGCGCAACGCCCCGCACACGGCCGCCGCGCTCGCCGGGGAGTGGGAGCACGCGTACAGCCGCGCCGAGGCGGTCTTCCCCGCCGGGGTGCCGGCCGCGGACAAGTACTGGCCGCCGGTCCGCCGGATCGACGGCGCCTTCGGCGACCGCAACCTGGTCTGCTCGTGCCCGCCGGTGGACGCGTACGACCACTGACGCGCACGAGGGCGTACGGCACCGGGCGTACGGGGCGTACCAGGTGTACGCGGAGTGCGGGACGCGCGGGGTCGTACGTCGGGGCCGGTACGGAGTGTGTGCTCCGGCCGGCCCCTGGTTCTCTCGCGGCGGCTCGCCCGGGTGCGCGGGCCGCCGGGCGTGCCGGGCTCTCAGGCGGCCGCGGCCACCTGCTCGGCGCGGAGCGGCCGGTGCGGGGCGATGATCTTCCCGTCGGGCAGCAGTTCGCCGGTGTCCTCGAAGAGGAGCACGCCGTTGCACAGCAGGCTCCACCCCTGCTCCGGGTGGTGGGCGATCAGCCGGGCGGCGTCGCGCTCGGCGGAGTCGGCGGGCGGGCAGGGTGGCTGGTGCTGGCACATGGTCGGATTCTTTCGCTGGGTCGTCGTCAGTGTCCTGCGGCTCGATGTGGTGGTCATGGCCGCCTCCCCCCGTATCGGTCCGGTCCCTACTGGTCCGGTCCGGACCAGTACCAGTCTTGCCCCACGGACGGTCGTCCGCAGGTATTTCCGGGCAGCGCTTCCTTCTGCTTAAGGACGTGTCACCCGCCCGGACGGTTCAGCTCAACTGGACTGTCTTTCCGGATGGTTCGGGGGGACCTGAGGGGACTACCCGAGATGGGCAGCACGGCGCCCCGCGCCGGCCGGGGCGCGGGGCACAGGGGACGACCGGATCAGGCGGGGGTACGGAGCAGGGGCGTGGCGGGGGTGAGCCGTACGTCGATCACCGGCAGCAACTCGGCGGCCAGGTGGGGACGGTGGGCGGCGAAACCCGGTGGCGCGGGGGCGAGCGGGATCAGGATGTCGGCCGGCGCGGGTGCGCCCGACGCGGGGTCGGCCGCCGTGTCGCCGTGCAGCCAGAGCATGAGCATGTACAGCTCGGGCACGGAGAGCAGACGGGGCTGGTGGAACGTGGTCAGGGACTCGGCCTGGCGCAGCGCCCGCTCCGTGGAGGGCAGATAGGGGCCCTCGAAGAAGCGGGAGAAGGCCCAGCCGTCGGCGGTGAGCATCGTGTCCGCGGCGGCCACGGCGCGCTCGCCGTTGCGGATCAGGAAGCGCCAGCCGGTGAGTCTGGTGCGTGGCGCGCGGTTCGTCAGTGCCGTGCGGTCCTCCGGGGCGACGGGGGTGAGTGCGTCCAACTCATGGACGGGGAGCGGGAGTTCGGGGCTCAGCGGTCCCTGGACGGACTGTAGGGCCGGGGTGCGGGCATCGCGCACGGCGGTGGGGGAACCGAGTGCCGCGAGAACGCTGCGCAGGGCGGGCGCCGGGGCCGGGGGTACATGCAGCGGCATGGTGGGTTGCCTCTCATTCAGGAGACAGGGTGACGCGTGAAAAGGAACGCGGGCGGGTGCGACGTCGCTGTCGGCGTGCGGGGTCAGAGGTGGGCCACCGGGTCTCAGGACCTGGGGTGAGCATCGGTCCTGCGGCCGGGCGCCGACTCTCCGCCTCGTGGGCAGAGTTTATACGACGCGTGTTCACGCCATGTTTCCGCTAGCTGTACCAGGTATTGCCGTCAAGGCACTATTAAGTCCCTCTCTCACGCGCTTTCCGTGGATAAAAGGTGAAGAGACCGTCTCTGGCCTGGGATGATTCCCCGGGCGGGGTCGGCCGAAAATAGTCGGCGTTTTGGCTGCCGGTTCGGGCAGTGGAAACAAGAATCCACGCCCTGTCACCCCGTTTATGCCGAGTGAATGTGCCGGAAGCCTCGGTGGGCGGGGTCACCACCCTACCGGGCGCCCGGGGTGCGCGGAGGCGTTACGGATCACTCCGCGTGGGCATTATCGATCGTGATGCGAGCGCCCCCCGGCGCCGGACACCCAGTCGAGGAGGGACACTCCGATGGGGGAGAAGGTCGAAGCAGGCAGTTCCGACCTGTCCGATCGGCAGAAATACCGCAGGAAGCTCCAGCAGTGCCTGACGGTGCTGGAGCGGCTGCTGGCGGAGGGGAGGTTCGACCGCCCCAAGAACCTGATCGGGCTGGAGATCGAGCTCAATCTGGTCGGCTCCGACGGCATGCCGCGCATGATGAATGCGGAGGTGCTCAGGCGTATCGCGAGCGGTGATTTCCAGACCGAACTCGGAATGTTCAACCTGGAAGTGAACGTGGCCCCGCACCGGCTGGGCGGCCGCGTTCTCGACCAGCTCGCCGAGGAACTCCGTACCGGCCTCGGATATGCGCACCGCAAAGCGAGCGAGGTCGACGCGGGCATCGTGATGATCGGAATTCTGCCGACCCTCACCCAGCAGGACGTGGTCTCCGCGAACATTTCCGAGGTCGACCGCTACGCGCTTCTCAACGACCAGATGCTGGCGGCCCGCGGCGAGGATTTCACCCTCGACATCGACGGCGTGGAACACCTGACGTGCACGGCCGCCTCCATCGCCCCGGCCGCCGCCTGCACCTCCGTACAACTCCATCTCCAGGTGACCCCCGAGCGCTTTCCCGATGTGTGGAACGCGGCCCAGTCGGTGGCGTCCGTGCAGGTGGCACTGGGTGCCAACGCGCCCTTCCTGTTCGGCCGGGAGCTGTGGCGCGAGTCCCGGCCGCCCCTCTTCGAGCAGGCCATCGACACCCGGCCGCCGGAGCTGAAGGCCCAGGGGGTGCGCCCCCGGACCTGGTTCGGGGAACGCTGGACCGCCTCCGCGTACGACCTCTTCGAGGAGAACCTGCGGTACTTCCCCGCGCTGCTGCCGATCTGCGACGACGAGGACCCCATGCGGGTGCTCGACGCCGGCGGGATGCCCGAACTCCCCGAACTGGCCCTGCACAACGGGACCGTCTACCTCTGGAACCGGCCGGTGTACTCGGTCGCCGACGGCGCCCCGCATCTGCGGGTGGAGAACCGGGTGCTGCCCGCCGGGCCCACGGTCACCGACGTCGTCGCGAACGCCGCCTTCTACTACGGCCTGGTCCGGGCCCTCGCCGAGGAGGCGCGCCCCGTCTGGACCCGGCTGCCCTTCGAGGACGCCGCCCGGAACTTCGAGGAGGCCTGCCGCCACGGCATCGAAGCGGAGCTGCGCTGGCCGCGTCCGGGCCGTAATGGCGGTATCACCACCGTGCCGGCGGTCAAGCTCGTACGGGACGAACTGCTGCCGCTCGCCGCGGCCGGGCTCGACGCCTGGCAGGTCGCCCCGGCCGACCGGGACTTCTACCTCGGGGTGATCGAGGAGCGGTGCAAGCGCCGGGTGAACGGGGCCTCCTGGCAGGTGGAGACGTACCACCGGGCGCTGGAGGCCGGCCTGGAGCGAGAGGCGGCGCTCGCGGCCACCACCCGCCGCTACGCCGAGCTGATGCACACCGGCGAGCCGGTCCACACCTGGCCCACCGGGTTCCCCGCGCCCTCGGGGAGACGGCGCCCGGACCCCGGACCGTTCGCCACCGGGACGGGGTGAGGGGGCGTCAGGAGCGTCAGGGACGTCAGGTCGGCGCGTACGTACGGGGCCGGGGGCGGCTCCGTACGTACGGTTGCGGTCAGGGGCGGGCCGCCGTGGTGGCCGCCGCGGATTCGGTCGCCGAGAGCATGATCGCGCGCAGGATCACGGAGTGGATCTCCGCCGGGTCGCTCACCTCGTACCCCGCGCCCCCGGTGGCCCGCGCGATCGCGTCGATCTCCTTGCGGTCCGCGTCGGGCCCCACCGCGACCCCGATCAGCGCCACCGGACGCGCCGGGTCCACCAGCTTTCTCAGCCGCTCGACCAGCTCGCGGCGGGAGATGCCGTCGTCGTCCTTGTCGGCGCCGTCGGTGAGGATGACCAGCGCGTTGAACTTCCCGGGCACGTACCCCGCCCGCGCCTCCTGATAGGCGGCGAGCGTCGTGTCGTACAGCCCCGTGTCCCCGCCCGGGACCGGCTTCAGCGCGGTGAAGGCGTCCGAGAGCCGCTCGCGGTGGGTGCCGCCGTCCGGCGCCGCGGCGCCGAGCCGCGCCGTCTTCTCCAGCTTGCGGTAGTCCTTGGCGCCGTCCAGCCGGGTGCTGAACTCCCAGAGCCCGATCTCGTCATCGGCGGTGAACTGCGCCAGGACCCGGAGCAGCGACGCCTTCGTGACATCCATCCTGCTCTGCCCGCCGCGCCCCGGAACCGGTTCCTCCATCGAGCCGGAGGCGTCCACCACCGTCGTCAGCCGGGTGGAGCGCACCGACGTCGTCCAGAGCCCCAGGGCCTCCTCCACGGCCTCCGTGGACGGCGGGCGGGCGTCCTCCCGCGCGTACGGCTGGGGCGCCCTGCCGCCCGCCGTGACCAGCACATCGGCCGGGACGGGGACATCGGCGACCCGGAAACCGTGCTCGGCCAGGGTGCGGTACGAACTCTCCTCGCTGAGCAGCGCCATGAACCGCATGGCGGCGCGGCCCTCGTCCGTGGTCATCCCGGTCTGGTCGACCAGGCTGTACGGGTAGTCGAGCGCGGGCGTGCCGTCGGTGGGGTAGAAGAGTTCCAGCCGGGGCGCGTCGCCGCGCGCCGAGTTGTGCCGGAACGCGGCCTGCTCGGAGAGGAGCAGCACCTGATTGCGCCGGGGGTCGGCCGCCCCCGTGCCCTCGTCGTCCTGTGCCAGGCTCTCCAGCACCCGCGTGTCCGACTCCGAGACCCGCTGGGCGAGCAGCTTGGCGGTGGCGGCGGCCCGGGTGCCGCCGGGCCCGCCGGCTCCGTCGGACCTGTCGGCGGGTTGCGCGCTCTGCCGCCGGGACTCCTGCCGCTCCGACTCCGCGATGCCGGCGAGCGCGAGCAGCCCGGTGGCGCTGCGCGCCGGGTCGGCCGCGCCGAGCCGGAGAGTGCCGGCGTTGCCGGTCGCCTCGGCCAGCGCGGCCCAGGTGTACGTCTTCGCCGGCCACCCCAGTTCGCGCGCCGAGGAGGGCAGCGCGGCCAGCGCCAGCGGGGAGAGCGCCACATTGCCGGCCGGGGTCAGCGGCACACCGTCGCCCGCGCCCTTGGCGCGCTCCACCCAGACGTCCGAGTCCGGCACCCAGATCTGGTACTCGGGCGCGCCGCCCCCGGCCGCGAGCGCCTTCGCGACCTCGGCGTTCTCCCGCGCCGTGACCCGGATGTCGATACAGCGGCCGTCGGAGGTGACATGGTCCCGGCGGGCCCGGTCGGCGACATCGCGCAGGGCGGGCGCGATATCGGGGGAGGCGACGAGATCCAGCCGTACCGGGGTGTTCTCACAGGCGCTCCCCGAGGAGAGCAGGCCGCTCGCTCCTGCGATCCCGGTCCCCGCGGCCACCGCCGCCACGACCGCCGCGGCGATGGCGACCGTGCGCCGGCGCGGCGGCCGGGCCCTGCGCGCTCCCGCCGGTCGTGCGTCGGGCAAGCTGTGACGTCCCATGACGGTGACGCCCCTCCTTCGTGAAGGGTGAACAAGGGCTGGCAGAGTGGACGGGCCCGGAGGACCAGGGCCGGTCGCCGGACGGTGCCGGTCTCCCGGCCTGTCGCGCGCGATCTTCGTACCTGCTTTCGAGACCCTAGCGGCACCGTGACGGGCATGAGGCGCGAATAGTGAACTAGTCAACTGGAGGCCGGGGTGCAGGACGAGGCGGGGCGCGGGGCGGGGCGCGGGGACGGCTCGTACGCTCAAGAGGCCGTTTCCACACGGACGTTGCGGCACGAGACGGTGCTCGTGCTGGCGCTCTCGCTGGGGGCGAGCGGGGTGTCCGCGCTCATCAGCTTCATCGGCGCGCTGACCCGGCCCGAGGCGCTGAGCCAACAGGCCGCCCGGCTCAACGCCTCGGCGGCGCCGGGCCGTCCTTGGCTGGATCTCGCCTGGCAGCTCTTCGGGATCACCACCGCGCTGGTGCCGGTCGCCCTCGTCGCGCATCTGCTGCTGCGCGAGGGCAGCGGGCTGCGGGAACTCGGCTTCGACGGCCGCCGGCCCTGGTCCGACCTGGGGCGCGGCACGCTGGTGGCGGCCGGGATCGGGAGTTGCGGGCTCGCCTTCTACCTGGCGATGCAGGCGGGCGGGTTCAATCTGACGGTCCAGCCGGAGTCGCTGCCCCCGGTGTGGTGGAAGTTCCCGGTGCTGATCCTCTCCGCGGTGCAGAACTCCGTCCTGGAGGAGGTCATCGTCGTCGGCTATCTGCTGCGCAGGCTGGGGCAGTTCGGCTGGTCGCCGCTGGCCGCGCTGGCGGCGAGTTCGGTGCTGCGCGGCTCGTACCACCTGTACCAGGGCATCGGCGGGTTCATCGGCAACATGGTGATGGGCGTGGTGTTCGTGCTGCTCTACCGGCGGTGGGGGCGGGTCGGTCCGCTGGTGGTCGCCCACGCGCTGCTCGACATCGGGGCGTTCGTGGGGTACGCGCTGCTGGCGGGGCAGGTGTCCTGGCTGCCGACGGTGTGACGGCGCCGCGCCGCGCCGGGCCGCGCCGCGCCGTACCGCACCCGTCACGGAGCGGTGAGCAGCTCGCCGTCGATGACGGTCACGGCCCGGCCGGAGAGCAGCGTACGGCCGCCGCGGAGCGCCGTGCGGACCAGGCCGGTGCGCGCGGACGCCTGGAGGCCGGTCAGCTCCGTACGGCCCAGGCGCGCCGACCAGAACGGGGCGAGCACGGTGTGCGCGCTGCCGGTCACCGGGTCCTCGTCGATCCCGACGCCGGGGAAGAACCCGCGCGAGACGAAGTCGTAACCGCCGTCCGGGTCCTCGGCGGCGGCCGTGACGATGACGCCCCGGCCGGAGAGGCCCTGGCCGGAGAGGCCCTTGAGCGCGGCGAAGTCCGGGGCGAGGCTCCGTACGGTCCGCTCGTCGGCGACCTCCACCAGCAGGTCGCCCACGTCCGCCGAGGTGTCGTGCACGGAGACGGGCTCGGTGCCGAGGGCGGTGGTGAGCGACGCGTTGAGCGGGGTGGCGATGCCTTCGGGGCCGGAGAGAGCGAGCGGGGTCAGCGGGGAGGTGGGGAAGTCCAGGGTGATCGAACCGTCCTCGTGCGCCTCGGCGCCGAGCACCCCGGGCCGGGCGGCGAAGCGCAGGGCGCCGCCCGCCCGCCCGGTGGAGTGGAGCACGTGGGCGGTGGCGAGGGTGGCGTGACCGCACATCCCCACCTCGGTGAGCGGGGTGAACCACCGCAGCGCCCAGTCGGCGTCGCCGCCGGGCGGCAGAGGATGGGCGAAGGCGGTCTCGGAGAGGTTCACCTCGGCGGCGACCGCCTGGAGCCAGCCGTCGTCGGGGAAGGCGCCGGACTCCAGGAGGAGGACTCCGGCGGGGTTGCCGGTGAAGGGGCGGTCGGCGAAGGCATCGACGATTCGGATACGCATGGGGCGAGCGTAGGAGGGGTACGGAACCGCCGCCCATGGCCAATCGGGGGCAGGCGGACTGGAATTCCGGCCGGGAACCGGACACCCTGTCTGTGACCTCGGGGGAGTGGACGTATGGATGCGGTGTCCTTGGTGTCGGCGGTCGTCGCTGTGTGCAGCGCCGCGCTGGCCGGGTTCTTCGGGTACTGGCAGCAGCGTCGGCTGCGCTCCTGGGAGCAGCGCGACTACATGGACCGGTACGGGGCCTCGCTGGCCTGGGCCGCGTTCGACTTGCAGACCCGGCTCTTCAACATCCTGCGCGGCCATGTCCTCGACAACGATCCCGACCGTGGTGACGGCTATATGACGTCGTTTCTCACCCGGGGCACCGAGCGCGAGGCGGCGTTCGCGCGGCGCAGTACGGTCTTCGTGCTCGCCGAGTACCTGGGGTGGGTGGAGATCCTGCGGCGGGATGTCCAGTTTCTCGACTTGGGCGGGAACCGTCTCAACACCCGGGTCATGCTCCAGCTCTCCCGGATAGGCGCGATTCTGGCCAGGATCGACGCGGTGAGCAACGAATTACGGCTCTTCCGGGGCCAGCAGCGGGCGATCGGCGAGCTGATGGTCCATCCGGAGGGCGAGCCGGGGCGGCGGCGCTGTCTGGGGTTCGCGGAGTTCTGCGCGAAGCTGGACGACGACGCGGCCTTCGCCCTGTGGTTCTCCGACCTGCTGGCGGACGTGGACCGGCTCGCCGGGGACACCGCCCCGGCCGTGCCGAGGCTGGGGGAGTTGCAGACGGAGCTGGTCGCGCTGATCGACCTGCTGGACCCGCAGGAGGCCCGCTTCCCGCAGTTCCGGCTCGCCTTCGGCCGGGGCGGTCTGCCGCCCGGCTGAGGGGGGCTGGGCAGGGGCCGTGGTTGACCTTGACACGGTGGCAAGGACTTCAGTGGGGCCGAGGAGGTGGTCCTGGTGACTTCGGAGCAGGACGGCGCGGAATCGACGGGCGCGAGTCCGGTGGGCGCGGGCGCGATGGGCGCGATGGGCGTGAGCCCGGTGGGCGTGAGTGCGATGCGCGCGGACATGGCGCGGGTGGTTCAGGGACTGGAGCACGGGAGCGCGACGGTACGGCTGCGGGCGGCGCTGGCGGTCGGTACGGCTCCGGATCCGGGATATGTCGACGCGCTGGTCGCGCGGTGCGGGGCCGAGCCGGATTTCTCCGTACGCGAGATGCTGACGTGGGCGCTCACCCGGCACGCGCCGTCGGTGACGGTTCCGAGGCTTGTCGGGGAACTCCGTTCGGAGGGGGCGCGGGCGCGGAGCCAGGCGCTGCACACCCTGTCCAAGATCGGGGACCGGAGCGCGTGGCCCGCGCTGACGCGGGCGCTGCTGACCGACGCCGACGAGGAGGTGGCGCGGAGCGCCTGGCGGGCGGCGGTCGTTCTCGTACCGGAGGATGAGCCCGTACCGGACGATGCGGAGGACGGCGGAGGCGGGAGAGCGGAGCTGGCCCGGGTGCTGGCGACGCAGCTCGGGCGCGGTGGGCGTGAGACGGCGTTGAGTCTCAGCCGGGCGCTGATCGCGCTGGGGGAGGCGAGCGCGCCGGTCCTGCGCGCGGCCTCGGCGGCCCCCGATCCCCGCGTACGGGACCATGCGAGCGCCACCGAGCGGCTGCGGCGCGATCCGGACGCCGGGTTCGGGTGGGCGGTCGAGGAGGCGAAACGGGTCGCGGTCCTCGGTACGGCGGCGGGCCGGGAGGAGGGATGACGGGGCGTGCTCATCGGTGAGGTGGCGCGGCGGTCCGGGGTGAGCGCCCGGATGCTCCGGCATTACGAGTCGCTCGGCCTGGTACGGCCGACGGGCCGCAGCGGCGCCGGGTACCGGGAGTACGCGGGCGAGGACATCCGGCGCATCCTCCATATCGAGTCCCTGCGGTCGCTGGGGCTGTCGCTGCGGGAGGTCGGGCGGGCGCTGGACGATCCCGGGTTCAGCCCGGCGGAGCTCGTCGACGACCTCGCCCGGAAGACGCGGGAGCGTATCGCGCGGGAGACGGAGCTGCTCACGCGGCTGCGCCGGATCGACGCGGCGGAACCCGCCGACTGGTCGGATGTCCTGCGGACCGTCGCGCTGCTCAGGGCGCTCGGGTCGGAGAGCGCGGGGACGCGCCAGCGCGCCGCCCTGTCGGCGGCGGAGGGGGCGCCGGGACCGGTGGAGGCCCTGGTGGAGGCGGTGTTGGGGGAGCGGGACCCGCATGTCGCCGGGGCCCTCAGATGGGCTCTGGCGCGGGCGGGCGAGCGCGCGCTGCCGCTGCTCGCCGAGGGGCTGGGCGCGTCGGAGGCCGAGGCGCGGAAGCGGGCCGTCCATGCCGTCGCGGAGTTTCCGGACGCGGCGGCGACCGCGCTGCTGCGGGAGGCTCTGGACGGTCCCGACCCGGTGGTACGGGGGTACGCGGCGCTGGCGCTCGGGGTGCGCGGGGTGCCCGGCGCGGTACCGGCACTGGTCGACCTGGTCGTCGGCGGGGCGCATGACGTCGAGGCGGCCGACGCGCTGAGCGCGCTGGCGGGCGATCCGGCGGTGGCGGACCGGATCGCGGCCGGGCTCGTGGCGCGCCTGGGGAGCGGGGGCGCCGTCGACGCGTCGGCGCGCCGACGGCTGACCCAGGCGCTCGCGGACATTCCGGGCCCCGTGGCGGCGGGGGCGCTGGCGGAGCTGGCACGGGACGAGGACCGTGCGGTGGCGCTCACAGCGACGTATCTGCTAGGGATGCGCGGGACCCGGCGTACCTGACGGCACCCGAGGAGAGGACCCCGTATGAGCGACGAGGCGTTGTCGGACGAGGCGTTGTTGGCGGAACAGGCGGCCTACTACCGCGCCGGGGCGGCGGCGTACGACCGGCCCTACGCGGAACAGGCGGCCCTCCAGGAGCTGCTGACCGTCGTCGACGACCTGCCGATCACCGGGGACGTGCTGGAACTGGCCTGCGGGACGGGCCAGTGGACGCCGAGGCTCGCGGCGCGGGCGCGTTCGGTGACGGCCGTCGACGCGTCGGCCGAGGTGCTGGACATCGCGCGGGCGCGCGTCGCGTCGGCCGGTGGGGCGCCCGGGGCGCCGGGGGTGCCGGGGGCTTCGGGGGCGCGCGGGGCACCCGGGGTGCCTGCCGCTGTGCCGCCCGGGCCGTCGTCGCCCGTGCCACCGGGGGCGTCCGCCCCCGTACCGCCGCCCGCGTCGGCCGCCGTCCATTTCCTCCAGGCCGACCTGTTCCGGTGGCAGCCGCCGCGCCGCTACGACACGGTGTTCTTCGCCTTCTGGCTCTCCCATGTCCCGCCGGCCCGGCTGCCGGACTTCTGGCGCAGGGTCGCCGGCGCGCTCGTGCCGGGCGGCAGGGCCGTCTTCGTCGACGACGGTCCCGCCGTGGCGGCGGACGAGGAACTCCTCACGGACCAGCCGGCCCCGGCGGCGCTGCGCCGGCTCGACGACGGCAGCCGGTACCGCGTCGTGAAGGTCTTCCACGACGCCAGGACCCTGACAGGTGAGCTGACGGCGCTGGGGTGGTCGGCCCGTATCCGCACCACGGCAGGGCACTTCGTCGGCGTCGCCGAACCGCCGTCGTCCGCGTCCGGGTGAGGGGCCTCCGCCCCAGGGCTCAGTACTTGTTTCTGAACCATTTTTCAGCAGGTCAAAGGGTGTCAGTCCGAAATGGGTGCTTTGGGAAAGCGTTCGGGGAACGGTCACGGTGACCGTTCCCCGAACGGGAACAACTGAGGCTGGCTCGATGGGCACGAGACCGGTAGCGGATTCCGGGAAGACCGGCAGCCTGATCACGCGGGCTGCGCCCCTGCGGCCTCGGCGCTCCTGCTGTGGAACAGGCGATGGTGCCAGTCGGCAGATGGGAAGCGCCACCTTGCGGGGGATGCCGTAGTTCCCTGCGGTATCGACGCAATCGTCGACCTCTCCCCGGGAAGCTGCGATACACGCCCCCAGGGCATCTTGTGTCGCGACTCCCAGCTGCGCCAGGCGCGCCCACCAAAGAATGAATCATGACGTTGCAGAGTGCTTGCGACGTCAATAGGGGTGTCGCTTAAGCACTATCAGGAAGGACAGCTATGCGCCTGCGCAGCATCCTCGTCGCTACCGCCCTTGCCGCGGCTTCTCTCAGCGTTGCCGTCGGCGGCACTGCCGCCGCAGACGACAACCCTCAGATCATCGCCGTATTCACGCCGCCCCCCATCTGTACCGTTCAGAACGGCTCCAGCATGGTCGCACTCATCAACCCGTCAGGCGCGGGCGATCTCTGCTGATCGCGCGCGACGATCAGATGTGATGCTGATCGCCGACGACAGGGTTTGACGACAGATAGGGCCTGATCCCGGCCCGCCGCCCGGAGCTGCCATCGCACAGTCCGTAGGTCCGGGCGGCGGGAACGGAAACGGGCTGTGTTCGTGCCGTTCTCCGGCCCGTCCGGTGACCTTGGACACCATGCCGGCGAGAACGCAAGAGCGGTCAGAACCGGGGATCGCAAACAGCTTCTCAGGGGCGGAGCGCCATGAGGAGGTCGGCCACGTAGGTCTCCTCGACCTCCCCGCCGGGGAAGAGCGCGCCGAGCCGCGCGCGTTCCGCCACGAAGAACGCGTGGCGGGCGGGCTCTTCGAGGATGAGGAAGGCCGAGCGGGTGCCCAGGTTGGCGAGGTGCGTGTCCAGCGGGACGGTGCGGCTCCAGCGCAGTTGGCGGCGGGCGGCCCGGAGCCCGGTCAGCCCCGCGAGCCGGACGGCCTCGCTGTCCGAGGGGCGCACCGGGGAGCGTGGCTCCACCCCGCAGTGGCGTGCGGCGCGCTCGTGCTGCTCGCGGATCCACGGCACGTCGAAGGCCGTGGTGTTCCACCAGATCGCCAGCGCCCCGCCCGCCCGCAGGACGCGCAGCGCCTCCGGGACGGAGCGGCCGGGGTCGGTCCACTGCCAGGACTGCGCGTACGTGACGAGGTCGACGGAGGCCCCGGCGAGCGGCAGGGCGTTGCCGTCGCCCCGTACGACCGGCACCTCCGGGAGCGCCCGGCGGAACGCGGCGGCCATGGCCTCGCCGGGCTCGACGCCGACCACCTCGGCCCCGCGCGCCCGCAGCAGCGCACTGGCGATGCCGGTCCCCGCCCCGACATCGGCGACCCGGGCACCCGCCAGAGGGCGGCCGGTGAACTCCTCGACGGAGCCGAAGAGCGCGGGCGGGTAGCCGGGGCGGCTCGCCGCGTACCGCGTGGCGGCCGTGTCGAAGGACCGGGCGCGGGAGTGGGAGTGGGCGCGGGAGTGGGCGGACATACGGGCATCATCGCCGCCCGGGGGCCTGCCTTCGGCCACCGCCGTCCTTGTTCTCGTCCCCGGTCCCGGACGCCGGGGTACCGGCCAGGGTGCCCTGGTGGAAGTAGAGGCGCCAGCCCGTCTCCGTCAGGCGCCACAGGGAACTCCGCCAGGTCCGGCGCCCCTGGTTGTCGGCGAAGTACGTGAGATGGACGATCCCCGGGGCCGGCACGGTCCCCGACACCTCGCTGACCTGGACCGGCGAGTGCGGGGACACCGATTCCGCGCTCGTGACCGTGAGGATCGACGCCGCGTCCCACCAGCGGCCGGACGCCCCGATCTCGGTGAACTCCGGGTCCAGGAGCTCGGAGACGAGGGCCGGAGAGGCACGCACCTCAGGATCGAGGAGCCGCAACTCCCCCTCGGTGGCCGCCCGTATCGCCCGTGCCGCCCGTACTGCCTGGTCGTCCTCGTCGGTCATGGACGGAGCCTATGAACTCCGCCCCGTATCGGCATGGCCATTTCCGGCGGCAGCGGTACCCGTACCCGCATCCGCACCTGCATCCGCATCCGCACCTGCATCCGTATCCGTATCCGCCGGGCGAGCCGCCGCCCAGTGTTCCTCGAACTCGCTCCGGCCGATCTCCTGGGTTTGGAGAGCGGGGTCGAAGAGATCCACGATCGGCGGGTTGAGCGGCCAGTCGTCGGGGCCGCTGCGTATCCCCGTTCCGTCGTCGGCGAGTTCGACCTGGCGGGTCCGGCGGCCGTCGGGTCCCACCTCCATCAGGTAGTCGAACGGTTCCTCGTCCTCCTCGTCCCAGGGGCGCCGCAGATACACGACATCCCGGCCCGCGAGGGCGCCGAACCCCTCGCGCCCGCGCTGCGCGTCACGTTCGGCCCGCAGATCGTCCAGCCCGGGATGGGGCCGGGGAATGTCGATGTCGACGTCCGTCAGCTCCTCGTCCTGGAACCGGGCCACGATCTCCGGGTCGGTGACGACCTCGACCCAGGCGTACGTTTCGAGGATCTCCCGCTCGGAACGCGCCCGGATCCGCCACCACACGCCGCCCATCCCGTAGTCGTGCAGCACAAGGAAGGGGCGCTTGCGCACCTTGGCCAGTTCTTCCCGGGTGCCGGGGAACGCGGGGCCGGAGCCGGCGGGGAGGCGCTCGGCCACCATGGCGACGGCCTCCCGCGCGGTGGCGGCCGGGCCGACGGTCTCGCCGCGCAGGGGGCCGGAGACCTGGTAGCCGCCGTCCGCCGCCGGCCCGATATAGGGGATGTCCCAGGTCCACGGCTGCTCCGTACAGCGGCTGAAGTGCAGTTCTCCCATTCCGGTCCAGGGGAACAACTGCCGCAGGCGGGGCTCGGCGCGGGCGGCGTCGAGCAGCTCGGGACGGACCCGGCCGTCGGCGCGTACCTTCCGCCAGCCCGCTTCGACCAGCTCCTGGGCCGACGGCGCCGTTGGCATCGGTGGCATCGGTGGCATCGGTGGTGTCGGTGGTGTCGGTGGTGTCGTATTCATGGGGGCCATCCTCTCCGGCGCGGCGGGCGTACCGGGGAGAGGCGGTCCGGGAGAGAAATTCCAGGACTCCGGCTCCTCTGGAAATATTCACCAGGAGCGGTGTGCGCGTTCGGCTGCGTGTCACTCTCGCCGCCGAGCATCGAGCGCATGAACGACGACCCGCCACCGCGCGAACCGGTGATCGATCCCGACCGATTCCTCGCCGAGGCCCGACTCCTCCTGCCCGCTCTGCGACCGAGTGAGCGCAAGGTCCTGCTGGTCATCGTCGAGCAGCCCGACCGGATCCCGCTGGAGAGCATCACGGAGCTGGCGGCCCGGGTGTCCAGCTCGGAGTCGACCGTGGTGCGCCTCTGCCAGCAGTTGGGCCTGAAGGGGTTCGGTGAGCTGAAGCTCATCCTCGCGCGGCGTACGTCGAGCCCGCTCCAACTGGCCCGGGGGCATGTGCGGCCCGGCGACTCCAGCCAGGAGATCATCCAGAAGACCGTCGGGGAGACGGCGGCGCTCATCACCGATGTCGCGACGGGCATGGACGACGAGGCGCTCGACGCCTTCGACGCCGCCGTACGCGCCCTCTCGGCAGCCGACCGGGTCCTGGTGCTCGGCATCGGGGCGTCCTCGGCGATCGCCCAGGACGCGGCGCACCAGTTCCGCTCCATCGGGCTGCGGGTCGACGCCCCGGTCGACGGCTTCACCCAGCTCTTCGAGGCCGGCCGGCTCGGTCCCGACGACGTCTGCTTCGCCGTCAGCCACACCGGGGCGACCACCGTCATCCTTCAGTGCGTCGCGGCGGCGCAGGCGGCGGGGGCGACCGGGGTGGCGGTGAGCTCGTACCGCCGTACGCCGCTCAGCAAGCTGGTCGACAACCTGCTGCCGGCCGGCGGGCGCAACCTTCCGTACCGGGCGGAGGCCGCCGCGAGCCGGCTCGCGCACCTCTGCGTCGTGGACGCCCTCTGCACGGCCGTCGCGGTGAGCAACCCGGAACGTTCGGCCGCCGCCCTCGATCTGCTCCAGCGCACCACGACCACGAACCAGGTCTGACCATGGCCACCACCACCGGCTCCCCTCGTCTCCGGCAGGCCCCTCGTGGCCGGCAGTTCCCCCGTGACCGCGCCGCGCGCCGTCGCTCCGCCGTACCCGCCGTGCTGCTGACGCCCGCGCTGGCGTTCCTCGCCGTCTTCGTGTTCGTGCCGGCGCTGCTCACGCCCGTACTGGCCCTGTTCAACATCGACCTCATCGGCCGCACGGCCTCCTTCACCGGACTCCAGAACCTGCGGGCGGAGGTGAGCAACGGTGAACTGCTCACGGGGGTGCGGAACACGGTGCTGTACACCGTGCTGACGGTCCCGCCCGCGCTCGCCGTCGGGCTGCTGAGCGCCCTCGGCATCCGCAGGATCCGGCGGGGCAAGTCGTTCTGGCGTACCGTCTACTTCCTCCCCACCGCGGCGACGCTCGTGGCCATGGCGGTCGCCTGGAAGTGGATCTTCGCCCCCGACGGTCTCTTCGACCACACCGTCGGGGCGCTGACCGGCACCTCCGACTGGCTCAACGACTACTCCCTCGCGCTGCCCGCGCTGGCCGTGGTCGGGGTGTGGCAGCAGAGCGGATTCAACACCGTGCTGTTCCTGGCCGGTCTGACCGCGGTGCCGAACGACGCGATCGAGGCCGCGACCCTCGACGGCGCGAACGCGTGGCAGCGGTTCCGGCACATCATCTGGCCCGCGATCGGGCCCTCGACGACGTTCGCCGTCATCACCAGCACCACGACGGCGCTGCGGGCGTTCGACCAGATCCAGGTCCTCACCGGCGGCGGGCCCGGCGATGCCACCAAGACGCTCACCTTCCTGCTCTGGAGCAGGGGCGTCTCCTACCTGGACGTGGGGGGAGCGGCCGTGCTCGCGGTCGCGCTGCTGCTCCTCGTCGCGCTGATCACGGTCTGGCAGGTGCGGAGTTTCCGCCAGTTGGAGAAGGAGGGCGCCCGATGACGACCACACACCGCGACCCGACCACACACCGCGAGCCGACCACGTCTCGCGCCCCGGCCCAGGGTGTTCCGGACGCGCGTCGCGTGCCGGCCGCGCGTCCGCAGCGCGGGCGGCGGCGTGCGCGCGACTGGTGGGTGCACGTCCTGCTCGCCGTCGGCGGCGTGTTCATCGGTTTCCCGTTCGTCTGGGTGGTCCTCACGGCGCTCCGCACCGAGCAGGACATCAACGCGGGCGGCCTCCTGCCCCACCAGTTCACGGTCGAGAACTTCGTCTCCGTATGGCGGCAGTTGCCGCTGCTGCGGTACTACGCCAACAGCCTGCTGGTCGCCGGGGGGATCCTCATCGGCCAGCTCGTCACGTCGATCCCGGCCGGGTACGCGCTGGCCCGGATGAAGTTCCGGGGCTCGCGCGGCGTGTTCTGGATCGTGCTGCTCTGCATCCTGGTGCCGACGCAGGTCAGCGCGATCCCCGTCTATCTGATGCTCTCCTCGGCCGGGCTCCTGAACACGCTCGGCGGTCTGATCCTGCCCTTCCTCGGCTCCGCGTTCGGCGTCTACCTGTTCCGGCAGTTCTTTCTGCAACTGCCGGAGTCGGTCATCGAGGCCGCCCGCCTGGACGGCGCGGGGACGGCTCGCATCATCTGGCACATGGTGCTTCCGATGTCACGCCCCGCGGTCATCTCTTTCAGCGTCTTCAGCGTGAGTGCGCACTGGAACGACTTCTTCTGGCCGTTCTTCACCCTCCGCGGGGACAGCGTGGCCACGGTGCCGTTCGGGATCGCCATGTTCGCGAGCAACGAATCCGGCACGCAATACGGCTTGCAGATGGCGGCGGCACTCTTCGCCATCGCCCCGCTCATCGTCTTCTTCCTCTTCTTCCAGCGCCGTTTCATCACCGGAATCGCGCTCCAGACCGAGCGATAACGATCCCGTTCGCGCCCTTCTCGGCCGTTTCCGGCCGCTTGACCCACCCGCTTGACCCACCCGCTTGACCCGCCCGATTGCCCCGTACGAAGGAAAGACCGGAACATCATGACCACGCTCTCCACCGCTCTCGCCCGCCGCAAGCGGCGCGGGATGCTCCCGCTCGCCATCGGCACGGGTGTCGCGCTGCTCGCGCTCACCGCGTGCTCCGGTGCCTCGGCCCCGGGCGCCTCCGGTGACGTCGACACCGTCACCGTGGAATACACCATGCCCGACGTCTTCAAGGCGCCCATCAGCGACATCGTCGCCCAGGCCGGCACCTGGAGCCCCCAGGGGCCGAAGCTCAAGGCCGAGGTGGTCGGGAGCAGTTACAACGACCTCACCCAGCGCGTGCAGGCGGACGCCTCCACCGGCTCCGGCCCCGAGATCGCCCTCGTGCCCATCAACCGGGTGCCGAACTTCGTCGAGCAGGGCATCGCCCAGCCACTGGACACGCTGCTGGACGCGGAGCACATCGACCTCTCCGGCATCGACCCGGCCGCGATGAACCTCGCGAAGGTCAAGGGCAAGCAGTACGCCGTACCCTTCGCGCTGAGCGCCCCGATGCTGTACTACAACGCCGACCTGTTCACCAAGGCGGGACTCGACCCCGCCAAGCCGCCCACGACATGGGCCGAGGTCGCGAAGGCGGCGAAGGCCCTGACCGACAAGGCCGCGGGACGGCACGGCATCGTCTACCAGTGGGACCAGGACCAGTGGGTCTTCCAGTCCCAGGTGAACAGCGCGGGCGGCACCATGCTGACCGGCTCCGGCAAGGTCGCCTTCAACGACCCGGCAGGGGTGAAGGCGCTCCAGTACTGGGTCGACCTGGCCAGGTCCGGGAGCTTCCCGCCCCTCACATCGACGCCGAACCCCGACGACCAGACCGCCTTCACCCAGGGCAAGCTCGGCATGTGGGTCGGATCCAGCGCCTTCGCCGCGAGCGTGACCAGCAAGGTCAACTTCGATGTGCGCACCACCACCTTCCCGACCGAGACCGGCAGTCCCACGAAGGTCGCCGCCGGCGGAGCCGCACTCATCGTGCTCACCAAGGACGCCCAGAAGCAGAAACTCGCCGCCAAGGCCCTCGCCAAGTTCGCCACGCCGCAGGCGTCCACGATCCTCACCAAGGCCACCGGCTACCTGCCGATCAACAAGGAGGCACGCGACTCCTCGAAGTATCTGAGCGGCTTCCTGGCCGGCCAGCCGCTGCGCCGGCCCGCCATCGCGGAGATCCCCCGGCTCGAGCAGTGGACGACGTACCCCGGCTCCCGCAGTGTCGAGATCAGCGAGACCATCACCAAGGAACTCCAGTACGCGATGAACCAGAAGAAGAGCGCGCGACAGGCTCTGGACGACGCCGCGAAGACCGTCACCCCGCTCATCGGCACCAAGTGAGCATGAGCACTCCTCGACTGGCGATGTCCACGTGGTCGCTCCCCGACGCGTCCTTCGGTGAATGCGCCGAATTCGCCGTGGCCAACGGATTTCCCGCGCTGGAAATCGCCCTTCTCGATCCGCTGCGCCTCCGTCGGCAGTTGACGGCCGGCTCCGCCACCGAAGCGGTGGGGCCGGCGGCCGGGGCGCTGTCCCTCTCGATCCACGCGCCGACGGCACCGACCCTGGTGCTGGCGGCCGACGACCCGGACCGCCGCGCCGCCTCGTACCGGCTCGCCCGTGAGGTGCTGGAGTACGCGGCCACCGTCGGAGCCGGACCCGTCGTCTTCCACCTCGAAGGCGAGCCCGCGCGCAGGACCCCGGCGGAGAAGCGGGAACGGCACCGCGTGCTCGCCGGACCGCTCGCCGGACTCGCCGCCTACGGCGCGGAGCGTGGGGTACAGGTGACTCTGGAGAACACCCCGCCGAGCCTGCCGACCGACCTGTCGGGCGGCTGCGGCCCCCTGGCCGAGCTCATCGAACGCACTGGGTCGCCCTCGCTGGCCGCCACCGCGGACATCGGTCACGCGGCCATGGAGGGCGGCATCGAGGCCCTGGAACCGCTTCTGCCCGCCGTCGCGCACTGGCACGTGCACGACAACAACCTCGGCGCGGACAACCACTTCCGGCTCGGCGGCGGGTCGGTGCCGTGGCAGGAGCTGGCGGCGAACCACTGGCGTGGGACCGACGCGACCCTGGTCCTGGAGATCTACGCGGAGAACGGCCTGGGCGACCCCGACCCCGCGCGGGGAGCCATCGCGTCCCGCCAACTGATCCTCGACTTCCACCGGTCCCTCTGAACCGGGTCACCGTGACCGGTCACCGTGACCCGGTTCAGAGGGACCCGGTCACCGTGAACCGATCCTCCGAACCGCCCGGCCCCGTGCTGTCCCGTCGCAGCGGATCCGGTCCGCGGAATCGGCTCGGACCTGGAGCGACCAGATCAGGTGAGACGCGGAGGCGCAGGGGCAGGGAATCCCCGGTGATCCGGTCCGAGGAAAGCGGATGCCCGTGGCGGTAGTCGGTCGCGGGGCCGCCGCGGGCTCGTTCCTCTTGGCGTGGCCGCTGAGTTTTTCTCGGATTCCGGCCGAGGATGTCGAAAACGCCGGGCGTGTTTCTACCTACCCGTGAGAGCCCCGCCCGGGGCGGCACGACGAACGAGGAGCAGGACCATGAAGTACATGCTGCTGATGCAGTTCAGCGAGCAGAGCGTCGACTTCCCCCAGCTCGGCGAGTGGAAGCCTGAGGAGATCCAGGCCCACATCCAGTTCATGAAGCAGACCAATGCCGGCCTCACCGCCGCCGGTGAGCTGGTCGATGCCCAGGGCCTGGCCATGCCGGAGACCGCCCGGATCGTGCGCTCCCACAGTGGCGGCGCGCCGGTCGTCACCGAGGGCCCGTTCCCGGAGGCCAAGGAGTGGGTGGCCGGCTGGTGGATCGTGGACTGCGACACCGAGCAGCGGGCGATCGAGATTGCCGCCGCCGTCTCCGCCGCTCCCGGCCCGGGCGGGCGGCCGCTCAACATGCCGATCGAGGTGCGCCAGGTCATGGCGGCCCCGCCCGCCGACCTGTGAACATCGCCCTGTGACGACCTTCGAACCGGCCGTCGAGGACCTGCTGCGCACGCTCGCGCCGCAGGTCGTCGGCGTCCTGACCCGCCGCTGGGGGGACTTCGCCGCCGCCGAGGACGCCGTCCAGGAGGCCCTGCTGGACGCCGCCGCACAGTGGCCCACCGAGGGCGTGCCGCGCAACCCGCGCGGCTGGCTGGTTCGGGTCGCCGGTCGCCGGATGACCGAGCAGGTCCGCGGCGAGCAGGCCCGCCGTCGGCGTGAGGAGCTGGTGGCCGGGCAGATCCCGGTCCACCTGCGGTCCGCCCCGGGCGCCGACGCGGGGGACGAAGGCGCGCACGACGACACCCTCACGCTGCTGTTCCTGTGCTGCCACCCCGTGCTGTCGCCGGCCTCGGCGATCGCGCTCACCCTTCGCTCGGTGGGCGGCCTGACCACCGGCGAGATCGCCCGCGCCTTCCTCGTCCCCGAGGCGACCATGGGCCAGCGGATCAGCCGGGCCAAGCAGCGGATCAAGAAATCCGGAGTCCCGTTCCGGATGCCGGACGACGCCGAGTGGCCGGCCCGGCTGGACGCGGTCCTGCACGTCCTCTACCTGATCTTCAACGAGGGCTACGCCAGCACCACCGGCCCCCGGTTGCGGCGCGTCGAACTCTCCCACGAGGCGATCCGCCTCACCCGGGCCGTCCACGCACTGCTGCCGGACAACGCCGAAGTGGACGGACTGCTCGCGCTGATGCTGCTCACCGAGGCACGCGGGCCGGCCCGCACCGGCCCGGACGGCGAACTCGTCCCGCTCGCCGAGCAGGACCGCAGCCGCTGGGACACCGCCGCGATCGCCGAGGGTGTCGCGCTGGTCACCGCCGCCCTGCCGCGCGGCCGGGTCGGGCCGTACCAGGTGCAGGCGGCGATCGCGGCCGTCCACGACGAGGCGCCCACCGCCGCCGACACGGACTGGCCCCAGATCCTCGCTCTGTACGGGGTGCTCGCCCGCATCTCCGACAGCCCACTGATCACCCTGAACCAGGCGGTCGCCACCGCCATGGTGAACGGCCCCGCCGCCGGCCTCGCCCTGCTCGCCGACCCACCGCCCACGCTCGCCGGCCACCACCGGCTCTACGCGGTCCGCGCCCATCTGCGTGAACTCGCCGGAGAAAGGGAGGCCGCCATCACCGACTACCGCACCGCCGCCCGCCGCACCGCCAGCCTCCCGGAGCGGCACCACCTCAGCCTGTGCGCCGCCCGGCTGGCCGCGCGAGAGGGAAGGCGAGCCACCGGTCGAAGCTCCGTGAGGCGGGACAACTACTGACGTCAGCGGACCAGGTCACCTGAGATCGCAAGCGAATCGGACCGAACTGCTGCCGGCTGCCTGGCGGGCCGTCAACGCCTATGGCATCCGGATCAACAACCGTACCTACGACAGCCCTGAAATCGGGCCGAGGCGACGGCGTGATTCCGGTGTCCGTGCCAAGCGTGGGCTCTGGGAGGTCCACCGTGATCCCTACGACGTCTCTCGCGTCCGGGTCCGTGACCATCGCGGCGCCGGGAACTGGATCCAAGCGACCTGGAAGTACCCGAATCGGTCCCCGGTTCCGTTCGGCGACCTGGCCTGGGACCACGTCAGCCACCAGCTGCCCAAAGCGACGGAAGAGGAACTCGCACAAGCCGTCGCCGATCTGCTGACCCGCGCTCATGCCGGTCCCGACCAGTCGGCGCCGAAGAAGGGCCGCAAGGCCAAGGCTGCCAAGGGCGACCGCCGCGTCGCGGCGCGGACCAAGGCCACCGCGCCATCGGCAGCACCGCCGCCACCCGAGCCAGAGCCGGATGACAAACCTTCCCCGCAAGAAGTGGCGGAGGACGAGGAGACGCTGGCCGAAGTGATCCCGAGCGCATCCCGGCGACCTTCGCCTACGCGGGCATCGACATCGAGGACAGCAGCCTGCCCACCGGCACCCGCGGCGACCAGATCGCCGCCCGCTTCACCTCGGTGGCCACCAACCCGTTCCCCTACAACGCGGAATGGAAAGCATTGGTCGCACAGATGGAGGCCAACCTCCTGCTGCACCAGCACAAACGCGGCACCTTGTCCCGGCTGGACCGCGTCCTCCATACCCGCACCAGCGGCATGATCGGCTCGCTGTCCCACCAGCTCCGCGGAGCCGCCGTCGACGCCATCCTCACCGGCACCGAGAAGATCACCAAAGCCGGCCTGCTGGCCGTCGACCTGGACATCGCCTCCCGCCGTAAGCGGCCCGGCAGCCCGGACACGGATGCCAGCACGTGACACAGCCCGGCACGCACGGCGAGCCGATCGCCGAACTCCCGCTCCAGATCCGGCCGATCGCAGGGGAAGGTTGCTACCCCTTCATCGCGCGACTCGCTCAAGCCAACTGCCTCCCACCCTCCTGCCTGCGGCGTTTCCTCGCCGGACCGCCCGGATATCGAGGCAACCCGTCCTGGGAACGGCTCGCTGCCCTCACCGGCCGCGACGCCGAACAACTGCGGAGGATCCTCGACACCACAAAGTGCAAGGAATGCGGCTCCGTCTTCCTGCTCGACCGCACGTTCGGCCACCTACCCCGCTACTGCTCAGCCCGATGCCGAGCCCGTCCATCCCTCAAACGCAAGATCACCGAGCCCTGCCGGATCTGCCAACAACCCATGAAGATCCAGTTCGGCCAACGCCACCGGCTCTGCTCTTCCGCCTGTCGCCGAGTGGCCTACATCGAGCGTCAACTTCGCCGCAGCGACACCACCAGGCAGAACAAACCCACCGTCTGCGATGCTTGCGAGGGCCCCTTACCGCCAACCGCCCAGACCTCCGAGCACGCCACTTGCTCGGAGAAAAGCAACAGACTGGTCTCTCGCTGGAACTGGCTTATCGAACAGCACGGGCTTCCCCTGCCTTCAAGGACATGCGCGTTCTGCGGAACCCCGATCGCAGCGAAATCCCCATCCGACCCCCACCGCCGCTGGTGCAGCCGCCGATGCCGCTCACGCGCATCCCGCGGCTACGACCCGGCCGCCTACTTCAAACGACGGATCTGCAAGCACTGCGAGAAGCCCTTCGACGGCCAAGATCGACGCTGGTGCTCCATGAAGTGCTACCGGCTGGCCCGTGGCTGGCCCGAAAAGCCGAAGCCGCACAAATAGCCAAGCCGTCAACATACGTGGTTGCCCGCACCGCAACGGCCCGCGGGCCGTGGGATAACGCGTCTGCCGGTCCCGCTGCCCTTATCGCGGGTAGGCGGTATCGCGAGCGGTCTTCTCCCAGGTGTTGACGTCGGAGCGGACGGCGTCGAGATGGGCGAGGACCGCGTCGACCGCGTCGCTGCCCAGGGGCAGGTGCAGCGGGGTCTGCTCGGCGTCCAGGGCGGCCAGGATCGCCGCCGCGGCCTTGGCTGGGTCGCCTGGTTCATCGCCGTCGGCGGTCTGGGTCATCCGCCGGGTGGGACCGACCGTTTCGGCGTAGTCGGCGATCTCCTCACTGGCGCTGATGTTGCCCATCAGGCTGGTACGGAAGGCGCCGGGCTCGACGATCAGCACCTTGATGCCGAGCAGGCGCACCTCGTCGGCCAGCGCCTCCGAGAATCCTTCCAGAGCGAACTTGGTGGCGCTGTAGGCGGAGAACCCGGCGAAGGACATCTGGCCGCCCATGCTGCTCATCTGGACGATCGCACCGCTGCGTCGGGCGCGCATGTGCGGGAGCACGGACCGGACCAGTGCGGCCGGTCCGAAGAAGTGTAGGTCGAACAGAGACCGCAGTTCGGCGTCGGTGGTCTCCTCCGCCGCGCCGACATGACTGCGTCCAGCGTTGTTGACCAGTACATCGACCCTGCCGTGACGGTCCACCACATCCCGCACGGTGACCTCGATCCCTGCGGTGTCGGTGACGTCGAGCGGCAGCGCCTCAACCTGGTCGGGATGCGCGGCGACCAGGCCGGCCAGCGCGTCGACGCGGCGCGCGGTTGCCACGACCACGTCCCCGGCGGCGACCGCCGCCTCGGTGATCGCCCGGCCGAAGCCGCTGCTCGCCCCGGTCACCAGCCATACCTTGCTCATCGAACATCCCCCTTCCCGGAAAGTGCTGCGAACCTTTCTGGTTCAACCCTGCCGGGGCATCGTTCGCCCGTCCAAGACCCGCTGTGATAACCAATGGTTATGGATGTGCATGGCAGAGATCTTCGGTATTTCGCCGCCGTGGCGGAGGAACTGCACTTCACCCGTGCGGCCGAGCGGCTGTTCGTCTCGCAGCCCGCGCTGAGCAAACAGATCCGGATGCTGGAACGGCAGCTCGGCGCGCCGCTGTTCGAGCGCGACCGGAAGGGTGTCCGGCTCACATCGGTGGGTGCCGCACTGCTGCCCCACGCCTGCCAGGTGCTCGCCGCCTGGGACGCCGCGCGGGAGGCGGTCGAGGTCACCAAAGCCAGGCAGCGGACGACTCTCCTCGTGGGGATGAGCACCAGCCCGGGCCGCGGCGGTCTGCTGCCGGCGATCAGATCCCGGTTCACCGACGCACACCCCGACGCCACGGTGAAACTGCGCCAGATCACCTGGGAGGACTCGACCGCGGGCCTCTCGGATGCCTCCAGCGACCTCGCCTTCGTCTGGCTGCCCCTGCCTGACCCCGACCGCTACACCTGGGTGGTGGTGGCCGAGGAACCGCGCCTGGTCGCCCTGTCCCAGGAGCATCCGCTGGCCGCTCGCGAAGCCGTCGACTTCGCCGACCTGCTGGACGAGCCCTTCCTCGCGTTACCGGAGAGCGCCGGGGTGCTGCGGGAGTACTGGCTCGCGCTGGACGCCCGCGGTGGCAGGCCGCCGCGCATCGGGGCTGAGATCGCCAGCACTGACGAGACGTACGAAGCGCTCGTGGACGGACGCGGCGTCTGCCTGCTGGCCAGCGGGAACGCACCACTGATCGCCCTGGGCGGCGTCGTCACCCGCCCGGTGCGTGGTATCTCGCCCAGCCAACTTGCGCTCGCCTGGCGTGCCGACGACCACCGTCCCCTGGTACGGGACTACGCACACGCCTGTCGACAGGCGACCGGACAACCCTGAACGCACCCCCCCCAAGAGCCAAGACCGACTCCTCCAGTCAGAAGCCGGGCAGCCGCCCTACCCAAAACCCCAGCCGCCCGGGAGAGTTGTCCGCTCTCATCGACATTCCGCGCCCCGTAATCAGAAGGCTCCCCAAGGGTCCGCTGTCACATGACACACGGTGTTCCGCATCCCCGAGCAGCGGCCATCGGCCCATCTTCGATGTCACAGACAAAGCAGCGGCCCCGCTTCGCTGACACAAAGTGCCCTTGGTCCAGCTTCGGTGGCAATCGGCCCAAGATCTCAGTCACAGGTCAGCAACGGCCGGAGCGAGGGGTTTGCCAGGCGACTGTTTCCGATATATCGTTGAGGCATCGCGACTGATCGACGATGGTGCGATACTCGATCGCGATACTTCGACGACGAAAGGAGCGCGATCATGCGTTCACACGGACATGGACACGGACACGGTCATGAGCACGACCACGAGCACGGCCCCGGTCGCTTCGGTGGCCCCGGGCGGGCCGGGTGGGGCGAGTTCGAGCGGCTGCGGGGGGCCTTCGGGCCGTTCGGGCCGCCGTTCGGGGGGCCTGGAGGGCCCTTCGGCGGAGGCGGCCGGGGACGCGGTGGCGGGCCCGGGCGGGGGCGGGCGCGGCGCGGTGATGTGCGCGCCTCGATCCTCGCGCTGCTCAAGGACCGGCCGATGCACGGCTACGAGATGATCCAGGAGATCGGCGAGCGCAGCGGCGGGGCCTGGCGGCCCAGCCCGGGCTCGGTCTACCCGACCCTTCAACTGCTGGAGGACGAGGGGCTGATCGTCAGCGAGAGCGAGGGCGGCAAGAAGCTGTTCACCCTCACCGAGGCGGGCGTCGCCGAGGCCGATTCGGGGCCCGAAGCGCCCTGGGAGGAGGCCGGTCGCGGCATCGACTGGGAGTCGATGAACGAGATACGGCAGGCCGGGTTCGGGCTGATGGAAGCCTTCGGCCAGGTCTGGAAGACCGGCACCCCCGACCAGCGGGCCAAGGCCCTCGCGGTCATCAACGAGTCGCGCAAGAAGCTCTATCTGATCCTTGCCGACGACGACGTCACCGACGGCAAGGGCTGACCGCCCGGTGGGCGACGGAGCAGGGGCGGAGGCCCCGCGGCCCCGGCCGCGGGGCCTCCCGCGCGGGTGGATACGGGTGCCGGGCTCCGGGTGGGAGAATCAGGGGAGATGGGGGAAATCTCATCCCCAAGGAGGAGGGCCCGTCCACGCGTACCCACCTTCCGTCGGACGAGAAGATGCTCCCGCGCGGGGATGGACCCGCGCCTCTGAGGCTGATGGGGTGGGAACGTGCAGAACCCTTCGCCTCTGGTGCCGGTAACGGCCGCCCCGCAGCCCACCGGCATCACGCCGGTCCGCGCCGCCGTCGGGTCCGGGCTCACCGCGGAGCTGGTGACGGTCGTCTCGGGCGCGCGCCGACGGGCGCTGCGCGGCGGGGACAGCCAGGTCGACACCGCGCATCTGCTGCACTCCCTGCTGGAGACCGACCCCAGCGTGCGGGACGTCTTCGGCGGCGACCAGAAGGTCGTCAGGGTGCTGGGCTATCTCGTCCAGCGCTCCATCGGCTACGGGCTGCGCTGGCAGGCCACCGCGGAGGACGCCGGTACCGGCGGCGCCCCCGTACCACGGGACGCCGTGGACGACCGTACGGTCAGCGGCTGGTCCACGCAGGCGCTCGCCGCCCTGGCCTGCGCCCTGGAGCGGGCCGCCCACCGGGGTGAGCAGCGTGTCGGCGGGCTCGATCTGCTGGCCGCGCTCATCGCCGACCCCGGCTGCCGCGCCGTCGAGGTGCTGGAACGGGCCGGGACCGACGCAGCGACGCTGGAGCGCCGGCTGGCCCGGGTCGCCGGGCGGCAGTGAGGCCCGGGCCCGCGCCGTCTCGACAGGTGTCACGGGCGTGACGCTCCTGACGGTAACTGTCATGATGGCGCCATGCACGCGTCACAGCAGCGGAACGCCGGTCTCGCCCTGGCCCTGGGGTCGGCCGTCGCGTTCGGGGGGTCGGGGGTCGCGGCCAAGCCGCTGATCGAGGCGGGGCTCGACCCGCTCCATGTGGTCTGGCTCCGGGTCGCGGGCGCCGCCCTCGTCATGGTGCCGGTGGCCTGGCGCCACCGTGCGCTGGTGCGGCGCAGGCCGGCGCTGCTCGCCGGGTTCGGGCTCTTCGCCGTCGCGGGGGTGCAGGCGTGCTATTTCGCCGCGCTCTCCCGGATCCCCGTCGGGGTCGCGCTGCTCGTCGAGTACCTCGCCCCCGCGCTGGTGCTGCTCTGGGTCCGCTTCGTCCAGCGCCGCCCGGTCTCCCGCGCCGCCGCCGTCGGGGTCGTCCTCGCCGTGGGCGGGCTCGCCTGTGTGGTGGAGATCTGGGCCGGGCTCGGTTTCGACCCGCTCGGGATCCTCCTCGCCCTCGGCGCCGCGTGCTGTCAGGTCGCCTACTTCCTCCTGGCCGACCAGGGCGGCGACGGGGCCGACGCCCCCGACCCGCTCGGGGTCATCGCGTACGGGCTGCTCGTCGGTGCCCTGGTCCTGACCGCCGTCGCCCGCCCCTGGACCCTGGATTACGGGGTCCTCGGCGGCCCGGTCGAGGTCGGCGGCGCCCAGGTCGCGGCCTGGCTGCTGCTGGCGTGGATCGTGCTGATCGCCACCGTGCTCGCGTACGTCACCGGGGTGATCTCCGTACGCAAGCTCTCCCCGCAGATCGCGGGCGTGGTGGCCTGCCTGGAGGCGGTCATAGCGACCGTGCTCGCCTGGGTGCTGCTGCGGGAGCACCTGTCGGCACCGCAGATCCTCGGCGGTGCGGTCGTTCTCGTCGGCGCGTTCATCGCCCAGTCCGCCACCCCCAAGGCGCCCTCGGGTCCGGTCGCCGGCGGCGCGGCGGCGGTGGCGGGAGCGGGGGCTGGGGCCGCGGGTGAGCCGGTGGATCCGGTGGAGTTGTCCCCCGTACGGCCGAACCCGTAGGGTGCCGGTCATGCACTCGACCGTTCTGCCGCCTCCCGTCGCTTAAGCGCGGGCGGCCCCTCCTTCCGACGAAGACCGGACCCGGCCGGACCGGCACCCCAGCGGGCGCCGCTCCCTCCCCGGGCGGTCCGTCGCTGCCCGCGCGCGGAGACCAGCGACCACCGCCCGTTCTTCCGTCGGAGTCCATCCGTGTCGAATGCCACCCCTACGTCCACCCCTGTGTCCACCTCGCTGTCCAGCGCCGCCCTGCCCGCCTCCGGGCCCTCCACCGGGCGGAGTCTCCTCTTCCTGATCGTCGCCGGGATCGCCTGGGGGACCGCGGGCGCCGCCGCCTCGCTCCTCTACCGGGTCAGCGACCTCGGCTTCCTCGCCCTCTCCTTCTGGCGCTGCGTCGGCGGCCTCGCGCTGCTGCTCGGCGCGCTCGCCCTGCGCCGGCGCAGGGCGCCGGCGCCCGGGGAACCGCGCCGCCGCAGGGTGGTGCGGATTCTCGGTACCGGTGTCGGGCTCACCGTCTTCCAGAGCGCCTACTTCGCCGCCGTCGGGGCCACCGGGCTCGCCGTCGGTACGGTCGTGACGCTCGGCGCGGGACCCGTCCTCATCGCGCTCGGCGCCCGGCTCCTCCTGGGCGAGCGGCTGGGCGCGGGCGGGCTCGCCGCGGTGACCGGCGCGCTCGCCGGGCTCGGGGTGCTGGTGCTCGGCGGCGAGGCGGCCACCGTACGCCCGGCCGGGATCGGATACGCCCTGCTCTCCGCCGCCGGATACGCCGGGATCACCCTGCTCACCCGGTGGCTGGGTCGGGACGGCGGCGGGGCCGACCCGACCGCCACCACCGCCTGGGCCTTCGCCGTCGGCGCCGTCCTGCTGCTGCCGTTCGCCGCGACGGAGGGGCTGCTTCCGGTCACCTCGGAACCCGCCCGGGTGGTCTGGCTGCTGGTCTACGTGGCCGCCGTACCGACCGCGCTCGCTTACGCCCTCTACTTCGCCGGGGCCGCGGTGGTGCGTGCGGCGACCGTCTCCGTGATCATGCTGCTGGAGCCGGTGAGCGCGGCGGTGATCGCGGTCGCGCTGCTCGGCGAGCGGCTGACCGCGACCACCGTGCTGGGCACGGCGCTGCTGCTCGCGGCCGTGGTGGGGCTCGCGGTCGCGGAGACGCGGGGCGCGTCCGTACGGCGCCGGGCCCGGCCCGCCGGGGCACCCGGGAGCGTGGCTCAGAGCGCCGAGAGGTAGTCCGGAAGCGCGACGGACGGGTCGAGGTCGTCGGCCGGTACGGGGGCGCCGTAGCCGCGTACCAGCGGAACGGTGCCCGTCCAGTACGGCAGGCCGGCGTCCTCGGGGTCGTCGGCGGGCCCGCCCGTACGGACCTTGGCGGAGACCTCGGCCAGATCCAGCCGGAGCACGGCGGTGGCGGCCAGCTCGCGGGCGTTGGCGGGGCGGGAGTCGGCGGAGCGGCCGGGGACGGCCTGGTCCACGATCGCGTCGAGCGCGGTACGCACCTCCTCCGCCTCCGTGACCCGGTGGGCGGTGCCGTGGACCACCACGGAGCGGTAGTTCAGCGAGTGGTGGAAGGCGGAGCGGGCCAGGATCAGGGCGTCGACATGGGTGACGGTCAGGCAGACGGCGAGACCGGGATCCGACGCCCCCATGCGCACCGGGCGGGAACCGGTCGACCCGTGCACGTACAGCCGCTCGCCCACCCGTGCGTAGAGCGTGGGCAGGACGACCGGGGCGCCGTCGCGGACGAAGCCGAGATGGCAGAGGAACGCCTCGTCCAGGATCGCGTGCACCGACGCGCGGTCGTAAGCGGCCCGCTCCCGGTGGCGGGTCGGGACGGTGCGGGGCGTGGCGGGGTAGGCGGGGGGCGTGGCGTCGGGGCCGGTGATGTCGGTGGGCGTGGCGGAGGGGGCCGCGGTGCCGGCGGGCGCGGCGGTGGGGGAGTCGGCGGCGGGGTTCGTGGTTTCCGTCGGCTGGGACACTTGCGTCCTCCATTGCACTAGTGCATAATCTTCTTTGTGCTAGGAGAGTATCGGATTGTGGGGCGGGGCGCCGCCGAAATTTCCGCCAGCGTGGAGCGAGGGATCGCCTCCGGGGAGCTGGCCCCGGGCCAATCGCTGCCGCCCATGCGGGAGTTGGCGGCGGATCTCGGGGTGAATCCCAATACCGTCGCCGCCGCCTACCGCGCCCTGCGCGACCGGGGCGTGATCGAGACCGCAGGGCGCCGGGGCAGCCGGGTGCGGCCACGCCCGGCGTCCACCCCGCGCGGCTCGCTCCGGGTGGACGCCCCGCCGGGGGTGCGGGACATCTCGGAGGGCAACCCCGATACGGCGCTGCTGCCCGCGCTGGACGGGGCGCTCGCCGCCGCCGCGCGCCACCACGCCCGCCATCCGGGGCTCTACGGACAGGACCCGGTCGACCCGGAGTTCGCCCGGCTCGCCCGTGCCGCGCTCGACGCGGACGGGGTGGCACCGGGGCCGCTCGCCGTCGCCTCGGGATCGCTGGACGCCATCGAACGCGTACTCGCCGCGCATCTGCGCCCCGGTGACGCGGTCGCCGTGGAGGATCCGGGGTGGGGGAGCCTGCTCGACCTCGTCCCGGCGCTCGGGCTGCGGCTGGTGCCCATGGCGCTGGACGACGAGGGGCCGCTGCCCGGCGCGCTCGACCGGGCGCTGCGCGAGGGGGTCCGCGCGGTCGTGATCACCTGCCGGGCCCAGAACCCGACCGGCGCGTCGGTGAGCCCCGGGCGCGCCGCCGCACTCCGCGGACTTCTCGCGGACCGCCCCGAGGTGGTGCTCGTCGAGGACGACCACGGCCACGCCATCGTCGACCTGCCGCTGACCCCGCTGGCCGGGACGACGGACCACTGGGCGTTCGTACGGTCCACCGCCAAGGCGTACGGCCCCGACCTGCGGGTCGCCGTCCTCACCGGGGACACGCTCACCGTCGACCGGGTCGGCGGGCGCCAGCAGCTCGGCCCCGGCTGGGTGAGCCGGCTGCTCCAGCGGGCCGTCGTCCATCTGTGGAGCTCGGGCGCGGTGGACGTACCCGCGGTGGCGCGCTCGTACGGGGAGCGCAGGGACGGGCTGGTCGCGGCGCTCGCCGAGCGGGGCGTGGCGGCGTACGGGCGGAGCGGGATGAACGTCTGGGTGCCGGTGGCCGACGAGACCGGTGCGGTGGCCCGGCTGCTGGGCGCCGGATGGGCGGTGGCGCCGGGCGCCCGCTTCCGTACCGCGGCGCCCCCGGGCATACGGCTGACGGTGTCGGGCGTCACGGCCGATGACCTGGGGCCGCTCGCGGACGCGGTGGCCATGGCGGCGGGCCCGGCGCCCGCCCGCGCCTACGGCTGACGTACGGGGGCGGGGTCCTGGGCCGGGGCCTTGCTCCCGCCGGGGGTACGGTCCCGGTTTCCGCGCCGGCCGCCCCGGCTCTGCGCCAGGGCGGCGCCCGCCAGGACGATCGCGGCGCCGACCGGGGTGTTCCAGCTCAGCGGCTCCCCGAGCAGGGTGACCCCGGCGGCGGTCGCGATGACCGGGATGAAGTACGTGACCATCTGCGCGGTGGTCGGCCCGGCCTCCGCGACGATCCCGTACTGCAACAGGATCGCCAGCCCGGTCCCCAGCGCGCCCAGCACCACCACGGAGAGCAGCGGCAGCACCGGGAAGGAGGCGGGCAGGGTGGTGAACACCGGTGTCACCAGGGCGAGTTGCACCGTACCGAGGAAGAGCTGCGCGCCCGTCAGGGCGAGGTGCGAGCTGTCGCCGCCGGCCAGGGTGCGGCGTACGTAGATCCAGCCGATCGGGTAGCAGAGCGAGGCGAGCAGGGCCATCGACGTCCCGGCCGGGTCCAGCCCGCCGAAGCCCTGCCAGGCGCCCAGCACGGTGAGCACGCCCAGGAAGCCGAGGCCGAGCCCGGCGACCCGGCGGCGGGTGGGCCGGTCCTCGGAGAGCGCGACCATGGAGAGCGCCATGCCCCAGAGCGGGGAGGTGGCGTTGCAGATCCCGGCGAGGGTGGACGGGATGGTCAGCTCGGCGTAGGCGAAGAGCGAGAACGGCAGCGCGTTGAGGAGGAACGCGGCGACCGCGAGATGGCCCCAGGTACGGACCCCCCGGGGCAGCCGGTCGCGCTTGACCACCAGGGCGGCGGCGAGCACCGCCGTGCCGAAGAGGAGCCGGCCGAAGGTGACCTGGAAGGGGGCGAAGCCGTGTGTGCCGACCTTGATCAGCAGAAAGCTGAAACCCCAGATGAGCGAGAGCACGGCGAACCGGACGCGCCAGTCCAGGGCGCGCCGGGCCGGGGCCGGGGCAGGCGGCGCGGGCGGCGCGGGCGGCGCGGAGACGGAGGTCTCGGGGATCCCCGGGGCGCCTGAGGCGGCAGGGGCGGCAGGGGCGTCGGGGAGGGTGCCGGCTGTGTCGGGCGCGGGACGCCGGGGCGGGATGGCCGTGGTCATGGCATCCACGATGGCGCGGTGGACCTCGTAGAACAAGCGAGACTTTGTCCACCCCTTTCATTAGTATTGCTTACATGTTGAATTTGGAGCGCCTGCGGACCCTGGACGCCCTGGCCCGGCACGGCTCGGTGAGCGCCGCCGCCGACGGGCTGCATGTGACCACCTCCGCCGTCTCCCAGCAGATGGCCAAGCTGGAGCGCGAGGTGGGCCAGCGGCTGCTCGCCAGGAACGGCCGGGGCGTCCGTCTCACCGACGCGGGGCGGCTGCTCGCCGACCACGCCGCGCGGATCCTCTCGCAGGTCGAGGTCGCCCAGTCGGACATCGAGGCGCAGCGCGGCCGGGTGGTCGGCGAGGTCCGGATCTCCGCGTTCCCCACGGCGGCCCGCGGGCTCTTCCCGGCGGCGCTCCGCTCGCTCCACGAGGAGCACCCCGAACTCCGCGTGCACTCGCGGGAGCTGGAGCCGGAGGCGGGGGTGCGCGGAGTGGTCAGGGGCGATCTCGATCTCGCGGTCATTCTGGACTGGAGCAACAAGCGGATGCCGGTGCCCGGCGGCCTCGCGACCGCGCATCTGCTCGACGACGCCGCCGATGTGGCGATGCCGGTGGGCCATCCGCTCGCGGACCGGACCGAGGTGGACCTGGCGGACTTCGCGACGGACGAGTGGGTCTCCTGGCCGGAGGGCGAGTTCTGCCACGACTGGCTGATGTTCACCCTGCGGGGCACGGGGGTCGAGCCGAGGATCGGGCATCTGGCGGGGGAGGGGCACACCCAGCTCGCGCTGATCGCCGCGGGGCTCGGGGTCTGTGTCGCGCCCCGGCTGGGGCGGGGGGTGCTGCCCGAGGGGGTGGCCGTGGTGCCCGTACGGAACGCGATGCGCCGTCATGTCTCGGCGGTGTGGCGGACGGACGCCGACCGCCGCCCGTCGATCCGGGCGGCGGTCGGGGCGCTGCGCCGGGCGGCGGCCGGGGTGAGCGGCGCGGGCGGGCCCGGCGGTGCGGAGGTTGACGGCTGACGGGCCTCACCCGCTGCCGACGAAAAGTGAGGTCCGTCAGCCGTCGTCTGTGGGGGCGGTGGCGCGCCGGGGACCGGAGTCGTCAGGTCCCCCCGGCACACCCGGGTGTGTCACCCCGCCCGTGGCGCGGTCACCGCCCGTGGTGCGGTCAGGCGAGGGTGATCGAGGTCCCGGAGACCTTGATCGAGGCCGCAGGGAGCGGCGTGGTCGCCGGGCCCGCCTGCACACTGCCGTCGGCCGCGCTGAACTTGCTGCCGTGGCAGGGGCAGTGGATGACCCCGTCCACGATGTCCTTCACCGCGCACCCGGTGTGGGTGCACTTGGACGAGAACGCCTTGTACTCACCCGCCGTCGGCTGGGTGACGACCACGCCCTGGTCCGCGAAGACCTTGCCGCCGCCTTCGGGGATGTCGGTGGTCTCCGCGAGGACGTTCCCCGAGCCCGCGCCCTCGCCGCCCGCGCCGGCCGTGCCGCCGCCGGTGGCGGCGGGCTGCTCGGAGCCGGTGCCCGCGGCGTCCGCCGCCGAGTCGTCCGAACCCCCGCAGGCGACCAGGGCCGCGCCCAGCCCCACGGCGCCCGCGGCGGCGACCACCGTTCTGCGCCCGATGGTCCGGCGCTCCACGATCCGTGCGGTCCCCTGCGGTTCGGTCATGCCCAGCTCCCGTGTTCCGTCCGGCACTTGGTCACTCCACCGATCGATCTGGTCTGTCCCGCATCGCCGGTTCGACAGGAGGTACGCGAACGGGCGCCGGGATGCTCAACCCTTCGGAGATTTCTTGGTGAACGCCCGGGGCGGGGACCGCGTTCCCCGGCCGCTCCGGGGCGCCCGTGCCGGGGCCCGCCACCGGCGCCCCGGGCCCCCGCCGACGGGATGCCGCCCGGAACCGGCGGAACCCCTGCTGCGCGAGACCGCGCGCCGGGAGTGGTGAACGCGACAGCGAACTCCCCGATACGGGACGGGGAAAGCGGCGCCCCGAACGGCGGAGCCTGCCACTATCCCCGTATGGAGATTCGTCGTATCACCCAGGCGGAGGACGTCACTGCGGCCGGCCACCTGTTCGACAGTTGGCCGGAGGACGAGGCGACCGCGCGCTTTCTGGCCGATGAACGCCATCACCTGCTGATCGCGTACGTGGCCGGTGCCCCGGCGGGCATGGTCACCGGGGTCGAGATGACGCACCCGGACAAGGGGACCGAGATGTTCCTCTACGAACTGGGGGTGGACGAGGCCTTCCGCAGGCGCGGCGTCGGCCGGGGCCTGGTGACGGCGCTCGGGGAACTGGCCCGGGAGCGTGACTGCGAGGGCATGTGGACGATCACGGACAAGGACAACACCGCCGCCCTCGCCACATACCACCGCGCCGGCGGCGAACCGGAAGAGGAGGGACAGGTGGTCCTCGGCTGGACATACGAGGACGGGGAGACCGACGCCGACGACTTCTGAGCGCGGAGGAGCGGGGGTTGAGGGATCAGGGGGTGCGGGGGTGTGTGTGTTTCGGGGGTGTGGTGCTGTTGTGTGGTGTGGCGGTCGCGCTGATGGCTTCCAGGAGGGCGTGCAGTGACTCGATGTGGGGTACGTCGAGGTGGTGCCGGGCGGCGGTGCGGAGAATCGCTCCGGTGAGGGCGTCGTGTTCCAGTGGGTTGCCGGAGAGGCGGTCCTGGAGCATGGAGGTGGAGGATCCGTCGGGGAGTCGCCACAGCCAGGTGACGGTCGTCTCCGGTACGTCGTCGCCGATGGCGGCTCCTTCGGCGCGGGCGACGGCGGCGGCCTCGTGCAGGAGACGGAGGGCGTAGCGGGCGACGCCGGGGTCGCGGATGACTTCGGTGCGGCGTGTGGTGAGGGTGGTGATCGGGTTGCTGCCCATGTTCGTGAGGACCTTCCGCCATGCCGCGGTCGTGAAGTCGGCGGCGTTCTCCACCCTGATGCCGCCTGCGGCGAGCCGTTCGGTCGCCGCGAGGGCGGCGGGGTCGGCGGGGAGGGTGAGGTCGCGGTCGGCGGGGCGGTGGACGATCGCGTGGCCGGGGGCGGGGCGTTCGACCGGTACGTAGACGATCGCGGGGACGACGGCCGCCCGGCCGACGTACGGGGCGACGCGCTCCCGGTGCTCGATGCCGTTCTGCGCGACGAGCACGGTCGACGCGTCGTGCACGGCGGCCCGCAGCCAGGGCGACGCTTCGTCTGTGTGGTGGGCTTTGACCGCGACGACGGCCAGCCGGTGCGCCGTGGCCTCGGCGGGGTCCGCGCTGTGCCGCACCGGGAAGACGTCGGTCCGGTCGCCTTCGGTGACCTCGATCCGGTCGATCGGGCGCCCGCCGTAGACGGTCAGGGGATGGCCGGCGCGGGCGAGTGCGGCGGCGAGGAACATGCCGATCGCCCCGGCGCCGATGACCGCGACCGGCTCGGCCGGGCCCAGCGGCGGATACGGGTCAGCCATGGATCTTCACCATCCAGCCGCGCGTGTCCGGGACGTGTCCGTACTGGATGCCGGTGAGCCGTTCCCGCAGCGCCCGGGTGACCCTGCCCGCGGTGTCACGGGCGGGCGGGACCTCGAAGGAGCGGGCCTTGAGCCGGCCGACGGGGGTGATGACCGCGGCGGTGCCGCAGGCGAACACCTCCGAGAAGGTCCCGTCGGCGACCCGTTCGCGCCACTCCGCGACGCTCACACGCCGTTCCTCGACCGTCAGGCCGAGGTCTTCGGCCGCGATCCTGAGCAGGGAGGCGCGGGTGACGCCGTGGAGGATGGTGCCGGTCAGCTCCGGGGTGACCAGGCGCCCGTCGCCGGTGACGAGCATGACGTTCATGCCGCTGAACTCCTCGACCTGGGTGCGCGTCTCGGCGTCGAGGAAGAGCGTCTGCCGGCAGCCGTGTGCTTCCGCCTCCGCGTACGGGCCGAGCCCGGCGGCGTAGTTGCCGCCGTACTTCGCCTCGCCGGTGCCGCCCGGTACGGCGCGTACGTGCCTCTCGCTCAGCCAGACGTCGGCCGGCCGCTCCGGCCCGCCGACGAACGCGCCCGCCGGACTCGCGATCACCCCGTAGGTGACCTCCCGCGAGGGTCGCACCCCGAGGAACTGCTCGGTCCCGATCAGATAGGGCCGCAGGTACAGACTCCGCTCGCCGTCCGGTGCGGGGCCCCAGGCGTGGTCGGCGGCGAGCAGGGCGCGGAGCGATGCCAGGAACAGCTCGTCGTCCGGCGCGGGCAGGAAGAACCGCTCGGCGGAGGCGCGCAGGCGGGCGGCGTTACGGTCCGGCCGGAAGGTCCACACACTGCCGTCCGGATGCCGGTATGCCTTGATCCCCTCGAAACCTGCTGCGCGTACTGGAGTGCCGAGGCTCCCGGCAGGATCGCCAGCGGGCCGAACGGCTCCACCCGCGCGTCGTGCCAGCCACGGTCGATCACTTCACCGAGCAGGTGCGGCGCCTGCCGGAGATCGTGGAGTGCCATTTCATGGCGGGCGAGAGCGACTTCCTGCTGCGGATCGTGGCCGCGGATCTGGCCGCGTACCGGCGCTTCCAGGTCGAGCACCTCACCCGGATCAAGGGCGTTCAGAACGTCAAGACCGAGGTGCCCATGGAGAAGATCAAACTGACCTCCGAACTCCCCCTCTGACCTCGGGCGCCCTCACCCTGGGCGGGCCGGGCGCGCCCGTGACCTGGCCCAGGGGGCAGCCGGCCGCCCGGTCGGCCGTCGTGCTCTCCGACGGCGCGGATGCGATGCGGCGCAGGTCACGGCGGAACGTCTCGGGCGCGAACCGGCTGGCTGATCAGGGGTGACAGCCATGACCTCGGTGACGGCTGTCCTGCCTGATCACTATGCTCACTTCATGCCAGAGGCCGGAAAACACCAGAGGCCGGAAAACAATCGGTGGAGCCTTGAAATATGCTGAGAGAGGTCACTGCCACCCGCTACATCACGCCCCTGCGTGAGGGTGGTTCGCTGCCGGGGCTCGTCGAGGCCGACGACCTCGGTACGTACGTCATGAAGTTCACCGGGGCCGGGCAGGGGCGCAAGACACTCGTCGCCGAGGTCGTCTGCGGGGAACTCGCCCGCCGGCTCGGGCTGCGGATCCCCGAACTGGTGCGGATGGAGCTCGATCCCGTCATCGGGCTCTCCGAGCCGGACCAGGAGGTGCAGGAGCTGCTGAAGGCCAGTGGGGGGCTCAACCTCGGGATGGACTTTCTGCCCGGGTCGATCGGGTTCGACCCGCTGGCGTACGAGGTGAGCGCCGAGGAGGCCGGGCGGATCGTCTGGTTCGACGCCGTCGTCAACAACGTCGACCGCTCCTGGCGCAACCCCAACCTGCTGGTCTGGCACGGCGATCTGTGGCTCATCGACCATGGCGCCACCATGATCTGGCAGCACAACTGGCCGGGAGCCCGGGCATCCGCCGCCAAGCCCTACAACGCCTCCGACCATGTGCTCGCGCCCTTCGCGCCCGATATCGCCGCCGCCGCCGCGCGGCTCGCCCCGCTGGTCACCGAGGAGTTGCTGACCGAGGTCACCGCCGAGGTGCCCGAGGAGTGGCTCGCGGACGAGCCCGAGTTCGATTCGGCCGACGCGCTGCGCCGCGCGTATGTGGAGCCGTTGCTGGAGCGCGCCGCCACGATCCATGAACGGGTGGTGCTCGGGCCGCCCACCGCCGACCGGCCCTCGCAGGCGCCGGGCTGGCTCACCGGGAGGGGTGTCCGATGAGCATGCGGGACATCACCGGGCCCACCTATGTCAGGAACTCCCGGGCCGACAAGGATGTGTACGAGTACGCCCTGGTACGGGTCGTGCCACGGGTCGAACGCGGCGAGTTCTTCAACGCCGGGGTGCTCGTCTACTGCCGGGCCCGCTCCTGGGTCGGCGCCCGTACCCACCTCGACGAGGCCAAACTCGCCGCGCTCGACCCACAGGCCGATGTCGCCGGGGTACGGGCCGCGCTGCGCGCCGTCGAGGGGGTCTGTGCGGGCGGCGACGGAGCCGGCCAGGCCGGGGCGGACGACGCGGGGCGGCGGTTCCGGTGGCTGATCGCGCCGCGCTCCACCGTCGTCCAGCCGGGGCCCGTCCATACGGGGCTGACGGCCGACCCCGAGGCCGAGATGGAGCGGTTGCTGCGGTCGCTCGTGCGGTGAGCCGCGACCCGCTGGGCGTTGACACGGAGTGCCGTGGCTTCTAGCGTCTCCCTGCTGAACCTACTAAGCGGTTGCTCAGCATTCTGGGCCGCGGGATCCTAGGGCGAGGGAGAGCAGTGATGTCCACCACCGAGCAGCGGGTAGCGGTCGTGACCGGGGCGGCGCGCGGCATCGGCGCCGCCACGGCGGTACGGCTGGCCGCCGAGGGCCGCGCCGTGGCCGTACTCGACCTCGACGAGAAGGCCTGCGCGGACACCGTCGCGCGGATCACCGAAGCGGGCGGCGCCGCCCTCGCCGTGGGGTGCGATGTCTCGGACGGCGCCCAGGTGGAGGCGGCCGTCGCCCGGATCGCCACCGAACTGGGCCCGCCGACCGTCCTCGTCAACAACGCGGGCGTACTCCGCGACAACCTGCTCTTCAAGATGAGCGAGTCCGACTGGGACACGGTCGTCGGCGTCCACCTCAAGGGCGCCTTCCTGATGTCGAAGGCCTGCCAGAAGTACATGGTGGACGCCGGGTTCGGCCGTATCGTCAGCCTCTCCTCCAGCTCCGCGCTGGGCAACCGGGGCCAGGCCAACTACGCGGCGGTCAAGGCGGGCCTCCAGGGCTTCACCAAGACCCTCGCCAAGGAGCTGGGCAAGTTCGGCGTCACCGCCAACGCGGTCGCCCCCGGCTTCATCGTCACCGAGATGACCGCGCAGACCGCCGCCCGGGTCGGGATGGGCTTCGAGGAGTTCCAGGCCGCCGCGGCGAGTCAGATCCCGGTCCAGCGCGTCGGGCGGCCCGAGGACGTCGCCAACGCCATCGCCTTCTTCACGGGCGACGCGGCCGGCTTCGTCTCCGGGCAGGTCCTGTACATCGCCGGCGGCCCGCTCAACTGACCCGGAGGAGAACGGACATGACCGCCGAAGATACGGTACGGGACCCCCGCCCCCCGGAGAGCGGGAAGGCCGCCCTGGTCACCGGCGCGAGCCGGGGCATCGGATACGGCATCGCCCAGGCGCTGCTGGCACGCGGCGACCGGGTGTGCGTCACCGGACGGAACGAGGACGCCCTGAAGGAGGCCGTGGCGCGGCTCGGCTCCGACCGGGTCATCGGCGTGGCGGGCAAGGCGCACGACGAGGCGCACCAGGCGGTCGCCGTCGAGCGCGCCATGGAGGCGTTCGGACGGGTCGACTTCCTCGTCAACAACGCGGGGACGAACCCGGTCTTCGGCCCGCTGGCCGAACTCGACCATGGTGTGGCCCGCAAGGTCTTCGAGACCAATGTGATCTCCGCGCTCGGCTTCGCCCAGCACACCTGGCGCGCCTGGCAGAAGGAGAACGGCGGCGCCATTGTCAACATCGCCTCCGTCGCCGGGATCTCCGCCTCGCCCTTCATCGGCGCGTACGGTATGAGCAAGGCGGCCATGGTCAATCTGACGCTCCAGCTCGCGCACGAGTTCGCGCCCGCGGTCCGGGTCAACGCCATCGCGCCCGCCGTCGTCAAGACCCGGTTCGCCAAGGCGCTGTACGAGGGCCGGGAGGCCGAGGCCGCGGCCGCCTACCCGCTGGGCCGGCTCGGGATGCCGGAGGACGTGGGGGGCGCCGCCGCCTTCCTCACCTCCGACCAGTCGGACTGGATCACCGGGCAGACCCTCGTGGTCGACGGCGGGATCTTCCTCAACGCCGGGGTCGGCTGACGGTCCCGCCCCCCTCACGGGGTCCGCTGTCTCCGGCTTTCCGGAGCGCGGGCCCCGTTGTCAGTGGTCGCCGGTAGGTTCGAGGAGTACAAGTGATCGCTTACCGGAGGTTCCTGACGTGACCGTCACCGACATGCTGCCCGCGTCCTGGCGTGGTGTCCTCGGCGAGGAGCTGGAGAAGCCCTACTTCAAGGAGCTGACCGACTTCGTCGAGGAGGAGCGGGCCAAGGGGCCGGTCTACCCGCCGCGCGAAGAGGTCTTCGCCGCGCTCGACGCGACCCCGTACGAGCGGGTGAAGGTCCTGATCCTGGGCCAGGACCCCTACCACGGCGCCGGCCAGGGGCACGGCCTCTGCTTCTCGGTCCGCCCCGGGGTGCGGACGCCCCCCTCGCTGCGGAACATCTACAAGGAGATGAAGGAGGAGCTGGGCCACCCGATCCCGGACAACGGCTATCTGATGCCCTGGGCCGAGCAGGGGGTCCTGCTGCTCAACGCGGTGCTGACGGTCCGCGAGGGCGAGGCCAACTCCCACAAGGGCAAGGGCTGGGAGAAGGTGACGGACGCGGTGATCCGGGCCGTGGCCGAGCGGCCCGACCCGGCGGTCTTCGTCCTCTGGGGTGCCTACGCGCAGAAGAAGCTTCCTCTGATCGACCAGGACCGCCATGTCGTGGTCAAGGGCGCGCACCCCTCGCCGCTCTCGGCGAAGAAGTTCTTCGGCTCGCGCCCCTTCACCCAGATCGACGAGGCGGTCGCCGCGCAGGGCCACGAGCCCATCGACTGGCGCATCCCCGACCTCGGCTGAGGGCGGAACTCCGGGGCTCCGGCTAGCGTGATGTCCGGCGGACACCGGTGATGTCCGGCGGACCTGCCGGGCGTACGCCGGGTGCGGCCGGACGGATGCCGGGTGCGTGCCGGACGGTCCCGGGCGAGCGGAGGCGGCAGTGGCGGAGCAGCGGCAGGCGGCGGACGCCGTCCCGACCAGGATCGGACAGGCGGTCATGCTGCTGCACGCCGGCGACCGTGAGGAGGCCCGCAACCGCCTCGGCGCGCTCTGGGCGGAGATCGGTGAGACGGGCGACCCCCTGCACCGCTGCACCCTGGCGCACTACCTGGCCGACGCCCAGGACGACCCGGGGGACGAACTGGCGTGGGACCTGCGGGCGCTGACCGCCCTGGCGGCGGACGGGTGCGCGGGGCGGCTCTCGCCCGCCGCGCGCGCCTTCCGCCCCACCCTCCATCTCGACCTCGCGGCCGACTATCTCAAGCTCCACCGCCCCGATGTGGCCCGGCTCCACCTCGCCCGGGCCCAAGCCGCCGCCGACGCGCTGGGGGCCGCCGGATACGGGCCCGGGGTCAGGGCGGGCCTCGACCGTCTGGGGCGGCTGCTGGGGGAGGGGTGAGCCAGCGGCGGGCGGGGGCGGGGAGCGGGGCCCGCCCGGCGGTCAGTCCGGCTGTGTGCCCCGGCAGACGCGGGCCTGCGGGCTGTCGGCCGGCCAGCGCCCGTACCGCTCGCCCAGCGCGCACAGGTCGCTGAACGACCGTACGGACGGAAGCGGCACCGGTGTCGGCGGCGGTACGGGGTGACGGGGCGTCCCGGGACGCGGCCCGTGCCCCGGGACGGCGGGTGCGGCCGGGGTGCGTACCGTCCCCGTTCCCCTCCCCGTCGGTCCCGTTCTTGTCGGTCCTGTCCCCGCCGGTCCTGTTCCCGGGGCCGGGGCGCCGTCCGGCCCGCCGGGGCCCGCGCCCCCGGTGGCCCCGGCCGGGGCCGGGGCGATCCGCTCCAGGGCCTCCTTGGCCGGGGACTGGGCGATCGGTGCCGCCGCCTCGCCGGTCGCGGGGGAGGGGGCCGCCGCCTGGGGCGCGGGGCGTACCTCCCGCGCGGGATCAGGGGGCACCGCCACACATCCGGAGGCGGCCGTGACCGCCATCCCCACCAGGGCCATCGTCATGCTTCTCGTCCGCCGCACGCCCGTCACTCTGCCGGGCGCCGGCGCCCCGCCGGGCCGGAAGCGGAGGCGATGGCCCGCACGGGTGACACCGGCCGGGGCATGACGTACGAGAGTTGACGCGGATGGCGCTCCCGCGCCCCCGATGCCCCAGCCCCGCCCCGGTGCCCCGCCCCGGCGCCCCCGCCTCAGTCGCCCGTGGTCCCGTCCAGGCACTCGCGCAGCAGGTCGGCGTGGCCGTTGTGCCGGGCGTACTCCTCGATCAGGTGGGCGTAGATCCAGCGGAGGCCGAAGGGCTCCCCGGTGCTGCGCTGACGTTCGCCCGTGCCGGGCTGGTCCAGCGTGTGCGCCGCCGCCACCTCCCGCGCGTACGCGATCTCGGCCTGCCAGCTCGCGTACGCCTCCTCCCAGGTGTCGTCCTCGCCCGTGTGGAAGTCCCCGTCGGGGTCGGCCTCGGAGAAGTAGAGCGGTGCGGCCTTCTCGTCCGTCAGCCGGTTGCGGAACCACGAGCGCTCGACCTCGGCCATATGTCGGACGAGGCCGAGCAGGCTCAGCTCCGAGGGGGGTACGGCGCGTTCCCTGAGCTGTCGGTCGGTCAGCCCGGCGCACTTCAGGGCGAGTGTCGCCCGGTGGAAGTCGAGCCAGCCCTCCAGCATCTCGCGGTCGCCCGCGAGACCGGCGGGCGTGGTACGGGTGTCCTGGCCCGTCGCGGGCGGTGCCGTCGCCGTCGCGTCCGGTGTCGTCGTGTTCGTTGCCGTCACGTTCGGTGTTGTCGTCATGTGGCCATCGTGACCCACCGCCGAAGAGCGCCGCCAGAGGTTATTCCGGGGCCCCGGGGGCGCGGTCGCCGAGCATGCCGCGGAGCAGTTCGGCGAAGCCCCTGCGCAACTCCTCCAGGGTGGGCACCGCGCTGTGGTACGAGCCGGCCGCGCACGAGAACATCAGCCCGTCGCACCACGCGACCAGCGAGAGCGCGTGCCGCTCGGGCTCCGGCGAGCCCGCCGCCGTCATCATCGCGACCAGCGGTGCGCGGAACTGGCCGCCCGTCGTGTCGTAGAAGGCCCGCAGCTCCGGGCGGCGGGTGGCCTCCAGCGCCAACTCGTAGCGGGCGATGAGCAGATCGGGATGGCGGGTCAGATAGCGGTGCAGGGCCAGCGCCAGCGCGTCGACGGGGGCGCCCGGGCCGCCCATGGCGCCGGGCAGTTCGTCCGGGGCGAGGACGCGCATCTCCAGCTCCGCGTGGCGCCGTACCGCCGTCTCCAGCAGCGCCTGCCGGGTCCGCGCGTGGTTGGAGGTGGAGCCCTGCGGGAGCCCGGCCCGCTCGTCCACCGCCCGGTGCGTCAGCCCGCGCATGCCGCGCTCCACGAGCAGGGCGAGGGAGGCGTCGGCGATCAGCTCCGTACGGGCGGCGCCGGGGGCGCCCGGGGTGTCCGCAGCGCCGGAGGCGGCCCGGGAGGTGCTGGTGGGAGACGGTGTGCGAGGGGGCATGGCGCCAATCTATCCCTCGCCGGAGGGCCACCGTCACTACGCCTGTAGTACGCTGAGATCCGCTGAACACTACACCTGTAGTGCCGTTCGGGTCCTTCGGGCCTGCCCGCACCCCCTGGAGTCGCCATGCACCAGCCCCGTGCCCTTGTCATCGGCGGCGGGATCGGCGGACTGACCGCCGCCACCGCCCTGCACCAGCGCGGCTGGGCGGTCACCGTCCTGGAGCGGGCCCCCGCGCTCACCCCGGTCGGCGCCGGTATCGGCCTGATGCCCAACGCCCAGCGCGCCCTGGACGTCCTCGGCCTCGGCGACCGGGTCAGGGAGCTCGCCGCCTGGCAGGGCGCGGGCGGGCTCCGTACCCCCGCGGGGCGCTGGCTCAGCCGGATGGACGGGCGCGCGGTGGCCGACCGGTTCGGCGGGCCGCTCGTCCTGCTCCACCGGGCCACCCTGGTCGGCCTGCTGCGCGACGCGCTCCCCGAAGGGGCCGTCAGAACCGGGGTCCCCGCCACCCTCGCCGACCCCGGCGCCCTCGCCCCCGTGGGCCGGCCCGCCGTCGTGGCGACCCCGGACGGGCCTCTGGAGGCCGAACTCGTCGTCGCCGCCGACGGGATCCGCTCCGCCGCGCGCCGGGTCCTCTTCCCGGACCACCCCGGGCCCGCCTACGCCGGCTACACCACCTGGCGGGTGGTCGTGGCGCGCCCCGAGCGGCCCTTCGCACCGCACGAGACCTGGGGCCGGGGCCGCCTCTGGGGCACCCAGCCGCTCAAGGACGGCCGGGTCTACGCGTACGCCATGGCCCTCACCCCCGAGGGCGGTCACGCCCCCGACGACGAACGGGCCGAGCTGCGCCGCCTCTTCGGCGACTGGCACGACCCCGTCCCCCGGCTCATCGAGGCCGCCGCCCCCGAGGACGTGCTCCGCCACGACGTACGGGAGATGCGGGTACCGCTCCCCGCGTACCACCGGGGCCGCACCGCCCTGGTCGGGGACGCCGCCCACGCCATGCAGCCCACCCTGGCGCAGGGCGGCAACCAGGCGATCGAGGACGCCGTCGTCCTCGCCCACCACGCCGGACCGGGCACCGCCCCGGCGGCCCCGGGCGCACCGTCCGTCCCCGGGACCCCCGACCTCGCCGCGTACACCGCCGCCCGGCTGCCCCGTACCACCGCGATCGTCCGCCAGGCCCACCGGACCGGCCGGGCCTCCAGCCTCCAGGGGGCGTTCGCCGTGGCCGTACGGGACAACCTGCTCGCCGGGGTGTCCCGGCTCGCCCCCGGGCTCATGCTGCGCGGCTTCGAGTCCATCGCCGACTGGCGGCCCCCGCAGCCGGACTGACCGAAGGCGCGGAGGGGCCGGCGGGACCGGAGGGGGCGGGTCCGCCGAGCGACCGTACGCCCTCCACCGCCAGCGCGGCGGCGAGCACGGCGAGCGCCCCGTACACCGGCCAGTCGCCCAGCCGGACATACGGCGTGGTACCGGCCGCCAGCGGCACCTCGAAGACGGTGGCGGCGGAACGGTCCGTGCCGACCGGCTCCCCGGCCCGCCGCCCCTCAGGACCGTGGACCGCGCTCACCCCGGTCAGCGTGGCGTGCACCGTCGGACGGCCGGTCTCGGCGGCCCGCAGCGCGGCCAGCGACGCATGCTGCTCCGGCGCCCAGCTCTCCTGGAACGAGGAGGTGGACGACTGCGCCACCAGCATCGCCGCGCCCGCCCGCACCAGCCGCCGGCTCATATCGGGGAACGCCGACTCGAAACAGATCAGCGGGCCGACCCGGAGATCCGCGGCTCCGCCGCGCGCCCCGTGGACCGGCACCGTCAGCACCACCTGGCGGGTGCCGCGCACCCGGTCCTCGCCCGCCGCCTTCCCGACCGACGTCGCCCAGCCGAGCGCGCCGCGCACCGGTATGTACTCACCGAAGGGGACCAGGCGCATCTTGTCGTACGGGTCGCCGACCGGCCCCTCGGGGCCCACCAGGACGGTGCGCTTGAAGATGCCCGTACGGCCCGAGGCGTCCGTGCTCCGCGCGTCCACGTTGACCAGGATCCCGGCGCCGACCGTACGGGAGAGCGCCGCGAGCCGCTCCCGGATGTCGGTCCGCTCCGTCAGGTCCGTCCCGACGCTGCTCTCGCCCCAGACCACCAGGTCCACCCCGCGCCCGGCGAGCGCACGGGTCAGCGTCTCGCCCCGGGTGAAGCGCCGCTCCACGGAGTCCGGGCCCGCGACCACCCCCGGCTGGACGACCGCGACGGTGGCGGAACCGGCCGGTTCCGGACGGGGCGCCCACGCCGCGACCGCGCCGGTGGTCACCGCGCAGACCACCAGGGCCACGGTGGCCGCGGCGCGCGCGGCGGCCACCGTGAGCAGCAGCGTCAGCGCGGTGTTGACGGCGACCACCAGCAGGCTCACCAGCCACACCCCGCCCACCGAGGCGAGCCGCAGCGCCGGGGAGACCTCCCACTGGCTGGCGCCGAGCACCCCCCACGGGCCGCCCAGCCCCTCCCAGGACCGGGTCACCTCGATCATCAGCCACCCCGAGGGCACCACGGCGACCGCAGCGAACGCCCGCCGCGCGGAGAGCGGCCCGGCCCGGCCGCCGGGGCCACCCGGCTCGCCGGGATCGCCCAGCACCGAGCGCACCAGCCATCCCCACGGCGCCCAGAGCAGCCCCAGCGCCCCCGCCAGCACCAGCAGGAAGACATGGAGGCTCGGCAGCAGCCAGTGGTGTACGGCGGCCATGAACCCGAGTCCGCCCAGCCACCCCTCCAGGGCCGCCCGGCGGGGCGTGGGCGCGGTGCGCAGCAGCACCATCCAGGGCACCAGGCAGACATACGCGAACCACCACAAGGAGGGCGCGGGGAAGGCGAGCGCGCCGAGCGAGCCCGCCGCGACCGCCCCGGCCCCGCGCCACCAGGCCGTCACCCCGCCGGCCGCCGTCACCCCGCCGACCGCCACTTCTCGGTCACGGCGACGGAGCCGAGCCGCCACCGCCCGTCGTCACGGAGCAGCCCGAAGCGGACGGTGCCGCCCCGCAGCAGCTCCACCCCGCCGGAGCCGGCCAGCGGGCTGAGATAGTCGGCCCGCGCCTCGGCCCGGTCGCCGGGGTAGCCGCCCAGGTCCTGGAGGCGCAGCCGCCGGTTGACGATCAGGTGCTGCCGTACGGGATACGGCCGCAGCGTGCCGGCCAGCCAGTCGGCGACCTCGGCGGCGGGACCCTCGATCCCGCCCGCCCCGGTGTAGTCGGCGCGCCCTTCGGGGGTGAACAGGGCACGGAACCCGGGCCAGTCCGCCTCGTCCAGGGCCACCGCGTAGCGGGTGATCACCTCATCGATGGCGAGCCGGTCCATCACGGTCGCCAGATCCACACGCTGTGTCATCGGATCAGTCTCCGGCAGCGGACGCCCCAGACCAAGAGACGCGCACGCCGACGACTGAAGGAGGCGCCTGAAGGAGGGGCAGGGGAGGCGGCAGAGGAACGGCCCCCGGATCTGCTCCGGGGGCCGCTTCGCGCGTCGTGCGGGGTGTGCCGGCCGTGCCTGGTGCCGCGACGGGGCAAAGCTTGCCGGGAGGGGCGCTAGGCCGCCTGGTCGACCTCGTCGTGCAGGGCGGCGGCCCATTCGAGCAGGAGGACTTCGTACGCCTCCGAGGGCCACGTTCCATCGGCCGCGTCGACCAGCGCGCGGATCCGCTCATTGGCCGCGACGGCACCGGAGGCCGGGATGGCGGATGCGGAAGGTGAGGACATGCCCCCACCCTAGGGGCAGGGTGGGGGCACTCAGTGCCATTCCGGGGGCGTTCTTCCTCACACTCGTGGTAGGCAACCCCTCACACATCCGAATGTCAGCTCGCATTCATTTGCGATTAATATGGACATAGGGGGCGTGGGGGGTCTTGGTGCAGGAGGCTCTGATGCTGACCGAGACAGAGTTCTACGCGAGCGACCGTCCGGCTCACCCCGAGCTCCCGGAGGACCGGCCCCGTGGTGGTGGCCCGAAGGAGCCGCTGGTGCACCCCGGGACCTGGGCCATGATCGCCATCGTGGCCATCGTCGTCGTGGTGATCGGGGTCGGGATCGTGCTCTTCCCGTAAGGCCGCCCGGCCGTTGGTCACACCGGCAGGGTGTTACGTCGGCCGGCCGCCACGTCAGCCGGCCGACTCGCCCGCGTGCGGGCTCAGGGTGTCGGTGCCGATGAGGACGAACAGGGCGATGCCCAGCGCCACCCGGTAGATCACGAAGGGCATGAAGCTCTTGGTGGTGATGAACTTCATGAACCACGCGATGACGGCGTATCCCACCACGAAAGCGACCACGGTCGCCAGGACCGTCGGGCCCCAGGAGACATGCCCCTCGCCGACGTCCTTCAGTTCGTACGCGCCCGAGGCGAGCACCGCCGGGATCGCCAGCAGGAACGAGTAGCGGGCCGCCGCCTCGCGGGTGTACCCCATCAGCAGGCCGCCGCTGATCGTCGCGCCCGACCGGGAGACGCCCGGGACCAGCGCCATCGCCTGGCAGAGACCGAAGATCAGGCCGTCCTTGACGCCCAGCTCCTTGAGCGTCTTGCGCTCCTTCACCGCGCGGTGCCGCGACGCGGTCTCCTCGCGGGCCGCGAGCCGGTCGGCGACACCGAGGACGATGCCCATCACGATCAGCGTGACGGCGATCAGCCGCAGATCCCGGAACGGGCCGCTGATCTGGTCCTTCAGCGTCACCCCGAGCACCCCGATCGGGATCGAGCCGACGATGACCAGCCACCCCATCTGGGCGTCGTGGTCGCTCCGCGCCTCCTTGCTGAACAGCGAGCGGAACCACGCCGAGAGGATGCGGGCGATGTCCTTGCGGAAGTAGATCAGCACGGCCGCTTCGGTGCCGATCTGGGTGATCGCGGTGAACGCCGCACCCGGGTCGTGCCACCCCGCGAACACCGCGGTCAGCCGCAGATGCGCGCTGGACGAGATGGGCAGGAACTCGGTCAGACCCTGGACGAGCCCCAGGATGAAAGATTCGAACCAAGACATGGAGTGCGACGCCGTCCAAAAGAAGATCAGGCACCGGCCGGCGCGAGCGCGGCGGCGGTGAGCGCGGTGGGTGGGGTACGGGAGGTGCGTGGCCGGGAAGCCCGGGGCGAAGTCGCCCGTACGAGGGAACGCGGATGCCCGCGCACGCTGACTCCTCCTCCGGCGCGGCGGTGCTGAGGCGGAGTCATGGCATGGCGAAAGACCCCGTTCAGGTGCAAACTATGGCGTTCCGATCGTCCCGGGCGTGGGCAGCGTAGCGCCTGCGGGTGAACGGAAGGCGGCAGGGATCTGACGCCCCGGTGTGCCACGGGCCCCCGCGAGGTCGGCAAGATCACAGCCACGCGCTCTGCTGCGGGTACGGAGCGCTGCCCTACGATCGCGCCATGACGCTCCTCAACGACGATGGGCTCTCTCTGGCGGCAGAGTTCCCCGACGCCACCCGTGGCCAGTGGCAGGAGCTGGTCTCCGGCGTGCTGCGCAAGGCGGGCCGGGACCTCACCGGGGCGGCGGCGGAGGACGCGCTCGCCACCCGGCTCCAGGACGGGGTGATCACCCGTCCGCTCTACACGGCCCGCGACGCCCCCGGCGCGGCCGGCACCGGCGGCTTCCCCGGCTTCGCGCCGTTCACCCGGGGGGCCACCCCGGAGGGCGCCGCCGCCTCGGGATGGGACGTACGGCAGCGCCATGCGCGCCCCGATCCCGCTCCGGCCAACGAGGCGGTCCTCGCCGACCTGGAGCACGGCGTCACCTCCCTCTGGCTCGCCGTCGGCGACCGGGGGGTGCCCGTCGCGGCCCTGCCCGCCGTCCTCGACGGTGTCCACCTCGACCTGGCGCCCGTCGTGCTCGACGCGGGCGACGCGTTCCCCGCCGCCGCCCGCGCCCTGCTCGCCCTCCACGAGGAGCGGGGGGTCGCCCCGGCCGATGTCCGGGCCATCCTCGGCGCCGACCCGGTCGGCCAACTCGCCCGTACCGGAAGGGAGACGGCGGACGGCACCGCCGAGGCCGCCGAACTCGCCGCGCTCTGCGACCGCCGCCACCCGGGGGTGCGCGCCCTGGTCGTGGACGCTCTGCCGTACCACGAGGCGGGCGCCTCCGACGCCCAGGAGCTGGGGTGCTCGCTCGCCACCGGCGTCGGCTGGCTCCGCGAACTCACCGCGCGCGGGCTGACCGTCGAAGCGGCCTGCCGGCAACTGGAGTTCCGGTACGCGGCCACCGCCGACCAGTTCCTCACCATCGCCAAACTCCGCGCGGCCCGGCGGCTCTGGGCCCGCGTCGCCGAGGCCTGCGGCGCCCGGCCGGCCGCCCGCGCGCAGCGGCAGCACGCGGTCACCTCCCCGGTGATGATGACCCGCCGCGACCCCTGGGTGAACATGCTCCGTACCACGGTCGCCGCGCTGGCCGCCGGGACCGGCGGCGCCGACGCGGTGACCGTCCTCCCCTTCGACGACGCCCTCGGCCTCCCCGACGCCTTCGCCCGCCGGATCGCCCGCAACACCTCCACGATCCTGCTGGAGGAGTCCCACCTCGGCCGGGTCATCGACCCGGCGGGCGGCTCCTGGTACGTCGAGTCGCTCACCGACGCGCTCGCGCACGCCGCCTGGGCCTGGTTCCAGGAGCTCGAACGCGCCGGCGGCCAGCGCGCCGCGCTCCGCTCCGGGCTGGTGGCGGAACGGCTCGCCGCCACCTGGGCCGAGCGCTCAGCGCGCCTCGCGGAGCGGCGCGAACCCATCACCGGGGTCAGCGAGTTCCCGCAGCTCGCCCAGGCCCCCGTGGTCCGCGACGCGCCACCGGAACCGGCCGGTCCGGCCGGCCCCCCGGGCGGACTGCCCGTCGTCCGCCGCGACGAGGCGTACGAGCGGCTGCGCGCCCGCTCCGACGCCCACCTGGCCGCCACCGGCCGCCGCCCCCGCGTCCTGCTGGCCACGCTCGGCCCGGCCGCCGCGTACACCGCGCGGGCCGCCTTCGCCGCCGGGCTCTTCGAGGCGGGCGGTATCGAAGCGGTCCAGGCCCCGGTGACGGCCGGCCCGGCGAGCGGCGCCGAACGCGGTACGGAGAGCGGTGCGGAGAGCGCCGCCGAGGCGCTCGCCCGCAGCGGCGCCGCCATCGCCTGCCTCTGCTCCAGCGACGCGCTCTACGCCGAGGGCGCCGCGCCCGTCGCGGCGGCGCTCAAGGCGGCGGGCGCGCTCCGGGTGTACCTCGCCGGCCGCCCCGGCGAGTCGCGCGAGCGCCATGTCCGGGCCGGGGTCGACGCGTTCATCACCACGGGCGGCGACGCGGTCGCCCTCCTCACCTCCGCCCTCGACCTGATGGGAGTGGCGCCATGACGATCCCCGACTTCTCCACGGTCGACCTGGGCCCGGGGGAGCCCGCCCCGGTCACCGCCGACCAGTGGCGTACGGCCGTCAAGGAACGCACCGGCCGGAGCGCGGACGAGCTGAGCTGGGAGACCCCCGAGGGCATCGCCGTCCACCCGCTCTACACCGCCGAGGACCTGACCGGGCTCGACTTCCTCGGCACGTACCCGGGCATCGCCCCCTATCTGCGCGGCCCCTACCCGACGATGTACGTCAACCAGCCCTGGACGGTCCGGCAGTACGCCGGATTCTCCACCGCCGAGGAGTCCAACGCGTTCTACCGGCGGAACCTCGCCGCCGGGCAGAAGGGCCTCTCCGTCGCCTTCGACCTGCCGACCCACCGCGGTTACGACAGCGACCACCCCCGGGTCACCGGCGATGTCGGCATGGCCGGGGTCGCCATCGACTCGATCTACGACATGCGGCAGCTCTTCGACGGCATCCCGCTCGACCGGATGACCGTGTCGATGACGATGAACGGCGCCGTCCTGCCCGTCCTCGCCCTCTACATCGTCGCCGCCGAGGAGCAGGGCGTACCGCCCGAGAAGCTGGCCGGGACCATCCAGAACGACATCCTCAAGGAGTTCATGGTCCGCAACACCTATATCTATCCGCCGAAACCCTCGATGCGGATCATCTCCGACATCTTCGCCTACACCTCGCGGAAGATGCCCCGCTACAACTCCATCTCCATCTCCGGCTACCACATCCAGGAAGCCGGCGCGACGGCCGATCTGGAGCTGGCCTACACCCTCGCCGACGGCGTCGAGTATCTGCGCGCCGGGCTCGCCGCCGGGCTCGACGTGGACGCGTTCGCGCCCCGGCTCTCCTTCTTCTGGGCCATCGGCATGAACTTCTTCATGGAGATCGCCAAGTTGCGGGCGGCCCGGCTGCTCTGGGCCAAGCTGGTCCGGCAGTTCGAACCGGAGAACGCCAAGTCGCTCTCCCTGCGCACCCACTCCCAGACCTCCGGCTGGTCGCTCACCGCGCAGGACGTCTACAACAACGTCACCCGCACCTGCGTCGAGGCGATGGCCGCCACCCAGGGACACACCCAGTCGCTGCACACCAACGCGCTCGACGAGGCGCTGGCGCTCCCCACCGACTTCTCCGCGCGGATCGCCCGCAACACCCAGCTCCTCCTCCAGCAGGAGTCCGGCACCGGCCGGGTCATCGACCCCTGGGGCGGCAGCGCGTACGTGGAACGCCTCACCCACGACCTCGCGCACCGCGCCTGGCGCCATATCCGGGAGGTCGAGGAGGCCGGCGGCATGGCCCGGGCCATCGACGCGGGCATCCCCAAACTCCGGGTGGAGGAGGCCGCCGCGCGCACCCAGGCCCGGATCGACTCCGGGCGCCAGCCGGTCATCGGCGTCAACAAGTACCGGGTCGGGACCGACGAGGAGATCGAGGTCCTCAAGGTCGACAACTCCGCCGTGCGCGCGCGGCAGACGGAGAAGCTGCGCAGGCTGCGCGCCGAACGCTCCGAGCCCGCCTGCCAGGAGGCGCTGCGCGCCCTCACCGCCGCCGCCGAGGCAGGCCCTGGCCCCGGGCTCGAAGGCAACCTGCTCGCCCTCGCGGTGGACGCCGCCCGCGCCAAGGCGACCGTCGGCGAGATCTCCGCCGCGCTGGAGCAGGTGTACGGGCGCCACGCGGGTCAGATCCGTACCATCGCCGGTGTGTACCGCAACGAGGCAGGCGACTCCCCGGCCGTCGAACGGACCCGCGCCGCCGTCGAGGAGTTCGAGGAGGCCGAGGGGCGCCGCCCGCGCATCCTGGTCGCCAAGATGGGCCAGGACGGCCACGACCGGGGGCAGAAGGTCATCGCGACCGCCTTCGCCGACCTGGGCTTCGACGTCGACGTCGGCCCGCTCTTCCAGACCCCGGCCGAGGTGGCGCGGCAGGCGGTGGAGGCCGACGCGCATATCGTCGGGGTCTCCTCGCTCGCCGCCGGGCACCTCACCCTCGTCCCCGCGCTGCGCGAGGCGCTGGCCGAGGAGGGGCGGGACGACATCATGATCGTGGTCGGCGGGGTGATCCCGCCCCAGGACATCGAGGAGTTGCGCCGGGCGGGCGCGGCGGCGGTCTTCCCGCCGGGCACGGTGATCCCGGACGCGGCGTACGAACTGCTGCGCGCGCTGGGGGAGGCGCTGGGGCACGGGCCGGGCGCGCCCGGGGCCGCCGACGACGCCGACGGCCCCGCAGCCGATGACGGTCCCGGTGCCCCGACCGCCCCGGACGCCCCCGACGGCTCCGACGGCTCCGAGAGGTGAGCGCGTGCCGCCCCGTATCGACCTCGACGCCTACGCCAAGGGCGTCCTGGACGGCTCCCGTTCGTACATCGCCCGTGCCATCACCCTGGTGGAGTCCACCCGGGCCGACCACCGCGCCCTCGCCCAGCGGCTGCTGACCGAGTTGCTGCCGTACTCCGGGCGGGCCCGGCGGATCGGGATCAGCGGGGTGCCCGGGGTCGGCAAGTCGACCTTCATCGACGCGCTCGGCACCCGGCTCACCGTGCTCGGCCACCGGGTCGCCGTGCTCGCCGTCGACCCCTCCTCCAGCCGGACCGGCGGCTCGATCCTGGGCGACAAGACCCGGATGGAGCGGCTCGCCGTCGACCCGGCGGCCTTCGTGCGGCCCTCGCCCACCGCCGGCACGCTGGGCGGGGTCGCCAAGGCGACCCGCGAGACGATCATCGTGATGGAGGCGGCCGGGTACGACATCGTGCTCGTCGAGACGGTGGGCGTGGGGCAGTCGGAGACCGCCGTCGCCCACATGGTCGACTCCTTCCTGCTGCTCACCCTCGCCCGCACCGGCGACCAGCTCCAGGGCATCAAGAAGGGCGTCCTGGAACTGGCCGACGTCATCACCGTCAACAAGGCGGACGGCCCCCACGAACGCGACGCGCGCGCCGCGGCCCGCGAACTCGCGGGCGCGCTGCGGCTGATGCACCCCGCCGACGCGGCGTGGACACCCCCCGTGCTCACCTGTAGCGCGCGCGAGGGCACCGGCCTCGACGAGGTGTGGGACCGGCTCGAACAGCACCGCGGGCTCCTCGCCGCCGACGGCCGCCTCGCACGCAAGCGCGGCGACCAGCAGGTCGACTGGGCCTGGTCGATGGTCCGCGACCACCTCCTGGACCGCCTCCGCGACCACCCGGGCGTCCGCGAGATCGCCCCCACGCTGGAGCGGGAGGTCCGCGCGGGCACCCTCACCGCGACGCTGGCGGCGGAACGCATCATCGCGGCGCTGACGCCGCCTCGGTGACGGTGACGGTGATAGTGACGGGAACGGGGACGGGGACGGGGACAGTGGTGGTGACGGCGGGGGCGCGGGTGCCCCGGCCGCCGTCCGGGGCCGGTGGGGCGGGGGCGATACTGGCCGTATGCGCCGTGACGACGACTCCGTACTCCTCGACCGGGCGGGCCGCTCGGGCCGTATCGTGCTCAACCGGCCGCGCGCCATCAACGCCCTGACCCACCCGATGGTGACGGCGATCGCCGCCGCCCTGGACCGGTGGGAGCACGACGACGAGGTCACCGCCGTGGTGCTCGCCGGCGCCGGGGAGCGCGGGCTCTGCGCCGGGGGCGACATCCGGGCCATCCACGAGGACGCGCGGAGCGGCGGTACGGCCTCGCCGGGGTTCTGGCGGGACGAGTACCGGCTCAACTTCCGTATCGCCCGCTACCCGAAGCCCTTCGTCGCGCTCATGGACGGCATCGTGATGGGCGGCGGCGTCGGCCTCTCGGGGCACGCCTCGGTCCGGGTCGTCACCGAACGCTCCGCCGTGGCCATGCCCGAGACGGCCATCGGCCTCGTCCCCGATGTCGGCGGCACCCATCTGCTGGCCCGCGCGCCCGGCCGGCTCGGCACCCATCTCGCCCTCACCGGAGACTCCGTCGGCGCCGCCGACGCGCTGCTCTGCGGCCTCGCCGACCACTGCGTACCCGCCGCGCTCCTGCCCGAGCTGACCGAGGCGCTGGCCGCGCCCGGGGTGCGGACGGCGGCGGACGTACGGGAGACCGTCCTGCGGTACGCGGCCACACCCCCCGAGGGGCTGCTCGCCGGGGAGCGGCCGTGGATCGACGCCTGTTACGCCGCGGACTCGGTGCCCGCGATCCTCGAACGGCTCCTCGACAGCGGGGTGCCCGCGGCGAAGGCCGCCGCCGAGACGCTGCTCACCCGCTCGCCCACCGCCCTCACGGCGACGCTCGCCGCGATGCGCGCCGACGGGCCGCCGGCCACCCTGGCGGAGAGCCTCGACCGCGCCTACCGCGCCTCGTGCGCCGCGCTCGCCCACCCCGACCTGGTGGAGGGGATCCGGGCCCGGGTCGTCGACAAGGACCGCAGCCCGCGCTGGTCCCCGGCGGAACTCGGCCAGGTCGCCGAGGCGGAGGCGGCCCGCTTCACGGCCCCGCCGCCGGGCGGGGATCTGGGGCTCGCCGGGGGGAGTTAGAGCCTGTCGCCCGAGGGCTCGGTGGTACCGGGTGCGGCGGCCGTACGGGGCGAGGCCGCCGCCGTACCCGGTGCTGCGGCCGTACCCGGTGAGTCGGCTGTACGGGATGGTGCGGCCGTACGGGATGACGCGCTCGGCTCCTGCGTCCCGGGTGTCCCGGGCCCCGGTGCCGGCTGCTCCTCCGGGGGCGCGAGCCGGTGGCGCTGGCGCCAGGCGACGATCAGCGCGACCACCATCGTGACCACGATGAACCCGGTCGCCAGCAGGAAGACCGGCGAGGTCGGGGAGGCCGCCCGGCTGCCCGCGACCACATACGCCGCCGTGTTCGGCACCGACCCGATCCCCGTCGCCAGCAGGAACGGCGCCATCCGCATCCGGGAGACCGCCGCACCGTAGTTGACCCCGGCGAACGGCAGCCCAGGGAAGAGCCGGATCGCCAGCATCGACCGGAAGCCGTGGCCGCTGAGCTGGCCGTCCGCCGCCTTCAGCCAGCGCCCCCGCAGCAGGGGGCGGAGCGCGTCCTGACCCAGGGCGCGGACCAGCGCGAACGAGGCCCAGGCCGCGAAGACCGTGCCGCCGAGCGAGGCGGCCAGACCGAACCACGAGCCGAAGAGCGCGCCCGCCGCGAGGTTGAGCAGCGGGCGCGGCACGAAGGCGGTGGCGCACACCCCGTACCCCACGGCGAAGAGCACCACGGCCGTCGGTCCGTGGAACCGCGCGGGCCAGCCGTCCGCGAGCAGCCGCTGCGGCTCGTACACCACCACCAGGGCGGCCGCCGCGCCCAACAAGACGACCAGCAGGGCGAACCGGCCCCACGGCGAGAGGAGCAGGGCGCCCCGGCGGCGTACCCCGGCGGCGGCGCGGCCCTGAGCGGAGGACCGGCGTGCGGTGTCGAGCATTCGGGGAGACTAACCGACCCGGATGACGCGGACCGTAAAACGTGACGCACGTCGTACGGCCCCCGCACCAACCCCAGGGGCCCGTGCCCGCACCCGGGCCAGGCCCCCGCGCAGGCCCTGCGGGTGGGCCGCCGACCGCCGGGCCCGGAAAGAAAACCATTCGACGCGGCGCGGGCCGGCCCGGCAGGATCAGCGGCATGTTCCGGTACGCCTTCCTCGCAGCGCCGTCCGCCGTCGCGGACGCGCCGAAGGCTGCCCCGGACCTCGCACTGGACCTCGCAGCGGCCCCGCTCGCCGCGGCAGCGGCACGGGCGCTCCTCGGCGGCGCCCGAAGCTGACCCTTCCCGGAACGTCCGGCGGACCCCGCAGGGGGAGGGTCGGCAGGAACCGGGGGTCCCGCTCACGCTTCGAGATTTCAGGCAGGAAACCATGCCCAAGACGGCATACGTCCGGACCAAGCCGCACGTCAACATCGGGACCATGGGCCATGTCGACCATGGCAAGACCACCCTGACCGCCGCCATCACCAAGGTCCTCAGCGACCGGGGGACCGGCACCTTCGTGCCCTTCGACCGGATCGACCGGGCCCCGGAGGAGGCGGCCCGGGGGATCACCATCAACATCGCGCATGTCGAGTACGAGACGGGCACCCGGCACTACGCCCATGTCGACATGCCCGGCCATGCCGATTTCATCAAGAACATGGTCACCGGCGCCGCCCAGCTCGACGGGGCGATCCTCGTCGTCTCCGCGCTCGACGGGATCATGCCGCAGACCGCCGAACACGTCCTGCTCGCCCGGCAGGTCGGCGTCAACCACATCGTCGTCGCCCTCACCAAGGCCGACCTGGGCGACGACGAGCTGACCGACCTGGTCGAGCTGGAGGTGCGCGAACTCCTCACCGAGCACGGGTACGGCGGCGACGCGGCGCCCGTCGTCCGGGTCTCCGCGCTGGGCGCGCTGGCGGGCGAGCCACGGTGGACCGCCGCCGTGGAGGCGCTCCTCGACGCGGTCGACACCTATGTGCCGATGCCGGTCCGGTACACGGACGCGCCGTTCCTGCTGTCGGTGGAGAACGTCCTCACCATCACCGGGCGCGGCACCGTCGTCACCGGCGCCGTCGAGCGCGGCACGGTGCGCGTCGGCGACCGGGTGGAGGTGCTGGGCGGCGACGGCGGGCCGCTCCTCACCACCGTCACCGGTCTGGAGACCTTCGGCAAGCCGATGGAGTCCGCCGAGGCCGGCGACAATGTCGCGCTGCTGCTGCGCGGCACGGCGCGCGACGCGGTCCGCCGGGGCCATGTCGTGGCCGAGCCGGCGAGCACCGTGCCGAACAGGCGCTTCACCGCGCGGGTGTATGTGCTCTCCACCAAGGAGGGCGGCCGGAGCACCCCGGTCGGCAGCGGCTACCGGCCGCAGTTCTACATCCGTACGGCGGACGTCGTCGGCGACATCGACCTCGGCGCCACCGGCGTGGCGCGCCCCGGCGACACGGTCGACCTGACCGTGGAGCTGGGCCGTGACCTCCCGCTGGAGCCGGGGCTCGGCTTCGCCATCCGCGAGGGCGGCCGTACGGTCGGCGCCGGTACGGTCACCGAGGTGCTCTGAGGCCGGGCCGCTCCGGGGCCGGGCGCGACTCCGGGACCATGCCGCCCCGGGGGGAGCCCGGCCCCCGGGGCGGCGCACCATGAAGGCGCACAATGGAACGGTGAACGAGCGCCGCCCCGAGCCCGCCCCCGGGCCCCTTCCCGAGTCCGTCCCCGTCATCCGCGCCGTCGGCCACGGCACCGCCAAGCTCCTGCCCGACGTGGACCGGGCGCGGGCCTGGCTGCTGACGGTCGACGGCGCGCCCCAGTCCTATGTCGACCTGGACGAACCCCGCCACCTGGAGTTCGAGTACATACGCCGCCTCGCCCATGTCATCGACTGCGCGGCGGACGACGGCGCCCCGCTCACCGTGCTCCACCTCGGCGGCGGCGCGCTCACCCTGCCCCGCTACGTCGCCGCGACCCGGCCCGGCTCCGCCCAGTCGGTGGTGGAGTCCGACGCCGCCCTGCTCGACCTGGTCGAACGGGAGCTGCCGATACCGGCGGGCGCGGGGATCACGGCGCACACCGCCGACGCCCGGAGCTTCCTCGAAGCCGCGCCCGACGCCTCCGCGGACATCCTGGTCGCCGATGTCTTCGGCGGCTCCCGGATCCCCGCGCACCTCACCACCGTCGAGTACGCGCACCAGGCCGCCCGGGTGGTGCGGCCCGGCGGGATCTACGCCGCCAACCTCGCCGACGGCGCCCCTTTCGCCTTTCTCCGCTCCCAACTGGCCACTTTCGCCACCGCGTTCACGGAGCTGGCGCTGGTCGCCGAGGCCTCCGTACTGCGCGGGCGCCGCTTCGGCAACGCGGTGCTCGTCGCCGCGCACCGGCCGCTCGACACGGCGCCGCTGGCCCGCCGTACCGCCTCCGACGCCTTCCCCGCCCGGGTCGAACACGGGGCGTCGCTGCGCCGGTTCACCGGGGAAGCGGCGCCCGTACGGGACGGCGGCGCGCTCCCCTCGCCCCGGCCGCCGGAGGGCGCGTTCTCGATCGGCTGAGGAGGCACCCCGGTTACCCTCCTCGGCATGACCGAACCCACCTATCTCCGTGACACCCGCGACGGCTACGACAAGATCTCCGCCGGCTACGACGAACGGTTCCCCACCATGGCGGTGGACGGCGCGCTGGGCCGTGCCCTGCTCACCGCCTACGCCGAGGGGATACGGGAGGCGGGCGGCGGCCCCGTCGTGGAGGTGGGGTGCGGCACCGGCCGGGTCACCGCGTTCCTGGACTCCCTCGGGGTGGCGGTCCGGGGGATCGACCTCTCCCCGGAGATGCTCGCCCGCGCCAGGAAGAACCATCCGGGGCTCCGCTTCGACGAGGGGACGATGACCGCGCTGGACCTCCCGGACGGCTCGCTCGCCGGGCTGGTCGCCTGGTACTCCGTCATCCATGTCCCGCCGGCGGACCACCCGGGGGTGTTCGCAGAGTTCCACCGGGTGCTCGCCCCGGGCGCCCCGCTGCTGCTCGCCTTCCAGGTCGGGGACGAGCCGCTGCGGTTCGAGGAGGCCTTCGGCCACCGGGTCTCCCTCGACTTCCACCGGCTCTCGCCCGACCGGGTCGCCGAGGCGCTCCGTACGGCCGGATTCACCGTGCACGCCCGGCTGGTGCGCGGCCCCGAGCGGGCGGAGCGGGTCCCCCAGGCGTATCTGCTGGCCCACCGGGAGTGAAACCAGGGCGAAGACCCGGCCGGCCGGCCCCCGTTCGACTGCCGGGGGCCGGCCGGATTCCGTACGGGGCGCGTCAGCCCGAGGACTTGGGCGCGAGCCGGACCGTGCCCATGATCTTCTTGATCGTGTCGTCCGACAGCTCGTCCGGCACACCCTTGTTCGCGTACAGCACCCACGTCGAGTAGTCGCCCGTGGTGGTGTTGGTGAAGGTGAAGGCGAACGCCTTGCCGTCGGTGTCGCACTTGTTCTTCTTGGTGAGGCCCGTGCTGACGGCCTCGGTGTAGTGCCCCTTGAGCCCCGCCGTGCTGGTGAACGCCTGCGGCTCGCCGACCTTGATCTTCTCCTTCAGCGAGGCCTTCGGCTCCTCCTGGGCGTACGCGGCCCACACCCAGCTCCCCGCCTCGCTCTTCGAGGCCGCCGCGGTGTCGGTGGCGCCCCTGGCGCCCTTCGTCCCGGTGCCCGCGAGGCTGCTGTACTCCAGCTTGCCGTCCTTGTTGGTGTCCTGCGAGCACCACTCGGACTTGAAGAAGGCCGGTGCGGAGAAGGAGATCGCGGGGGTGCCGTCACCCTTCTCGACATCCTCGAAACCGGAGATGATTCCCGGCTTGGAGACCTCCCACTCGGGCGGGACGTCGAACTGCGTGCCGTGCTTGGGGTTGGTGACGACCTTCCAGCCGTCGATCTGGGGCTTGGCGGCCTCGCTGTTCCGCGGGTTGTCCTGGGACGCGGCGGCGGTCGGCTCCCCGGACGCCGACGCGGAGGACGACGCCGAGGACTTCGCGTCGGCCACGTTGTCACTGGAACCGTCGTCCTTGCCCAGGACGAAGTAGGCCGTACCCGCGGCGGCGATCACCACCACCGTCGCCGCGACGATCGCGACGATCGTCGTCTTCCGCTTCTCGTCCTTCCCACCGTCCGGCGGACCCGGCTGGCCCGGCACCGCGTACTGTGCCGGAACCGTCGCCTGCATGTACGGGTTGGGCTGCTCGCCCCCCGGCTGCTGCGGATAGCCGTAAGCGGGCTGCGCCGGCGCCGTCGGCTGCTGGTACGGGTTCGGCTGCTGGTACCCCGGCTGCTGGTACGGATTGGGATTCTGGTCCTGCGGGTTCTGCTCGCCCCCGGGCGGCTGCTGTCCTTGCCACATGGCGAGTAACGATAGAGGGGTCGGGTGTGCGGCTGCTACGCCCGCCCTGTGAGGGGTTGGCGGAGTCACTCTACTCACGGGTAATGTCGCGGATCCGTGACGCCGGCGGGCGGTGTGTTCCTGATCGTCCCGGTCGGCGCTCTTCCGGAGTGTGCCGTTCCGCTCCCTGTCAAGACGGAAACCGGCTGCCGCGCCTCCGCGCCCCCTCGGCCTCCGCACCCCCTCAAACGTGGATTCCCGGCCGTTCCGCCCACCGGGTAGGCTTCCCGGCATGCGCCCCGCCGCGGGCGCGCGCCGGGCGCGTTGCGCAGGAGACGGCCCAGGGAAAGCATCCGACGCAAGCAGGAGGAATCGCCGGTGCACGTCCAGGAGTGGCTTGAGACCATCCCCGCGGTCAGTGTGTACATCCTGGTCGGGGTGGTCATCGGGGTGGAGAGCCTCGGGATACCCCTGCCCGGGGAGATCGTCCTGGTCAGCTCGGCGCTGCTGGCCTCCCAGCACGGCGAGATCGACCCGTACGTCCTCGGCGCCTGTGCCACCGCCGGCGCGATCATCGGTGACTCGATCGGGTACGCCATCGGACGGAAGGGCGGCCGGCCCCTGCTGGCCTGGCTCGGCGGACGGTTCCCCAAGCACTTCGGCGCCGATCAGATCGCCATGGCGGAACGGTCCTTCGAGAAGTGGGGCATGTGGGCCGTCTTCTTCGGCCGCTTCATCGCCCTGCTCCGGATCTTCGCCGGGCCGCTCGCCGGCGTCCTGCGCATGCCGTACTGGAAGTTCCTGATCGCCAACGTGCTCGGCGGCATCGTCTGGGCGGGCGGCACCACCGCCGTCGTCTACACGGTGGGCGTCGTCGCCGAGGCCTGGCTCCAGCGCTTCTCGTGGCTGGGACTGGTCCTCGCCGTCCTCGTCGGGCTCACCTCCATGCTCGTCATCAAGAACCGGGCGAAGAAGGCCGCCGAGAAGGGGCGGCAGGCCAGGGCCGAGTCCGAGGCCGCGGCCGAGGCCGGCGCCGAGGTGAGGAAGGAACAGGAGACTCTTCCCGTCGCCGACTGACACATGCGGTGAATGCCAGAGTGTGGCCTGTTTCTGATGGCCGATGATCAATACCCTTGATGGTGCCGTCCGATACCGATCGGAACGGCACCATGAGAGGGAGTGCCATGGCCACCGCACAGCAGATCCCGGACATCCTGTCCCCGGAGTTCGCGGAGAACCCCTATCCGGTCTACCGGGCGATGCGCGAAAGCGCCCCGCTCCTGTGGCACGAAGCCACCAAGAGCTACGTCATCTCCCGGTACGAGGACGTCGAACGGGCCTTCAAGGACAAGGAGTCGGTGTTCACCACCGACAACTACGACTGGCAGCTCGAACCCGTGCACGGGAAGACGATCCTCCAGCTCAGCGGGCGCGAGCACGCCGTACGGCGGGCGCTGGTCGCGCCCGCCTTCCGCGGCGCCGACCTGCGGGACAAGTTCCAGCCCGTCATCGAGCGCAACTCGCGTGAGCTGATAGACACCTTCCGGCACACCGGCTCCGTCGACCTGGTGGAGGCGTACGCCACCCGCTTCCCCGTCAACGTCATCGCCGACATGCTCGGCCTCGACAAGGCCGACCACGCCCGCTTCCACGGCTGGTACACCGCGGTCATCGCCTTCCTGGGCAACCTGTCGGGCGACCCCGAGGTGGCGGCGGCCGGCGAGCGGACCCGGGTCGAGTTCGCCGAGTACATGCTGCCGATCATCCGGGAGCGCCGCGACCACCTCGGGGACGACCTGCTCTCCACGCTCTGCGCCGCCGAGGTCGACGGCGTCCGGATGAGCGACGAGGACATCAAGGCGTTCTGCAGCCTGCTGCTCGCCGCCGGGGGCGAGACCACCGACAAGGCGATCGCCAGCATCTTCGCCAACCTGCTGCACCACCCGGAGCAGTTGGCCGCTGTTCAGCGGGACCGCAAACTCATCGACCGGGCGTTCGCCGAGACGCTCCGCTACACCCCGCCGGTTCATATGATCATGCGCCAGACGGCGGTGGATGTGACGCTCAGCGGCGGGACGGTCCCGGCCGGCGCCACCGTCACCTGCCTGATCGGATCGGCCAACCGGGACGGCTCGCGCTACGCCAACCCGGACACCTTCGACATCTTCCGCGAGGACCTGACCGCCACCACCGCGTTCTCCGCCGCCGCCGACCACCTCGCCTTCGCGCTCGGCCGGCACTTCTGCGTCGGGGCGCTGCTGGCCAGGGCCGAGGTCGAGACCGGGGTCAACCAGCTCCTCGACGCGATGCCGGAGCTGCGGTTCGCGGACGGCTTCGACCCCGTGGAGCAGGGGGTGTTCACCCGGGGTCCGGAGCGCCTGCCGGTGGTCTTCACGCCGGCCGGGGGCTGACGGCAGCCCCGCCGGGCCCGGCACGAACCGGGCCCGGCGGCGGGCCGTACCGCCGGACCGGGGTCGCCGCGACCCCGTACGGGCCCACGAGGCGCCCGTACGACCGCCGTTACTGCACCACGGGCGTGAAGCTCACCGGCAGCGCGGTCAGTCCGCGCATCCAGATCGAGGGGCGCCAGGTCAGCTCCTCCGGCTCCACGGCCAGCACCACGTCCGGCAGCCGCTCCAGCAGCGTCTCCACCGCCGTACGGGCGATGACATCCGCGAGCAGCGGGCTGGGGTACGGGCAGCGGTGCTCCCCGTTGCTGAACGACAGATGGGCCGAGTTCTCCGCGCCCACATGCCCCTCGGGCCAGATCTGCGGATCGGTGTTGGCCGCGGCGAGGCCCAGCACCAGACAGTCGCCCGCCTTGATGTGGCGCCCGGCGAGCTGGGTGTCGCGCGCCGCCCACCGGCCGACGAAGTTCTGGGTCGGGGTGTCCAGCCACAGCACCTCGTTGAGGGCCTGCCCGACACTGAGCCGCCCGCCCGAGACATTGAGCGCGAACCGGTCGTCGGTCAGCAGCAGCCGCAGCGAGTTGCAGATCCAGTTCGCCGTCGGCTGCTGCGCCGCGGCGATGACCGTGATCAGGTCCTGGACGACCTCCTCGTCCGTCAGCCCGGCGGGGTGGGCCAGCATCCGCGAGGTGACATCGGTGCCGGGGGCCGCGCGCTTCTCCCGGACGAGCTGTTCCATCCGCTTCTGCACCCGCAGATAGGCGGCGACCGGGTCGTCGCCCTCCTTGGCGTCCAGCGAGATCCGCAGGTCCCTGACGAACTCCTCGGTGTCCGTGCCGGCGGCGGGCATCCCGCAGAGCCGCACCACCGCGCGCATCGGCAGCGCGTGGGCGTACGAGCCCATCAGCTCGGCCTGGCCGCTGCCCGCGAAGTCGTCGATCAGCCGCTCCGCGATCTCCCGGCAGGTGTGGGCGAGTTCGAACTGGTCGACCGCCTCCAGCGCCTCGGTGATCACCCCGGCGCGCCGCTGGTGCTCGGCGCCCTCGGTGAAGAGCAGGGAGGGCTGGTAGCCGACGAACGGCAGCAGCGGCCAGTCGTCGGGGATGTTCGGCCACTGGTTCCAGCGCCGCGAGTCCCGCGCGAACAACTCGTCGTTGTTGGTGACGTAGGAGACCTCGGCGTAGCCGAGCACCAGCCAGGCGGGGATGTCCCCGTCCAGCAGGACCGGCGCCACCGCGCCGTGTTCGGAGCGCAGCGAGCGGTAGAGCTGGGACGGCGTCTGCTGGAACTCCAGGCCGCTCAGCCGGAGCGGCCCGTCCGCGTGGGCGGGGCAGCCGGGCGGCGGGGCCGGTGCTGCGGTCTCTCCGGCGGGCGGTGCGGGGTCGGTCACGGTGTCATCTCCCGGGCCATGGCCAGTTCGTAGAGGTGGTCCACGAGGGTGATCAGGACGTTCTTGCCGGACGACCGTACCCGTGCGTCGCAGTCGATCAGCGGAACGTGCTCCGGCAGCGAGAGCGCCAGCCGGATCTCGTCGAGGGAGAACGCCGAGGCGTCGTCGTCGAACCGGTTGACGGCCACGACGAACGGCGTCTTGTGGTGTTCGAGCCGGTCGATGGCGTACCAGGACTCGCTCATCCGCCGGGTGTCGACCAGGACGACCGCGCCGAGGGTGCCGGAGAAGAGCCGGTCCCAGAGGAACCAGAACCGCTCCTGGCCCGGCGCGCCGAACAAGTAGAGCACCATGCGCTCGTTGAGGCTGATACGGCCGAAGTCGAAGGCGACGGTCGTGGTCGTCTTCGCGGGCAGTCCCGCGGTCTCGTCGACGCCGACACCGGCCTGCGTCATGACCTCTTCGGTGTTGAGCGGTCTGATCTCGCTGACCGACCGGACCAGGGTGGTCTTGCCGACCCCGAAGCCGCCCACGATGACGATCTTCAGGCCGTTCTCCGCGGCGTCGTGCAGCGGGGTACGGGCGGGCAGCTCAGAGGTTACGGAGTCCAACGAGCACCTCCTTCAGGAGAGCGGAGTCGGGAAGGTTGGTGGCGCGCGTGACGGTGGGATGGCGGGCGGTGATCCGGCTCGTCGCGAGGAGGTCGCCGAGCAGGATCCGTACCACCGTCACCGGCAGCCGCAGCTCGGCGGCGATCTCGACGACCGCCGTCGGGGCACGGCACAGTTCCAGGATCCGGACGTGTTCCGACTGCATCCCGGCGGCCGGCTCGCACTCGCTGACGATCAGGGTGACCAGGTCGAAGGTGTCGTCGTCGGCCCGGCTGCGGCCACCGGTGACGGTGTACAGCCGGTCGGGGTCCCCGATGTCGACGGGCCGCCTGATCATGAGCGCGGACTGTCCTGGGCGGGTGTGCGCGGTTCCGCCCGCAGGTGCTCACCGATCTGGTCGACCATCTCGGTCATCTGATGGCCCACCACACCGGGGTCGGCGCCGTCCTCGGCGATCACCGCGAGATGCGCGCCGTCACCGGCCTCCACGATGAAGAGCAGCCCGCCGTGGAACTCCGTCATCGAGTGCCGTACGCCGCCGCTGCCGTTGCCGAACTCCACCGAGGCGCCCTGCGCGAGCGCCTGGATGCCGGAGCAGATGGCGGACAACTGGTCGGCCTGGTCGAGGGTGAGGTGGCGGCTCCAGCAGAGCTTCAGCCCGTCGCGGGAGAGCACGAGGGCGTGCCGGGTGCCGGGGGTGCGCTCCAGCAGGCTCTCCAGGAGCCAGGTCAAGCTGTTGTCAGTGGTCTGCATGGTGTGCGTGGGGCGGGATGCTGCCGGTGGTGTGCCGGTCACCCGTCCGTGCCTCCGATCTCGCGTGTCCGTATGGGGGGGATGGCGCCGGTCTCCCCGGTCGCCGTACGGGGTGGGACGCCGCAGGGGTGCCTGGGGCGCCGGTGGGGCCCGTCCAGGGTCTGCCGCCGGGGTCAGGCCGGGGTGCCGGGGATGTCGTCACCGTCCGCCGGGGGCGTGCCCGGCGTGCCCGGCGCGGTTCCGTCCGACGCGGCCTCGGCGGCGTTACGGGCCCGGTGGAAGGCGCCGAACCGGGCGCCCACGTCGCGGGGTTCCGGCTCCGCCGCCGCGGGGGCCGGGCCCGGGGTGGGCAGCGGCCGTCCCCGGTCGGCGGCGGCCATCGTACGGCCCGGCGGGCGCACCGGCAGGCCGCCGGGCGTCGCGACGCGGGGCCCGCCGCCGGGCGCGGACGGCGAGGGCAGCACCGGCCACGCCGTCGACGTCGGTACGGGCGGGGGCACCGGCGAGGGGTCGGCGGTCCGGGGCGCGGCGGGGCGGGGCTCCGCTGCCCGGGGCGCGGGGGGCTGCGGGGCGGGGGCCTGGCGGGCCGGCGGCTCGCTCTCCACGCCCCGCTGCTGGGCCATGAGCTGCGGCGGGAAGAGGACGACGACGCCGGTGCCCCCGCGCGAGGAGGGCCGGTAGTTGACGCTGATGTGGTACTTGGCGGCGAGCCGTCCGACCACGGCGAGGCCGAGCCGGGTGCCCTGGAGCATCGCGAGGTCGGTGACCCGCCCGGACACCGACTCCTCGGCGCGGCGCATCGCGGCGGCGGCCATCTTCAGCCCGCTGTCCTCGATGGTCACCACGATGCCGGCGGCACGTTCCTCCACATAGACGTGGACCTCGTCGATGGGCGGCGAGAAGTTCGCCGCGTTGTCCATGAGTTCGGCGAGCAGGTGCATCACCGGCTCGGCGGCGAACCCGGCGATGGCGGCGTTGCTGGAGCAGTGCAGCCGGACCCGCTGGTAGGCGGCGATCCGGCCGACCGCGCCGCGCAGGATGGACTCCATCCCGATCGGCTTGTTCCAGGCGCGGCTGGCCCGGCCGCCCATCAGCAGGGCGAGACGGTCGGTCAGCAGCCCGAGCTGCGAGGTGTTGTGGTCGAGCTTGAGCAGGTCGCCGAAGACCTCCTCACCGTGCCGGTCCTGCATCTCGCGCAGGTCCGCCAGCATGGAGACGGCCTTGGCCTGCACCCGGCTCAGCGCCTTGGCGCTCGCCGCCTGGGCCGCCGAGGCGCGCCGCTCGCTGAGCGCGAACTCCCGGACCACCGCGTCCACCAGGACCCGCAGCCGGGGGTCGGCGGGGGTGTCGAGGGTGGCGAGCACGGTGTCGGCGGAGCCGCCGGCGCGTACGCCCGCGAACGCGGCGGGGAGCGTCTTGCCGGTGAGCAGGTCCAGGTCGTCGGCGGCCCTGGTCAGCTCGGCGACGGCGGTCCCGCTGTCGGCGGCGGCCCGGGCCGCGCGCGACTCGGCGGCGGCCAGCTCGGTGGTGAACGTCTCCAGCACCTTGCGGAGCTGCGGGTCGGCGGGGGGCGGGGTGGCCGCGAAGATCTCCTGGGCGCTCGCGCCCTCGCGGAGCTTCTTCACGACGGAGGGGAGGGTGACGTTCAGCAGATGGGCGGCGTCCGCGCCGTACCGGGCGAGCTGGGCCTCGGCGGCCCCGCTCTCGTTCCGCGCTACGGACGCCCCGCGCCGCGCGCGGCGCAGCAGCAGGGTGGCGGTGACGACGGTGGCCGCGAGGCAGAGCCAGGTGACGGCGACGGTGGCGGCCACCCAGGTACGGGCGGCGGCCGGGGCGGTGGCGGCGACGGCGCCGCCGGCTCCACCGGCCACCACCAGCAGGGCCAGCGGCACGGCGAGCGACAACGGTTTCGCCGTCGTCGGTATGCGGTGCGGACTGGGGGCGACAGGCACTGACATTCCGCGGTCCCTCGGTACGTGAGTTCGGGGAGGAAAACCGGCCGACCTGCGGGCTTCGGCCGCACGGGCGGGATCCGACACCGACGGGACGGCGATCTTCCGCACCTCATGTGGCGCTCATGCTAACCACGGGACACGGTGCGCGAGCACTCCGGGCCGCCCTGAGCCCACACAACGGGGGACTTCGTCCCGAAGTCGCCCACAGTGGCGGGGGATCGTGGTATCGGGAATTGGCCAAGCTCGCCCTGTCATATGCGTCCGCCATGGATCGGAGCGTCCTGTGCCTGGCCGATTCGTGCGCTTGAACGTTTCCCTGACGGGCGCTTATCCACTGGTCCATCGATCCTTTTCGGCCAAGTGTCCTTATGACGCGTGATGGTCCAGGGGCGGTGGAGACGGGTGGTGCGGGCCCCGCAGTACAGTGCGACGCATACCCGGGTGCAGCGCAAAGTAGTGCAATCCGCTGCACCTCCTCGTTGGACATGTTGAACATATGGGACGGAATGTGTCGGACCTCGATCAGCTCACCCAGTCGCTCGCCCGGAACCTCAAGCGCTGGCGCGGGGAGCGGGGCTTCACCCTCGACGCGCTGGCGGCCCGCGCGGGCGTCAGCCGGGGGATGATCATCCAGATCGAGCAGGCCCGTACCAACCCGAGCGTCGGCACCACCGTCAAGATCGCCGACGCGCTCGGCGTCTCCATCACCACCCTGCTCGACTACGAACAGGGCGCCCAGGTCCGTATCGTCACCGAGGACCAGGCGGTCCGGCTCTGGTCCACCCCGGCCGGCAGCCGCAGTGTGCTCCTGGTCGGCGCCGAGTCGAACGGCCCGCTGGAGATGTGGTCCTGGACGCTGATGCCCGGCGACGCCAGCGCCTCGGACCCGCACCCCGCCGGAACCTTCGAACTCATCCATGTGATCACCGGCGAGCTGACGCTCCTCGTCGACGGCGCCTCGCACCGGGTGCCGGCGGGCGCCTCCGCGAGCTTCGAGGCCGGGGTGGAGCACAGCTACCGCAACGAGGGCTCCGAGGTGGTGGAGATGATCATGTCGGTCTCCGTCCCGCCGGTCCGCTGACCCGGCACCGGCACGGACACCGACTCCGGCACGGACACCGACTCCGGCACCGGCACGGACACCGACTCCGGCACCGGTACCGACTCCGCCTCCGGTACCGGCGGCCCCGGGCGGGCCGGCTCAGCCGAGCCGGGGCAGCTCGATCGCGGGGCAGCGGTCCATGACCATCGCCAGCCCGGCCGCGCGCGTCCGCTCGTACGCCGCCCCATCGACCACCCCGAGCTGGAACCAGACGGCCTTCGCCCCGATGGCGACCGCCTCGTCGGCGACCGCCCCGGCCAGCGAGCTGTTGACGAAGACGTCCACCACGTCCACCGGGAACGGGATGTCGGCGAGCGAGGCGTACCCCCGCTCCCCGTGCACCGTCTCGGCCTTGGGGTGGACGGGGACCACCCGCTTCCCGTACCGCTGGAGCACCGCCGCGACCCCGTACGCCGCCCGGGAGGTGTTCCCGGAGAGCCCGACGACCGCCCAGGTCTCCCCGCCGCGCTCCAGGATCTCGCGCACCGCTCGCTCCGCGTCCATGCCGTCCCCGTCTCCCATGACATCTCCGTTCCGCACGCTGCCTCGGTAGGCCATGCCAGGGGAACAGCGTCGCGCGCCCCGCCATTCCGGCGCCGTTCCGTCCCGCCCCGGGCGCCCGCATAGGGTGGGGGGATGCAGGAGGAGTACCGGACCGTCGCCCGTGCGGGCGTCCACGAGACCGAGGTCAACCGGTCGCGCTTCCTCTGCGCGCTGGCACCGGTGGCGACGGAGGACGAGGCGCGGGCGTTCCTCGCGCGCGTGCGCGAGGAGCACCCGGCGGCCACCCACCACTGCTACGCCTATGTCCTCGGCGCCGACGCCGCCGTCCAGCGGGCGAGCGACGACGGCGAGCCCGGCGGCACCGCGGGCGCGCCCATGCTCCAGATGCTGCTGCGCCGCGAGATGCGGTACACCGTCGCCGTCGTCACCCGCTACTACGGGGGCGTCAAGCTCGGCGCCGGCGGGCTGATCCGGGCGTACGGGGGAGCGGTCGGCGAGGCGCTGGACGCCCTCGGCACCCGGACCAGGCGGCGCTTCCGGCTGGTCACCGTCACCGTCGACCACCAGCGCGCGGGGCGCCTGGAGAACGACCTGCGGGCCACCGGGCGCGCGGTGCGCGAGGTCCGGTACGCGGAGGCGGTCACCATCGAACTGGGGGTGCCGGACGCGGAGACCGACGCGTTCCGCGCCTGGCTCGCGGAGACCACGGCGGGCAACGCCACCCTGGAGCTGGGCGGCGAGGCGTACGGCGACGGGAGCGCCGCATGACCCCCGGGCGCGGCGCGGTCACCTCCCCGCACCGGGCCCGCCCCGGAACGTACGGGCGTCGGCCCGGAACGGCCGGGCGGCGCGGAATGGCCGAGCTGCCCGGAACGGCTGGGCGGCGCGGAATGGCCGGGCGGCGCGGAATGGCCGGGCGGCGCGGAATGGCCGGGCGGCGCGGAATGGCCGGGCGGCGCGGAATGGCCGGGCGGCGCGGAATGGCCGAGCTGCCCGGAACGGCCGGGCGGCGCGGAATGGCCGGGCGGCGCGGAATGGCCGGGCGGCGCGGAATGGCCGAGCTGCCCGGAACGGCCGGGCGGCCCCGAACGTACGAGCGCGTGAAGGATGGCCTCTGGTGAGGATGCTGCACACGTCGGACTGGCACCTCGGGCGCTCCTTCCACCGGGTCGGCCTGCTCGACGCCCAGGCCGCCTTCCTCGACCACCTCGTGGCGACCGTCCACGCCCGGGACGTCGAGGCGGTCCTCGTCGCGGGCGACATCTACGACCGGGCCGTACCGCCGCTCGCCGCCGTCGAGTTGTTCGACCGCGCGCTGCACCGCCTCGCCGAGGCGGGGGTGCCCACCGTCATGATCTCCGGCAACCACGACTCGGCCCGCCGGCTCGGCGTCGGCGCCGGGCTCATCGAGCGCGCGGGCATCCACCTGCGCACGGAACCCGCAGCGTGCGCCACCCCGGCGGTGCTCACCGACGCACACGGCGAGATCGCCTGCTACGGGCTGCCGTATCTCGAACCCGCCCTGGTCCGGGCCGAGTTCGGGGCGGCGAAGGGCGGACACGAGGCGGTGCTCGCGGCCGCGATGGGGCGGGTACGGGCCGATCTCGCCGCCCGCGCCCCCGGCACCCGCTCCGTCGTCCTCGCCCACGCGTTCGTCGTCGGCGGCGCGCCCAGCGACAGCGAACGCGACATCACCGTCGGCGGGGTGGCCGCCGTGCCCACCGGAGTCTTCGACGGCGTCGACTATGTCGCGCTCGGCCATCTCCACGGCGCGCAGACCCTCACCGACCGGATCCGCTACGCGGGTTCGCCGCTCGCCTACTCCTTCTCCGAGGCCGCCCACCGCAAGACCATGTGGCTGGTGGAGCTGGGGCCCGCCGGGGAGATCGCGGCCGAGCGGATCGACTGCCCGGTGCCGCGCGCCCTCGCCCGGATCCGGGGGTCGCTCGACACCCTGCTCACCGATCCCGCGCTCGCCCGGCACGAGGACGCCTGGATCGAGGCCACCCTCACCGACGCCGTCCGCCCGGCCGAACCCATGGCGCGGCTCGCCGCCCGCTTCCCGTACACGCTCAGCCTCGTCTTCGACCCGGAGCGGGGCGCCGACGACCCGGGCGCCTCCTACGGCCGGCGCCTCGCGGGCCGTACCGACCAGCAGATCGCGGAGGACTTCGTGGCGCACGTACGGGGCGGGGCGGGGCCCGACGAGCCGGAACGCACCGTGCTGCGGGGCGCGTTCGACGACGTACGGGTCGATGCGACGGTGCGCGAGGTGACCCCGTGAGGCTCCACCGGCTCGCCGTCACCGCGTTCGGTCCCTTCGCCGCGACCCAGCACATCGACTTCGACGCGCTCTCCGGCGCCGGGCTCTTCCTGCTCCACGGGCCCACCGGCGCCGGGAAGACCTCGGTGCTCGACGCGGTCTGCTACGCGCTGTACGGGGCGGTGCCGGGCGCCCGGCAGTCCCCGGGCACCACACTCCGCAGCGACCACGCGGCCGCCGGTGTCCCCACCGAGGTCACCCTCGAACTCACCGTCGGCGGACGGCGGCTGGAGATCACCCGGCGGCCCGCCCAGCTCCGCCCCAAGAAACGGGCCACCGGCTCCACCACCGAGAAGGCGCAGAGCCGGCTGCGCGAGTACGACGCCACGGCCCCCGGGGACGGGTGGCGGGCGCTGAGCCGTTCGCACCAGGAGATCGGCGAGGAGATCGGGCAGCTCCTCGGGATGAGCCGGGAGCAGTTCTGCCAGGTGGTGCTCCTGCCCCAGGGCGACTTCGCCCGCTTCCTGCGCGCCGACGCGGAGGCCAGGGGGCGGCTGCTGGGCACGCTCTTCGACACCGGCAGGTTCGCCGCGGTCGAGGAGCGCCTGGCCGAGCTGCGACGCTCCGCCGAGCACCGGGTACGCGCCGGGGACGACCGGCTCCTCGCCATCGCCCAGCGCATCTCCCAGGCGGCGGTGGGAAGTTCACCCGCCGGAACGGTGCCGGCCCCCCAGCCGCCGCAGTACGGACCGGGCGATGCCGGACTCGCCGCCGCGGTCCTGGCCTGGGCGGCGGAGGTACGGTGCGAGGCCGCCGAGCGGGCCGGCATCGCCGCTTCGGCGCTCGCCGGGGCGGAGGACCGCCTCGCCGCCGCCCGTGCCGTACGGGACGCGGAGCGTGAACGGGCCAGGCTCCAGGAGCGGTTCGCGGACGCCCAGCGGCGCCTGGCCGCGCTGGAGGAGCGCCGCCCCCGGTACGAGCGGACCCGGGCGGTGCTGGAACGCGACCGCAAGGCCGAACGCGTCGCGCCCGCGCTCGCGTTGCGCGAGGAGGCGGAGGAGGCCCACCGCGCCGCCTCCGCCGCGCGGGAGCGGACCCGGCCGCTGCTGCCGCATCTCGCGGACGCCGGCGCCGAACAACTCGCCGCGCGGGAAGGGGCCGTACGCCAGGAACTCGGCGCGCTCGACGCGGCCCGGCGCGCGGAGCGGCGCTCGGCGGAGATCACCGCGGAGCGCGCGGCGCTCGACCGCCAGACGCGCGCCGACGAGGATCTCCTCCAGGAGACGGCGGACCGGCTGGCGGGCTGGGAGCCCGAACGCCGCGCCCTGCTCGGCCGGGTGGAGGAGGCCCTGGAGGCCGCCGCCCGCGCCGAACACCTCGCAGGACGCCTCGAACCGGCCCGCCGCCGGCTGGCGGCGGCCCGCCGCAGGGACGCGCTCGCCGAGTCGCTGACGGAGTCCCGCGAACGGCTGGTGGCCGTCGGCGAACGCGTCAACGCCGCCCACGCCACCTGGCTCGACCTCCGCGAACGCCGCCTGAAGGGCATCGCGGCCGAACTGGCCGCCCACCTGACGACCGACACCCCCTGCCAGGTCTGCGGCTCGACCGCCCACCCCGCCCCCGCCCGCCCCACCGACGACCAGGTGGCCCCGGCGACGGAGGACGCCGCCCTCACCGCGTACCAGCGCCACACCACCCTCCGCGCCGAGGCCGAACGCGCCCACACGGCCCTCCAGGAACAACACGCCACCGCCCGCGACCAGGCGGCGGAGCCACCGGAGGGGGAGGGCGCTCCTGTCACAGCGGAACCACCGAAGGAAGGCCCCCCGGGGCCCGGGGCCGGCGGGGACGTCCCGGTCGGGGACCGTCCCGTCGGTGGGGGTGTTGCCGGCGGCGGTGGTGTCACGGCCGGTGCCGGGCCCGGTGTCGGCGAACTCGCCGGTGCCGTCGAGCGGCTGGAGCGGGAGCATGCCGTGGCACGGCGGGTGGCCGCCGGGGCGCACGGGGCCCGGGAGGCGCTGGGGCGGGGGGAGCGGGAGTGCGCGGGGTGGGTGGCCGCGCAGCGGGAGGCCGAGCGGCGGGTCGCCGCGCGCACCTCGCGCTATGAGGCGCTGGAGGCGGAACAGGGCGCCCTCCAGGACGAGTTGGACCGGGCCCGGGGGGACGCGGCCAGCGTGGCCGACCGGGTCGCCGAATTGACGGAGCAGGTACGGCGGCTCACGGCGGCGACCGAGAGCGCGCGAGCCTTCGAGGCCACCGCGCTCCGGCTCAAGGAGGCCGACGGCGCCCTCGCCACCGCCGCCTTCCGGGCCGGATTCGACACCCCGGGCGCCGCGGCGGAGGCGCTCCTCGACGGCGCCGAGCGCCGGGCCTGCCAGCACCTCCTGGACACCTGGCAGGCCGAGTCCGCCGCCGTCGCCGACCGGCTCGCCGAGCCCGCCGCCCGGGACGCCGCCGCCCTCCCGCCCGCCGACCCGGACACCGCGCAGGCCGCCCACGACACCGCGGAACGCGCCCTGCGCGCCGCCGCCACCCGGCACGCCGCCGCCCGGGAGAGCCGCGACCAGCTCGCCGCGCTCTCCCGGCGCGCCGAGGCCGAGGTGCGCCGACTCGGCCCGGTACGCGAGGAGTACGACCGGGTCGCCCGCCTCGCCGGGCTCACCGCGGGCACCTCCGCCGACAACGAACGCCGGATGCGCCTGGAGTCGTACGTCCTCGCGGCCCGGCTGGAACAGGTCGCCGCCGCGGCCACCGTACGGCTCCAGCGGATGTCCTCGGGCCGGTACGCCCTCACCCACACCGACGCCCGCGCGGCCGGCCGCCGCCGCTCGGGGCTGGGCCTCCAGGTCGTCGACGCCTGGACCGGCAGTACCCGCGACACCGCCACCCTCTCCGGCGGCGAGACCTTCTTCGCCTCCCTCGCCCTCGCGCTCGGCCTCGCCGATGTCGTCACCGACGAGGCCGGGGGCGCCCGGCTCGACACCCTCTTCATCGACGAGGGCTTCGGCAGCCTGGACGACCAGACCCTGGACGAGGTCCTCGACGTCCTCGACTCCCTGCGGGAGCGGGACCGCGCCGTCGGCATCGTCAGCCATGTCGCGGACCTGCGCCGCCGTATCCCCACCCAACTGGAGGTCGTCAAGGAGCGCGACGGGTCGGCCGTGCGGCTGCGCGGCCCGGGGGAGTAGCCGGTCAGGGGGGAGCCGGCCCGGGGGAGCGGCGGGGGTCAGTCCGTGCCGCCCACCTCCGCCAGCACCGCGAACAGGTCGCGCAGATCCGCCCCGGCCGGGGCACCGCTGACCTGGCCGTCACCGACCTCCACCACCCGCCAGGCGCCGTCCTCCCGCAGCGCCAGGTCCGTCGTCAGAAAGCGGCACCCCAGCGCCCGTACGGCGGGAGCCACCGAGGCCAGGGCCGGCTCCGGATGGCGTTCCGGCTCCAGATACGGGTCGGGGACCTGGTCGGGGGTGTCCGGGTGGGCGGTGACGAGGACCGGCTCGCCGTCCACCCACCAGACGCGCACCTCGCCGCCCGGCACGAACCGCTCGTACGCGCGCAGCACAACCCCGCCCGCCAGCGCGTCCTCCTGGAGCGCGAAGAAGCGGCCGACCACCGCGGCGAGCCGTGCGTGGTCGGTGAGTTCGGGGATGAAACACGCCTCGTCCCAGCGGTCCTTGCGGGACTTCACATAGTCCTTCACGATCCCGGGCCCCGCGCCGAGCGGCGCCGCGAGACCGGCCAGCTCCGCCCCGTCCGGCGGCGTACCCGGCGGGTGCCCGCGCCAGACGCTGCGCGGCGTGAGGTCGGCGAACTCCTCGTACCAGCCGGGGAGTTCATGGGCGCGGCGGTACGACCCCGGGTCGGTCAGCAGCCGGCACCCCCGTACCTCCATCCCGCGCGCCAGCTCCTCGTACGCGGCGACGGGCAGCATCCACCCCCGGTACCAGTACGGCCCGGAGCCGCGCCGCACCCCCGCCAGGGCGCGCGCGGTGTCGCCGGAGAGCAGCGCGTCATGGTCGAGCAGCGCGAACGACGAATCGGGCGACCTCGCCACCGCGGCCTCCGCGGCGAACACCGGATCGGTCCGGACCGTCCGCAGCGGATCGGCACAGAAGAGAAAACCGGCTTCCATCGCGACCCCCACCCCTCTCACCCCGTGTACGTCCCGTGCCCACCTGGTCCTGCGCCCGGTCGGGGCCCGCACCCCCGTGCGGGCCCCGACCGTCCCCCGAGCGCAGTCGTCAGAGTTTCGACAACTCGTCCACCAGGTCGTCCAGACCCAGCGAGCCCTGCGACAGCGCCGCCATGTGCCACGCCTTCGCGTCGAACGCGTCGCCGTGCGCCTTACGGGCGTTCTCCCGGCCCAGCAGCCAGGCCCGCTCGCCCAGCTTGTACCCGATGGCCTGGCCCGGCATGGAGAGATAGCGGGTCAGCTCGCTGCTGACGAAGTCCGCCGGACGGCCGCTGTGCCGGCCGAAGAACTCCTCCGCCAGCTCCGGCGTCCACCGCTCGCCCGGGTGGAACGGCGACTCCGCCGGGATCTCCAGCTCCAGATGCATCCCGATGTCCACGATCACCCGGCAGGCCCGCATCATCTGCGCGTCCAGATAGCCGATCCTGCGCTCCGCGTCCGGCAGGAAGCCCAGCTCGTCCATGAGGCGCTCCGCGTAGAGCGCCCACCCCTCGGAGTTGGCGCTGACCTGGCCCACCGAGGCCTGGTAGCGGGAGAGATGCTCCGCGACATGGGTCCACTGGGCGATCTGGAGGTGGTGGCCGGGGACGCCCTCGTGGTACCAGGTCGACACCATGTCGTACACCGGGAAACGCGTCTCGCCCATCGTGGGCAGCCAGGTGCGGCCGGGGCGCGAGAAGTCCTCGGAGGGGCCGGTGTAGTACGGGGCCGCCGCGCCGCCGGGCGGGGCGATCCGGGACTCCACGCGCCGTACCCGCTCGGCGAGTTCGAAGTGGGTGCCGTCGAGCGCGTCGATCGCCTCGTCCATCAGCTTCTGGAGCCAGACCCTGACCTCCTCGACGCCCTCGATGTGCGCGCCGTGCGCGTCGAGATGGGCCAGCGCCTCCCAGGGGTCCGCGCCGGGCAGGATCTTCGCCGCCTCGTCCCGCATCTCGCCGAGCAGCCGGTGGTATTCGGCCCAGCCGTACGCGTACGCCTCGTCCAGATCCAGGTCCGCGCCGTTGTAGTAGCGCGCCCAGCGGCCGTAGCGCTCCCGGCCCACCGTGTCGGGCGCGCCCTCGACGGCGGGGGCGTACACCTCCCGCATCCAGTCGCGCAGCGCGGCGACGGCGGCGACGGCGGTACGGGCGGCCGCGTCCAGTTCGGTACGGAGCGCGTCGGGCCCGGCGGCGGCGAACTCCTCGAACCAGCCCCGCTCCTCGCCCGCCCACTCGGTGAGCTGCTCGATGAAGACCGCAGTGGCGCGCGGCCCGCCCGGCAGCTTCCGCTCGATGCCCAGGGCCAGCGACTCCCGGTACCCCTCCAGCGCGGCCGGCACGGCGCGCATCCGCTCGGCGATCGCCGCCCAGTCCGCCTCGGTCTCGGCGGGGGTGACACTGAAGATGTCGCGGATGGCGTGCGGCGCCGACGAGATGTTGGAGACCTCGCGCAGCCCTTCCTCGGTGTCGTGGACCCCGAGGAAGGCGGTGAGCCGCTCGCGCAACAGCCGTCCGCAGCGCCGTTCCGCATCGCTGTCGGCGCCCGGCAGGGTCTCGGCCTCGTCCAGCCGGGCGAGGGTGGCCCGGGCGAGATCGGCACGGGCCTGCTGTCCGGCCGGGGAGTAGTCGGGGAGGCGGGGGGAGGACTCCGCCACACCGAGGTAGGTGCCGGTGATCGGGTCGAGTTCGATGAGTGCGTCGACGTAGGCGTCGGCGACCTGGCGGGGCAGCGCGCTGCCGGCTGTGTCTGACATCCCGCCATCTTCTCCGACCCGGAGCCCCGCGTCATCTCGCCTTCTCCGGTGCACGGTCGGAATGGCCGATCGGCGGTGGCCATGGGGGGAGCGGCGGCCATGGGCTCCGGACGACTTTGGCCGGATCCATGTGCTCGCGGCGGACGGTGCGGTACGCGCCGCGCGGTGCTGCGGGCCGGGCGGTGCCGTGGGGCAGGTGGTGCTGTGGGGCAGGCGGTACGGGGCGGAACGGGCGGGTCAGGGGGTGCGCTGGTCGAAGAGGCCGGAGTTCCGGTACGGCGGCACCGCCTCCAGGGCCGCCCGCTCCAGCCGGGCGGTGATCACGAGCGTGCCCTCGTCGATCTGGTAGTCGAGCGGCAGCCCGAGCTCCCGCATGGCCGCCACCATCCCGGTGTTGGACGCCTGGGTGACCGCGTAGACGCTCCCCGCGCGTGCCTCGACGGCGAGGGCGACGAGCCGGCGGAGCAGCGCGGTGCCGATGCCCCGGCGCTGCCAGGCGTCCTCGACGAGCAGGGCGACCTCCGTCTCCTCGCCGTCCCAGAGGAGATGGCCGAGGGCGACGAGCCGCCCGGAGGCGGTCTGCACGGCGAGGGTACGGCCGAAGCGCGGGCTGAGCAGATGCGTCAGATAGCGGTCGGCGTCGCCCACCGGGCCGTGGTAGCGCAGGCCCAGCGTGCGCGGGGTGCAGCGGCCGTGCAGGGCGAGCGCGGCGTCCAGGTCGTCGCTGTCGGCGCGCCGTACGGTGATCCGCTCGCCCTCGGGGAGGGTGAGCACGTCCTGCTGGCGGGGGAGGCGCGGGCCGAGCCGGGTGTCCAGCTCCACCAGCGCGCGGGCGCGGGCGAACTCGGTGGGGGTGAAGGGGAGATACGGCCGCTCCACGGTGAGGGTGCCGCCCTGCGGGTCGGAGAGCCGCAGCTCCGTACCGTCCGGACCGCCGATGCCGTCCCGGTCGGCTCCGGAGTCCCCGCACTCCCCGGCGTCCTCGGGCTCACCGGCGGAGCCTGCGGGGCGCGAGCGGATGGTGCAGCGGCCCAGCAACTGACGGAGGGCGAGCGGCAGTTCGGCGGCGTCCAGCGCGGTACGGGTGGCCAGGCCGAGCACCCGGGTCGGGGTGTCGACCAGGTCGTGGGCGTCGGCCCGCTCGATCCAGGTGGCGGAGCCGCCCGCGGCGGCGACCTCGCGGGTGAGGTCCCTGGCGAGCAGCGCTGCCGGGGCGCGCAGCAGGAACTCGTCGACGGTGCCGTCGGCCAGCGGGTGCGTCTGGAGGGTGAGGATGTCCACCCGGTGCGCGGCGAAGGCGGCGCAGAGCGCGGCGAGGCTCCCCGGCTCGTCCCGTACGGTCGTCCGCATCCGCCAGAGCACCGCGGGCTCCGGCTCCCCGGCCCCGCCGGTTCCGGCCGCCTCGCCGGCCGCAGCGGCCGGCGAGGCGGTGGACGGGGTGGCGGGCGGTCCACCGTCGCCGGGGGCCGGCGGGGCGTTGCCGTGCCTCCGTGCCCACCAGGTGTGGAAGGTGGCCGTGGCGACCAGGGCCATGGCGGACCCGATCAGCAGATACCCCCCGTCGGGTCCGTGCACGATCAGATTGGCCAGCGCGTCGGCGACCGCCACCGCGGTGAACAGGGCGGCCAGCTCGACGAGGTCCCGCCGCCAGTGGTGGGGGCGGCGGGCGCTCTTCGCGGATGTCACAGGGGTCATGACCGCAACTCTGACGGAACGGTGTTGCGTGATCACGAACGGTTTGTGACTGACGGGTTAAGGATGCATCTGTTGGCTTATAGACCGTTTCTGGCCATTTTTGGCAAGTAGTGAGCGCTTCGCTTATGCGGTGCGGCCGGTTACTGCCCGACCTTCCCCGGCTGGAGCGTCTTCGTGAAGAGCACCGTGCCGCCCTCCTCGCGGAGCCGTACCGTCAGCTCCCCGCTCCCGCCGTCGATCTCCACCTCGCCGAAGAGCGGCGGGGTCTCCAGCGGCGAGGTGTTCTCCCGCGTCGGCGCCTTCACGAAGACCCGGTCGGGGCCGAAGGTCGCGTCCAGCTTGTTGGCGGGGAACTGGCCGGCGGCGAGCGGGCCCGTGATGAACTCCCAGAACGGCTCGAAGTCCTTGAAGGCCGCCCGCTCCGGCAGATAGTGCTGCGCCGACGTGTGGTGCACATCCGCCGTCAGCCACACCGTGCCGGTGATCCGCCGGTGCTTGATGTACCGCAGCAACTCCGCGATCTGGAGCTCCCGTCCGAGCGGGGCGCCCGGGTCGCCCTGCGCGACCGCCTCGATGTTCTCCGGACCGTCCGGCACGACCAGACCGAGCGGCATGTCGGCCGCGATGACCTTCCACACCGCGCGCGAGCGCGACAGCTCCCGCTTCAGCCACTGGAGCTGCTCGGCGCCGAGGATGCCGGTGGTGTCGTCGGCCTGCCGGCCCGGCGAGTTGGCGTTGCGGTACGTGCGCATGTCGAGGACGAAGACATCGAGCAGCGGACCGTGGCCGATGACCCGGTGCACCCGCCGGTCCGCGCCCCGCGCCTGGAGCGTCGAGACGGGAAAGTACTCGCGGAACGCCTGCGACGCGTATCCGACCAGGACATCGATGTTCTTCTCGGTGTACCGGTCGTCGTCCAGGATCTGGCCCGGGTACCAGTTGTTCCGTACCTCGTGGTCGTCCCACTGGGTGATCGAGGGCACCTCGGAGTTGAAGCGCCGTACGTTCTCGTCGAGCAGGTTGTAGCGGAAGTTGCCCCGGTACCCGGCGAGCGTCTCCGCGACCTTCGCCTTCTCCTCGGTGGTGACATTGCGCCACACCCGGCCGTCCGGCAGCGTCACGCTGGGCTCGACGACCCCGTCCGCGTAGATGTTGTCGCCGCTGGAGAGGAAGAAGTCGGGGTGGAGCCGGCGCATCTCGTCGTAGACCGTGAGACCGCCGATCTCCGGGTTGATCCCCCATCCCTGCCCCACGATGTCGCCGGACCAGACGAAGCGCACCCCCTGGCGGCGCGTGGCGGGCGCGGTACGGAAGGTGCCGTACACCGGCTCGCCGGTACGGCGCGGGTCGTGCGGGTCCGCGAGCGTCACCCGGTAGTGGATCCGCTCGCCCGCCGGGAGCCCGTGCAGCGGGACCGTACCGGTGAAGTCGGAGCCCGCGCCCAGCAGCGGCCCCCGGACCAGGCGCGCGCGGCGGAACGACTCGGTGGCGGAGGTCTCCACGATCATGCGGGCGGGCCGGTCCGACCGTACCCACACCAGCCCCGACGAGGACGTGACATCGCCCGCCTGCACGCCCCAGCTCGCGCGCGGCCGGCCCGAAAGCGCCAGCGCGGGCGCCGCACCGCCCAGCAGCGCGGCGCCGGGCAGCGCCAGCGCGGCCGAGGCGGCGAGCGAGCCGCGCAGCACACCCCGCCGGCCGGGGTGCCCCGAGACGGCGGAGGCGGCGGAGGAGGAAGAAGAGGGAGAGGTCGAAGAGGGGGAAGACGGGGACGGGGAGGACGGCTCGGGGGTGTTCTGGGGGCCGTACGGCATGGATCGTCTCCTGGGCGAGAGCGGCCTGCGTGTCAGGCCATGCCTAGCCCTTGGTGACGGCCACCGCGCGAACCCCGGGTGAACAGCCGCCCGCCGTACGGCGATAGCGGAATCTCCGCCACCGGATCGCCGCGCGCGGGGCGCCTGGACAACGGCCTGCCCCGTCCGGTGGGATGGGCGGGTGGCAGCCGATGCGATGACCGAGGCGACCGAGGCGTTCGAGACCCACCGACCCGTCATCACGGGGGTGGCGTACCGCATGCTCGGCCGGTACGCCGACGCCGAGGACGTCGTCCAGGACGCGTGGCTGCGGTGGAGCGCCGCCGACCGTACGGAGATCCGCGAGCCGCGCGCCTACCTCGTCCGGATCACCACCCGCCTCGCCATCGACCGGCTCCGCCAGGCCACCGCACGCCACGAGACCTATGTGGGGCCCTGGCTGCCCGAGCCCGTCGTCACCGACTTCGGCGGCGACGTGCCCGACACGGCCGACCGCGCGCTGCTCGCCGACTCCGTCTCCTTCGCGGTCCTGGTCGTCCTCGAATCGCTCTCGCCGCTGGAGCGCGCGGTGTTCGTGCTCCGTGAGGCGTTCGGCTTCCCGTTCGCCGAGATCGCCACCACGCTGGAGCGGAGCGAGGCGGCCGTACGCCAGCTCGCCGGGCGGGCCCGGCACCATGTCGAGGAGCGCAGGCCCCGGTACGACGTCGACCCGGCGCAGCGCCGCGCGCTCACCGAACGGTTCCTCGCGGCGGCCGGCGGCGGCGATCTGGGGGAGCTGCTCTCCCTGCTCGCCCCGGACGTGGTGGTCGTCGCCGACGCGGGCGGCAAGGCGCAGGCGCCCCGCCGGATGGTCGAGGGGCCGGAGAAAGCCGGGCGGCTGCTGGTGGCCATCGGCGAGGGGATGGAGCGGCTCGACGCGCTCTTCACCGAGGTCAATGGCGGGGTCGGGGTGGTGTTCTCGGTCGACGGGAAGCCCGACACGGTCGTCCAGCTGGAGTTCGCCGGCGGTCTGGTGGAGCGCGTCCATATCGTCCGCAACCCGGAGAAGCTGGCCGGCGTCGCCCCGGGACGCCGGCCCACGCTCTAGCTCCGGACTCCTCGCGCGGCGGACGGCCCACGCGCCGGACGGCCCACGGTCTGCGCCCCCCCGCTCCGGCGGACGTTTGTTACCGCTTCCGTGTGTCTTTCGTGTACCCGGGGTAAAAAATCCGTTTCCTCAGGTGACGGGCGGGCCGATTGGTCTTGACCAAGGGGTGGCCCCGTCCTATCGTCACCTTTTAGTGCAAGGACCTTTAATAAACAAGGGCACGGAAACCCGCCGGGCGGACCGGCGAGTGCGGAGGATCAGGGTGGGGACCACGCAGCTTCAGACGGTGCCGGAGTCCAAGTACTGGCATCTCAGGACCGTGCTCGCCGAAGCGCTCGACTCCGACTTCGCGGTCGGCGAGGTGCTGCCCAACGAGCGTGAACTCGCCGCCCGTTTCGGGGTCGCCCGCGCCACGCTCCGGCAGGCGCTGGAACAGCTCGAACTGGAGGGCCGGCTCCAGCGCCGCCGGGGGGTCGGTACGACCGTCGCCCCGCCGCGCGTCGGCGTGGCCGTCTCCACGCCCCGGGACGAGTGGCCCGGCGCCGACGAGGAGGCCTGGCAGCCGCTCGACCACGGTACGGCCGCCGCGCCGGCCGCGGTGGCCCGGCTCCTGGAGACCGGCGAGGGCGAAGAGGTCCACACCGTCCGCCGGATCCGGATCACGAACGGCCAGTCCGTGGCCGCCGAGCTGATCTACGTGCCGTCGTCCTCGGTCCCCGAACTCTCCGCCATCGAGGCCCCCTCGGGGCCCGCCCGCGCCCGCGCCGTCCTGCGGGAGCTCCAGCGGCTCGCGCTCGACGCGCCGGAGCGCGCGGTCGAGCTGGGCTCGGCGCGCGCCGAGGACGCGAAGGAGCTGGACCGGCTCCCGGGCGCGCCCGTCCTCGTCGTCACCACGCGGTACGTGGTGGCGGGCCGGACCGCCGCGGTCTCCGTGGCCACGTACCGCGCGGACACCTGCCGGCTCACCTTCGGCGACTCCGGCGACCTGGAGATCAGCGAGGCCCCCGAGGAAACCCGCCAGGCCTCCTGACCCCGGGGCGGGGGTACGGGTCCACCCGTCGCCGGGGCGGTCCGGCCGGGAGCGGGGCAGGGCGGGAGCGGGGCCTGCCAGTACGTACGGCCGGGAGTACGGCCCTCGCGTAACGACGGCCCCCGGCCCCTCACCCCCGTCCGGTCATCCCGTCCGGTCATCCCGCCCGGTCACCGTTCTCTCCACCGCGAAGAGCTGCTCCTCCACATGGTCGAGGGCGAGGCGCAGCGCGCCCATCGCCACCGCCGCCTCGCCCAGCAGCGAGAGCGTCACACGGGGCGGGCGGAGGCAGTAGCGGGCCAGTTCGTCGCGGAGCGGGTCCAGCACGCTGTCCAGGCCGGTCGCCCAGCCGCCGATCACCACCAGCTCCGGGTCGAGCGCCAGCACCAGCGTCGCCACATCCCGTACCAGGCGCAGGATGAAACGTTCCACCGCCTCCTGGGCGCGCGCGTCGCCCAGCCTCGCCTGGGCGAAGACCTGGGCCACCGCCCGCTCGTCCAGCGGGTGCAGCGGCTCGTCCGTCGTGGAGAGCAGCCGCTCCGGCGTGGCCCCGAGGCCCAGCAGATGGAGCGCGCCGATCTCGCCCGCCGCCCCGCCGAACCCGCGGTGCAGCCGCCCGCCGATCAGCGCGCCCGCCCCCGGGCTCAGCCCGGCCAGCACGAAGACGACATCGGCGGAGTCGGTGGCCGCGCCCTTCCACTGCTCCGCCACCGCCGCCGCGTTCGCGTCGTTCTCCACCAGGACCGGGCAGCTGTACGAGCACCGCAGCCGCTCCCCGAGCGGCAGCCCGGTCCACTGGGGCAGCGCCGTCCCGAGCCGTACGGTCCCGTCCGCCTCCACGATCCCCGGGCTGCCCACCCCGACCGCGCGCAGCGAACCGTGCGCCACCCCGGCCCCGGCCAGCACCTCGTCGGCCACCGCCCGTACCCGCGCGAGGCGTTCGTCCGCGTCCGCCTCGGCCGAGACCGCCAGGGAGCCGCTGCCCAGGACCTCGCCGTCCAGCCCCGCCACCATCGCGGCCACCCGGTGCGGCCCGATCTCGATGCCCAGCAGATGCCCCGCCTCGGCCCGGAAGCGGAACCGCCGCGCCGGGCGCCCCTGCTTCCTGGTCTCGCCCTCCTCCGGGGCCGCCTCGGCGACCAGCCCCGTCTCGGCGAGCCCCTCCACCACGCCCTCGACCGTGGGCCGGGAGAGGCCCGTCGTCCTGGTCAGGTCGGTGAGGGTGAGGGAGCCCGCTTCGCGCAGGGCCCGCAGTACCACGGCGGAGTTGATCCTCCGCAGCAGGGACGGGTCCCCGCCGGTCAGCCGCCCCACGTAGTCCTCCCAGCTCGCGCCCGTGTGTGGCGGATCGTACTCGGTGCCCGAGCGGCGCGGCGAGTGGTACGTACGGGGCAGGTACGGGTGGCCCCCGCGGCTGCCCGCGGAGGCCACCCGGCCGGGCCCGCCGGCCCGGGTAAGGGCGGTCCGGCCGGATCCGGAGCCGGTCAGTCGCCGACCTTCTCCATCCGGGCGGCGTCCCCGGCGGCCGCCCGCCCGGCGGCCCCGGCGGCCACCGGCACCGGCGCCGTGGCGTCGTACGGGAGGGTCAGATCGCGGTCCCGGGTCTCCGGCGCCATCCGCGTGGCGACCAGGCTGACCCCGGTCACCAGCATCATGTAGCAGGCCACCGGGGCCCAGGAGCCCGAGAACGCGGTGATCAGCGAGGCGCAGATCAGCGGGGCGACCCCGCCGCCGATCACCGAGGAGAACTCCCGGCCCAGGGTGACCCCCGCGTACCGGTAGCGGTTGCCGAACAGCTCGGGGAAGAAGCTCATCTGCACCCCGACCGCGCCCTGGCAGGCCAGGATGAAGCCGACGACGATCGCCACCGTGATCGCCACCTTGGACCCCGTGTTCAGCGCGACGAACGTGGGCGCGGGCAGCAGCACCAGCGCGCTCAGGATCACCGTGTACACCGGCCTGCGGCCGAAGCGGTCCGAGAGGGTGCCGAAGCAGATCGCCGCGATACCGCCGCAGATCGCGCCGAGCAGCAGCACCTCCGGCACGAAGTCCTTCGCCACACCCACCGTCGTCACCAGGTACGAGGCCATGAAGACCTGGTACGTGTACGACTGCGTGGAGATCCCGAAGTTCATGAAAAGCACCAGCAGCATCGGCTTGCGGCCCCGCGTCAGGACCTCCTTCACCGGCGAGGCGGGCCGCTCCACCGCCGCCTCGCTCTCCTCCCGCCGCTCCTTGAGCTCCTGGAAGACGGGGCTCTCGTTGAGCTTCCGCCGGATGACCATGGCGGCGACGGTCACCACCAGGCTGGAGCCGAAGACCAGCCGCCAGCCCCAGGACATCAGGGCCTCGTCCGAGAGCCGCTGGGCGAGGATCCAGGCCACCGCGCCGAGCGCCGTCCCCAGCGCGGCGCCCGTCATGACCAGGGAGGAGAGCCGGCCTCTCCGCCCCTTCGCGGCCGTCTCGGTGAGCAGGGCGGCGGCCCCCGACTGCTCGGCGCCGGCCCCGAACCCCTGGCCCATCCGGCAGATCAGCAGCAGGACCGGGGCGAGCAGGCCGACCTGTCCGTACGTCGGGAGCAGACCGATGGCGAGCGTGGAGCCGCCCATCAGCAGCAACGTCGCGACCAGCACCCACTTACGGCCGAGCCGGTCCCCGTACCGGGAGAAGAAGAGCCCGCCGAGCGGCCGGGCGGCGAAGCCGACCGCGTAGGTGCTGAAGCTGGCGAGGAGGCCCACCGACGCCGAGACGTTGGGGAAGAACAGCTCGCTGAAGATCAGCGCGGAAGCGGTTCCGTAGATGACGAAGTCGTACTGTTCGAGCGCGGTCCCGATCAGACCGGCCCAGGCGGCGCGGCGTATCGCCGCTGGGTTGGGTGGTGCGGTGGTGGGGGCCATGATCTGTTCCTCCTTGAACGGATCGGCTGACAGGATATTCGGTGTAAAGGCGATGGAAACGGGCGGCGGGTGGGTAGGCGGGACCGCCGCCCGGCACGGGCGGTGCGGCAGACAGAGGGAGGGAGAGGAAGAGAGGGAGAGAGGGAGAGAAAGGGAGGGAGGGAAAGGGGAGGAGGGAGGGAAGCGGAGCAGGCGGGGGTGTCAGGCGGTGCGGTCGCCCGGCCGTACGACGACCTTGAGGTGGGCCGGGTCCTCGCCCGGGGCCCGCAGCGCGTCCGCCGCGCGGTCGAGCGGGAACCGTCCGGTCAGGACACCCGCGAGATCGACCCGGCCCCCGGCCACCAGCTCGATGGCGGTGGGGAAGGCATGGGCGTAACGGAAGGCGGTGGAGAGTTCGATCTCCCACCGCTGGAGGTGTGCCAGCGGCACCCCGTCCATGGCGGGCGGCGCCTGCCCGACGACGATCGCCCGGCCGGCCGGGCGCAGCGTGGCGAGCCCCTGCCGGAGCGCGGCCGGGTGGGCCGAGCACTCCAGCAGCCGGTCGACGCCGGTCAGGTCGAGCTCCCGCTCCGCCGTGTCGACGACGGAGTCGGCGCCCAGCTTCAGCGCTTGTGCGAGCCGGGCCTCGTTGACATCGGTGACGGTCACCTCGCTCGCCCCGGCGGCGCGGGCCACCTGGGCGACGAGGATGCCGATCGGGCCCGCGCCGGTGACCAGGACGCGGTCGCCGAACGCGACCTCGGCGCGGCGTACCGCCCACACCGCGACGGCCAGCGGCTCGATCAGGGCGCCGACCTCCAGCGGGATCGCGTCGGGCAGCGGGTGGACGGCGCGGGCCGGGGCGACCACGTACTCGGCGAAGGTCCCGTCGGTGGGCGGTGAGCCGAAGCAGGTACCGGTCGGGCAGAGGTTGTACCGCCCGGAGCGGCAGGTCGGACAGGAGCCGCACCCCACGGCCGGCTCCACGGCCACCCGGGTGCCGAGGTCCAGGGCGACGGCGGAGCCCTTGGCGCTGATGACGCCGGACGCCTCGTGGCCCAGGACGGTCGGCCGCCGCAGCTCGTTCTGTCCGTTGCGGCCGCTGGCGAAGTAGTGCATGTCGGAGCCGCAGACCCCGACGGCGTCGACCGTGACGAGCACGTCGTCCGGGCCGAGGGGGCGCAGCGGGCGGTCCTCGACCCGCAGGTCGCCCGGGCCGTACAGGACGGCGGCGCGGGTCGAAGCGGGAGGAAACTCCTCGGGAGTGGTCACTTCGATCATTTCGGTCACCTTCTTTCTCGGGCTTGCCGGTTCTCGGCCTCTGGGGGTGCCGCCGCCTCATCCGCCGCCGTCTCCGCCTCCTCCGCCGCGGCGCCGGGTCCGAACCGGACGATGACGTCGATGAGTTCCGCGATCCGGGCGCCGAACGCCGGGTGCTCCGTCAGCCCGTCCCCGAGCAGCCCGCTGTCGAGGACCGCCTCGACGAAGGCGGTCCGCGCGGCCCCGGAGCCGCCGGGCGCGGTCGCCGCCCGCCCCGCGAGCGCGGCCAGTGTTCCGCGCGCCGGATCCACCATCGCGGCGGCGTGCGGCCCCGGCGAGAACCCGGCGGGCGGCGCCACGCAGCACAGATACGCGGCCACCGTCAGCGCCAGCCGGTGCGGCATCCGCCCGGCGCGCAGATGGAGCAGCGCGGGCTCGGGCACCCGCTGGCGGAGCTTCACCGAGCCGTCGGAGCCGACCTGCTGGGTGCGGTGGCCCAGCGCCGTATTGGCCCAGCGCTCGAAGAGCTGCCGTATGTACGCCGCCACGTCGATACCGGCGGGGACGGTGAGGCTCGGCAGATACTCCTCGGCCAGCACCCCCCGCGCGGCCCGCTCGACGAACGGCCGGGCGACCGACTCCGGGATGGTCGCCCGCCCGTCCAGCGCGCCCAGATAGGCGATGAGCGAGTGGGTGCCGTTGAGGAGCCGGAGCTTGAGGAGTTCGTACGGTTCCACATCGGCCGTGAAGAGCGCCCCGCCCTGCTCCCAGCGGGGCCGCCCGGCCGCGAACCGGTCCTCCATCACCCACATGGAGAACGGTTCCGCCGGGACCGGTACGGCGTCGCGCACCCCCAGCCGCTCGGCGACCGCCGCCCGGTAGACATCGGTGGTCGCGGGGACGATCCGGTCGACCATCGAGCTGGGGAACGTCACCGCCTCGTCCAGCCACGGGGTCAGCGCGTCCCGCTCGGCGGCGGGCAGCGCCTGCGCGAACTCCCGTACCAGGCGCTCCGTCTGCGCGCCGTTGGCCACGAGGTTGTCGCAGCTCAGCACCGTCACCGGGGCGCCATGGGTGCGCTGCCGGCGCTGGAGCCCGCGGACGATCCGGCCGATGGTGGTGCGCGGCGGCGCGTCGCCGCGCAGATCGGCCCGGACGGCGGGGGAGTCGGTGTCGAGCCCATGGGTACGGGGCGAGAAGGTGTAGCCGTGCTCCGTGACCGTCAGGGTGACGACGGCCGTGGCGGGCGCGGCCAGCGCCGTCAGGACCTCCTCCGGCTGCGCGGCGGCCACCAGCGCCCCGGTGTGCACGGCGGGGACGGTCACCTCGGTGTGGTCCGGGGCGATCTCCACGACCGCGTACCGCAGGTCCTGCTCGCGCAGCGCGTCGGCGACCCCGGCCGACCGGTTCGCCACACCGAGGATGCCCCAGGGCCCCTCGGTGTGGGCGAGCGCGGCGGCGGTGTGCACGGCCTGGTGGGCGCGGTGGAAGTTGCCGAGCCCGAGATGGACGATGCCGGTCCCGGCGGGCGGCCGGCCCCCGGCGGTCCCGGCGCCGAGCCGGGGCAGCGAAGAAGTCGTCGTCATGGCGCTCACCAGTCCGTCATCGAGCCGTCGCGGCGGCGCGCCACCGGCAGATAGGCGGCCTCGTACGGGAAGCGGGCGGCCAGCTCCTCGTCCACCTCGACCCCGAGCCCGGGAGCCTCCCCCGGGTGCAGATGGCCGTCCTCGTAACTCCACGCGTGCCGGAACACCTCGTGGACCAGCGGCTCGTACCCCATGTACTCCTGGATCGCGAAGTTCGGGGTGGAGAGCCCGACATGGAGCGAGGCGGCGAGCGCCACCGGTGACACGTCGGAGGGGCCGTGCGGGCCGAGCTTGACCTGCCAGATGTCGGCGAGCGCGGCGATCCGCCGCAGATGGCTGATGCCGCCCGCGTGGGTGACACAGGTGCGTATGTAGTCGATGAGCTGCTCGGTGATGAGCGACTGGCACTCCCACACCGTGTTGAAGACCTCGCCGATGGCGAGCGGCACGGTGGTGTGGTGCCGCACATGCCGCAGCACCTCCTGGTTCTCGGCCGGGGTGACGTCCTCCAGCCAGAACAGGTCCACGTCCTCCACCGCCCGCCCCAGCCGGGCCGCCTGACCCGGCGTCAGCCGGTGGTGGACGTCGTGCAGCAGCCGCAGCTCCGGGCCCACATGGGCGCGGGCCGCGGCGAGGACGCCGGGGGCGTGCCGGAGATACGACTCGGTGTCCCAGACCTCCTCCACCGGCGCCGCGACCCGCCCGGCGGGCTCGTACCCGGGGCCGCCGCGCGTCACCCCGTACACCAGGTCATGGCCGGGCACCCCGCTCTGCGCCCGTACGGCGAGAAAGCCGCGCTCGCGCACCGCGTCGATCGCGTCCAGCAGCTCCGGCACCTCCCAGCCGCTGGCGTGCGTGTAGGTGAGGACCCGGTCGCGGACCGCGCCGCCGAGGAGCTGGTAGACGGGCTGCCCGGTGGTCTTTCCCTTGATGTCCCAGAGCGCCAGGTCGACGGCGCCGATGGCGGTCATGGTCACCGGGCCGCGCCGCCAGTAGACGCCCCGGTAGAGGTACTGCCAGGTGTCCTCGATCCGCGCCGGGTCCCGGCCGATCAGCAGCGGGGCGACATGGTCGCGCAGATACGAGGCGACGGCCAGCTCGCGGCCGTTGAGAGTGGCGTCGCCCCATCCCACCAGGCCCTCCGCCGTGGTGATCTTGAGGGTGACGAAGTTCCGGCCGGGGCTGGTGACCAGCACGTCCACGGCGGTGATGGTGTCGGCCGCCCCGCTCATCGGGCCACCGCCACGACGTTGCGGAGCTCTTCGCCCGCCGCGAGCCGGCCGATGTTGGCGGCGATGTCGGCGGCCCTGCGGGCGAAGGTCTCCCGGGTCAGGCCCGAGGAGTGCGGGGTCATCAGTACGTTGTCCAGACTCTCGAAGGGGTGATGGCCGGGCGCCCCGGAGCCGCCCTCGGCCGGGTACCGGTACCAGACGTCGAGCGCGGCACCGCCGATCGTCCGGCCGCTCAGCGCGGCGAAGAGCGCGTCCTCGTCCACGACCGGGCCGCGCCCCACGTTGACCAGCACGGTGTGCGGGCGCATCCGGGCGAACTCGGCCGGGCCGATCAGCCCCGCCGTCGCCGGACCGAGCGGTACGGAGACCACCACGACGTCCGACGTCTCCAGCAGGGCGCCGAGGTCGTCCACCGTCCCCGACCAGGCGAGCCCGTGGGCCGCCGCGTCGACCTCGCCGCGCCGGGTGACCGCGACGCCCCGCGCGCCGAACGCCCGGAACAACTCCCAGGTACGGGCGCCGATATGGCCGAAGCCGACGAACCCGACGGTCGCCGCGCCCAGGCTCTCCGCCCAGGGCACCGCTGCGTCGTACACCGGCGAGAGCCACCGGCCCGCGCGCAGCGCCTCGTGCTGGCGGAGGAAGCCCCGGCGGAGCAGGACCGTCGCCGAGACGGCGTACTCCGCCATGGAGTTCTCGTGGTGGAAGGTGTTGGCGACGACCGTGCCCGGGGCGAGCGCGGCGGTGTCGATCTGCTCCGTACCGGCGCCCGCGGCGTGGACCAGCCGGAGCCGGGGCGCGGCGGCGGCGAGCTCGGCGGGGCACCGGCCGGAGACCAGCACCTCGGCGTCGGCGAGGGCTTCCGCGACGGCCCCGGTGTCCCGGGGATCGGGCCAGCGCACCGCCGTGCCGGCCGGCAGCGCGGCCTCGAACGCGGCGCGCAGGGGGAGGAGGTTGGTGTCGGCGACGACCACGGTGAGGGGGACGGGGGTCATGACGCCTCCTTCGCGCCGTGGCCGGCGGTGGCGCGCTCCCGGGGGCCGGGGGTACGGGCGGGGCCGCTGGACCCCCGGACGATGAGCTGGGTCGGCAGCCGCAGCGTGCGCGGGGTGTGCCGGTCGCCCGCGAGGACCTGGCCGAGCAGGTCCATGGCGAGGGAGCCCGCCTTCGCCATGGGGACGGCGATGCTGGTGAGGGCGGGCTGCGAGACCTCCGCGAACGGGATGTCGTCGACCCCGACGACACTGAGGTCCTCCGGCACGGAGAGGCCCAGCGCCCGCGCGCCCGCGATCACCCCGAGCGCGACCAGGTCGTTGTGGGTGATCACGGCGGAGGCGCCGGAGGCCATCACACTGGCCGCGGCGGCGGTCCCGCCCGCGACCGTCTCGGACTGCCACCCCAGCACGTCCAGTTCGAGGCCGGCCCGCTCGGCCTCCGCGCGCATCACCTCGACCCGGTGCGCGTTCGACCAGGAGCGCTGCATGCCCTGGACGTACGCGATCCTGCGGTGGCCGAGCGCGGCGAGGTAGTCGACGGCCTGGCGCAGCCCGTGCGCGGCGTCGGTGAGCACACAGTCGGCGCCGGTCGTCTCCCGGTTGACCAGGACGGCGGGGGTACGGCCGCAGATGCCCAGGATCTCGTCGGCGTCCAGCCGGGACGACACCACGACCAGCCCGTCGGCCTGGTCCCGCAGATGGGCGATGACCTCGCGCTCGCGGTCCGGGTTGAGATCGGTGTCGGCGAGCACGACGGTCTGTCTGCGGTGCCATCCCTCACCCTGGGCGGCCTTCACGAAGGCGCCGAACACGGGGTTGGCGATATCGGGGACGACCAGCGCCACGGTGGCGCCCTCCTGGTCGGCGGCGGGCTCGGTGACCCGGGGCGTGGCGGGCTCGTACCCCAGCTCTTGCGCAACGGCGAGCACCTTGCGCAAGGTGTGCGGTCCGAGCCGGTCCGGGTCGCTGAACGCGCGGGACGCGGTGGAGAGGGCGACGTTGGCGCGTTTCGCGACGTCGGTGAGGGTGGGGGCCATGAAGAGCTCCGTTTACCGGTTCGACGGAGAGGGGCTGGTGAACGACTTGTTGCATCGTCGTCACCGTTGTGCAAACTTGTCAACGCTTGCCACGGAATTGGCAAGACGGTGGGCAAGGGCCCCCGCGTACCGGCGCACCCGGCCCACCCGGCGCACGTGGCGCACGTGGCGCACGTGGCGCGTACGGCACATCGCGTACTGCACATACGGAACCGCCCGTGCCCCTGTCCGGTGGGACAGGGGCACGGGCGGTTCCGTCTTCGCTCTCCGCGTCAGGCCCTCACAGGATGGCGCCCGGCGTGTACCCGGCGGCCTCCGGGTGGCGCTTCACGATCTCCTCGATCCGCTCCGCCACCGCCGCGATCTGCCCCTCCGCCGCGCCCGTGAAGGAGAGCTTGTCGGCCATCAGGGCGTCCAGCTCCGCCCGGTCCAGCGGCATCCGCTCGTCCGCCGCCAGCCGGTCGAGGAGTTCGTTGCGCTCGGCGCCCCGCTCCCGCATGGCGAGCGCCGACGCCACCGCGTGCTCCTTGATGACCTCGTGCGCCGCCTCCCGGCCCACCCCGGCCCGTACCGCGCCCATCAGCACCTTCGTCGTCGCGAGGAACGGCAGGTACCGGTCGAGTTCACGGGCGACCACGGCCGGGAACGCGCCGAACTCGTCCAGGACGGTCAGGAAGGTCTCCAGCAGCCCGTCGAAGGCGAAGAACGCGTCGGGCAGCGCCACCCGGCGCACCACCGAGCAGGAGACATCGCCCTCGTTCCACTGGTCGCCCGCCAGCTCGCCGGTCATCGACGCGTACCCGCGCAGGATCACCATCAGCCCGTTGACCCGCTCGCAGGAGCGCGTGTTCATCTTGTGCGGCATCGCCGACGAGCCGACCTGGCCGGGCTTGAAGCCCTCCGTGACCAGCTCGTGCCCGGCCATCAGCCGGATCGTCTTCGCGACGGAGGACGGCGCGGCGGCGAGCTGCACCAGCGCGCTCACCACGTCGTAGTCGAGGGAGCGCGGATAGACCTGGCCCACCGAGGTGAACGCCCGCGCGAAGCCCAGATGGCCCGCGACCCGCCGCTCCAGCTCGGCCAGCCGGGCGGTGTCCCCGCCCAGCAGGTCGAGCATGTCCTGCGCCGTGCCGACCGGGCCCTTGATCCCGCGCAGCGGGTAGCGGCCCAGCAGCTCCTCCAGCCGGCCGTACGCCACCAGCAGCTCGTCGGCCGCCGTCGCGAACCGCTTGCCGAGGGTGGTGGCCTGCGCGGCCACATTGTGCGAACGGCCCGCCATGACCAGCGCGCCGTACTCGCCCGAGAGCTTCCCGAGCCGGGCCAGCACCGCGACCGTACGGTCCCGGGCCAGCTCCAGCGAGAGCCGGATCTGGAGCTGCTCGACGTTCTCCGTCAGATCGCGGGAGGTCATGCCCTTGTGGACCTGCTCATGCCCGGCGAGGGCGTTGAACTCCTCGATCCGCGCCTTCACATCGTGCCGGGTGACCTTCTCGCGCTCGGCGATCGACGCCAGGTCGACCTGGTCGATCACCCGCTCGTAGTCGGCGACGGCGGCCTCCGGGACATCGATCCCGAGGTCCCGCTGCGCCCGCAGCACGGCCAGCCAGAGCTGACGCTCCAGCCGTACCTTCTGCTCGGGGGACCAGAGCGCGGCCAGCTCCGTGGAGGCGTAGCGGCCGGCGAGGACATTGGGGATACGAGGCTTGGGAGTCACGTGAGCCGATTCTACTGTCGGTTCACGCAGCGCGACGCCGCGCCCGCTCTCGTACGATCCCACAAGCCCGCCCGGCGCCGTACGTCACGGTGCGGCGCCCTCCTGAGGCGCGCCGGACACGCCGTCGTACGGCAGCAGTTCGGGCCGCTTCGCCGCCCGGCCGTCCCCGCTGGAGCGCCCCGTCACCCGCCGCATCACCCACGGCCCCAGGTGCTCCCGGGCGAACCGGAGGTCGCTCATCCGCCGGGCCGGCCACCGCGCGGGCACGGCGGGCGGCAGCTCCGCGCGCCACTCCTCCTCGGCGGGGAGCCCAAGCCGCTGCCAGACCGCCTCGGCGACCCGGCGGTGGCCCTCGGCGGTCAGATGGAGCCGGTCCACGTCCCACATCCGCTGGTCGCCGAGGACGGGCGCCGAGTAGATGTCCACCACCAGCGCGCCGTGCGCCGAGGCGAGTTCGTCGACGACGGTGAACAGCTCCTCGACGCGGGGCCGGATGCGGTCCATCACCGGGCCGTTCCGCGCCGGGCTGCGCATGAGGACGAGCTGCCCGCACGCCGGGGCGAGCCGCTCCACCGCCTCGGTGAGCAGCCCGCGCACCCGGCCCATGTCGACCTTGGGGCGCAGCGTGTCGTTGAGCCCGCCGACCAGGGTCACCACATCCGGCGCCATGGCCGCCGCGCGCTCCACCTGCTCCTCGACGATCTGGCCGATGAGCTTGCCGCGCACGGCGAGGTTCGCGTACCGGAACCCGGGGGTACGGGCCGCCAGCCGCGCGGCGAGCAGATCGGCCCACCCCCGGTAGGAGCCGTCGGGGAGAAGGTCGGACATGCCTTCCGTGAAGGAGTCACCGACCGCGACGAAACTGGTGTAGCTGGCATTCATCTCCATGGCGCAGCCGATCGTACCCCCCGGTAGCACCCGCCTCCCGCCCCGGTCTCCCGCCCCTTCCGCCCCGGTCTCCCCGTACCCCCGGCCCCGTTCTCCCCGTACCCCGGCGCCTGTCTCCCCGTACCCCCGCCGCCTAGGCGTGCCGTCCCACCAGCTCCCGCAGCACGTCCTCCATGGTGACCAGGCCCTCCAGCCGCCCCTCCTCGTCCCGTACGGCGGCGAGATGGGTACGGCCCCGGCGCAGCGCGGTCAGGACGTCGTCCATCGGGGTCGTCGCCCGGACCCGGGCGATCACCCGCATCCCCGCGACCGGGAAGGGCTCGTCGCGCGGGGCCGCGTCGAGCGCGTCCTTCACATGGAGATAACCGAGGATCCGGCGGGCCGGATCCACCACCGGGAACCGCGAGTAGCCGGTCTCCGCCGAGAGCCGCTCCAGCTCGGCCGGGGTCACCCCGAGCCGTACCGTCACCACCCGTTCCAGTGGCAGCACCACATCGCGCACCGGGCGCCGCCCCAGCTCCAGCGCGTCGTGCAGCCGCTCCGCCGCCCGGTCGTCGAGGAGCCCGGCGTGGCCCGCGTCGGTGACCATGCGGGCCAGTTCGTCATCGGTGGAGGTGGCGGACACCTCGTCCCGGGTCTCCACCCGGAGCAGCCGCAGCAGCCCGTTCGCGCAGGCGTTCACCGTGAAGATCACCGGCCGCAGCGCCCCGGCGAGCGCCACCAGCGGCGGGCCCAGCAGCAGGGCGGCGCGCACGGGCTCGGCCAGGGCGACGTTCTTCGGCACCATCTCGCCGAGCAGCATGTGCAGATACGTGGCGAGGGTCAGCGCCAGCACGAACGCGATCACATGCCCCACCCCGGCGGGGACGCCGACGGCATCGAAGACGGGCTCCAGCAGATGGGCGATCGCGGGCTCGGCGACGATACCCAGCACCAGGGTGCAGAGAGTGATCCCGAGCTGCGCCGCCGCCAGCAACCCCGAAACCTGCTCAAGCCCCCGCACCACCCGCAGCGCCCGCCGGTCCCCGGCCTCGGCGGCGGGCTCGATCTGGCTGCGGCGCACGGAGATCAGGGCGAACTCGGAGGCGACGAAGAAGGCGTTGACGACCAGGGTCAGCAGCGCGACAAGAAGCTGCCCGGCGATGATCACGCCCCCTCCCCGTCCCGGCCGGGGGCGCCCGGCCCGGAGCCGTCGCCCGGCCCGGAGCCGTCGCCCGGCCCGGAGCCGTCGCCCGGCCCGGAGCCGTCGCCCGGCCCGGAGCCGTCGCCCGGCGCGGTGGCGCCTTCCCCGTCCGTACCGTCGCCGCCGCTCCTCGCGCCGTCCGCCCCGGCACCGTCCGTCCTGTCCACCCGGCCCGCGCCGTCCACCGCGCCCGCCCCGCCCGCCGCGTACGGTGCGCGCAGGAGGAGGCGGGCGGCGCGGTGGCCGGTGGCGTCCAGGACCTCCAGGGTCCATCCCGCCACCGTCACCCGGTCGCCCTCCGCCGGGATCCGGCCCAGCTCGGTGGCGACCAGGCCCGCGAGGGTCTCGTACGGGCCCGCCGGGAGCCGGAGGCCGATCGGCGCGAGGCGGTCCGCGCGGACCGCGCCCTCGGCCTGCCAGCGGGCCCGGCCCGCCGGGTCCGGGCCGAGCGGGGCGAGGTCCGCGCGCTCGTGCGGGTCGTGCTCGTCCCGTACCTCGCCCACCACCTCCTCGACGATGTCCTCCAGCGTCACCACCCCGGCCGTCCCGCCGTACTCGTCGATCACCACGGCCATCGTCACGCCGCCCGCCGACAGCCGGTCGAGGAGGGTGTCCACGGTCAGGCTCTCCGGCACCAGCAGCGGCGGGCGCATCAGCTCGGTGACCGGATGGTGCGGGCGCCGCTCCGCCGGGAGCGCCAGGACGTCCTTGATGTGCGCGATCCCGACGACGGTGTCCAGACCGCCCCGGTACACGGGGAAGCGGGAGAGCCCGGTGGCGCGGGTCGCGTTGGCGACATCCTCCGCCGTGGCCCGTATGTGCAGGGCCATCACCCGCACCCGCGGGGTCATCACGTTCTCGGCGGTCAGTCCGGCCAGGCCGAGGGTACGGACGAAGAGCTCCGCCGTGTCCTCCTCCAGCGCGCCCTCCCGCGCCGAGTGCCGGGCCAGCGCCATCAGCTCCTGGGGGCCGCGCGCGGAGGCCAGCTCCTCGGCCGGTTCCAGGCCCAGCCGGCGCACGATGCGGTTGGCCATGGCGTTGAGATGGCTGACGAAGGGGCGGAACGCGGCCGTGACGCACCGCTGCGGCGTGGCCACCACCTTGGCGACCGCCAGCGGCGCCGAGATCGCCCAGTTCTTCGGCACCAGCTCACCGACGACCATCAGCACCCCCGTCGACAGCGCCGTCCCGATGACCAGCGCCACCGAGGACGCCGTACCGGGGGAGAGACCCAGGGCCAGGACCGGCCCCCGGATCAGCTTCCCGACGGACGGCTCGGCGAGCATGCCGACCACCAGATTGGTGACGGTGATACCGAGCTGGGCGCCGGAGAGCTGGTAGGTGAGGCTCCGTACGGCCTTCAGCGCCCCCGCCGCGCCGCGCTCACCGCGCTCCACGGCCCGTTCGAGGTCGCCGCGCTCCACGGTGGTCAGGGAGAACTCCGCAGCGACGAACACCCCGCAGGCCAGGGCCAGCAGGACCGCCACCAGAAGCAGAACCACCTCGGTCATCCGTTCACCTCCGTCTCATGGTCGCCGGAGGGGCGGCGGCCCGCGCGCCGTCGGACCGGGGACCGTAACCCGGGTGGCGGGGGGTCAGCCGCGCAGGGGCTTCACCCAGCGGCGCCAGTGGTCCTCCCGGTGGTACCCGGCCGCCGCCCAGGCGTGGTGCGCCCGCTCGTTCTCCTCCAGGACCATCGCGTCGCCGCGCCGCCCGCCCAGCGCGGCGAACCGTTCCTCCGCGGCGGCCAGCAGCGCGCTCGCGATGCCCTGTCTGCGCAGCTCCGGGTGGACGGCGAGCCGGTAGAGGGAGCACCGCCAGCCGTCGAAACCGGCGATCACGGTCCCCACGAGCCGGCCCCCGCGCTCCGCCAGGATCAGCGCCTCCGGGTCCCGGCCGAGGAGCGCGGCCACCCCCGCGCGGTCGTCGCTGACGCTCGTCCCCTCCGCCGCCTCGCGCCAGAAGCGCAGGACGGTGTCGATGTCGGAGGAGGTGGCGGGACGGACTTCGAGGTCGCTCATGGCCCGAGCCAAACACAGGGCGACCGCCGTGGCCAGCGGTTTTGCGAGCGGGCTCCGCCTTGGCCCGCATACGTGAGTTAGAGGGTCTCGCAAAGCTGATTGACACTCGCCGCCCCATGGAGTTATAACTTCTAACGAACGGGAAAGCGCATCGCGAACGGTGCCGGACGAGCGACACGTCGCAACGAGTGAGGAGGGCGTCATGAACGCCGAGGGTCTGGTCGAGGTCGTCCTGCCGGGCAAGGTCGAGCCGGAGGGCCTGGAACTCCGGTACGGGGCCGTGCCGACGGCGGGTCCGGGCCAGGTGGTGGTCCGCATGGAGGCGACCGGGGTCTCCTTCGCCGAGCAGCAGATGCGCCGGGGCAAGTACTACGACCAGCCGCCCTTCCCCTTCGTCCCCGGTTACGACCTGGTCGGCACGGTGACCGGCACCGGCGCGGGCGTCGACCCGGCCCTGACCGGCACCCGGGTCGCCGCGATGGTGAAGACCGGCGGCTGGGCCAGCCATGTCCTGGTCGACGCGGCCGACACGGTCCCGGTCCCGGAGGGGATCGGCCCGGCGGAGGCGGAGACGGTGGTCGTCAACGGCGTCACCGCCTGGCAGATGCTCCACACCAAGGCCCGGGTACGGGCCGGCGGCACGGTCCTGGTCCACGGCGCCAACGGCGGCGTCGGCACCGTCCTCGTCCAGCTCGCCCGCGCCGCCGGAATCAAGGTCATCGGTACGGCCTCACCCCGCCACCACGACGCGCTCCGCGCCCAGGGCGTCACCCCCGTCGACTACCGCGCGGGGAACGTCGCCGCCCGCGTCCGCGAGCTGGCCCCCGGCGGCGTCGACGCCGTCTTCGACCATGTCGGCGGCCCCGGCCTCGTCGACTCCTGGCGGCTCCTCGCCCCCGGCGGCACCCTCGTCTCGTACGGCAGCGCCGCCACCCGTGACGTGGAGGGCTCCAAGCAGCTCCCGGTGCTGAAGATCCTGGCCCGCGTCCTGCTCTGGAACGCCCTCCCCAACGGCCGTCACGCGTACTTCTACAACATCTGGGCCGGCGCCCGCGCCAAGGACCGCTTCCGCGCCCGCCTCGCCGCCGACCTCACCCAGGTCTTCGCGGCCCTCCGGCGGGGCGACATCAGCGCCCGGGTGGCCGCGCGGATCCCGCTGGACCGTGCGCCGGAGGCCCTCCGCCTCGCCGAGTCCGGCACCGTCGCGGGAAAGGTCGTACTGATCCCGTAGCCGGTCCCGCCCCCGGTCCCGCGTCAGCGGCCGGGCCGCGCCCCCGGGACCTGGAACGTGTCCGTGAACCCGGCCGCGTCCCAGGTGCCGTTCAGCTCCGGGGCGAGCCACTCCGCCGCCCGGGCGCGGAATTCCGCCGGATCCAGCGCCCCCGCCCCCGCCGGCACCGCCCCCAGCAGCGGGGCACCGGCCGCCTCCGGCAGGTCCGCCAGGTTGCAGCGGGCCGCCAGGTCCGGTGCGGCCGGCCAGCTTCCGATCACCACGCCCAGCGGCGTGAGCGACCTGGCCCGCAGGGCCTCCACCGTCAGGGCGGTCGCGTTGAGCGTGCCGAGTCCGGCCTGGGCCACCACCAGCACGGGCGCGGCCAGCAGCCGCGCGGCGTCGGCGAGGGTCGCGCCCGTCTCGTCGAACCGTACGAGCAGCCCGCCCGACCCCTCGACCAGCACCAGATCGTGCTCGGCGGCCAGCTTCTCCGCCGCCTCCGCGATCTCCCCGGGCCGCACCGGCTCCGCACCGGCCCGCGCCGCCGCCGTCGCGGGCGCCAACGGCTCGGGGAACCGGGCCAGTTCGACCCCGGTCACCTCGCCGGCCAGCCGCACCACCTCCGCCGCGTCCCCCGGCTCCCCCGGGGCGAGACCGGTCTGTCCCGGTTTCAGTACGGCGACACCGCGGCCCCCGGCCACCGCCGCCGCGGCCACGGCGGCCGTCACGACGGTCTTGCCGATCTCCGTCCCGGTCCCGGTCACGATCACTGTCGGCATGTGTACTGGATCACCCTTTCCCTCATCCTTTCCGCGTCGTCGCCGCGTCCGTCGTCGCCGCGTCCGTCGCCACCGCGACCACCGCACGGCAGATCCGGGCGATGTCGTCGTCCCCCGTCACATACGGCGGCATCGTGTAGACGAGGTCGCGGAACGGCCGCAGCCAGACGCCCTCCCGCACCGCCGCCCTGGTCGCGGCGGCCATGTCCACCTCGCGGTCGAGCTGCACCACCCCGATCGCGCCCCGCACCCGTACCTCCCGCACCCCCGGCACCGCCGCGGCCGGCGCGAGCCCGGCGCGCAGCCCCGCCTCGATCCGCCGGACCTCGCTCGCCCAGTCCTGGCCGAGCAGCAGGTCGATCGAGGCGAGCGCGACGGCGGCGGCCAGCGGATTGCCCATGAACGTCGGCCCGTGCGCCAGCACCGGGACCTTCCCGCGTGCGATGCCCTCGGCCACCCGAGGGGTGCAGAGCGTCGCGGCCATCGTGAGATAACCGCCGGTCAGCGCCTTGCCGACACACATCACATCGGGGCAGATCCCGCCCTGTTCGGCGGCGAAGAGCGTCCCCGTACGGCCGAATCCGGTGGCGATCTCGTCCAGGATCAGCAGGACATCGTGCGCGTCGCACGCCTCCCGCAGGACCCGCAGATACCCGGGGGAGTGGAAGCGCATCCCGCCCGCGCCCTGGACGACCGGCTCGACGATCACCGCGGCGAGTTCGTCGGCGTGGCGGGCGATGAGCGCCCGCAGCCCCTCGGCGTACCCCTCGTCGTACCCGGCGGGCGGCGCCTCCGCGAAGATCTGCTCGGGCAGCACCCCCGCCCACAGCGCGTGCATCCCGCCCTCCGGGTCGCACACCGACATCGGCTGCCAGGTGTCCCCGTGGTAGCCGCCGCGCCAGGTCAGCAGCCGCCGCTTGGCCGGACGGCCCGCCGAACGCCAGTACTGGAGGCACATCTTGACGGCGACCTCGACCGAGACGGAGCCCGAGTCGGCGAGGAAGACATGGCGCAGCGGATCCGGGGTGATCTCGACCAGCCGGGCCGCGAGCCGGACGGCGGGCTCATGGGTGAGCCCGCCGAACATCACATGACTCATCCGGTCCAACTGCCCGCGCGCCGCCTCGTTGAGCACCGGATGGTTGTAGCCGTGGATCGCCGACCACCAGGACGCCATGCCGTCGACCAGCTCGCGCCGGCCGTACGTCTCCCGGGCGAGCCGGAGCCGTACCCCGGAGGCCGACTCCACGACCAGCGGGTCCGTACGGCCCGGCATCGGGCCGTACGGGTGCCAGACATGGGCCCGGTCCAGGTCGAGCAGGGCGTCCGGGGTGAGCGGCCCGGCGGACGGCGACGCTCCGGCGGGGTGGTGCGGTCCGGCGGGTGACCGGGATCCGGCGGGGTGGGGCCGGTCAGGCATTGGGGGCCAGATCGGTTCCCGCGCCCCTGCGCCGTACGGAGACCAGGTCCTTCCGGAGCCCGGACGGGGTCGCTCCGGCGGCCGGGACGGCAGTCGGAACGGCGGCCGGCTCAGCGGCCGTATCCGTCGCGGGCGCCGCGTCGGCCGCCCCTGCCCCGCCACCGCACCCCGTGCCTGCCGCTTCCGCCCCGCCACCGCACCCGGCGCCGCCGTCGCCGTCCCCGCCGTAGGGGGCGCAGCCGCCCGCCCGGTGGCCGGGGAGCGTCGTCGTGCCCGCGCCCTCCACCTCGAAGCCCGCGTCCGCGATCATGTCCAGATCGGCCTGGCCCGCCTGGCCCTCGCTGGTCAGATAGTCGCCCAGGAAGATCGAGTTGGCCAGGTGGAGGGCGAGCGGCTGGAGCGTCCGCAGATGGACCTCGCGCCCGCCCGCCAGCCGTACCTCGACATCCGGGCAGACGAACCGGACCATCGCCAGGATCCGCAGACACCGCTGCGGGGTGAGGTGCCACTCCTTTTCGAGCGGGGTGCCCTCCATGGGGATCAGGAAGTTCACCGGCACGGAGTCGGGGTCGAGCGCGCGCAGCGAGAAGACCACGTCGACCAGGTCCTCGTCGCTCTCCCCCATCCCGGCGATCAGCCCGGAGCACGCGGAGAGCCCGGCGCCCTGCGCCAGCCGTACGGTGTCGACCCGGTCCTCGTAGGTGTGGGTGGTCGTGATGTCCCCGTACGTCGCCTCGGACGTGTTGAGGTTGTGGTTGTACGCGTCGGCGCCCGCCGCCCTGAGCCGCTCGCCCTGCCCGGCGGAGAGCAGCCCGAGGCAGGCGCAGACCTCGACCTCCTCGTTCTGCTCCTTGATCGCCTCGATGGTCCGGGAGACCCGGTCGATGTCCCGGTCCGTCGGCCCCCGGCCGCTCGCGACCAGACAGACCCGCTTGGCGCCGCCCGCCACCCCCGCGGCGGCGACCTTGGTGGCCTCCTCCGGCTTGAGCCAGGTGTACTTGAGGATCTCCGCCTTCGAGCCGAGCCGCTGCGAGCAGTACGAGCAGTCCTCGGGGCAGAGGCCCGATTTCATGTTGATCAGATAGTTCAGCTTCACCCGGCGCCCGAACCACTCCCGGCGCACCCGGCCGGCCGCCGCGACCACGTCGAGCACGTCCTCGTCGGAGGTCGCCAGTACGGCGAGCGCTTCTTCGCGGGTCGGCAGCTCGCGCCGCAGGCCCTTCTCCACCAGCCTGTTCAGCAGATCCATGGGCCGATCCTTTCCTACCGGGGCCGCTGTGACCACGGAGGAACCCGACAACACCGCCGGATCGCGGTGTGTGCATAGCCACAGTAAAAAACGGTTCGACGGTGGTTAGGGTCTGTGAGCTGCCTACAAAAGGAGGACGGGACGATGGAACAGGACCCCCGCGACCCGACCGCCCCCGCCGACCCGTTCGACTGGACCGACGCCGAGGCGGTCCGGCGCGAGCGGGCCGGCCTGGTCCGTACGCTCCGGCCGCGCCCCGCCGACTCCGCCCTCCTCGACCTCGCGGGCAACGACTACCTCGGCCTCACCCGGCACCCCGCCGTGACCGGCGCCGCCGCCGGGGCCGCCCGCCGCTGGGGCGCCGGCGCCACCGGCTCCCGGCTGGTCACCGGCACCACCGAACTGCACACCGCGCTCGAAGCCGAACTCGCCGCGTTCTGCGGCTTCGAGGCCGCGCTCGTCCTCTCCTCCGGGTACGCCGCCAACCTCGCCGCCCTCACCGCGCTCACCGCCCGCGACACGCTGCTCGTCTCCGACGCCACCAACCACGCCTCGATCGTGGACGGCTGCCGGCTCTCCCCCGCCGAGACCGTCGTCGTCCCGCACGCCGACCCGGAGGCCGTCGCCAAGAACCTCGACGCCCACCCCGGGCGGCGCGCCCTGGTGGTCAGCGACGCGGTCTTCTCGGTGGACGGCGACGCCGCGCCCCTCGCCGGGCTGGCCGCCGTCTGCCGGGGCCGGGGCGCGGCGCTGCTGATCGACGACGCACACGGGTTCGGTGTGCTCGGTCCGGGCGGCCGGGGCACCCTGGCGGCGGCGGGCCTGGCCGGGGCCCCGGGGGTGGTGGCGACCGTCACCCTCTCCAAGGCGCTGGGCGCCCAGGGCGGCGCGATCCTGGGCCCCGCCCGGGTGATCGGCCATCTCGTCAACGCCGCGCGGACGTTCATCTTCGACACCGGGCTCGCCCCCGCCTCGGTGGGCGCCGCCCTGGAGAGCCTGCGGCTGCTGCGCCGCGAGCCGGAGCGTGCCGCGCGGGCCGGGGAGGTCGCCCGTACCCTGCACCGGCTGCTGACGGAGGCCGGGCTGACGGCCGTACGGCCGGACGCCGCCGTGGTCTCCGTCCAGGCGCCGTCCCCCGAGGCGGCCCTGGCGTGGGCCGCCGACTGCCGGAGCGCCGGGGTGGCCGTGGGGTGTTTCCGGCCGCCGTCGGTGCCGGACGGCATCTCCCGGATCCGGCTGACGGCCCGCGCCGACCTGACGGACGAGCAGATCGGCGCGGCGGTACGGACGGTCGTGGCGCGGGCGCCGGAGGCGGCGTACCGGATGGGGAGCGCGGGGGCCGGCGGAGACCACCCGGCGCGTTGACGGAGCCCCGGCCCGCCCGGCCGCCGCACCGGCGGGCCGTGCGGGCCGGGCAGGCCGTGCAGGTCGTGCCGGCCGGGCGGGTCCGGGGAGGGGAGAAGTCGTCTTTCCGGCGCCCAAATACGGTCTCGCGTTGCAGAGTTCACCGCTTCGAGCGACAGATATATGCGGATCCCGGTGGATCGGCGGTAAGGATGGTGCCATCAGTGGCAGGCTGTCGCGCAGCACGGTCCGAGGCCGTCCGCGCAGTCATCCGCTCTGTGCCGGAGTCCGGTCCGGCGGGAAAGGGACACCGTCGCCATGGCCGACCACCAGGAAGCAACCATCACCCTGCCGAGCGAGCCCCGTTCGGTACCCACCGCCCGAAGATATGTCGCGGATCTCCTGACCGAGTGGGGACTGCCGGAGGAGGCGGCGCTGGCCGGCACCGTCCGGCTGATCCTCTCCGAGCTCGCCACCAACGCGGTGCAGCACACCTTCGGCCAGTCGCCCACCTTCACCGTGGAGGTCCGCCTCGACCGCGCCGAGCGGCTGCGCGTCGGGGTGACGGACAGTCATCCGCGCTGGCCCCAGCGGCTCCCCGCGGCCGTGCAGCAGGACAACGGCCGGGGGATGGTCATCGTGCGCTCGCTGACCGCCGAGGCGGGCGGACGGCTCTCGGTCACCCCGACCGACGAGGGCGGCAAGACCGTCTGGATCGCGCTCCCCTGGACGGTCCCGCTGGCCCCGGCCGCCCCGTAGGACCACCCGGCCGGCCCGACGGCCGGGGCCCCGGAGACGGCCGGCGCCCGCTCACCGCCCGCTCACCCCGGGCTCACTTCACCCGCCCGTACCAGACGCTCTTCGACCAGATCTTCTCCAGCCGGACCAGTGAGCCGGTCTTCGGCGAGTGCCAGATCCTTCCGTTGCCCGCGTAGATCCCCACGTGGTAGACGCTGCTTCCCGAGTGGAAGAAGACCAGATCGCCCTTGCGGCGCGAGGACGGCGAGATGTGCCGGGTCTTGTTGTACTGGGCCTGGGCCGTGCGGGGGAGCTTCTTCCCCGCCTTCTGGAACGAGTAGAGCGTCAGCCCGGAGCAGTCGAAGCGGTGCGGCCCCGTCGCACCCCACTTGTACGGGGACCCCTTCTTCGACGCCGCGACCTTCAGCGCCCGGGCGCTGTGCGTGGCGGCCTCGGCCTCGGTGGTCGCCCCGGGGACCACCACCGAGCCGGCCACGGCGGCGAGGGTGAGGGCCGATACGGCCCCCGCCCGGGAGAGCAGAGACGGGACATATGTCTGCGCGGCCATGCGCAACCCTTCGTCAGCCGCCTGTGAAGGATGACCTGTCGGGTTCGGGCTGGCGAAGTTGCCCGGCCGCGGATGCGGCTTCACCCCGAGGGACGACCACTGGCGCGTCGACCCGTACTGCCTGGGTCCTCCACTCCTGCCGATCCACTCCTGTCGACCCGTCATCCGGAACGGCGGCAGGACTCGGCGTCCGCCCGGACCGCCCCGCCGGGGGTGGCGGGGGCTTGTCGTCCCAGGGATCTTGACCCAGAGCAGGGGCGGTTTCCGTCTGAAACGACGATATGTGAAGTTACTCACCCTTGGCCCATGTGGGTGGCGAAGGGGTGTCATGTCCCGGTTCCGGAGCCCTCGATGAGGCCCGTACCTGCGGTGCAGTGATCGCGAACCGGTCCCCTCCGGCCGGATCGCGCAACTCGCCTCGCCGATTCCGTCTCATCGGTTCATACGCCGAATGCGCGAGTCCTTCTCATACGGACGCGGCCATCCGGGAAGGTTCCGCCCCCCCAACTCCACCGACGGCGCTCCGGGCCGGCCTCCGCTCAGCGGCGGATGCTCACCGTCCGCCGAGGGTGGCCGCCCGGTTCCGTACGACATGGTCGACGAGGCCGTACCCGCGCGCCCCGGGCGCGTCGAGGATCGTGGCCCGGTCGATGTCGGCCGCGATCCGCTCGGCCGTGTTTCCGGTGTGGCTCGCGAGGGTCGTGGTGACCAGGGTGCGCAGCCGGAGCAGCTCCTCCGCGTGGATCAGCAGGTCGGAGGGCTGCCCGTGCATCGGCTCCTCGGCGGTGGGCTGCTGGAGGACGACCCGGGCACCGGGCAGCGCCATCCGTTTGCCGGGGGTGCCGGCCGCGAGGAGCACGGCGGCGGTCGAGACGGCCTGGCCCAGGACGATGGTCTCCACGTCGCAGGTGACGATCCGCATCGTGTCGTAGATCGCGCACATCGCGCTGATCGAGCCGCCCGGCGAGTTGATGTAGAGGCTGATGTCCCGGTCGGGCGCGGCGTATTCGAGGTGGATGAACTGCGCCACGACATCGTTGGCGGCGGTGTCGTCGACCGGTGTGCCCAGAAAGACGATCCGGTCCTCCAGCAGCCGGGAGTACGGGTCGCGGGTGCGGAACCCGGTGCTGGTCCGCTCGGTGAACTCGGGCAGGACGTGGCGGGCCGAAGGACGGTTCATGGCGTACCTCTCCTCAGGGGCGCGGGCACCACGGGGTGTGCCGCGATGGGGACGGCTCTCTGTAAAAAATGTACAGGACGTACAGAAGGCAGAATGAGGGCATGGCCTATGAGATTCCGGTGACGCAAGCCCGGGCAGAGCTGGCGGATCTGATCAACCGAGTCGTCTACGGCGGGGAGCGCGTCGTCGTGACCCGGCATGGAAAGCCGCTGGTCGCGCTAGTCTCCGCCGCCGACCTGGAGCGGCTGGAGAGTGAGCCGGAGGCGGTGGCCGAGGCGGCGGAGGAGCCCATGATCAGCTCGGTCTCGTCGCTCCGTCCCGTCGATTCCGCCCCGGGCGAACGGCGCCGCTTCGGCATCGCCGCCGAGCACCGGCCCGAGCACCGGCCCGAGTAGCCGCCGGGGCGCCCCCCGGCCCCGGGTGTGCTGCGGTTAACGTGTCCGAAAAACTTCCGTAAAACTTCCGTCCTACCTTGCTAAGCCGCCCTGCGGAGGCCCCTGGTGACCCTTCGACGGAGCGTTGCCGTTGGCTAAGATCACGCTCGGCCCGGCCGTCGACCGGGCCCGGAGAGGGTGAGGTGGAAGAGTGCGACTGTCGCCGCACGAGCAGGAGCGCCTGCTCATCCATGTGGCCGCCGATGTGGCCGAGAAGCGCCGGGCGCGCGGGCTGCGGCTCAACCACCCCGAGGCGGTCGCCCTGATCACCTCGCATGTCCTCGAAGGGGCCAGGGACGGCAGGAGCGTCGCCGAACTGATGGCGTCGGGGCGTCAGGTGCTCGGCCGCGACGACGTCATGGAGGGCATCCCCGAGATGATCCACGACGTGCAGGTCGAGGCCACCTTCCCGGACGGCACCAAGCTGGTCACCGTCCACGATCCGATCGTCTGACGGAGGAGCGGCCATGATTCCCGGGGAGATCCTCTACGCCGACGAGCCCGTGCCCCTCAACGAGGGGCGCGAGGTCACCGGGCTCACCGTCGTCAACACCGCCGACCGGCCCGTCCAGGTCGGCTCCCACTACCACTTCGCCGAGGCCAACCCGGGCCTGGAGTTCGACCGGGCCGCCGCCCGGGGCCGGCGGCTGCACATCGCCGCCGGCACCGCCGTCCGCTTCGAACCCGGCATCCCCGTCGCCGTCGCACTCGTCCCCCTCGCCGGTCTGCGGGTCGTGCCCGGACTGCGCGGGGAGACCGGAGGTTCCCTCGATGACTGACGCGCTCTCCCGCCCCGCCTACGCCGACCTCTTCGGCCCCACCACCGGCGACCGGATCCGGCTCGCCGACACCGATCTGCTGATCGAGATCGAGGAGGACCGCTGCGGCGGGCCCGGACGCGCTGGGGACGAGGCGGTGTTCGGCGGCGGCAAGGTCATCCGCGAGTCGATGGGCCAGGCCAGGACCACCAGGGCGGAGGGCGCGCCCGACACCGTGATCACCGGCGCCGTCATCCTCGACCACTGGGGCGTCGTCAAGGCCGACATCGGCATCCGGGACGGCCTGATCACCGGCATCGGCAAGGCCGGCAACCCCGACACGATGGACGGGGTCCACCCCGACCTGGTCATCGGCCCCGAGACCGAGGTCATCGTGGGCAACGGGCGGATCGTCACCGCCGGGGCGATCGACACCCATATCCACTTCATCTCGCCGACGGTCGTCGACGAGGCCCTCGCCGCCGGGATCACCACCCTCGTCGGCGGCGGCACCGGACCCGCCGAGGGCACCAAGGCCACCACCATCACCCCCGGCTCCTGGCACCTCGCCCGGATGTTCGAGGCGCTGGAGACCTTCCCCGTCAACATCGGGCTGCTCGGCAAGGGCAACACCATGTCCCGCGACGCCATGCACGCCCAACTCCGCGGCGGCGCCCTCGGGTTCAAGATCCACGAGGACTGGGGCGCCACCCCCGCCGTCATCGACGCCTGTCTGCGGGTCTGCGAGGAGAGCGGCGCCCAGCTCGCCATTCACACCGACACACTGAACGAGGCGGGCTTCGTCGGCGACACCCTCGCCGCCATCGCGGGCCGCACCATCCACGCGTACCACACCGAGGGCGCGGGCGGCGGCCACGCGCCCGACATCATCACCGTCGTCTCCGAGCCCCATGTCCTGCCCAGCTCCACCAACCCGACCCGGCCGCACACCGTCAACACCATCGAGGAACACCTCGACATGCTGATGGTCTGCCACCACCTCAACCCCGCCGTGCCCGAGGACCTCGCCTTCGCCGAGTCCCGGATCCGGCCCTCCACCATCGCGGCCGAGGACATCCTCCACGACCTCGGCGCCATCTCGATCCTCTCCTCGGACTCCCAGGCCATGGGCCGGGTGGGCGAGGTCATCCTGCGGACCTGGCAGACCGCGCATGTGATGAAGCGGCGCCGGGGCGCCCTCCCCGGCGACGGGCGCGCCGACAACCACCGGGCCCGCCGCTATGTCGCCAAATACACCATCAACCCGGCGGTCGCCCAGGGCCTCGACGACCGCGTCGGCTCCGTGGAGCGCGGCAAACTCGCCGACCTGGTCCTCTGGGACCCGGCGTTCTTCGGGGTGAAGCCGCAGGTCGTCGTCAAGGGCGGGCAGATCGCTTACGCGCAGATGGGCGACGCCAACGCCTCCATCCCCACCCCCCAACCGGTGCTGCCCCGGCCGATGTTCGGGGCGCTGGGCCGGGCGGCGGCCGTCTCCTCCCTCAACTTCGTCTCGGAGCCGGCGATCGAGGACGGTATCGGTGAACGCCTCGGCCTGGCCAAGGAGTTCGTCCCCATCCGCAACACCCGGCGGACCACCAAGGCCGATATGCGGGAGAACGACGCGCTGCCCCGCGTCGAGGTGGACGCCGACACCTTCACCGTACGGATCGACGGCGAGCCGGTCGAGCCCGCGCCCGCCGCCGAACTCCCCATGGCCCAGCGCTACTTCCTCTTCTGACAGGGCGGCCGATGAACGAATCTCCGGCGGGTGCGCGATGAGCCGGGCCGCTCTGCTCGTCCTCGCCGACGGCCGCTTCCCGGCCGGCGGCCACGCCCACTCCGGTGGCGCCGAACCGGCGGTCGAGGCGGGCCGGATCCGGGACGCCGGGGAGCTGGCCGGGTACTGCCGGGGGCGGCTGCACACCACCGGGCTCACCTCGGCGGCGCTCGCCGCCGCGGCGGCCCGGGGCCTGGACCCGCTGGAGCTGGACGAGGCCGCCGACGCCCGCACCCCCGCCGCCGCCCTGCGGGCCACCGCGCGCCGGCTCGGCCGGCAGCTCCTGCGGGCCGCCCGCGCCACCTGGCCAGGACCGGAACTCGACGCGCTCGCCGCCGCCCGCCCGCGCGGCGCCCACCAGCCCGTCGTCCTCGGGGTGACCGCCCGCGCGGCCGGCCTCACCCCGCTCGACGCGGCGTACTGCGCGGCGTACGAGACGGTCAGCGGCCCCGCCACGGCGGTGGTCCGGCTGCTCTCCCTCGACCCCTTCGAGGCCACCGCCGTCCTCGCCGGGCTCGCCCCCGCCCTCGACCGGGTCGCCGAGGAGGCCACCGGGTACGCGGAGCGCGCCGCCGCCGAGGGGAGCGCGGCCCTGCCCGCCGCCTCCGGGCCGCTGCTCGACATCATGGCGCAGGCCCACGCGGCCTGGCCGGTCCGCCTCTTCGCCTCCTGAGCCCGTACCCGTCCTGAGCCCGTACCCGTCCTGAGCCCGCACCCGTCCGCCCGACCTACTCCGACAGGAGCCGCACCATGCATCTCGACCACGGCCACGCGGGCCCGGCGGCCGTCTCCGCCGACGCCGTACGCCCCGACGGGCGGCGCCGCGCCCTCCGTATCGGCCTCGGCGGGCCCGTCGGCTCCGGCAAGACGGCGACCGTCGCCGCGCTCTGCCGCGCCCTGCGCGACCGGCTCTCCCTCGCCGTCGTCACCAACGACATCTACACCCGCGAGGACGCCGCCTTCCTGCTCCGGCACGCCGTCCTGCCGCCCGAGCGCATCCAGGCCGTCGAGACCGGCGCCTGCCCGCACACCGCGATCCGCGACGACATCTCCGCCAACCTCGAAGCCGTCGAGGACCTGGAGGACGCCGTGGGGCCGCTCGATCTGATCCTGGTCGAGTCCGGCGGCGACAACCTCACCGCCACCTTCTCCAAGGGGCTCGTGGACGCCCAGATCTTCGTGATCGACGTGGCGGGCGGCGACGACATCCCGCGCAAGGGCGGCCCCGGGGTCACCACCGCCGACCTCCTCGTCGTCAACAAGACCGACCTCGCCCCGTACGTCGGCTCCGACCTCGGCCGGATGGCCCGCGACGCCAAGGAGCAGCGCGGCGAACTCCCCGTCGCCTTCACCTCGCTGAAGAGCGAGGACGGGGTGCGGCCCATCGCCGACTGGGTGCTCGGCCGGCTCGCCGACTGGACCGCATGAGCCTCCGCGCCACCGCCAGGATCGTCGCCACCCGCACCGGGCTGCCCGTACTGACCGGCGAGGGGCCGCTCGCACCACGCCGCACCCGGGCCACCGGGCCCGGCAGCCGGGTCACCCTCGTCGGCGCCATGAGCGCACCGCTCGGCGGCGACCGGCTCACCGTCGAGGCCGAGGCACGGGAGGGCGCCGCGCTGACCGTGGACAGCGCCGCCGCCACCCTCGCCCTGCCGGGCCGGGTCCCCGCCCCCGCCCACTACGACGTACGGCTCACCGTGGGCGAGGGGGCCGAGCTGCGCTGGCTGCCCGAACAGACCATCTCGGCGTACGGCAGCGAGCTGCGGCTGCGCACCCGGGCCGAGGTGGCCCCCACCGCCCTGCTGGTCGTACGCGAGGAGCAGATCCTCGGCCGGTACGGCGAGGAGCCCGGCACCCTCTCCAGCCGGCTCACGGTCCACCGCGCAGGGCGTCCCCTCCTCGACCAGGAGACGGCGTGCGGCCCCGGCGCCCCGGCCGGCTGGGACGGCCCCGCCGGGGTGGCAGGACACCGGGCGCTCGGCCAACTCCTCGTCGTGGCACCGGCGTTCGCCGAGCACCCGGTCACCCCGCTGATCCTGGGCCCCACCGCCGTACGGACCCCGCTCGCCGGTCCCGCCGCCCTGGTCACCGCGGTCGCCCCGGACGCCCTGGCGCTCCGGCTCCTCCTCGACGAGGCCCTGCGCGAACTGCTCGCGGAGGCGGCGCACGGGCCACGCGCCCCGGCCGCCCCGGCCGTGGCGGTGCACCGCTGAGCGGAACCGGGTCACCGGTTATGGGTTGGGTAAAGATATTCCCATACGATCTGTTCGGGGCGGCCTCGCCCGCGTAAAGATCCCGGGAAGCTCGTGGAAACGGCGCCGCACGGGCGGCGCCCCATCAGGGGGAGGTACCACGTGAGACGCACAGCGGTGCTCGGCTCGGCAGGCACGCTGCTCGCCGGCACGCTCATAGCGGGCGCCATGGCCGCACCGGCGGCCACCGCCGAGAGCCGGCACCAGGACGGCCCGGCGGCGTACGGCGCGAAGATCGCCGCCGAGCGCGCAGCGAAGAAGGGCATCGACTGGCAGGACTGCCCGGCCGACTGGGCGCTGGAGAAGCCCATCCAGTGCGGCTACGTCACCGTCCCGCTCGACTACACCAAGCCCGGCGGCCGGCAGATCAAGCTCGCCGTCGACCGTATCGGCGCCACCGGCACCCCGGGCGAGCGCCAGGGCGCCCTGGTCTACAACCCCGGCGGCCCCGGCGGCTCGGGACTCGCCTTCCCGCGCCGGGTCACCACCAAGAACGCCATCTGGGCGGAGACGGCCAAGGCATACGACTTCGTCGGCTTCGACCCGCGCGGGGTGGGCCGCTCCACGCCCATCTCCTGTGTCGACCCGCAGGAGTTCGTCAAGGCGCCCAAGGCCGACCCGGTCCCCGACAGCGAGGCCGACAAGCGCGCGCAGCGGAAGCTGGCGGCCGAGTACGCGGACGGCTGCAAGGAGCGCAGCGGCTGGATGCTGCCGCACATGACGACCCCCAACACCGCCCGTGACCTCGATGTCATCCGGGCCGCGCTGGGCGAGCAGAAGCTCAACTACGTCGGCGTCTCGTACGGTACGTACCTGGGCGCCGTCTACGGCACGCTCTTCCCCACGCATGTGCGCCGCATGGTCGTCGACAGTGTGGTCAACCCGTCGAAGGAGAAGATCTGGTACCAGGCCAACCTGGACCAGGACGTCGCCTTCGAGACCCGCTTCACCGACTGGCTGGAGTGGGTGGCGAAGAACGACGCCGCCTTCCACATCGGGAAGACCACCGCCGAGGTGCGTGCCCAGTGGAACACCCTGCGGGCCGCCGCCAAGAAGAACCCGCTCGGCGGGGTGGTCGGCCCCGAGGAACTGCTCGGTGTCTTCCAGAGCGCCGCGTACTACGACTCCGCGTGGGTCTCCACCGCGACCCTCTGGAGCAAGTACCTCGCCGGGGAGACCCAGCCGCTCATCGACGCCGGATCCCCCGACCTGTCGGACACGGCCGGCAACATCAAGTCGGAGAACGGCAACGCCGTGTACACCGCCGTCGAGTGCACCGACGCCAAGTGGCCCACCAACTGGCGCACCTGGGACCGGGACACCACCCGGCTCCACCGCGACCACCCGTTCCTCACCTGGTCCAACACCTGGATGAACCTGCCGTGCGCCACCTGGGGCGTCAAGCAGCAGACCCCGGTGGAGGTGAAGACCGGCAAGGGGCTGCCGCCGGTGCTGATCACGCAGTCCACGCGGGACGCGGCCACCCCGTACGCGGGCGCCGTCGAACTGCACCAGCGGTTCAAGGGCTCCCGTCTGATCACCGAGCGGGACGCCGGGTCGCACGGCATCACCAACCTGGTCAACCCGTGCGTCAACGACCGGGTGAAGGACTACCTGCTCACCGGCGCGCTGGACCGTACGGACGTGACCTGCGCCCCGCACGCCACGCCCAAGCCGTAGGGACGGCACGGTGAAAAGGGGGCGGCCGGTCCGATCCGGACCGGCCGTCCCCTAGGACCGTGCTCAGCGGCGCGGGCGGGGGAACTTCCGCGCCGGGGCGGACTTCGCCTCCTCGGCCTTCACCTCGGCCGCGTACCGGTCCACGTACTCCTGCCCGGAGAGCCCGAGGATCGCGTACATGATCTCGTCGGTGACCGCGCGGACCGCCGCCTTCTGGTGCTCCAGGCCGGCGTAGCGCGAGAAGTCCAGGGGCTCGCCGAACCGGATGGTGACCCGCTTGATCCTGGGGAGCACCTGGCCCGGCGGCTGGATCTCGAAGGTGCCGACCATCGCACACGGCACCACCGGCACCTGGGCCCTGATCGCCATCACCGCGACGCCCACCTTGCCCTTGTAGAGCCGGCCGTCGTGCGAGCGGGTGCCCTCCGGGTAGATCCCGAGCAGCTCCTTCCGGGCCAGGACGCCCAGCCCCTCGCGGATGGCGGCCTGGCCCGCCTCCTTGCCCGAGCGGTCCACCGGGATCTGCCCGGCGCTCCGGAAGAAGAACGCCGTCAGTCTGCCCTTGAGGCCGGGTCCGGTGAAGTACTCGGCCTTGGCGAGGAAGGTGATGCGCCGCTTGAGGATCGCGGGCATGAGGAAGTGGTCGGAGAACGAGAGATGGTTGCCGGCGACGATCGCGGCGCCGTCGGCGGGGATGTGCTCAAGACCCTCGATCCTGGGCCGGAACAGCAGCCGCAGCAGCGGTCCCAGCAGCACGTATTTCAGTACGTAGTAGAACAAGGGGAGCGCTCCTTACTGGCCCGACCAGTTACAGGACGGCGTTGTCCCAGGTCAACGGGTTTCCGGCGGACGCAAGTGTAGGGGCACCGGTCGCCGGTTGTAACCGTCTCCGGGGGCCGGCCGGGGGCGGATCCGCCGCCCGTCGTACGCCGGTCCCCGGGCGGCTACCCTCTGCGTATGAGTCTGAGTGATGCGGGCCCCTTCGATCGCCGTAGTCTCCGCGAGCGGTGCATCGCGTATCTCCGCGACCAGATCGTGTCCGGCGCGCTGAAGCCGGGGGAGCGGGTCAAGGAGGTCCAGCTCAGTGAGGAGCTCGGGGTCAGCAGGGGGACGCTCCGCGAGGCCCTGCGGCCGATCGAGGCCGAGGGGCTGCTCGTCAACAACGGCAAGGGGCGGATGCGGGTACGGAGCCTCAACGCCCGTGAGATCGCGGAGGTGTTCGAGGTCAGGACGGTGCTGGAGATCCTGGCCGCCTCGAAGCTCGCGGAGAGCCCCCGGCGCGCCGAGTTCGCCGCTCTGCTGGAGGAGAAGGTCAGGCTGCTGGACCGGCCGGGGCTGAGTTTCGGTGAGCGGATCGAGTTCGATCTCGGCTTCCACGCCCTCCTCTGCGAGCTCACCGAGAGCAGGACGCTGAGCACCTCCTGGAATCAGCTCATCAGCCAGATCCGGATGATGATCATCGCCGCCGGGCCGGACCGGGCCTCCGGCAGGATGCGCTGCGAGGACCATCTCCCGATCGTGGAGGCGATCCGGTCCGGCGATGTGACGGCGGTACGGGAGACCCTCACCCACCACATGGGCGACTTCGCCGACCGTTATGTCGGGGACGTGCTCGCCGAGGGTGCCGGGCAGGCGGATGCGCGCCGGTCGGATGCGGGCCGGTCGGATGCGGGCCGGTCGGATGCGGGCCGGTCGGACGTGGGCCGGGCGTCAGCGCACGCGTCGTAGCGTGGCGAAGAACGCCCGCTTCGTCGCGGTGCCGGCCCGCCAGTCGACGGGAACGGCCTGGTAGCCGTTGTGGTAGTCGCCCCGGGTCGGCCGGGGCGGGTCGGTGGTGACCGAACCGGGGTCGAAGTATCCCCAGGAGGCGCCGGCCGCGAGGGCCGCCTTCATGTGGTTGTGGGGCGCCTCGAAGTCGAAGTGGTCGTCCTCGTTGAACATGATGGGCTTCGGGGTGTACCCGGGGGTGGCCCTGATCTCCTCGACCATCTCCCGCAGCCGGTCGGGGGCGGGGGTCCCGTTGCCGTGGACCAGGATGTAGTCGGCCTCCCGGAGGACCTGTTCGGTGACGATGGGCGGGTGGGCGAGGAAGCTCGTGCTCACCAGCAGCCTGCGGCCCTCGTACGTGACCGACTTCGCGTGGGCGATCAGTTCGTGGACGCGTCCCGCCTTGATCAGGTCATGGGTGTAGTGCCGGTGCCAGTTGACCTCGTTGGCGATCTCCAGCAGCACATGGCGCCACTCCGAGCGGAGCACCCACGTACACACCTCGGTGATCGCCCGCCTGATCGCCGTCTCGTCGCGGAGCCGGTGGTCCTGGCCGTGGTAGAAGATGTCCAGGATGACGACGAGGCCCAGCCGGTCGGCCTCCTCGATGATGCGGCCCAGCCGCTCCCGGTACGCGTCCTTCAGCCGGCCCGATGCCGTGAACCCCGCGTTGTCCCAGGGCTGTTCGGTGGAGTAGCCCTGCGGGCTGCCGCCCTGCACGCCGATGGTGAACGCGTCGAGCCCGTCCGCCTTCCACTGGGGCATGGCGGCGAGGAACTCGCGGGTGTTGCGCTCGGCGTCCCAGACCCCGGTGTCCGGATAGGCCCAGAGGTGGGTCGTGCCGGGGTTCGCGTCGTCGAAGGCGCCGTTGATCATACGGCTGTTGAGCAGCAGCCCGTCGAGCGGGATGCCGTCGAGGGTGTGGCCCCGATGGGCGGTCTGCCCGTCGACCACGAAGTCCGTTCCCCGGATCTCGATCGAGGTCATGGAGGTCTCCTCAGGAAGATGTGGCGGCCAGCCGGGCGGCGGGCGCGGCGAGGACCAGCGCGGTGAGCGGCTGGACATAGAGGCAGAGGGCGGCGGTGACGGCGACGGCGGTGGTGAGCAGCGCCGGTGCGGGGTGCCGGACGAGGCGTTCGGCCGTACGGCGGAAGGCGTCCCGGACGCCCCGGTCCCCGGCGGCCAGAACGGGGACCAGGTTGGCGCAGAACCCCAGGTAAGGGAGGGCCACCGAGGCCAGCGCGACGGTCAGATACGGGCGCTGCCCCGCCATGTGCGGGACGATGACGGCGTTGACCGCGAGCAGTGCTCCGCCGGGCAGCAGGAGCGCGGCGGCGAGCGTGCTGGTACGGGCCGAGCGCCGCAGACGGGTGAGGAACGTGGCGAGTACGGGGCCCTCGTGGCCGGCGGCCCAGCCGCGTACCGTCGCGACCAGGGCGCAGGTCGCGGCCGGGGCGGTGACCAGCGGGGCGGCGCAGAGCGTCCAGGCGAGGCTGAGCAGCAGATACCGGCAGGCGGTGGCGAGGGCCTCGTAGAGGGGGCCCGCCCACCAGATCCGGGCGGGGTGGGCGGTCATCACTTCATCCCCGAGGTGGAGATGCCGTCCACGATCAGCCGCTGGAAGATCACGAACAGCAGGAGGGTGGGGAGCAGCGAGAGGGTGCTCATCGCGAACATGGGCCCGAACTCGGACTGCCCGGTTCCGTCGACGAACTGACGGAGGGCGAGGGGCACCGTGTACAGCTCCGCCTGGGAGACGTAGATGAGCTGGGAGAAGAAGTCGTTGTAGGTCCAGAGGAAGGTGAAGATCGCGGTGGTGACCAGCGCCGGGGTCAGCAGCGGGAGGATCACCTTGAGGTAGATCTGCCCCGGGTGGCAGCCGTCGAGCGCGGCGGCGTCGTCGAGGTCGCGCGGGATCCCCCGGATGAACTGCACCATCAGGAAGATGAAGAAGGCGTCCACGGCGAAGAACTTCGGCAGGATCAGCGGAAGATAGGTGTTCACCCAGCCGAGCGAGTGGAACAGGATGTACTGCGGGATGATCGTCACCTGCGCCGGCAGCATGATGGTGACCATCATCAGCGCGAACGCCACCCGTTTGAAACGGAATTCGAGGCGGGCGAAGGCGAAGGCGGCGAGCGAGCAGGCGATCAGATTGCCGGCGACCGCCCCGGCGCTCACGATCAGGGAGTTGAGCAGGGGCCGGCCGAAGGTGCTGCCGTCCGCCGCGGTCCAGCCGTCGGCGTAGTTGCCCGGGTTCCAGGTGCGCGGCAGCAGGCCGACGGAGCCGAAGATCTCGTCGGCGGGCTTGAAGGACGAGGTCAGGAGCCACACCAGCGGGTAGAGCATGGCGATGACGCCGAGGGTGAGGACGGCGTAGAGGGCGGCGCGGGCGCTCCGCCGGCCGAGGACGGCGCGGGCGGGTGCGGCGCGGTGCGGCGCGCCCTTCCCGACGGGGTGCGTGGTGGTTGTCATGGCCGCTCTCACTCTGCGTCGGAGTAGTGAACCCAGTACCTGCTGAGCCAGAAGTTGGCCGCCGTCACCGTGCCGATGATGACGAGCAGGACCCAGGCCATCGCGGCGGCGTACCCCATCTGGAAGTTGGTGAACGCGGCCTGGTACAGGTACAGGGTGTAGACGAGCATCGAATTGCCGGGGCCGCCCTGGCCGCCGCCGATGATGAACGCCGAGCCGAACACCTGGAAGGCGTTGATCACTTGGAGGATCAGGTTGAAGAAGATGATCGGGGTCAGCATCGGCAGGGTGATCGAGAAGAACTTCCGGAGACCGCCGGCCCCGTCGAGCGAGGCGGACTCGTAGATCTCGGCGGGGATCTGCCGGAGCCCGGCCAGGAAGATGATCATGGGGGAGCCGAACTCCCAGACGCGGAGCAGGATCAGGGTGCCCAGCGCCCAGTCGGGGTTGCCGATCCAGCTCGTCGTGGAGTGGATCCCGATGACGCCGAGGAGGGTGTTGAGCAGCCCGTCGGCGCCGAAGATCTCGCGCCACAGGATGGCGATGGCGACGCTGGAGCCGAAGAGGCTCGGCAGGTAGTAGAGCGCCCGCCAGACGCTCATCCCCTTGATGCCCCGGTTGAGGATCGTGGCCAGCAGCAGCGCGAAGGCGAGCTGGAGGGGGACGGCGACGGCCACATAGACCGCGGTGACGGTGAGCGACTGCCGCCAGAGCGGGTCGGCGGTGAACATCGTGGTGTAGTTGCCCAGGCCGGCCCAGCGCGGGGCGGTCAGCAGGTCGTAGTCGGTGAACGACATGACCAGCGAGGCGAGGAGCGGGCCCAGGGTCAGAAAGACCAGGCCGATGATCCAGGGGGTGAGGAAGAGCAGGGCCCACCTGTTCTGGGGGCGCCGGCGGGCGGTGGCGCCGGGTGGCGCTCCGGTGGCGGGCGGTCCGCCGGCGGCGGCCGGGGCCGCGCGCCGGAGACCGGTGGTCATCGTCATGCCAGGAACCCTCCGGCCTGGGAGAAGAAGCTGTCGGTACCGGCCGCGACGGACTGCTGTCCGGTCGCGATGGCCTGGCTGACCGTCACGAAGGTGGTCATCACCTGCGGGGAGCCCTTCGGGAACTCCTCGGCGAGGGTGGGCACGGGCCGGGCGAACTCCTTGGCGACGAGGTCCACGTAGTCGACGAAGAGCCGGTCGGCCCGGTCGTATGTGATCGCCTTGCGGAGTTCGAGGTTGGGCGGGGCGGCGAACTCCGCTTGCAGCACCCGTGCGGCGAGTTCGTCGTTGAGCATGAAGTCGATCAGCGCGGCCGCGTCCGCCGGATACCGCGAACGGGCGTTCACCGCGACCCAGTTGGAGGCCCGTACGAAGTGCCCGGACCGCGCGGCGCTCGGCATCGGCATGGTCGTCACGGCGAGTTCGCTCTTGGTGAGGGCCTGGAACGAGCTGAGCACATTGGGATAGATGAAGAAGGTGGCGGCCTTTCCCTGGACGAGCAGCGAGTTGCCGAAGCCGCCGGTGGTGGTCTGCACGGTGAGATCGCCGGGCGGGGCGGCGCCGCTCTTGCGCAGCTCGGCCCAGATCTCGAACCACGCCTCCATGTCGGCCTGGGAGAAGCCGAGTTTCCCGTCCTTGTAGAGTTCCTTGCCGCGCTGCCGGACGAAGATCTCGAAGCCGTTGAAGTCGGAGCTGTCGTCCATGGTGCCGTAATGGCCGCTGGGCGACTTCTTCGTCACGTCGTTGGCGAAGGTGATGAACTCGTCCCAGGTGTGGCCGGGTTCGGGGACGGACATCCCGATCGCGTCCAGGGCACCCTTGTCGTAGATCACCCCGTAGGCGTTGTCGCCGAGGGGGAGCGCCACCCGCTTCCCCTCGATGACCCCGCCGGCGATGGACGCCTTGTCGAAGTGCGCGAGGCCGAGGGTCTTCGGGGCGTAACGGTCGAGCGGCGCCAGGGCGTTCTTGACGGCGTACTGCGCCACCAGGTTCTGGAAGAGCGCGAGGGTGTCGGCGGCGGCGCCCCCGGCGATCTGGGTGGCCAGCTTCTGCGCGTAGGCGTCGTTGGAGAGCAGCTCAAGACCGACCTTGCCGCCGTGCTTCTTCGCGTAGAGCGCGTAGACCTGCTGGAGCTTCCGCTGCCGGGCGTTGGAGCCGTACGCGGACATGGTGAGGGGGACATCGCCCTCGGGGGTGGCCGAGGCCGACGGCGCTCCCCCGGAGGGGGCGCAGCCGGTCATCGCGAGGGACGCGGCCCCGGCCGTGGCCAGGCCGTAGCCCAGCACGGAGCGCCGGGAGGGGCCGGTGGGGATGGGGTGCATGGACATGCCTTTCTCCGTTGAAAGGGGGGTGCGGGGGAGTGCGGGAGGACGTGGGGGAGGGCGGCGCGAAGGGGGGGAGGGTCCGGTGGGGGATCAGAAACCTTCCATCCGGTGCGGGACGTAGCACTCTTCGAGGGAGGCCGTCTCGTCGGCGTCCAGGGCGAGTTCGACCGCGGCGACGGCGTCGTCGAGGTGGTGGGGGCGGGTCGCGCCGACGATCGGCGAGGCGACGGCGGGGCGGTGCAGCAGCCAGGCGAGCGCGACCTGCGCGCGGGTGGCCCCCCGGGCCCCGGCGATCTCGGCGACCCGGTCGCTGATCTTCCGGTCCTCCGCCTCGGCCTGCTGGTACAGCGTTTTGCCCAGCGGGTCGGTCTTGATCCGGTCGCTGCCGGTGTCCCACGGCCGGGCGAGCTTCCCCCGGGCCAGCGGGGACCAGGGCAGCAGCCCGACCCCCATGTCCTCGCACATGGGGTGCAGCTCCCGTTCGTCCTCCCGGGTCAGGAGGTTGTACTGGCTCTGCATCGCGATGAACGGGGTCCAGCCGTGGAGCCGCGCGGTGTACTGGGCCTTGGCGAACTGCCAGGCGTGCATCGAGGAGGCCCCGAGGTAGCGGGCCTTGCCCGCCTTGACGACATCGTGGAGCGCCTCCATGGTCTCCTCGACCGGGACGGTGGGGTCCCACCGGTGGATCTGGTAGAGGTCGACATGGTCCGTCCCCAGCCGGCGCAGGCTCGCGTCGATCTGCTCCATGATGTGGCGGCGGGAGAGCCCGCCCCCGTTGGGACCCGGCCGCATCACCCCGTGGACCTTGGTCGCGATGACGACCTCCTCCCGGCGGGCGAACTCGCGGATGCAGCGGCCGAGGATCTCCTCGCTGTGGCCGAGGGAGTAGATGTTCGCGGTGTCGAAGGTGGTGATGCCCAGCTCCAGGGCGCGCCGGATGAACGTACGGCCGGCCTCCTCGGGGAGGGTCCAGCCGTGCGCGCCCCGGCCGGGGTCGCCGTAGCTCATACAGCCGAGGGTGACGGCCGAGACTTCGAGCCCACTGGCGCCGATCTTGCGGTACTTCATCTCTGCGGCTCCTTCTGGTCCTGCTGGAACATGGCGATGACGCCGGAGTCGTCGATCCGGCCCAGCCCCTGACGGGCCGCGCGGGAGAACAGGCCGGCGGCCTGCTCGGTGAGCGGGGTCGGGGCGCCCGCCTCGCGCGCCGCTTCGAGCACGAGGGACGAGTCCTTGACGAAGATGTCGATGGCGCTCAGCACCGGCGGGGCGGTCTCGCCGAGCATGCGCGGCCCGCGGTCGCTGAGCATGAACGAGGCGGCGGCCCCGGTCTCGATGGTGGCGAGCACGGTGGCCGGGTCGAGCCCGAGGGCGCGCGCGAAGTGCAGCGCCTCGCCCGCCGCCGCCAGATGGACGGAACAGAGGAGCTGGTTGACGAGTTTCACGGCCTGTCCGTCGCCGACCCGCTCACCGCAGCGGGCGATCCGCGCGGAGAACAGCTCCAGCAGCGGCAGTACGGGGGCGAGGACCTCGGGGGCGGCACCGGCGAGCACGGTGAGTTCGCCGCTCACGGCGCGGACGGCGCCGCCGGTGACCGGCGCGTCGACCACCCGTACATCCAGGGCTTCGAGCCGCCGGGCCGCCGTCACCACACTCTCCACACCGACCGAACTCATGATGACGACGGTGGTGCCGGGCGCCAGCCCCTCATGGACCCCGTCCGGGCCGAAGAGCGCCGCGTCGAGCTGGGCGGGCGTGGCCACCATCACGACGACCGCGTCCGCGCCCCGTACCGCGTCGGCCGGGCTCGCGGCGGACCGCGCGCCCTCGGCGACCAGTTCGCCGGTCCGGCCCTGGTCCGGGTCGAAGACGGTCACCGGATGGCGGGCCAGCACCCGGCGGGCCATCGGCAGCCCCATGGCGCCCACACCGACGAACGCGACGTTCACCGCGCCTCCCCGACGGTCGAGGGCGATACGGCGCCGAGATGGCGCAGGGCGGAACGCACTTCCTCCTCCTTCGTGGCGAACGGTGTGTCGTGGGTCTCCAGCTCCAGGACAAGCGGGCCCGTGAACCCGGCCGCCGCCGCACCGGCGAGCACCCGGCCGAAGTCCACCTCGCCCTGCCCCATCGGCCGGCCGATGTCCCCGGGGACGGCGTCCCGCAGATGGACCACCGAGACGCGCTCCGCGAAGCGGGGGAACACCTCGGCGGGGTCCTCGCCCGCCGCCCGTACATGCGAGACGTCCCAGACCTGGCTGATGCCGGGCGCCAGCCCCGCCATCAACTCGGCGGTCCGCGCGAGGGTGTTGACCAGCCGCAGATAGTGGGGCGCCTCGACGGTCAGGGCGACCCCCGCCGCACCGGCCCGGTCGGCGACGGAGTTGAGCCCGTCGGCCACCCGCCGTATCTGCTCGGCCGGCGGTTCCCCGCTCTGCTCGGGCTCCCCGCAGGTGAGGACCAGACGGGGGCTCCCCGACTCCGCGCAGAAGTCGAGCAGCCGGAGGATCGCGTCCCGTACCTCCGGCGCGGCGCCCGCCGTGTTGAACGAGCCGGGGTCGGCGTTGACGCTGGTGACCGGCAGGCCCGCCGCGCGCACCTGCCGCGCGACCGTGGCCAGGGCCGCCGCGCTCCCGGTCGGCGGTACGTGTTCACAGAGGCCCGCCAGCGCGCCCAGGTCGACCTGGCGGAAGCCCAGCGCGGCGACGGTGTCGAGCGCCCGGGGCAGTTCGTAACCCCGGAAGGTGATGGTGGAGCAGGAGAGTTGGGGGGATAGCGGCACGAGTCATCCAGTCTCTCGGTCGTGAGGGGAGGCGGAGGAGTCAGTGGAGGCGGAGGAGTCAGAGGAGTCAGTGGAGCCGGAGGAGTCAGAGGAGTCAGTGGAGCCGGAGGGGGCGGAGGGGGCCGCCGGGGCCTCCCCGGCCGCCGGGGGTGGAGCGGCCCGCGCGTCGTCCACGTAACGGCGGGCGAAGTCGCCCATGTGCGCCGAGACGGTGGCGGCCACATGGGCGGGGTCGCCGGTCCCGATCGCCTCCGCGATCGCGACATGGTCGTCGTACCGCATCCGTCCTGAGGCCCTGGCGGGTCCGGCCGCGATGATGATCATCTCGATCTGGCCGATCAGCCGGCCCCAGACGGTGGCGAGTGTGGCGCTGCCGGTGAGCCGGCAGAGCGCCGCGTGGAAGGCCAGGTCGAGCGCGATCTGCTCGCCGAAGGAGAGCCCGGGACGCCTCAACGGCTCCAGCACCCGGCGCAGTTCGGCGGCGGAGTCGGCGCGGTCGGCGCGCAGCGCCAGCTTGGTCGCCGCGAGCACTTCGAGGGCTTCGCGGACCTCGAAGACCTCGACGATCTCCTGGGCGGAGAGCTCCCGGACGAGCAGATGCCCCCGCCCGTCGCCCACGACGAGCCCTTCCGCCTCCAGCAGCCGCAGGGACTCCCGGAGGGTGCCGCGACTGACCCCCAGCTCCTCGCTGAGGGCCGCCTCGACGATGTGCTCACCGGGGCGGAGCGCGCCGGAGATGATCCGGTCCCGGACGAAAGCCGTGCACCGTTCCCGGAGTGTGCTGCGGCCGAGGATGGCCTGAACACCGTTGGTCATGACGAGAAGTAAGAACTGTTGACATTTTTTTGTCAACAGTTACGGTGGCGAAACATCGGACACGGGCCGGGCGGGCACCACCGCCGGAGCCGGTCGGCGGAAGACCCCAGAAGGAGATGCGACGTACGTGACGCGACTGTGGAACGCACCCGACGACTTCCCCGACGAGATGCTCGCGGGGTTCGCCGCGGCCCACGGCCGCTGGGTACGGCGGGTGCCCGGCGGGGTCGTCCGCTCGACCCGGGCCCCGGAGCCGACGGTGGCGCTGGTCATCGGCGGCGGATCGGGGCACTACCCGGCCTTCGGGGGGCTCGTAGGACCGGGGCTGGCCCATGGCGCGGCGGTGGGCAACCCGTTCTCCTCGCCCTCGGCACAGCAGGTCCTCTCGGTCGCCCGCGCCGCGGCGCAGGGCCGGGGAGTGCTCCTCTCGTACGGCAACTACGCGGGCGACGTCCTGCACTTCGGCGCGGCCGAGGCCACCCTGCGGGCCGAGGGAATCGACTGCCGCACCGTGCGCGTCACCGACGACATCTTCAGCGCGCCCGCCGACCGGACGGACCAACGGCGCGGTATCGCGGGGGACTTCACCGTCTTCAAGATCGCCGGAGCGGCGGCGGCCGCCGGACACGACCTCGACGGGGTCGAGGAGCTGGCGGGGCGCGCCAACGCCCGTACCCGCTCCCTGGGCGTCGCCTTCTCCGGCTGCACGCTGCCGGGCGCCGCCGCCCCGCTCTTCACGGTCCCCGAGGGGCGGATGGCCATCGGCCTGGGCATCCACGGCGAACCGGGCATCGGCGAGGCGGAGCTGCCCACCGCCGACGGACTCGCGGAACTCCTCGTCGAACGCCTCCTCGACCCGGCGGAGACCCCGGTGGAGGGCGGCGCCCACGGCGCCCGGGTGGTGGCACTGCTCAACGGGCTCGGCTCGGTGAAGTACGAGGAGTTGTACGTCGTCTACCGCCGGGTCGCCGAACTCCTCGGCGGTGCGGGCGTGACGGTCGCGGACGCGCAGGTCGGCGAGTACTGCACCAGCTTCGACATGGCCGGGGTCTCGCTGACCCTGCTCTGGCTCGACGACGAACTGGAGGAGCTGTGGCGGGCCCCGGCCGAGACCCCCGCGTTCCGTACCGGCACCGTCGACACCGCCGCGCTCCGGCCGGCCGCGCTTCCTCAGGACCAGCCGGCCGGAGCCGACGGAACCGGCGGCGCGGAGGGCACGGAGGGCGCGGACGGGGCGGCGCCGCTCCCGGAGTCGTCCGACGCCTCCCGCCGGCTCGCGGCCCTGATCGCCGCCCTGCTCGCGGAGGCCCACACCGCCATGGCCGCCTCGGCCGAGGAGCTGGGCCGTATCGACGCCGTGGCGGGCGACGGCGACCACGGCACCGGGATGCGGCGCGGCACCCGCGCGGCGGCGCGGGCCGCCGGGGCCGCGGCCGGGCGGGGCGCCGGGGCGGCCACCACGCTCGACCATGCCGCCGGCGCCTGGTCCGACCGGGCGGGCGGGACCTCCGGCGCGATCTGGGCGGTCATCCTGCGGGCGATCGGGCGGGAGCTGGGCGACGAACGCGAGGCCACCCGGCACGACCTGGCCGCCGGGCTGCGCCGTGCGGTCACCGAGGTCACCGCCTTCGGCAAGGCGGCGGTCGGCGACAAGACACTGGTCGACGCGCTCGTACCGCTGGCCGACACCTTCGCCGGGGCGGTGGCGGCGGGGGAGCCGTTCGCCGTCGCCTGGCCGAAGGCGGCGGCAGCCGCGACCGCCGCCGCCGACGCCACCGCGACGCTGCTGCCCCGCCTCGGCCGGGCCAGAACCCACGGCGAACGCTCCCTGGGCACCCCCGACCCCGGTGCGGTCTCCCTCGCCGCCCTCGCCCGGGTGGCCGGAGACTCCCTCCCCTCTTCCGCCCCTGCTGCCATCACCCCTTCCTCCACGCCTTCCTGACCCGAAGAAACGGATCCTCAGATGCGGACATGGCGCCTGGTCGTCGGCTCGGACGACGCGGGACACACGTACAAACAGCACATCAAGGCCGACCTCGACGGCCACCCGGCCGTCGCCCACCTCACCGATGTCGGTGTGGACGCCGAGGGACACACTCCCTACCCGGCCGTGGCCATCCGGGCCGCCGAGATGATCGCCCGGGGCGAGGCCGACCGGGCGATCCTGGTCTGCGGTACGGGGCTGGGGGTGGCCATCGCCGCCAACAAGGTCCGGGGCGTACGGGCCGTGACCGCGCACGACAGCTACTCGGTGGAGCGTTCGGTCCTCTCCAACAACGCCCAGGTCCTCTGCCTGGGGCAGCGCGTCATCGGCATCGAACTGGCCCGCCGGCTCGCCCGGGAATGGCTCGGCCACACCTTCGACACGGCCGGCCCCTCGTACGCCAAGGTCGCCGAGATCGAGCGATACGAGGGGCGGTGACCGGTATGCCGGCCGCTCCGCCCGGCGGGGCGGTGGCCGCTCACTCGGTGAGGGTCCCGGCGGCGGTGTCGGTGTGACGGTGTGCCGGTGTGACCGGGGCGGCCCCCGACGGCGACGGTGTGCCGGTCGGACCGGCGCCGGCCGCACCGGCGCCGGCCGCACCGGCGCCGTCGGGCGCGGCTTCCGGGGCGGTTTCCGCGCCGGAAGCCGGTACGGTGCCGGGCTCGTCGCCCGCCCCGGGCGCGGCCCCGGAGGCCGTCCCGGCCCCGTCCGGCCCGTCCCCCGCCCCGGTCTCCGCCGGCTCCTCGCCCGCCAGCACACGCTTCGCCTTCTCCGCGTCCAGCGCGTTCTCCCACCGCGACACCGCGAAGACCGCCACACAGTTGCCGAGCAGGTTCGTCGCGACCCGCATCGAGTCCATGATCCGGTCCACGCCGAGCAGCAGCGCCACCGCGCCCGCCGGGATGACCCCCAGCGCGGAGGCCGTCGCCGAGAGGGCGAGGAACGCCGAACCCGGTACGCCCGCCATGCCCTTGCTGGTCAGCATCAGCACCAGGACCACCGTGACCTGCTGGCCCAGCGTCAGGTCGACCCCCACGGCCTGGGCGATGAAGAGCGTACCGATCGACAGGTAGATCGAGGCGCCGTCGAGGTTGAACGAGTACCCGGTGGGCAGCACCAGCCCGACCGCGTCGTCCCGGCAGCCGGCCTTCCTGAGCTTCTGCATCATGCGGGGCATGACGGCCTCGCTGGACGCGGTGCCCAGCGCGAGCAGCAGCTCCTCCCGGGTGTACTTCACGAACTTCCACAGGCTCAGCCCGGTGACCAGCCGGAGCGCCACCGACAGCAGGAGCAGGAAGAGCAGCGCCACCCCGTAGCAGACGGCGATCAGCTTCCCGTACGTGGTGAGCGCGCCCAGACCGTACTCGCCGACCAGATGCGCGGTGGCGCCGAAGACGGCCAGCGGCGCGAGCCGCATGATGAAACCGACGATCGCGAAGACGACCTGCTGCACCTGCTCGATGGCCGGAAGGATCGCGGGGACCTTCGTCTTCCCGAGGTGGAGCACCGCGGCCCCGGTGAGACAGGCCAGCACCAGCACTTGGAGCAGCGCGTTGTTCGCGAACGCGCCGATCGCGCTGTCGGGTATGGCCTCCAGGATGAACTGGGCGGTCGAGGGGAGCGACCCGCCGCCCGTCTTCTGGTCCACCGCGGCGGCGTCGAGCGTCGCCGGGTCGATGTTCATCCCGGTGCCGGGGCCGAGCAGGTTCGCCGCCACCAGCCCCAGCACCAGGGCGGCCGTCGTGGCGACCTCGAACCAGATCAGCGCCTTGACGCCGATCCGGCCGAAGCCCTTGAGGTCGCCCGCGCCGGCGATGCCGAAGACGACGACACAGAAGACCAGCGGGGCGATGACGGCTTTGATCAGCCGGATGAAGCCGTCGCCGAGCGGCTGGACCGCGGTGCCGGCGTCGGGCCAGAGCCGGCCCAGCAGGACGCCCAGCACCAGGGCCAGGGCGACCTGGGCGAACAGTGAGGTGCGCAGGGTTCCGGCGATACGCCGGACCGGGGACGGGGACGTGTGCGGCACAGTCACTCTCTCCAGCTCCGTTCAGAGCTTCTGTCAAGTTCTGTCTGACGGAAGAACATTTCCGATTCGCCACTATGGCCGGGCATGCGTTTCCGCCGGAAGTCCACCTGTTACGAACAGGGAAAACCCGGGATCCGAGGGCCTTTCGTGGGTGTACGACCGGGGCGCGCGACCGCTGCCGCGCCGCCCCGCGTCGTTTTCGGAAAATTACTTCCACATAGAGTCGGGCGTGCGCGTCCCCAGCGCAAGACCCTGTGGAAGAGGAGTTCCGATCAGAGGAAAGTTCCGATCACAAGGAGTCCGGAACGGAGCGGAGTCCGGACCGGAGCCGAGGTCAGAGGAGAGCGGAGTAGAGATCGATATGGAGCCGGGCCGCCTCCGCCCAGGTGTGGCGCGCCGCCAGCTCCCGGCCTGCCGCGCGCCGCTCCGGCTCCGCCGCCGTGAGCGCATCGCCCAGCTCGACGGCGAGCCGTTCCGGGGTGTCCGCGAAGCGTGCCGCCGCCCCGAACACCTCGCGCAGCACCGGGAGATCACGGACGACGAGCGGAACCCCGGCGGCCAGCGCCTCCATCGCGGCGAGCCCGAAACCCTCCTTGACCGAGGGGAAGGCGAAGGCGGAGGCCGCCGCCACCAGCGCGGGCAGCTCGTCGTCGGGCACCGCCCCGAGGACCACCGGCTCGACCGCCAGCTCCGCCGCGCGCTCCTCCCAACGGGCCCGGTAGTCGCGGTAGTCGAAGAGCGTCTCGCCGCCCGCGACCACCAGCTTCACCCCGGGGTGCCGGGCGCGCAGCAGCGCGTACGCCTCCAGCAGGTCCAGCGACCCCTTCCGGGGCTCGATCCCGCCGACCGTCAGCACGTACGGGCCGAGCCGCTCCGCCCAACGGGCCCGCAGTGCCGGGTCGGTGGCCGCGAAACGCTCGTAGGCGACCCCGTTCGGGATCACCCGGGCGGAGAGCCGCCACCCCTCCGCGAGCTCGTCGGCGACCGTCCGCGAGACACAGACATGCGCGTACGGCTCCACGATGGCGCGCTCATGGCAGGCGGCCAGCTCCGGGGTGGTGAAGTGGTCGATGTGGTGGACCGTCCGGACACACCGGCCCACCGCGTTGGCGCTGATGCAGTCCTGCGCGTGCACGATGTCGTACGCCCCGGCGCCCTCCGCCGTGAACGCCTCCCGCAGAGTGTCGATCGAGCGCAGCACCCGCTCCCCGACACTCTCCCCGGCGGGCCCGTCGGCGAACGGTACGATCCGCAGCCGCACCTCCGGATCGACCGGACGGTAGAACCCCTCGTCGCCGCCGCGCCCCAGCGTCCACACGGTGACGTCCTGCCCGGCGGCGGCCAGCGCCTCGGCGAGGGCCAGGGTGTGGACGACACCGCCGCGCGGCTTGGTCGAGTAGCTGAGCAGGGCGATCTTCACGGGGCGGTCTCCCGGTAGGCAGCGGGTCGGCGTTCGCCGAGGTGGTACAGGACCCGGCGGGCGCGGTCGAGTTCGGCTTCCGGGTCGGTCTCCGCGACGGCGAGCCCGGCCTTGGACCAGGTACGGGCGAGGATGTCGCCACCGGGACCCACCACCTTCGCCTGGCCGAGGAAGCGCATACCGCCCAGGGCGCCGGTCTGGTTGGAGGAGGCGAGGACGACCTGGTTCTCGGCCGCCCGCGCCTGGTCGTACAGGTCGAAGAGTTTCGCCTGCCGGTCGTGGGCCATCAGCGGCGCACGGTTGGTGATACTGGTGGGCCACGCCGAGAGACAGGCGACGATCTCCGCGCCGTCCAGCGCCAGCGACCTGGCCGACTCGGGGAACGTCTTGTCGTAGTCGATCAGCATGCCCACCCGGCCAACCGGCGTGTCGAACGCGTCGAACCGGTCGCCCGGCGCGTAGGCGGCCACCTCCCCGGCCGGCAGATGGACCTTGCGGTGCCGGCCGAGCACCCCGTCCCCGCTGACACAGACGGCCGCGTTGTACCGGGCGTCCCCGCCGTCCTCGCAGTACCCGACACACACCACCATCTCGGCGGCGACCGAGGCCACCCGGTGGATCAGCGGGTCGTCCGGGTCGAGCGCGGGCGGCAGCGCGTCCGGGTCGGGGTGGCGCAGATCGGCCAGATAACCGCCGAGCGCGGCGTCCGGCAGAACGAGCAGGCCGACCCCCTCCCGGCGCGCGTCATGAATGATCTTGGTGACGCGCGCCAGGTCGAACTCCAGGTCACGGCCGAAATGAGCGGCGGCGGCCGCGATCCTGATCGTGCTCATCCTCGCCTCATCGTCCCTGATGCCGACGGGACCACGCGGCGCGCGGCTCCGCGGTCATGCGGTCTCGACATCCAGACTGTACGAGTACGTCTCGGGGCGCCGGTCCCGCAGATGCCCCATGGCCCGGCGCGCCGTCTCCAGCGCCCGCGCGACATCGAGTTCGGCGACCGCCATCCCCGGCCCCACCCCGGTGGCGGCGAGAACCTCGCCGCCCGGGTCCACCACCTTGGCGCTGCCCACGAAGCGCAGCGAACCGAAGGTGCCCGCCTGGTTGGCGGAGAGCCACACGATCTGGTTCTCCAGCGCGCGGGCCCGGTCGAAGAGGTCGAACCGGCGCTTCCAGCGGTCCTCCGCCAGATCCGTGACCGCCTGGGTCCGCGCCCCCGGCCACGCCGAGACACAGACGGCGATCTCGGCGCCGTCCAGCGCCAGCGCCCGCGACGACTCGGGGAACGCCTTGTCGTAGCAGATCAGCATGCCGATCCGGCCGACCGGCGTGTCGAAGGCGTGGAACCGGTCGCCCGAGGAGTAGCTGTCGTCCTCGTTGAGCGGCTGGTGCACCTTGCGGTGGTTCCCCAGCACCCCGTCCCCGCTGACACACACCACACTGTTGTAACGGCGGTCCCCGGCGTCCTCGCAGTACCCCGCGACCACCGTCATCTCCCCGGCGAGCGAGGCCAGCCGGCGGATCTCCGGGCCGTCCAGCGCCAGCGCGGGCGGCCCCGGGTCGGTCCCCGGCACGCCCTCGGCGGTGTTCCCGTCGAGGCTGAGCAGATAGCCGCCGAGACACGCCTCGGGCAGCGCGAGAAGCCGTACGCCCGCCTCGCGGGCCTCCTCGATCAGCCGTCCGGCGATCCGGAAGTCCTCCTCCAGATCCCGGCCGAACTCCTCGGCGACGGCGGCCATCCGCAGGACGCCCGCGCCACCTCCCCCCGTCACGCCGCTCATGGTGCGGTCGGCGCTCATGCGGTCCCCAATCCGGTCACCGAGCCGGTGACCGCTTCCGTGATTTCTCCGTCGGGCCAACGCAGCCCGACGCCTTCTCCCGCCCGCAGCTCCCCGCAGACGGCGCCCGTGGCGGGCCCCGCGGAGAGCGGCGGCGCGCCCGGCTCGTCCGCGGTGAGCATCGCGAAGCCGGGGAAACAGGTCAGCCAGTCGCCCACCGTCGCGCCGAACGGGCGCGGCACGGACGCCACATCGAGCACGGCGGCGCAGCCGCTCGCCTCCGCGAGCATGCCGAGCGTTCCGGCGATCCCCGCCATCGACACATCCTTGGCGGCGGCGGGCCGCGCGGCGGCCACCGCGCCGATCATCGCGCGTAGCTCCCCGCCACGGCGCAGCGTCGTCGAATCCCACTGCACGCCCCCGTACCCCGGCCGCCACCCCCCGCCGAGGTCCGCCGTCAGCCGTACCGCGTGACCGGGACGCCCCCCGCCGCCCCGTACGGGCGAACCCGTCACCCCGAGCGCCGTCACCGACAGCGAGGCCGGCACGCCCAGTTGGGTATGGCCGCCGAGCACCGGCACGCCGTACGCCTCGGCCGCCCTGCGCAGCCCGGAGATCACCCGCGCGGCGTGCACCGCGTCCTGCGCGCCCAGCGCGTCGAGCAGCCCGACCGGCGAAGCGCCCATCGCGGCGAGGTCGTTGAGGTTGACCAGCACCGCGCACCAGCCGGCCCACTCCGGGTCGCGCTCCACCATCGACGGCACGATCGCGTCACAGGCGGCGACCGTCCCGGTCCCCGGCACCGGCGCGCCGTCGTCACCGGTGAACCCGGCGCCCGCCGAGAGCACTCCGTCCAGCAGCGGGCCCAGCGCGGCCTTGGTCGCCTCCGTCCGGGCGGCGATCCGCCCGATCGGCCACCGCATCAGCACATGCGGCGCCCCGGCCACCGTGACCGACCGCATCCGTTCCCACCCGAGCCGGGTGAACAGCGGCTGGTTACGGGTCTGCACGGTCGCCTCGAAGCGCAGCGCGCCCTCCGCCTCGGCCCGCGCGCACGCGGCCCTGACCAGCGCGGCGCCGATGCCCCGGGGGCCCCGCGCGCCCCGGGCGACCACCAGCCGGCCCCCCGTCCACCAGCCGATGTCGGGGCCGTCCCCGGCCGGGCCCAGCCGTACCCCGCCGACCACCGTGCCGGTGGCCCGGTCCCGGGCCACCAGGACGACGGTGCGCGGATCGGCGTCCCTGCCGTCCAGGTCGTTGCCGTCGAAGAGCCCCTGCTCGTGGACGAAGGCGGCCCGGCGCAACCGCCGGTACGCCGCCAGCTCGCCCCCGGACACGGCCTCCTCGATCTGGAACCCGGGATCCCTGGCCAGGGTGGAGCGGTCACCGAGCAGGGCGAGGATGTCCTGGGGCAGACCGGCCGCCGCGACCCCGCACCCCCCGTCGACCTTGCCGCTCCCCGGGCCTCCCCGGGCGCCGTCGAGACCGTATCCGTCGAGGAACACGCCGATCACCCACCCGCCGAACGCAGCACACTGCACGCCCCGCAGGCCGCGCAGCCGGCACCCTGGTCGGCGCCGGTCATGCCCGCGGCGCGCAGCTTTGCGGCGACGCCCTCGGTCACGTACCGCAGCAGCTCGGCGCCGGGCGCGGGTATCCCGTCCCTGGCGGCGAGCGTGCCGCTCATCGGACGGAACGGCACCACGAACGGGTAGACGCCCCGCTCGATCAACGAGCCCGCGCCCGCGATCAGTTCATCGGGGTTCTCACCGAGACCGACCAGCAGGTACGTGGAGACCCGGTTCGGCCCGAAGACCCGTACCGCCTCGTCCCAGGCCGCCTCGTACTCGGCCATCGGGACCGTCGACTTGCCGGGCATCCACCGCCGCCGCACCTCGTCGTCGAGCGACTCGACATGGATGCCGATGGCCGTCGCCCCCGCGTCGTGGAGCGCCCGGATCCAGGCGAGATCGCCTGGTGGCTCGCACTGCACCTGGATGGGCAGCCCCGGTACGGCCGCCAGTACGGCCCGCACCGAACGGACCAGGACCCGGGCGCCCCGGTCGGGGCCCGTGGTGGTGCCGGTCGTCATGACCATCTGCTGGATGCCGTCGAGCCGCACCGCGGCCTCGGCGACCTCGGCGAGCTGCGCCGGGGTCTTCGCCGCGATGGTGGCGTCCGCGCGCAGCGACTCCTCGATGGTGCAGAAGCGGCAGCGGTCGGACTCGGCGTAGCGGATACAGGTCTGGACGACGGTCGTCGCGAGGACGTCCTTGCCGTGCAGCCGGGCGATCCGCTCGTACGACACACCGTCGGCGGTCGTCAGGTCGTAGAACTTGGGCCGCAGCACCGGCGTCAGGGTCAGCCCCGTGTCGGTGAGGGTCCCGTCCTCCTCGCCCAGCCAGACCCGTCCGTCGCGTACGGAGTAGGGGCTGTCCGGGTTCCTCGGAAGGGCGGCGCCGGCACCGTCGGCGGGGCCGTGCCCGATCACGAAGTGACCGTCGTCGCTTGGCCCGGCGCCGTCCGGCCGCCGTACCGGCGCGTCCAGCGACACGCCCCGTAAGGCGAGTTCGGCCCGGGTCATGATCCGGACATCGACCGCCGTCGATTCGGTGCCAACGCTCATAGCGTGCCTCTCAGAGCTGGTAGGTCGAGTTGATGATGGCGCCCTTGCGGGCGTAGTGGATCAGGGCGTCCTGGACATCCAGCGGGTGGGTGGGGATGACACCCTCGATCAGGTCCTCCTCACGGGCACCGTGGAGCGAGAGACCGAACCGGCAGCAGTACGCCTTGCCGCCCTCGGCGATGAACGTCCTGAGCTGGTTGTTGATGTTGTGCTCACCCGGGAAGGCCGAGTTGCCCACGGTCGGGAAGCCGCGCGTGGCAAGGCAGTTGAGGGAGCCGGGACCGTAGAAGTAGATCGCGGTCTCGAAGCCTTTTCGCAGCGCGCGGGTGGCCTGGAGAACGGCGACGAAGGAGACCGAGGACTCGTGCGCGATGCCGTGGACCAGGGTGAAGTACGACTCGCCGTGCTCCGCGCGGTAGTCGGGGAAGACCTTCGTGGACCCGTAGATGCTGGAGCCCTCGGGGAGCGAGGGGTGCGGGATCTCGGTCAGCGACTTCTGCTCGATGTCGGTGAGTTCGGCGGTGGACTCGGGCATGGCGGTCTCCTTGGGCGTCTGCGGAGGTTCGGCTGGTTGGACGGACACTGTGGGGGGCTGGAACGTGTCGGCAGGAGCGTACGGGGCTGCGGCCTGCTGAGGGGCGGCGGGCGGGTAGCCCTCCCCGGGCGGGAACCGTTCGCCGAGCCGGTACGGAGCGTCGTTCTGCGGCAGCTCCGCGGGTATGCGCGTATCGGGGTGCGGGGGCGGCGGGTAGCCGTTCTGCGCCGCGGCGGGCATCGCGTTGGGCATCGTGTGGGGCATGGCATTCGGCACCGCGTTGGGCATCGCGACGGCCGGCCCGGCGGGGGCGGGCTGCGCGGCGTACGCGGGGGTGGGCCGGGGCCGGTGCCGGTCGTACAGGTCCGCGAAGGTGGAGCGGAAGACCAGCCGGCCGAGTTCGCCGTCGCCCGCGGCGGCGGCCAGCTTGGCGTGCTCGCCCGCGAAGTCGCCCCAGGGCTGGTCACTGGCGAAGAGCAGCCGGTCGTGCCCGACACCGCGCCGTTCGATCTCGGACACCAGCCAGCGCGGCGCGAAACCCAGCGCCCAGGACAGGTCGGTGTAGACCCGTTTGCCGGCCGTGACCCAGTCGAAGAAGCGGGAGCCGGCCAGCTTGATGTGGCCGCTCATCCCGCCCCCGAAGTGCACGAGGTGGATGGGGACCCGGTCGGCGTACCACTCGACGAGATGGCCCACCTCGTCGATGTCGGAGGCGGCCCCCGGCGAGGTGTGGATATGGACGACGAGACCGAACCGCTCGGCGGTGTGGAAGATCCGGTCCAGCATCGGCCGGCAGGCCGGGTCGGTGGGGTGGCCGCCGAGCAGGAAGCTCAGCTTGAGCGCCCGTACGCCCTCCTCGCCCGCGAGCGACAGCGCGACCGCGGTCCGGTCGGAGTCCTCGGGGCGCGGCGAGACCCACAGGCCGGCCGTGATGCGGTCGTCCTTCTGGGCGGCCTCGATCACCAGCCCGTTGAAGGAGAAAGCGACATCGGGGTCCGGAACCCCGTAGTTCGGTAAAACCAGGGCGCGTTCCGTGCCTTCGGCGTCGAGGTCGGCGAAGAGCTGTTTGACCGTGGCCCGGGCGCTGACGTCCGGGCGTACGGCAGGCCCGCCGTAAAAGGGATGTGCGGGAAGCACACCAATATGGCGGTGTGCGTCGTGAATCATGATCCGGTGACACCTTCCTTGGTCCGGTGGACCGCGCTCACCCCAGGGGCAGCGCGGCGGCGAGCGCCGTGGGAGCGCCGGTGATGGCGCCGCACACATCGGCGAGGCGCCGGCTCGCGTCGATGTGGTCCGCCAGGAACTCCGCGTCCCTGCCGACCGATTCGAAGCGGCCTGACCCCCAGGAGTACTGCCAGGGCAGACCCACGAAGTACAGCCCGGGGGAGTTGGTGGCGCCACGCCGGTGCATCGGGAAGCCGCGTCCGTCGAAGACGGGGGTCTCGATCCACGCGTGATCGCGGGTGAAGCCCGTGGACCATACCACCGAGGTGATTCCCGCCTTGGCTAGATCGAGGGAGGCGGGCTGCTCGGCGGGCTCCCACACCGGTACGTACCGTGCCTCGGCCGGGGCGTCGATGCCGTTGGCGTCGATGTGCGCGTCGATGGAGTCCTTGATGGACTCGGCGACGGCGTCCGCCCGGTCGAGATTGACCTTCAGATCGTCCGCGAACTCCAGCGCCGTCCCCCGGATCCCGGTGAGCCGCCCGTACAGCCGCATCCCGTCCCGCGCGAAGGCCCGCAGGTCGATGTCGCGCCCGCCGTCCCGCCCGGTCACATAGTGGTTGACCCGCATCCGTACGGTCGTGGCGTCGTCGTAGTCGTCGATGGTCTTCGCGTAGTGCCCCATGTCGTCCAGCCACGCCACACAGTCGCGCCCCCGGTAGAACCGGGCCACGCGCGGGGCGGTGCCGACGGCGAGATGGACCTTACGCCCGGCCAGGTGCAGATCCTCCGCGATCTGGCAGCCGGACTGGCCGCTGCCCACCACCAGCACCCCGCCCTTGGGGAGCTGGTCCGGGTTGCGGTACTGCGAGGAGTGCAGCCGCCGCACCCCGGCCGGCAGCCGCTCCGCCATCCGGGGGATCGTGGGCGTGTGGTACGGACCGGTGGCCACCACCACCTGGTCGGCCGTCAGCACGCCCTGCTCCGTGGTGAGTTCGTAGTACCCGCTGTCGGCGTGCCGGAGCCGGGTGACGCTGACCCCCTCCACCAGCGGCGGGTTGAAGAAGTCCACGTACCCCTCCAGGTACCTGATCACCTCGTCCCGCACCATGAAGCCGTCCGGGTCGGGACCGCTGTAGGGGTAACCCGGCAGCTTGCACTGCCAGTTGGGGGTGACGAGACAGAAGGTGTCCCAGCGCCGCGAACGCCACTCGTTGCCCACCCGCCGGGCCTCGATGACGATGTGCTTGATGCCGCGCTCGCGCAGCAGATAGCTGACGGAGAGCCCCGCCTGGCCCCCGCCGATGACGGCCACCGGATAGTGCGCCCCGGCTATCGGAGGCGTCACCGCTCGCTCCCGTCGGCGTTCAGCAGCGCCTCCACCGTGACCATCGCCGGGGGCTCCCGCCGGAACGTCGCGGCCACGCCCTCGATCCTTGCGAGTTCCTCGGCGGCGCCGGTGCATGCGAATCCGTACCTCTCCCGTACCCGTTCACTTGCTATGCCCAGCGCCGTCCTGCTCCGCTCCACGAAGTCGGGAACGGTGTAGGCGACCCCCGGGGTGAAGTACTCCTCGACCACCGTGGAGGGGGAGTAACAGCGTTGGACTTCACCGTCCGGCCAGCGCACACGGACATACATTTCAGGCATGGGGGATCCTCCAGGCGATGCGCCGAGGTCTTCGCTCCTCGCCGCTGCTGCGAACTCCACTTCAACGAGCTGGAGTTACGGAATTGAATCATCCGGAATAAAGCGGTGTTACGCAAACCTCACAGTCCCCTTGCCTCGTTGGCATAAACGGAAGGTCATATTCGGGCCAGCGAGGGCGAGTTGGGCCCCGGAGACAGGCGGCGGAACGCCCCTGGACGCCTGCCGGGCGGAGGGACCCGAGCCGGCCGTCCGGCCACCGGGTCCGGCCGTCCGGCCACCGGACCTGGCCGGTCGGCCATCAGCCGTAGCCGGTCGGCCGCCGGCGATGGCCGGTCGGCCGACGCGCGGCCGGCCGGGCCGCGCCTAGGGTCGGAGCAGACCGGGCGACGCGGCCACTGCCGCGCCATTCAGGCCACCGACGCAAGGAACCTTTCCCATGACGCAGCCGCCCAACCCCGCCCTGCCCGAGAACTCCGGGCCCCCCGAGCACCCCGGTGTGACCGACGACGCACTCCCCGCCCCGCAGTTCGAGGAGGACGCCCTCACCCTGCTCGTCGCCGCCGTGCACGCCGCCGTACGGCTGGAGAACCCCCGCACCGGCACCGAACACCTCGTCTCCGAACTCGTGATGGGCGACACGGCGGCCGGCGAGGCGGTCACCCCCGGCATGCGCAAGGCCGGCGAACTCGGCGGCACCGTCAAGGGCATCGCCCTGGCCGGCGAGGACCGGCACTGGGTCTCCCGCGACGCGGGCCCCGGACCGCTGGAGACCCACCCGGACGACGAGACGGAGGCCGAGGCCACCTGGCGCGAGATCGCCTGGCGCGCCGTAGGGGAGGCGGGGCGCGGCCTCTCCCTCGACGAGGACACCCCGCCGCCCGGGCCCACCGGCGCGCTCCTCGCCTGCCTGCGTCACGCCCTGGGCCTGGCCCGCGCGGAACGGACGGAGAGCGTCCGCTGCCGCCACCTCGCCCGCGCCCTGGTGGAGCTGCCCGGCAGCCGGGCCCGGGAGGCCATGACGCTCAGCCAGGTCGACCTGGACGCCGCCCGCACCGCGCTCGACGCGCTCGACGCCCGGGAGGCGGACGCCGCCGGAGGCCCGGACTTCCCGGTGCCCCGGGCCGTCGCCGGGCTGCGCAACTCCGGGACGCTGGAGGGCGGCAAGGGCCGGATCGCCCGCGCCGTCTACTCCTGGATGTTCCGGATGGGCCCGGACAACAACGCGGTCCTCCTCATGGTGCGCGCGGAGGCCGTACGCCACGCGGTACGGCGCGGACAGGCCGCCGTCGAGCCGGCCGATCTGCTCCTCGCGATCCTCTCCCTGGACCGGGCGATGACCGTCGTCGGACAGTCCTTCCCCGAGGACATCGCCGGCGTCAACAGCGCGGCGGAACTGCTGCGCGCCCACGGCGCCGGGCCCGCCGCGCTCCACCGCGCGACCGCCGGGACCGACACCGCGCCGGTGCCCGGTGTCCCCGCCACCGACTTCCCGCTCTCGCCCGCCGCCGACCGGGTCATGGCCCGCACCCGGCTCCTGGCCGCCGAGCGCTCCGCCGCCACCACCGGCACCCTCCATGTACTGGCCGCCCTGCTCGACGCCTCCGACGCCGCCGAGGCCGGTGCCGCCACGGACCCCGAGGCCGGTCCCGCCGCCGGGGAAGCCGCACCCGACCGGGTCGCGGATCTGCTCCGTACCGTCGGCGTCGACATCGAAGCGCTCCGGGCCGCGTCCGCCCCGGACACCGCCGCGTGAGACCACCGGCCGCCCGGCCCCCGGCCGGTCCGGCGGGAGACAGGGGCATTACGGTCCCGGGAAGAGGTACGGCGAGGAGCGAGGCAGGAGTGACGGTGGAGCGGATACGGGAGCGGGCGCGCCGCGCCGGGCGCAGGGCGGCGGCCGTCGTACGGCGTGAGGTGGTCCAGTCCGTGGCGGACATCCGCACCGCCCGGCCCCGCACGGTCGTCCTGGAGACGCTGGTCTGCCTGGTCGTCCTCGCCCTCACTCTGCTGCCGCTGGGCCTCTACTCCCCGCAGCGGCCCGCCCTCGTCGTCCTGGAGGGGGTGTGGATGGCGCTCCTGCTGCTCGTACGGCGCCGCCACCCCGTCCCCGCCGTGCTCGGCACCGGGCTGCTCTTCGCCAGCGACAGCTTCGGGGTGGCCGCCGCCGTGCCGTTCGTCGTGCTCTCCGCGACCCGCCGGGTCGCCCCGCGCCGGGGCTGGCAGGCGGTCGGCGTGGCCTCCGCGGCCTCCTTCGCCCTCTCCTTCGCGGTGGGCCAGAGCGCGGAGTTCTCCTGGCCGCTGCGGCTGGCCGCCGAGGCGGGCTCCCTGCTCTTCCTGCTGATCCTCCCCGCGCTCGCCGGGACGCTGCTCGGCCGGCGCCGACCGCTGGTCAGCCTCCTGCGGGAGCGCAACGCCTATCTGGAGCAGGCCCGTTCGCTGAGCGCGGCCGCCGCGCGCGGCGCGGAGCGCAACCGGATCGCGGGGGAGATGCACGACCTGCTCGGCCACAAACTGAGCCTGATCTCCGTCCACGCGGGCGCCCTGGAACTCGCCGCCGAGCGGCAGGCCCCGGCCCTCTCCGCCCAGGCCGAGCTGCTCCGTACCACCGCCGGCACGGCCATGGACGAGCTCCGCGAGATCCTCGGCGTGCTGCGCCGCGACCAACTCGCCGACCCCAGCGGGGAACCCGGCTCCACCCGGGGCACCCGGGAGGACATCACCGCCCTCGTCGACGAGTCGGCGCGGGCGGGCATGGCGGTGGTCCTCGACTGGTCGGGGTCCGATACGGCGGACGCCTCCCCCCGTACCCGCCAGGCGGTGCACCGGGTGGTCCGCGAGGCGCTGACCAACGCGCTCAAACACGCCCCCGGCGCGCCCACCCGGGTGGAGCTCCGGCACACCACGGGCCGGATCGCGCTCGCCGTGACCAACGAGACGCCCCGCGCCGTCCGGCCGGGACCCGGCACCCGCAGCGGACTGGTCGGCCTGGAGGAGCGGATCGCGCTCCTCGGCGGCTCGTTCGGGGCCGGTCCGGTCGCGCACGGCGGCTTCCGGGTCGAGGCGCTGCTGCCCACCCACCCGGAGACCGTCCAGCAGCCGGAGACGGCGCCCCGTCCGGACCAGCCGGGCCATCCGGCCCCGCACCCCGGCGCCCGCTCCGCCGCCCCCGGAGCCAACGGGGCGGGGGTGTTCCCGCCGCTCTCGGCCGAGACGCTCACCTGGCCGAGGCTGCTCGGCGCGGGGTGCGCGGCGGCCGTGGTCATCCTCCCCACCGTGCTCTTCCTCGTGCTGCTGGTGGTCCTGCGGATCGTAGGATGAGGCGGTGATACGAGTCCTCATCGCCGACGACGAGACGCTGATGCGCGCCGGCATCCGGCTGATCCTGGAGAACGCCGAGGACATCGAGGTGGCCGCCGAGGCCTCCGACGGCCGCGAGGCGGTCGCCGCCTGCCGGGGCCAGGGCATCGATGTCGCCCTGCTCGACCTCCAGATGCCCGGCAAGGACGGGGTCGCCGCCGCCGAGGAGATCGCCAGGACCTCGCCCCGTACCCAGGTGGTCATGCTCACCGCCTTCGGCGAGGAGCGGAGCGTCACCCGCGCCCTGCGGGCCGGGGCGACCGGCTTCCTGCTCAAGGACACCGGACCCGCCGAGCTGATCCGTTCGGTACGGCTGGCGGCAGCCGGCGAGCCGGTGCTGGCCCCCCGGATCACCCGTCGCCTCCTGGAGCAGCAGATACGGAGCGGCCGCGAGGCGGAGGCCGCCCGGCGCAGGACCGACGAGCTGACCCCGGCCGAGCGCGAGGTGCTGCGGCTGCTCGGCACCGGTCTGTCGAACACGGAGATCGCCGACCGGCTCCCCATGAGCCCGAGCACGGTGAAGGCCCACATCAGCCGGATCCTCACCCGCACCGGCTGCGCCAACCGCGTCCAGGCCGCCGTCCTCGCCCACGACGCGGGTCTCCTCGCTGAGAGCTGACGGGGCCGCCGGATCCGCCGCCCGGTCCGGCCGCCGGATCCGAGCGCGCCGTGGCACTCCTCCAAGGTCACGGAGCGTCTAAGCTCTTGGGAAGGCTCAGTGTGGACCGGACCGGTACCGGTACGCGCGCCCGGCTCCGTGCCGTCCGCCGTACCTGGGAGGAGCGAAGATGGCAGCGCAGTACTCTCCAGACGACCGTTTCAACACCGGGGAGGCGCACTCCGCGCGGGTGTACGACTACATCCTCGGCGGCAAGGACAACTACCCGGTCGACCAGGAGGCCGGGGACTCCATGTGCCGCGAGTGGCCCGCGCTCCCGATCCACATGCGCGCCAACCGCGAGTTCATGCACCGCGCTGCCCGGTACCTCGCCCAGGAGAAGGGCATCCGGCAGTTCCTCGACATCGGTACCGGGCTGCCCACCCAGCCCAATGTGCACGAGGTCGTCCAGGGGGTCGTGCCCGACTCCCGCGTCGTCTACGTCGACAACGACCCGATCGTCCTCGCGCACGCCCGCGCCCTGCTGACCAGCGCCCCCGAGGGCCGTACGGCGTACATCGACGCCGATATGCGGGACCCCGACGCGATCATCAACTCGCCCCAGTTCAAGGAACTCCTCGATCTGGGTGAGCCGGTCGGCCTCATGATCATCGGGATTCTCCACTTCATCCTGGAGAACGACGACGACCACGGCCTGGTCCAGCGCCTCCTCGACCCGCTCCCCGCCGGCAGCTATCTGGCGATGACCATCGGCACCGCCGACTTCGCCCCGGTCGAGGTCGGCCATGTCGCCGAGGAGTACGCGCGCCGGGGCATGCCCATGCAGCTCCGTACGCTCGCCGAGGCCACCACGTTCTTCGACGGCCTGGAACTGGTCGACCCGGGCGTGACCCAGGTCCACAAGTGGCGCCCGGACCCCGGCCAGGTGGCCATGGACGACCGCGACATCGCCATGTACGGCGCGATCGCCCGGAAGGGCTAGGCCCTGTCGTCGGACTCCCGCCTGTCCCGCGACGCCTGGCACGCACTCTCGCCGCACCGGGCGAAGTCCCGAGTACGTCCAGTACGAGGGACTGCGCCCGGCACACCGAGAGCACGCACCAGACGCCGCGGGACCGCCCTTCGGGCGACGGCGGGAGTCCGACGACAGGACCTAGGCCCTCCGCCCGCGCGGGCCGCGGCGGCGGAAGATCACATTCCGGTCTCCCGCCGCATCGTCGCTGGTGGACGGGGAAGTAGAGTGCACCGGCCGACGATCGACAACGGGAAGATCAGTACAGACCAATGAATGTGGCAGCGAACCCTCCGATCTACGACCAGATGCTCCGCGAGCACGGTGATGTCATCAGCGAGGCGCGTGAGGCGGCGCACCAGACCACCCGGCAGGCGGAGCACGTCCTGGACTGGAGCGGGCTCCACCGGCGCTTCCCCGCCGAGCAGATACGTCACGACTGAGCCGCCGCCGGTCTCCGGGGCGTCCCGGCGAGCCGGGGCGTCCCGGGCGGCCCGCCACCGGGGAGCGGGCGGTCACCGCCTCAACGGCGGCACCGCGCCGGTACCGCGTCAGCGCCGCCCCGTCGCCGCCGTCCCGAGCGTCACCAGCGCCAGGACCACCCACCCGAACCAGAGCCAGCCGCTGTTGCCGAGGGCCACGGTGTACCCCGTGACCACCACCAGCGCGCCGACGGTCAGCGCGCCCATCGTCTTCGTGGATCCGGACACGCGCGTCCTCCTCCAGGCGAGGGCCATGACGCCCATCGTCGCCCGGGGACCCCGGTTCGCGCTACCGCCCCCGGGCCTGGAGCGACGCCAGGTACGCGTTGTACTCCGCCAGCTCCTTGTCGCCGTCCCGGTCCGCCGCCCGGTCCGAGCGGGCCGCCTGGCGCTGCTCGGAGTGGTACCACTGGTAGACCAGCGCGACCAGCACCAGCACCGAGGGGATCTCGCTGAACGCCCAGGCGATGCCGCCCGCCGCGTTCTGGTCGGCGAGCGCGTCGATCCCCAGCGAGAGGGGCGGATGCTCGTACGTGGCGACCATCGGACGGCTCGCCATCATCAGCGCGATCCCGAAGAACGCGTGGAACGGCATCCCGGCGAAGAGCTCCAGCATCCGCATCACATACCCGGGCCGGTGCGGCCCCGGGTCCACCCCCATGATGGGCCAGAAGAAGACCAGCCCCACCGCGAGGAAGTGCGTCATCATCGCGAGATGCCCGGGCTTCGACCCCATCAGATAGTCGAAGAGCGGGGAGAAGTAGAGCCCGTAGAGGCTGGCGATGAAGACCGGAATGGTGAACGCGGGGTGCGTGATCACCCGTACGTACCGGCTGTGCAGCACCGCCAGCAGCAGCTCGCGCGGCCCCGTGCGGCTCTTCCCCGCCGCGTCCCGCCCCGCGACCGGCAGGGCGCGCAGCGCCAGCGTCACCGGGGCGCCGAGCAGCAGCAGGATCGGCGAGACCATGCTGATCACCATGTGCTGGACCATGTGCACGCTGAACATGACCATGCCGTAGTCGTTCAGCCCGGTGCACATCACCAGGGCGATGGACGCCACCCCGAGCGCGAAGGCGACCGTACGGCCGGCGCCCCAGGAGTCCCCGCGCCGCCGCAGCCGCACCACACCCCACCCGTACAGCACGAGCGCCAGCACACAGCCGGCCAGGAAGAAGGGATCGGGGGAGTACGCCAGCCCCCGTCCCAGCGTGAACGGCGGCAGATCCATGGTCATGCCGTGCCCGCCGTGGTCCATCCGTGCGCTCCCGGTGCCTCCCCGGCGGTGGTGCGCGCCGGCTCTCCGTCTGTACGCACCAGAGTAGAACCGCCCCCGGGAGAACTTGAGACCGGGGGCGGCCGAAGGGGAGGGGAAGAGGCAGGTGGCGGGGGTACGGGCGAGGCTACGGGCAGGGGGCGGGCCCGGTCAGAGCACGCACTCCGCCTCGGCGTACCGCTCCGGCGGGACCGTCTTCAGCGTCTCCACGGCCGCGCCCAGCGGGACCATCTCGATGTCCGTGCCGCGCAGCGCCGTCAGCATGCCGAACTCGCCCCGGTGCGCCGCCTCCACCGCGTGCCAGCCGAACCGGGTCGCCAGCACCCTGTCGTACGCCGTGGGGGTGCCGCCGCGCTGCACATGGCCCAGGATGACCGGCCTGGCCTCCTTGCCGAGGCGCTCCTCCAGCTCGATCGAGAGCTGCCGGGCGACCCCGGCGAAGCGCTCGTGGCCGTAGATGTCCTTGCCGCCGATGTCGAACTCCATCGACCCCTCGCGCGGCTTCGCGCCCTCCGCCACCACGACGATCGCGAACCGCTTGCCCGCCGAGAACCGCTTGCCGACCACCTCGGTCAGCTCGTCGATGTCGAAGGGGCGCTCCGGCACGACGATGGCGTGCGCGCCCGCCGCCATCCCGGAGTGGAGCGCGATCCAGCCGGTGTGCCGCCCCATGACCTCCACGATCAGCACCCGCTGGTGCGACTCCGCGGTCGTCTTCAGCCGGTCGAGCGCCTCCGTGGCCACCCCGACGGCCGTGTCGAAACCGAAGGTCACATCGGTCGATGCGATGTCGTTGTCGATGGTCTTCGGCACGCCCACGATCGGCAGCCCGGCCTCGGAGAGCAGATGCGCCGCCTTCAGGGTGCCCTCGCCGCCGATCGGGATGATCGCGTCGAGCCCCAGCTCGGCGACATGGCCCCTGGCCCGCTCCACGCCGTCGCGCAGATGCTCGGGCCGGACCCGGGACGAGCCGAGTATGGTCCCGCCGCGCGCCAGGATGCCGGCCACCGCGTCGAGGTCGAGCTTGCGGTAGTCGCACTCCAGAAGGCCCTTCCAGCCGTCGTGGAAGCCGATCACCTCGTCGCCGTGGTCGACGACGGCACGGTGCACGACGGACCGGATCACGGCGTTGAGGCCGGGACAGTCGCCGCCTGAGGTGAGCACACCAATTCGCATAGCCCGGGTTACCTTTGCAACGTGGGACCGACGGCCGGACACCGTTGTCAGACCAGATCACCTGTCACCCTACCGGCGGGCGCCGTACGGACCGAAACCCCGCGTCCGCCTGCTGGACAGGCGGAGCGGGGTTCCGGGTACGGCGCGGTACTTCCGGGTACGGCGCCGGGCGGGCGGGCCGCCCGGCGGGCCGGAGGGTCAGGCCGGCTGGGTCGCGGCGGCGACCCGCTCGGCGCGCAGCGCCTCGTACCACCGGTCGTCGGTCGGCGGCAGCGCGTTGACGTCGAGGGCCAGCTTGAGCAGCAGGTCGGCGATCTGCGGGTTGCGCGCCATCACCGGGCCGTGCATGTACGTGCCGAAGACGGTGTCGTTGTACGCGCCCTCCGTGCCGTCCCCGGTGCCGTTGCCCCGGCCGAGCTGGACCCGCGCGAACGGGCGGGCCGCCGGGCCGAGATGGGTGATGCCCTGGTGGTTCTCGAAGCCGGTGAGCTGCGGCAGGTTGAGCCGGGGGTCGATGTCCGCGAGGACGTCGCCGACACACCGCTCGCCCTCGCCCCGGGTGGAGACCACGTCGAGCAGCCCGAGCCCGGGCTCGCGCTCGCCGAGGTCGTTGATGAACTCGTGGCCGAGGATCTGGTAGCCGGCGCAGACCGAGAAGACGATCGCGCCGTTGGAGACTGCCCGGCTGAGCCCGCCGTCCCGGCGCAGCCGCTCCGCCGCCAGCCGCTGCGGCCGGTCCTCGCCGCCGCCGATCAGATAGATGTCGCCCGAGGTCGGCACCGCCTGGTCGCTGCGGACATCCACCCGCGTGACGCTCAGACCGCGCTGCCGCGCCCGGCGCTCCACCACCAGCGCGTTGCCCTGGTCCCCGTAGGTGCTCAGCAGATCGGGGTAGATCCAGACCAGTCGCAGACCGCTCTCGCTCATTCTCGCTCGTCCTTCCGGGTTCCGGGGGGTCGTGTATCCCGACATGGTCAGTTGCCCACCCGTTTCCGCAGATCCTGGAACGACGTGTAGTTGGCGATCGCCTCGATCCGGCCCGGCGGCGCCAGCCGGACCGCCTCGTCGGGCGTCTCGCAGACCTGGAACTCCAGGCCGGCGACCTCAAGGCGGACCGCGAGGTCCAGCTTGCGGTCGCCGATCACGAAGATCGGGTGGCCCGCCAGCCGGGTGTAGTCCACGTCCCAGAGCCATGAGGTGTCCGTACCGTCGGCGCCCCGGGCGTTGACGGCGAGGATGACCGGGGAGGGCGGCGGGTCGATGAGGGAGAAGGTCTCCAGCCAGCCTGCCGGGTTCTTGGCGAGCAGCAGCCGCAGATCGCGGCCGAGGAAGGAGACCACGTCGTACCGGCCCGCGACCGCCTGCACCTGGTACATCCGCTCCAGGGCGACCTGCGGCGGCACCCCGAAGGCCGCGGCGACGGCGGCGGAGGTCGCCGCGTTCGCCTTGTTGGCGCGGCCCGGGAGCTGGAGGTGGATCGGCCAGGCGGAGCCGTGCGGGTCGAGGACATGGTCACCGCGGAGCGCCCAGGTCGGCGCGGGGCGGCGGAAGCCGCACTCGCCGCAGAACCAGTCGTCGCCGGGGCGCTGCATCACACCGCCGCAGGACGGGCACGACCAGGCGTCGTCCTTCCACTCCTGCCCCGCCGCCACCCAGACGACGTTGGGGGAGGAGGAGGCGGCCCAGACGATCAGCGGGTCGTCCGCGTTGGCGATGACGATGGCCTTCGTGCCGGCCAGCCCCTCGCGCCACTTCTCGGCGAGCATCCGGGTCTCGGCGGCGCGGTCGAGCTGGTCGCGGGAGAGGTTGAGCAGCGCGATCGCCTTGGGTGTGGTGTCCCTGGCGACACCCGCGAGGTACTTCTCGTCGACCTCGATGACCCCGAACTTGGCGTCGGAGCCGCCCGCGAGCGCCGAGGTGATCCCGGCGGGCATGTTGGCGCCGAGCGCGTTCGACACCACGGGCCCGGCGGCCCGCAGGGCCTCGGCGATCAGCCGGGTGGTGGTGGTCTTCCCGTTGGTCGCCGACACGAGGATGACGTCGAGGTGCTGGGCGAGCCGCCCCAGCAGATCCGGGTCGAGCCGGAGCGCCACCTTCCCGCCGATCACCGATCCGCTGCCACGGCCTGCGGCGCGCGATACCGCCGCCGCGGCTCTGCCCGCCGTCACGGCCAGCTTGGCCCGCGGCGTCAGCGGGTCCGTGTTGCCTGACATCGCCTTGATCCTCCTTGCGTCGGTCCGTGGGCCAGCCTATCGAGATCCGGCCAGGGCCCCGAACCGTGGCACCGGGCGGACGGCGGGGTTCACGGAGGACCGTACCCTGACCGTCATGCGAAACCGTCCGATCCCCGGCAGTACCGGGCGAGTACGAGCCATGAGATTGCTCGGAGATCCCGTCCTCCACGCGCCCTGCGAGCCCGTCACCGACTTCGGCCGGGGGCTCGGCGAACTGATCGAGGATCTCTTCGCCACGATGTACGCCGCCCGGGGGGTCGGGCTCGCGGCCAATCAGATCGGCGTGGCGAAACGGGTGTTCGTCTACGACTGCCCCGACGACGAGGACGTCCGTCACCTCGGACATGTCGTCAACCCCCGGCTGGTCCAGGCGGACGACCTGCTGCTGCGCGGGCCCGAGGGGTGTCTGTCGCTGCCCGGCATCGAGGCGGGCACGGAGCGGTACGACCGGGCCGTGGTGGAGGGGGTCACGCGGGACGGCGCCCCGGTCCGGGTGGCGGGCAGCGGGTTCTTCGCCCGCTGCCTCCAGCACGAGTGCGACCACCTGGAGGGCCTGGTCTACGCCGACCGGCTCACCGGGTGGCGGCGCGCCCGCACCCTGCGGGCGGCCCGCCGGGCGCCCTGGGCCGGGGGCCGCACGTCCGCTCCGTAACCCGGTGGCTCCCGTACGACCGGCCCGTACGGTCTGCCCGTACGGTCAGAAGCCGGGGCCGGTCAGAAGCCGGGGCCGCCCGCGCGGTCGTCGACCGCCGCCAGCCTGCCCCAGAGCAGATCCGCCAGGCTCCGTACCAACTGCGCCCGTGAGCAGGGACGTTCCCCCAGCCACCAGTCGCCGGCGCCGTGCATCATGCCGACGATGCCATGGCCCCAGACCCGGGCGAGCTGCTCGCTGTCGGGGCCGAGATCGACGCGTTCCTGGATGACCTTGGCCAGTTCCTCGCCCAGCCGGCGGAGGAGCGGCGCCGAGTGGCGGCCGACGTCGAAGCCGTGCTCGGGGAGGTGGGTGTCCTCGGCGGGGTGCATGAGGAAGCGGTAGACCTGGGGGCGTGCCTCGATCGCGGCGAGATACGTGTCGAGGGTGGCCTCCACCCGCCGGCGCCGCTCGGCGGGGGCGTCCAGCGCCGTGCGCAACGCGTCCAGCAGGGCGTCCGTATGGCGTTTCGCGAGGGCCCGGTACAGTCCGCCCTTGTCGCCGAAGTGCCGGTAGAGGATCGGTTTGGTGATGCCTGCCTCGGCCGCGATGGCGTTCATGGAGGCGCCGGGGCCGTCCCTGAGGACCACCCGGTCGGCCGCCTCCAGGAGCTGGCGGCGGCGCCGGCGTGCCGACCGCTGCTGCTGTTCGGCCTGGTGTGTGCGCTCCATGGTCCGTCTCCCCGCCCGTGCGATTGCGTGCAGCTCCGGCAACGTAACACTCCGCCTGCCGTCAATGCTGATCAGAAGGTGGCCGGTTGACATCCCCTACTTGCGAGTAACAGACTGCTGTTACCGCAAGTAGCAGTGCAAGTAACAGTGCAAGTAACAGTGCAAGTAGCAGTGCAAGTAGCAGCGCACGCGACAGGGCGACCGACATCGCGAGCGACAGGAAGAGCGACACCGTGCCGACGCGGTGGGTGGAGGGCAGCATGACCGGGTTCACGCTCGATCTCAACGACGACCAGAAGCAGGTACGCGACTGGCTGCACGGCTTCGCCGCCGATGTCATCCGGCCCGCCGCCGCCGAGTGGGACGAGCGCGAGGAGACGCCCTGGCCGGTCATCCAGGAGGCCGCCAAACTCGGCATCTACTCGCTCGACTTCTACGCCCAGCAGTTCTTCGACCCCACCGGGCTCGGCATCCCGCTCGCCATGGAGGAACTGTTCTGGGGCGACGCGGGCATCGCGCTCTCCATCGTCGGCACCGGGCTCGCCGCCGTCGGCGTGCTCGCCAACGGCACCGAGGAGCAGATCGGCACCTGGATCCCGCAGATGTACGGGGACCCGGGGGACGTGAAGCTCGCCGCCTTCTGCTCCTCCGAGCCCGACGCGGGCTCCGACGTGGGGGCCATGCGGACCCGCGCCGTCTACCAGGAGGCCACCGACGAGTGGGTCCTCGACGGCACCAAGACCTGGGCCACCAACGGCGGGATCGCCAACGTCCATGTCGTCGTCGCCGTCGTCGACCCGGAGCTGGGCACCAAGGGGCACGCCTCCTTCATCGTCCCGCCGGGCACCCCCGGCCTCTCCCAGGGCCAGAAGTTCAAGAAGCACGGCATCCGCGCCTCCCACACGGCGGAGGTGGTCCTGGAGAACGTCCGGATCCCCGGCCACTGCCTGCTCGGCGGCAAGGAGAAGCTGGACGAGCGGCTGGCTCGGGCCCGGGAGCGGGCCGCTCAGGGCGGTGGCGGCGAGCGGGTGAAGAACGCGGCGATGGCCACCTTCGAGGCGTCCCGCCCGGCCGTCGGCGCGATGGCGGTCGGCACCGCCCGCGCCGCGTACGAGGTCGCCCTCGACTACGCGAGGACCCGCACCCAGTTCGGCCGCCCCATCATCGACAACCAGGGCATCGCCTTCCAACTCGCCGACATGCGCACCCGGATCGACGCCTCGCGGCTGCTGGTGTGGCGCGCCTCCTGGATGGCGGCCACCGGCAAGCCGTTCACCTCCGCCGAGGGCTCGATGTCCAAGCTGCACGCCAGCGAGACGGCCAAGCAGGTGACCGCGCAGGCCCTCCAGATCCTCGGCGGCAACGGCTTCACCCGCGAGTACCCGGTGGAGCGGATGCACCGGGACGCCGCGATCTACACCATCTTCGAGGGCACGAGCGAGATCCAGCGCCTGGTCATCGCCCGTACCCTCGCGGGGGTCCCGATCCGCTGAACCCCCGGAAGCGGCGGACCCGGAAGCGGCGGTCGTCAGGCGGGGAGCTGGGCCTCGACGGCCGCGACGACCTCGGGGTCCTCCGGCTCCGTGCGCGGCCGGATCCGGGCGACGACCTCGCCCTTCGGGGAGATCAGGAACTTCTCGAAGTTCCACTGGACGTCCCCGGCCTCGCCGGCCGCGTCGGCGGTCCTGGTCAGCTCCGCGTACAGGGGGTGCCGGGACTCGCCGTTCACGTCGGTCTTCGCGAGCAGCGGGAAGCTGACCCCGTACGTGGCCGAGCAGAACGTCCCGATCTCCTCGGCGGTGCCGGGCTCCTGCCCCGCGAACTGGTTGCAGGGCACGCCGACGACGGTGAACCCGCGCTCCCCGTAACTCCGCTGGAGCCGCTCCAGACCGGCGTACTGGGGGGTGAGGCCGCACTGGGAGGCCACGTTCACCAGCAGCACGGCCTTGCCCTCGTAGGCGCCCAGGGTGGTCGGCTCGCCGTTCAGGGTGGTCAGCGGAATGTCGTACAGGGACATCGGGGGTCTCCTCGGTCGACGGGGTGACGGTGCACGGAGTGCACGGGGGTACGGGGCCATTGTGGACCTCCGGGGCGGCGGCGGGACGTCCGGGCTGGTAGAGGTGGTCCGTGACCGATGCCCTGCCCGACACCCCGCCCGGTGGCTCCCCCGCGCCCCCGCCCGTCCCTGAAAACCCCTCCGGCACCCTCCCGTTCGACCCCTTGCCGGCCGGCTCCCCGGCGCCCGGCTCCCCGGCGGCGGACGGTGTTCCCCGGCCGGTACGGTGCCGGATGTGCGGCCGGGTGCTGACCGGCACCGACTCGCGCCGTACCGGCCTCGGCCCCGCCTGCGACGCCAAACTCCACCCGCCCGCACCGGAGATCAGGACCCGGCGGCGCACGGCCGAGCAGGACCCGCTGCCGGGGATCTGACCGCCGGGACCCGCCCTACGCCTTCGACGCGGCCCCCGCCGCCAGGGCGATCCTGCACACCGCGTGGGCCGCCCTGGTGAGGTCGTCGGCGGCGTGCAGCAGCGCGGTGTCGAGGTCGCGGGGGCCGGTGCCGATGGCGAGGACGGCGGTGGCGCCGCGCTCGTAGAGCCGGTCGGCCTCCGGGGTGAGGGTGCCGCCCAGGACGACACAGGGGACCTGGGCGCGGGCACAGGCGTCGACCACGGAGCGGACGGTCTTCCCCGCGTCGGTGGAGGCGTCGACCTTCCCCTCGGCGGTGAGACAGAGGTCCGCCGTCGCCAACTGGTCGTCGAACCGGGTCAGTTCCCGGATCAGTTCCGCCCCGGGGACCAGCTCGGCGCCGAGCGCGAGCAGGGCGGCGCCCAGTCCGCCGGCCGCGCCGGCGCCCACGGCGTCCGGTGCGACCCCGAGCAGCGGGGCGAGCCGGCGCAGCCCCCCGTCGAGGAGTTCCACCTGGTCGGGGGTGGCGCCCTTCTGCGGCCCGAAGACATGGGCGGCGCCGTCCGGACCGTACAGCGGGCTGATGACATCGGCGGCGACGACCAGTTCCATCCCGGCGAGCGCGGCGCGGGCCGGGGCGAGGTCGACCGAGGCGGTACGGAGGAGATCGGCGCCGCAGCCGGGCAGCGGGGCACCGGACCCGTCCCGTACCCCGGCGCCCAGGGCGGCGAGCAGCCCCGTACCCCCGTCCATGGTGGCCGTGCCGCCGAGGAAGACGACGGCCCGCCGGGCGCCGCCGCGCGCGGCGGCCAGCAGCGGCGCGGCCAGCCCGGCGCTGGAGGCGCGCAGCGCGTCGGGGGCGGCGCCGGCGAGGGCGCCCCAGCCGACCGGCTCGGCCGCCTCGACCAGCGCCGTCCCGTCGTCGAGACGGCCGACGGGCGCCATGACCGGACGGCCGAGCGCGTCGAGGGCCGGCACCTCCGTCACCGTGCCGCCGCGCGCGGCCTGGACGGTGTGGCGGGAGCCCTCCCCGCCGTCGGCGAGCGGGTGTTCGACGGGGATGCCCCCTGCCGCGCGGACCCCGGCGGCGAGAGCGGCGGCGGAGTGGTCGGCGTTGAGGGAGCCGCGGAGCTTGTCCGGGGCGCAGACGACACGCATGGCTCGTCCTTTCCGTGGGCGGTGGTGTTCGTGGGCGGTGAGAGGGGGCGGGTGGTGACAGGGGCCTCAGACGGTCATCCAGCCCAGGACCGGGGTCGACTGGAGGTAGATGATCACCGCGAAACCGGCGAGCAGCCCGAGGCTCCACCCCAGGACCTTGCGGAAGATGACGTTCTCGCTGCCGGACATCCCGATCGCCGCCGCGGCGACGGCCAGGTTCTGCGGGGAGAGCATCTTGCCGAGCACACCACCGGTGGAGTTGGCGGCGGCGAGCAGCACCGGATCCAGACCGGTCTGGTGCGCCGCGGTCACCTGGAGGACGCCGAAGAGCGAGTTGGCGGAGGTGTCGGAGCCGGTGACGGCGACCCCGAGCCACCCGACGACCGGGGAGAAGAGCGCGAACGCCGTTCCGGTTTCGGCCAGGGCGCTGCCCAGGGTGACGGTCTGGCCCGAGAGGTTCATGACCCAGGCCAGGGCGAGGACGGAGGTCACCGTGACGACCGTCCAGCGGAGCTGGTGGAGGGTGGCGCCGTACGCCCGGACCGCGCGGCCGGGACCGACCCGGTAGAGCGCCATGGTGAGCAGCCCCGCCAGCAGCAGAATCGTTCCGGCGCCCTTGAGGTGCTCCAGCTTGAAGGTCATGGCGCTCGCGGGGTCGCCGCTCGTGGAGACCACGTCCAGGCCGGGCCAGGTGAAGTGGACGGCGCCGTTCGCGGTCAGCCACTCCTTGACCGGACCGGCCTGGGTGAGCGCGAAGAGCGCGACGATGAGGAGGTACGGGGCGAACGCCATCAGGGCGCCGCGCCGGCCGCTCGTGTCGCCCTCCGGTTCGATCTCGGCGCCGTCGGCGGCGGCCGGGTCCACCGCGCCGCCCGGGACCCCGTCCGCCGGGGCCGTGGCGGGCTGCCAGATCCGCAGGAAAGCGAGGACGGCGACGACGGCGACGACCCCGGCGATGATGTCGGTGACCTCGACGCTGATGTAGTTCGCGGAGACGAACTGGGCGAGGGAGAAGGCCAGCCCGGCCACCACGGCGACCGGCCAGGTCTCGCGGACGCCCCGGCGGCCGTCGAGGAGGAGCACCAGGATCAGCGGGATCAGGCAGGCGATCAGCGGCGTCTGCCGTCCGGCCATCGCGCCCAGCTCGTCGAGGGGCAGCCCGGTCACCCCGGCCAGGGTGGTCAGCGGTACCGCCATGCTGCCGAAGGCGACCGGCGCCGTGTTGGCCACCAGCGCCACGGTGGCCGCCTTGAGCGGGGCGATCCCCACCGCCACCAGCATGACCGCCGTGATGGCGACCGGGGCGCCGAATCCCGCCAGGGCCTCGATCAGCGCACCGAAGCAGAACGCGATCAGGATGCCCTGCACCCGCTGGTCGGAGGAGACCGTACGGAACGAGCGGCGCAGCACCGTGAACCAGCCGGTGATCTCGGTCAGCCGGTAGATCCACAGCGCGTTCACCAGGATCCAGAGCACCGGGAAGAGTCCGTAGAAGCCGCCCTCGGCCGCGCCGGAGAGCGCCTGGGGCAGCGGCATGCCCCAGACCGCCACCGCCAGCAGCAGGGCGAGGAGGAGGGAGGCGAGCGCCGCCAGATGGGCCTTGACCCGGAAGACGCCGAGCAGCACGAACATGGTCAGCAGCGGTACGGCCGCGCACAGCGCGGACCAGTACAACGACCCGGCGAGCGGGTCGAGGGACTGACGGTACATAGAGCCTCCTGGGGCAGCGGACCCGCGACGGCGCGGAGCCGGAAAAGATTGTTAACTTGTAAGACAAGTGTTCTTAGCAGTCAAGAGCTCCTGTGTGGTAACTTCTGCGGGTCGGCTAGGTGCAGGGGAGGCGAGATGGTCAGTCGCCCGCAGGCGACATCCCTGATCGACGCGCTCGTGGGCGAGTTGCGGGACCGGATCCTCGACGGACGGCTCGCGGGAGGGACGGCTCTCACCGAGACGGAGGTCGCGGGAGGGTACGAGGTGGCACGGCCCACCGCCAAGGCGGCGATCGAGCGGCTGGTGGCGGAGGGACTGCTGCGCAGGGACGCCCACCGCAGCGCCCGGGTCCCGGTCTTCACCGCCGAGGACATCGCGGACCTGTACTTCGCGCGGACCTGTCTGGAGCGCCAGGTCATGCGGCAGCTCGCGGCCGGCCGGCTGGTCCCGGAGCGGGCCAGGGCGGCTCAGGCGGAGATCGCCGAGCTGGCCGGGGCCGAGCGCTCGACCATCGCCGCGGTCGAGCCGGACGTCACCTTCCACCGCGCGCTGGTCGACGCCCTCGGCAGCCCCCGGCTGAGCCGGGCCCATGGGTCGGTCATGGGGGAGATGCGGCTGTGCATGGCGCAGGTGCAGACGTACAAGCTGCTGCGCATCGGCGAGATCGCGGAGGAGCACGAGGCGATCCTGGCCGCCATCGCCGACGGCGACATGGAGCGCGCGGACGAGGCGCTCACCTTCCACCTGGACCGCGCGAGCCGGCAACTCCTGTCGCACATGGGCTGATCAGGCCGCTGTACGGCGCCCCGGCGTACGGCGGCGGACGCGTGGTCCCGTGTGCCGGCCCGCACTCGGTACACACGTCGGCCCGGCGCCGTCGGTACGGTGCCGGGCCTGGTGCGCGCGCTTCGCGGAGGTCAGCCGCCCTTGGGGACCTCGATGATCTTGCCGTTCTCGTCGACGGTGTGGGTCTGCCAGTAGACGTCCCACTTGTCGTCGACCTTCTGGGGCTCCTTGCCCTCCGGGTAGCGGACATACCCCTTCGGCGGGTCCTCGCCCTTGGGCACACACGTGCTGCCGGTGGAGCCCACGGAGAGCACCGGGTACTCCTCGCCGCCGCAGCTCGCGTTCTCGATCGAGCAGCCGGTCAGCGCCGCCACGGCCGCGCAGGCCAGGGCGAGCCCCACGGCCGGCCTCAGGACGCGCCGGCCGCGTACGGAGGACGGGGAGGTACGGGTCGCACGGATCGCTCGCACGGTCAACTCCTGTTAATCGGTGATCAGTTGATGTGACCATCCTGCGGGAGGGCGGGCGGCCCCGGCGTGAGTACGCGTACTCAACCCTGTCTGCCCCGGTACGCCTGGGCGAGATGGCTCTGGAGCCGGGCGTGCCGGAACTGGTGGACGGCGCCGGCCTGGCGGAGGACACCCCGGCGGTACGCGTCGTCGAGGAAGCCGACGAGGGCCCAGGGGAGGCGTCCGGTCAACGGCAGCCAGAGCCGGGTGAGAAGGCACCACTGGCCCCAGGCGGTCAGGCTCAGCAGATAGCCGAGGGCGCCGCCCAGCCCGCTGATGACACCCGTCGTCAGACTGTTCGTGTTGTTCAGCGCGAGCCTGCCGGGATACCCCTGGAGCAGCTCGACCGCGATCTCCGTCCCGACGCCGATGACCGTGGCGAAGACCGCCGTCCAGACGGCCAGCCGGACGGTCGCGGTCCTCCGGTCCGCGTCGAGGACCCCGCGCGGGCTGACGGCGGAGCGGATGTCGAGCGGGGTTTCGAGCCGGCCGAGGAGCGCGAAGGCGACCCCGGTACCCGCGCTGAACACCAGGCCGAAGGCGGTCCCGTCGACGAGCCCGGGGCGTACGGCGGCCGCGAGCCCGCCGCTCCCGCCGTTCCTGTCGTACGTGTAGAGCACGCTGGTCACGAACGCGTAGACGAAGCCGAAGAGCCCGCCGCCCAGCATCCCGATCACCAGCCGGGGCCCCGCCGTCCAGAAGGTGGTCTCGGAAGTGCCGCCCCGGATACGGAACCGGACGGCCGACGGGGCGACCTCCTTGCCCCTGACCGTGTACGTGAACCAGTTCACGAGCCCGAACGCGATCCCGGCGACGAGCCCGACGACCGCCCCGTCCAGCAGGGCGCCGACGAGAACACCGTGCACGGCGGCGGCGACGGAGGCGTCGACGAGCCCGATGACCACTCCGGTGACCAGGGCGGTGACCAGGGTGCGGGGGGTGCCGCCCAGCGCGGTGTCCAGCCGCCACCAGGCCAGATCGGGGGTGCCGCGCTCGGTCAGATGGTGCGCGAGATACCCGAGCCACCGCCGGGCGCGCTCCGGGTCAGGCTGCTCCACGCCCGGCCGGGGCCGGTAGACGGTGGGGAGGAAGCTGTCGAGCAGATGCTCCTCCAGCCCCTTCTCGCTCCGGAACCTCCCGGCGTCGAGGAGTTCGGCCGGGTCGGGGCCCCGGGGGTCGCTGTAGACGGTGCGGACCAGCGAGACCATCAGCGGGGTCGAGAGGACCGCGGCGAGCCGGACGGCCGACGGCTCCGGCTCCGGCGCGCCCAGCCTCTTCAGCACGGCGTCCCAGAGACCCGCCGAGGGGTCGGCCGGGTCGGGCCTGACGGTGGTGCGCCGCAGATAGTGGTCGAGGTCCGGGAGGGTCAGATCGGCCAGTTCGACGGGGGCCGCGGCGGTCAGCACATCGGTCTCCCCGACCGCCGCCGCGTACTCCGCCGGGCGGCTGGTGAGCACGAGGGGGAGGGTGGTCCTGTTGAGCGCTTCGAGCGCGGGCCTGCGCAGCCCGTCCGCCATCTCGTCGAAGCCGTCCAGCACCGGCAGGACATGACCGGAGTCGACCAGACCCTCGGCGAGGCTCACCCCGCCGGGGCCCCGGGCCGCCGTACCGGGGTGGTCCCGGGTCAGCCGCTCGGCCAGCCACTCGCGCAGGGTGACGGCGGTGGGGTTCCAGGCGCCGATGCTGAAGACCACCGGGACGGGCTCGTCGGGCGTCCGCGTCTCCAGGTGGTCGAGGACGAAGCGGAGGGTGAGGACCGTCTTCCCGGAGCCGGACCTGCCGAGGACCACCAGCCGCCCGGAGGGGATCGTCCGGTAGATGTCGGCGATGACCTCCACCTGGCCGCTCAGGTCCAGCGGCTCGCCCGTCGAACCGGGCGGCAGGCAGCGGATGTTCGCCCAGTGGTCGGTGAGCCTCGCGTCCGCCGCCGTCCAGCGGACCGGCAGCGGATACGGGTCGTGGATCCCCCGGTGCTCCTCCTCGCGCCGCCACCGCGCGGCGACCGCCTCCGCGAGCTGCCCCGCCGCGTCCGCGAGCGCGTCCCGCGCCGCCGACCCGGGCCGCCGTGGGGCGGCCGATGGGGCAGCCGATGGGGTGGATGCCGGGGTGGACGGCGGGACCGTCGGCGGGGCGGTCGGCGCGGCGCCTGACTCCTCCGGCCTGGCCCCCGTCCCCGGCTCCGGCGTCAGCCCCGTCCCCGTCCCCGGCTCCGGTGCGTCGGCGGTGTCCGCGATGCCGGACCGGCGACCCCGTACGGCGGCGTCGAGTAATCGCTGACGCTCCTCGCTCCCCAGCCCCAGACCGTCCGCCAGCCTCCGCACCGTGTCCATCCGGGGGTTGCTGCGGGCCCCGTTCTCCAGATCGCGGATGGTGCGCACGCCGATGCCCGAACGCCCCTCCACTTCCTCCTGGGTCAGCCCCGCCCTCTTGCGCAGCCGTCGCAGGACCGTGCCGAACTCACCGGCCATAAGCAAGGCGCCTTTCCTCTGAGTTGTCCGCGTTTTCGCAGGTGAGAACTGTAGCGGCGGCACCGGCCATATATGGCCGGTTCAATGCCCTGTGCACACTTCCCGCACAGCGGCCAGCCTTGGACGTGCCGAGGTGACGCGCCGGGCGGTGACCGGCCCGGCGCGGAGAGACGGGGCGAGGAGGGCGGGATGAGCGGGGGAGTCCACCCTTGGGGGCGCGCGGAGGAGCTGTTGCTCGCGCGGGTCTCCGAGGCCGCCGGCCGGGCCCGTCTCGGCAGGCGGCGCGCCACCTACCGGGCGCCGCGCACCGGCCCCGCCTGGTGGTCCGGTGGCGCCCCGGTACGGGGGGCCGGGGCGCGACTGGACCTGTACGCGTCCGGGGTGACCGCCGCCATCGGCAAGCGGATCCAGGTCATCCGCTACGACACCACGGTGGTGCGGCGACGCAGGGTGCTGTCGGTACGGGGGTCCGACCGCGCCCTGCTCCTCGTCGACATCGGGGGCGAGCGGGCGGCGCTGCGCTGCGGTGACTTCGCCCGGCCGGAGGAGTGGGGGCCCGAGATCCGCCGGAGCGTCACCGAGGCGCAGGTGCCCCGGGCGCTGGCCGCGCTCGGGGACGGGGCCCGGCTCTCCTTCGGGCCCCTCTGGATCACCGGGGACGGGGCCGGATCCCGGCGGTCGGCCCTGCCCTGGGCGGAGATCCAGCGGGTCGAGATCGTGCGCGGCTCCGTCACCGTACGCGCCGGAGGCCGCCGGCAGGTGTGGGCCACCGCCGCCTCCGGCATCCCGAACCTGTGCGTCTTCCACGCCCTCGCCGACCAGCTCGCCGGTGGCGCGCGGGACGACGGCTGACATCGAGCGCGGCGGAACCGGCGGCCCGAGCCGAACTCACCCGCCCAGCTTGCGGAACAGCCCCTCCTGCACCACCGACACCAGCAGCCTGCCCTCCCGGTCGTAGATCCGGCCCCGGGCCAGCCCCCGGCCGCCGGTCGCGATCGGGGACTCCTGGTCGTACAGGAACCACTCGTCCGCGCGGAACGGCCGGTGGAACCACATGGCGTGGTCCAGGCTCGCCATGTCGAAGCCGCGCGGGCCCCACAGCGGCTCGACCGGGATACGTACCGCGTCCAGCAGGGTCATGTCGCTCGCGTACGTCAGCGCGCAGGTGTGCACCAGCGGGTCGTCGCCCAGCGGGCCCACCGCGCGCATCCAGACCGCGCTGCGGGCGTCGGCGCCCCTGATCTCCTCCTGGGTCCAGCGCAGCCGCTCCACGTACCGGATGTCGAACGGCTGGCGCCGCACCATCCGCTCCAGCGACTGGGGCAGCCCGCCGAGGTGCTCCCGTACCTCGTCGGAGACCTTGGGCAGCGACTCGGGGTCGGGGAAGTCCAGCCGGGGCGGCAACTGGTGCTCGAAGCCCGCCTGTTCGGGGTGGTGGAAGGAGGCCGTCAGATTGAAGATCGTACGGCCCTGCTGGACCGCGGTGACCCGGCGCGCGGTGAACGCCCGGCCGTCCTTGATCCGTTCGACCTGGTAGACGATGGGGACCCCGGGGCGCCCCGGCCGCAGGAAGTACGCGTGCAGCGAGTTGACCGGCTGGCCGGCCTCGACCGTACGGCCGGCCGCGACCAGCGCCTGGCCCGCCACCTGCCCGCCGAAGACCCGCTGAAGGGACTCCTCCGGGCTGCGCCCGCGGAAGATGTCGACCTCGATCCGCTCCAGGTCGAGCAGATCGACCAGTCGCTCCGCAGGATTCGTCATGGTGTTCCGTGCTCCCGTTCCTGTTCCGTTCTCGTTCCGTGCTCGTTCTCAGGGCTCGCTCTCCGGTGCCCTGCACGGCACCGGGGCCGTGGCCGGCCGGTCAGAGCTGGCCCACCGAGGTGACCCGTACGACCGCGAGCCCCTCCTCGTCGGAGGCGGCGAGATCGACCTCGGCCGAGATGCCCCAGTCGTGGTCCCCCTTCGGGTCCGCGAAGGTCTGCCGCACCCGCCACAGCCCGTGCGCCGCGTCCTCCTCGATGGCGAGCAGCTTGGGCCCGCGCGCGTCGGGACCGGTGCCCAGGTCCTCGTACTCGTCCCAGTACGCGTCCATCGCCTCGCCCCAGCGGTCCGCGTCCCACCCCGCCTCGCCGTCCAGCTCGCCCAGTTCGTCCACCTTGTCCAGCGCGGCCAGCTCGACCCGGCGGAAGAGCGCGTTGCGCACCAGGACCCGGAAGGCGCGGGCGTTCGCCGTGACCGGCCTGACCTGGTCGGCCTTCTCCTGCGCCTGCTCGGCCGTCTCCACCTCCGGGTTGGCGAGCTGCTCCCACTCGTCCAGCAGACTGGAGTCGACCTGCCGGACCATCTCGCCCAGCCAGGCCGTCAGATCCTCCAGGTCCTCCGACTTGAGATCGTCCGGAATGGTGTGTTCCAGCGCCTTGTACGCGCTCGCGAGATAGCGCAGCACAATGCCCTCGGTGCGGGCCAGCTCGTAGTAGGAGGTGAACTCCGTGAAGGAGAGCGCCCGTTCGTACATGTCCCGGATCACCGACTTCGGCGAGACCGGATGGTCGCCGACCCACGGATGGCTGGTCCGGTAGGTGTGGTACGCGTGGACGAGCAGCTCCTCCAGCGGCTTGGGGTAGGTGACCTCCTGAAGCCGCTCCATCCGCTCCTCGTACTCGATCCCGTCCGCCTTCATCGCGCCGACCGCCTCGCCGCGCGCCTTGTTCTGCTGGGCCGCGAGGATCTGCCGGGGATCGTCCAGGGTCGACTCGACGACCGAGACCATGTCCAGCGCGTACGACGGCGATTCGGGGTCCAGCAGCTCGAACGAGGCGAGCGCGAACGTCGACAGCGGCTGGTTGAGCGCGAAGTCCTGCTGGAGGTCGACCGTCAGCCGGACGGTCCTGCCCTCCGCGTCCGGGACCGCCAGCCGCTCCACCACCCCGCCGTCCAGCAGCGAACGGTAGATCGCGATCGCCCGCCGGATGTGCCGGAGCTGCTGCCTGCGCGGCTCGTGGTTGTCCTCCAGCAGCCGGCGCATCGCCTCGAACGCGTTGCCGGGACGGGCGATCACCGAGAGCAGCATCGTGTGCGTGACCCGGAACCGCGAGGTCAGCGGCTCGGGATCGGAACCGATCAACTTGTCGAAGGTCGTCTCCGACCAGGCGACGAACCCCTCGGGCGCCTTCTTGCGCACCACCTTGCGGCGCTTCTTCGGGTCGTCGCCCGCCTTGTTCAGCGCCTTTTCGTTCTCCACGACATGCTCGGGCGCCTGCGCCACCACGAACCCCGCCGTGTCGAACCCGGCCCGCCCCGCGCGCCCGGCGATCTGGTGGAACTCGCGGGCGCGCAGGGTGCGGACCCGGGTCCCGTCGTACTTGGTGAGCGCCGTGAACAGCACCGTACGGATCGGCACGTTGACCCCGACCCCCAGGGTGTCCGTCCCGCAGATCACCTTCAGCAGCCCCGCCTGGGCCAGCTTCTCCACCAGCCGCCGGTACTTCGGCAGCATGCCCGCGTGGTGCACCCCGATGCCGTGGCGCACGTACCGGGAGAGGTTGCGGCCGAACTTGGTGGTGAAGCGGAAGTTGCCGATCAGCTCGGCGATCCGGTCCTTCTCCTCGCGCGTGCACATGTTGATGCTCATCAGCGACTGCGCCCGCTCGACCGCCGCCGCCTGTGTGAAGTGCACGATGTAGACCGGCGACTGCCGGGTCTCCAGCAGCTCCGTCAGCGTCTCGGTGATCGGGGTGAGCCGGTACTCGTAGCTCAGCGGCACCGGACGGGTCGCCGACCGTACGACCGAGGTCGGCCGCCCGGTGCGCCGGGTCAGGTCCTCCTCGAAGCGGGAGACGTCCCCGAGCGTCGCGGACATCAGCACGAACTGCGCCTGGGGCAGCTCCAGCAGGGGGATCTGCCAGGCCCACCCCCGGTCCGGCTCGGCGTAGAAGTGGAACTCGTCCATCACGACCTGGCCGATATCGGCGTACTTGCCGTCGCGCAGCGCGATCGACGCCAGTACCTCGGCGGTGCAGCAGATCACCGGGGCGTCGGCGTTGACGGAGGCGTCGCCGGTGAGCATGCCGACGTTCTCCGTACCGAAGAGCTTGCACAGGTCGAAGAACTTCTCCGAGACCAGTGCCTTGATCGGCGCGGTGTAGAAGGTGACCTTGTCCTGGGCCAGCGCCGTGAAGTGCGCACCCGCCGCGACCAGGCTCTTTCCCGATCCCGTCGGGGTGGAGAGGATCACGTTGGCCCCGGAGACCACCTCGATCAGCGCCTCCTCCTGAGCCGGGTAGAGCGTGATGCCCTGGTCCTCGGCCCAGGAGGAGAAGGCCTCGAAGAGGGCATCGGGGTCGGCGTCCGGCGGCAGGCGATCGATAAGGGTCACGTCCCCATCTTGCCCTCCTTCCGTCCCGATACGGGAACCGGCCGCCCGGCGGAAGATCACGAGCGATACGCTGCCCTGTCAACTGGGCATCAGGACAACCGCCTTCACGGGCACCACGACAACTGCAAGGGGACGGGTAAGACGATGATGGGACCGGCACACTCGCTGTCAGGGGCGGCGGCCTGGCTGGGGGTGGGCGCCGCGGCGACCGCCGCGGGCTATCCGATGCCCTGGCCGGTCCTGGTCGTCGGGGCGCTGATCTCCGCGGGGGCCGCGCTCGCCCCGGACCTCGACCACAAGGCGGCGACGATATCCCGGGCCTTCGGACCGGTGTCGCGCACCCTCTGCGAGGTGGTCGACAAGCTCTCGTTCGCCGTCTACAAGGCCACCAAGATGTCCGGCGACCCGCGCCGCACCGGCGGCCACCGCACCCTCACCCACACCTGGGCCTGGGCCCTGCTGATCGGCGCCGGCGCCTCCGCCGTCGCCTACACCGGCGGCCGGTGGGGGGTCCTCGCGATCCTCTTCGTCCATATGGTGCTCGCGGTGGAGGGGCTGCTGTGGCGGGCCGCCCGGGTCTCCAGCGATGTCCTGGTCTGGCTGCTGGGCGCGACCAGCGCCTGGATGCTCGCGGGCATCCTCGACCAGCCGGGCCAGGGCGCCGACTGGCTCTTCTCCGACCCCGGCCAGGAATATCTCTGGCTCGGCCTGCCGATCGTCGTCGGCGCGCTGGTGCACGACCTCGGCGACGCGCTGACGGTCTCGGGGTGCCCGGTGCTCTGGCCCATACCCGTCGGCCGCAAGCGCTGGTACCCGCTGGGCCCGCCGAAGGCGATGCGCTTCAAGGCCGGCGCCTGGGTGGAGGTGAAGGTGCTGATGCCCGTCTTCATGGTGCTGGGCGGGGTCGGCGCCGCGTTCGCCCTGAACCTGATCTGACCGGTCGGACCGGTCCGACCGCTCAGACCGCTCAGACCGGCCTGAGCGGACGGCGGCGGTACGGCGGCGGTACGGCACCGGTCGTACGGCGGTGGTGGTACAGCACCGGCCGTACGGCGGTGGCGGTACGGCGGCGGTGGTACGGATCCGGGGTGCGCCCGGGCCCGTACCACCGCCGTACCGGTGGGTGATCCCGCTCAGCCGTGCCAGGAGCGCCAGAGCGCCGCGTAAGCGCCGTCCGCCGCGACCAGCTCGTCATGGCTGCCGCGCTCGCTGATCCGGCCCTCCTCGACCACCATGATCATGTCCGCGTCGTGCGCGGTGTGCAGCCGGTGCGCGACCGCGATCACCGTACGGCCGTCCAGCACCCGGGCGAGCGAGCGCTCCAGATGGCGGGCGGCCCTCGGGTCCAGCAGCGATGTCGCCTCGTCCAGCACCAGCGTGTGCGGGTCCGCCAGCACCAGCCGGGCGAGCGCGATCTGCTGTGCCTGCGCGGGCGTCAGCGCCGTACCGCCCGAGCCGACCTCGGTCTCCAGACCGTTCTCCAGACCCCGCGCCCAGCCGTCCGCGTCGACCGCCGCCAGCGCCGCCCACAGCTCCGTGTCGGCCGCGCCCGCGCGGGCGAGCCGCAGATTGTCGCGGAGCGACCCGACGAAGACATGGTGCTCCTGGTTGACCAGCGCGACCTGCTCGCGCACCCGCTCGGCGGGCATCCGGGAGAGCTCGGCCCCGCCCAGCGCCACCCGGCCCCGGCGCGGCCCGTAGATCCCGGCGAGCAGCCGGCCCAGCGTCGACTTCCCGGCGCCGGAGGGGCCGACCAGCGCCAGCCGGGTGCCGGGGCTGACATCCAGCGACACCTGACGGAGCACGTCCACGCCCTCGCGGTAGCCGAAGTCGACCTCGTCGGCGGTCACCTCGCGCCCCTCGGGCACCACCGAGGCGTCGCCCTCGGCGGGCTCGATCTCCCGTACGCCGACCAGCCGGGCCAGCGACACCTGGGCGACCTGGAGTTCGTCGTACCAGCGCAGGATGATCCCGACCGGGTCCACCAGCATCTGCGCGAGGAGCGCGCCCGTCGTGAGCTGCCCGACGGTGAGCCACCCCTCCAGGACGAAGACACCGCCCAGCACCAGCGCGCTCAGGAAGATCGTCACATGGGTGACGTTGATGACCGGGAAGAGCACCGTCCGCAGTCCGAGCGTGTACCGCTCCCACGCGGTCCACTCCGAGATCCGCCGCTCCGAGAGCGCCACCCGGCGCTTGCCGAGCCGGTGCGCCTCCACGGTCCGCCCCGCGTCGACCGTCTCGGCGAGCATCGCGGCGACGGCCGCGTACCCGGCCGCCTCCGAGCGGTACGCGGAGGGCGCCCGCCGGTAGTACCAGCGGCACCCCACGATCAGCAGCGGCAGCGCGATCAGCACCGAGACCGCCAGCGGCGGCGCGGTCGCGGTGAGGGCGCCGAGCAGCAGGAGCACCCAGACGAAGCCGATCGCGAGCTGCGGCACGGCCTCCCGCATCGCGTTGGCCAGCCGGTCGATGTCGGTGGTGATCCGGGAGAGCAGATCGCCGGTCCCGGCCCGCTCCAGCACCCCGGGCGGCAGCCCGACGGAGCGGACGAGGAAGTCCTCGCGGAGATCCGCGAGCATCCGCTCGCCGAGGACCGCGCCGCGCAGCCGGACCAGCCGGACGAAACAGGCCTGGACGAGGAGCGCGACCGCGAAGACGGCGACGACCCGCTCCAGGGGGAGGGTGCGCGCGCCCTCCGACAAGTCCTCGACCAGGGTGCCGAGGAGGTACGGGCCGACCATCGAGGCGATCACCGCGATGGCGTTGACGGTGACGAGGACGACGAACGCGGTGCGGTGGCGCCGCAGCAGCTCGCCCACGTACGTCCGTACGGTGGCGGGGGTGCCGACCGGCAGGGTGGTGGCCGAGGTGGGGGCGGCCGGGTCGTACTCCGGGGGCTTCAGGCGCGTCATGCCGTCTCCTCGCTCTCGTTCTCGCCCGTCGTCCGCGCGGCCCGCGCCGGGACGGGCGCCCTGACGTCTTCCGGGCCGGTGGCCGCGAGGCCGTGCGCGGTGCTGTTGGTACGGGCAGCGCTACTGCCGTTGGTGGTGCCGTTGGTGGTGCCGTTGGCGGCCGTGGTGCTCGCGGCGCCGTTCGTGGCGGGGCCGGCGAGGGCGTGCGGGGTTCCGTCCGTGGCGCCGGCGCGGCCCGCGACGGTTCCGGTGTCCGCCCTGGCACCCGCCTCCGCCCCGGTGTCCGTTCCGGCCTCCGTCTCCGCGTCCGTCTCGCGGGTGACGACCGCCCGGTAGCCCGGTTCGGCGGTCAGCAACTGCCGGTGCGTGCCTTCCGCGACGGCCTTCCCCTCATGGACGAAGACCACCCGGTCCGCGCGGTCCAGCAGCAGCGGCGACGAGGCGAACACGACCGTCGTACGCCCGGCGCGCAGCTCCTTCACGCCGCCCGCGATCCGGGCCTCCGTATGTGAGTCGACGGCCGAGGTCGGCTCGTCGAGCACCAGCACCTCCGGGTCGGTGACGAGCGACCGCGCCAGCGCCAGCCGCTGCCGCTGGCCGCCCGAGAGCGAGCGCCCGCGCTCGGTGATCCGGGAGCGCATCGGGTCGCCGCTGCCGTCCACCGACGCCTGGACCAGCGCCTCCAGCACGTCCCCGCACTGGGCGGCGGCGAGCGCGTCGGCGGGGGCGACCGCGCCGGAGGCCGGGATGTCGAGCAGCTCCGTCAGGGTGCCGGAGAGCAGGACCGGGTCCTTGTCCTGGACGAGGACGGCGGCCCGCGCCGCGTCCAGCGGGAGGCCGTCCAGCGCCACTCCGCCGAGCAGTACGGACGGGCTCCCGTCGGACTCGGGCGGGTGCCCGCCGAGCCGTTCGGCCAGCCGCCCCGCCGCGTCCGGGTCGCCGCAGACCACGGCGGTCAGCACCCCGCGGGGGGCGAGCACCCCGGTGGCGGGGTCGTACAGGTCGCCGGTGGGCGGGGCGTCGGCGTGCCCACCGGCCGCGCCGTGTATGCCGTCCGCGCCGGTGTCCGGTTCGGTGTCCGGTTCGGTGTCCGTACGGCGCAACGCGAGCACCCGGGCCGCGCGCTTCGCCGAGGGCCGGGAGAAGGAGTACGCCATGGCGATCTCCTCGAAGTGCCGCAGCGGGAAGAGCAGCAGCGTCACCGCGCTGTAGACGGTGACCAGACCCCCGACCTCGATCCGCCCGTCCAGGGCGAGCCGGGCCCCGTACCAGACCACCGTGACGAGCATGACGCCCGGCAGCAGCACCTGGATGGCCGAGATCAGCGCCCACATCCGGGCGTTGTGGACGGCGGCCTCGCGGACCTCCTGGGAGGCGGCGCGGTACCGGGTGAGGAAGAGTTCCTCGCCGCCGATGCCGCGCAGCACCCGCAGCCCCGCGACGGTGTCGGAGGCCAGCTCGGTGGCGCGCCCCGCCTTCTCGCGCTGGAGGTCGGCGCGCCGGGTGGCGCGGGGGAGCAGCGGCAGGACGGAGAGGGCGAGCAGGGGCGCCCCGAGGGCGACCAGCACCCCCAGTTCCGGCAGGTAGAGAACGAGGCCGAGACAGACCAGGGCGATGGCGATCAGGGCGGCCAGGAAGCGCGAGAGCGCCTCCACGAACCATCCGATCTTCTCGACGTCGCCCGTCGACACGGCCACCACCTCACCGGCGGCGACCCGGCGGGTCAGCGCGGAGCCGAGCCCCGCCGTCTTGCGGGCCAGGAGCTGCTGGACCCGGGCGGCGGCCGTGATCCAGTTGGTGATGGCGGTGCGGTGGAGCATGGTGTCGCCGACGGTGATGGCCACGCCGAACAGCGCGATGAGCCCGCCGGCCAGCGCGAGCCGGCTCCCGGAGCGGTCGACGACGGCCTGCACGGCGAGGCCGGCGCCGAACGGCAGCCCGGCGATGCCGAGTTGGTGCAGCAGGCCCCAGGAGAGCGACTTGAGCTGTCCGCCCAGCTGGTTGCGCCCCAGCCACCACAGGAAGCGGGGGCCTGACCGGACATCGGGGATCCCGGGATCAGGGTAGGGGAGGTCGCGAATCTGCATGATGTCCCAGTGACTCGTGGGTGGCCCAAACCGTGCAAGGTTCGCGTTGTTCGGGAACCTGAGCAACGGGTTTTCCCGCGGGTCCGGTGAGTTTGCGCCGCTCAGACGGGGGGCGCGCGGAGGCTCAGCAGCGGCGCTCGCCGGCTCCCTCGACCAGCGTGGACAGCAGCCCGCCGAGCACCTCGCGCTGCTCGGCGGTGAGCGGCTCCAGGATGTTCTCGGCGGCGGCCCGGCGGGCGCCGCGCAGGGCGCGCAGGGTCTCCCGGCCGGTGTCGGTCAGCTCGATCCGGATCACCCGGCGGTTGGTCGGATCGGGGGCGCGGCGGGCCCAGCCGCTCGCCTCCAGGCCGTCGACGAGCGTGGTCACGGCCCGGGGGACCACTTCGAGCCGGGCCGCCAGATCGGTCATCCGGGGCGGTGTGTCGTACGCGGCGAGGGCGCGCAGCAGCCGCGCCTGGGCCGGGGTGATGCCGAACGGTTCGAGCTGCTGCTTGTTGACGCGCTGGAGCCGCCGGGTCAGCCGGAGGAGCTGATCGGCCAGGACGCCGTCGACATCGGGGGTGGTCATGGCGGAATAATATCAGGACCAAGGTGATTGTGAGTATAGGTAACAATGAGCTAGCCTCGGTAAGGTCCACCGGACCCCGGCCCGGCACCGGTCCCGCCACGGGGACCACCCGCTTCCCGCCCGGGCCACCGGTGGCGCCGTACCCCCTCCGCCGTATCCCCTCATGTGCCATCGAAGGAGCCCATGAAACCCGGACCATCCCCCAGGACCTCCCCGTCCCGCCCCACGGCCCCGGCGGACGACCGGACCCCGGCCGACGCCCCCGCCGCCGAGCAGCCCGCCCAGCTCCGCCGGATCTTCCGGCTCTTCCGCCCCTATCGCGGCAGGCTCGCCCTCGTCGGGCTGCTGGTCGCCGCGTCCTCGCTGGTCACCGTCGCCTCGCCGTTCATGCTGCGCGAGATCCTCGACACCGCGATCCCCCAGGGCAGGACCGGGCTGCTGAGCCTGCTCGCCCTCGGCATGATCATGACGGCCGTCGTCAACAGCGTCTTCGGCGTCCTCCAGACGCTGATCTCCACCACCGTCGGCCAGCGCGTCATGCACGATCTGCGGACCGGTGTCTACGCCCGCCTCCAGGCCATGCCGCTCGCCTTCTTCACGAAGACCAGGACCGGCGAGGTCCAGTCCCGTATCGCCAACGACATCGGCGGCATGCAGGCCACGGTGACCTCCACCGCGACCTCCCTGGTCTCCAACCTCACCGCCGTGATCGCCTCGGTCGTCGCGATGCTCGCCCTGGACTGGCGGCTCACCGCCGTCTCCATGGTGCTGCTGCCCGTCTTCGTCTGGATCAGCCGGAAGGTCGGCAGGGAGCGGAAGCGGATCACCGCCGAGCGCCAGGGCCAGATGGCCACGATGGCGGCGACCGTCACCGAATCGCTCTCCGTGAGCGGCATCCTCCTCGGCCGGACCATGGGCCGCTCCGACTCGCTCACCCGCTCCTTCGCCGACGAGTCCGAGCGCCTGGTCGACCTGGAGGTCCGCTCCAGCATGGCCGGACGGTGGCGGATGTCGACCATCGGCATCGTCATGGCGGCGATGCCCGCCGTCATCTACTGGGCCGCCGGACTCGCGCTCGGCGCGGGCGGCTCCCCGGTCTCCATCGGTACGCTCGTCGCCTTCGTCTCGCTCCAGCAGGGCCTCTTCCGGCCCGCCGTCAGCCTGCTCTCCACCGGCGTCGACATGCAGACCTCCCTCGCGCTCTTCCACCGGATATTCGAGTACCTCGACCTCCCCGTCGACATCACCGAGCCCGAGCGGCCGGTCCGGCCGGCGGAGATCCGCGGCGAAGTCCGCTTCGACAAGGTCGACTTCCGCTACGACGAGAAGGACCGGCAGACCCTCGGCGGGATCGACCTCACCGTCCCGTCCGGCGGCAGCCTCGCCGTCGTCGGCCCCACCGGATCCGGCAAGTCGACGCTCAGCTACCTCGTACCGAGGCTGTACGACGTGACGGGCGGCCGGGTCCTCCTCGACGGCGTCGACGTACGCGACCTGGACTTCGACACCCTCGCCAGGGCCGTCGGCGTGGTCTCCCAGGAGACCTACCTCTTCCACGCCTCGGTCGCCGACAACCTGCGCTTCGCCAAGCCCGACGCCACCGACGAGGAGATGGTGACCGCCGCGAAGGCCGCCCAGATCCACGACCACATCGCCGCGCTGCCCGACGGCTACGACACCCTGGTCGGCGAGCGCGGATACCGTTTCTCCGGCGGCGAGAAGCAGCGCCTCGCGATCGCCCGCACCATCCTGCGCGACCCGCCCGTCCTCATCCTGGACGAGGCGACCAGCGCCCTGGACACCCGTACCGAACACGCCGTGCAGCAGGCCATCGACGCGCTCTCCGAGGGACGGACGACGATCACCATCGCGCACCGGCTCTCCACCGTCAGGGACGCCGACCAGATCGTCGTCCTGCACGAGGGCGCCGTCGCCGAACGCGGTACGCACGAGGAACTGCTCCGGCTGGACGGCCGGTACGCCGCCCTCGTCCGCAGGGACGAGAGCCCGGCGGCCGGGCACCCGGAGGCCGAACAGGCCCCGAGCCTCGCGCCCGCGCCCCTCTGAACGGAACGTTCCGGACGGGGGCTCCCGACGGGCGCCCCCGAAGGCTCCCACGGACGGCCGGGCGGCGGGGCGTCCGTCCGAACGCGTACCGTCCGTGTCGCACCGCCCGAGGTGCCGGGTTCGGCGATCACTCCGGGTTAGCGTGCCCATATGACGAACGAGCCCCCGGCCGCACGCCCCGCCCGGCGCACCCGGCTGACCCGGCGCGGCCGGCTGGTGCTGATCACCGGAGCCGCGCTGGCGGCGATCGCGGCCGTCGTGGTGCCCGCGGTGGTCGCCCTGCGGACCGGCGGGACCGGCGAAGGCCCGGCCGGCCGGCCGAAGACCCTGGTCGTCCCCGAGGGCTGGCGCGCCAGCCAGGTCTACGCCGCCGTCGACCGCGCCCTGGAGCTGCCCGGCGGCGCCACCCGGAAGGCGGTGACGGGCGCCGGGCTCGCCCTCCCCGAGGCCGCCCATACCAACCCGGAGGGGTATCTCTTCCCGGCCACGTACCCGCTCGACGCCTCGACCACCCCGGGCGGGCTGCTGGGCTACATGGTGAGGACCGCGAACGAACGGTTCGGCGGCGACCGGATCACCGCGGGGGCGCGCCCCCACGGGGCGACCGGCTACCAGGCGGTGACCATCGCGAGCATCGTGCAGGCCGAGGCGGCCACGATGGCGGACATGGCCCGGGTCTCCCGGGTGGTGCACAACCGGCTCGCCCTGGACATGCCGCTCCAGATGGACTCGACGCTCAACTACGCGCTGAACCGCTCCACCCTGGACACCAGCCACGCGGACACCAGGACGGAGAGCCCGTACAACACCTACGCGCACAAGGGGCTGCCGCCCACCCCGATCGGCAACCCGGGGGAGGCGGCGATGCGCGCCGCGCTCAACCCGGCGCGGGGGGACTGGCTCTACTTCGTCACGGTGAAGCCGGGGGACACCCGCTTCACCAACCGGTACGCCGAACACCGCCAGAACGTCGAGGAGTTCAACCGGATCCGGCAGAACGCCTCCTGACCGGCGGGGCGTTCGGACCCGTACCGGTTCCGCTCGGACCCGTACCGCACCGGTGCGGACCCGTACCGGCCCGGTTCAGACCCGTACCGCTTCCGTCGGCTCCTCGCCCGGCGCGCGGGTCAGCAGACGGCCGATCTCCCGTACGGCCGCCCGGCCGGCCCGGTTGGCGCCGATGGTGGAGGCGGAGGGGCCGTACCCGACGAGATGGATCCGTTCGTCCCGTACGGCGCGCGTCCCCTCGATCCGGATCCCGCCGCCCGGCTCGCGCAGCCCCAGCGGGGCGAGCTGGTCGATGGCCGGGCGGAAGCCGGTCGCCCAGAGGATCACATCGGCGTCGACGGTGCGGCCGTCGTCCCAGGCCACCCCGGACGGGGTGATCCGGTCGAACACCGGCAGCCGGTCGAGCACCCCCTCCGCGCGGGCCCGCGCGATCTCCTCGGTCACCGGAAGGCCGGTGACCGAGACCACGCTCCGGGGCGGCAGCCCCCGGCGCACCCGTTCCTCGACCAGGGCGACGGCCGCCCGGCCCCACTCCTCGGTGAACGGGCCCTCCCGGAAGACCGGGGGCCGGCGGGTCACCCAGGTGGTGGCCGCCGCCAGCGGGGCGATCTCCATCAGATGCTGGGTGCCGGAGGCACCGCCGCCGACCACGACCACCCGCAGCCCGGCGAACTCCTCCGGCCCCGGGTAGTTCGCGGTGTGCATCTGCCGCCCCCGGAAACTCTCCTGGCCCGGATAGCGGGGCCAGAACGGCCGGTCCCAGGTGCCGGTGGCGTTGATCAGGGCGCGTGCCGACCACGTACCGGCCGAGGACTCCACCAGCAGCCGCCCGGCGGCGCCCTCCCGTACGGCACGGACGTCGACGGGGCGGCGTACCCGCAGGCCGAAGCGGCGCTCGTACTCCGTGAAGTACGCGCCGATCACCTCGGAGGACGGGCGCCGTCCGTCCTCCGGCCCGGTGACCAGCTCCATCCCCGGCAGCGCGTGCATCCCGTGGACCTTGCCGTACGTCAGCGAGGGCCACCGGAACTGCCAGGCGCCGCCCGGGCGCGGGGCGTGGTCCAGGACGACGAAGTCGCGCTCCGGCTCCCGGCCCGTGCGGCGCAGGTGGTAGGCGCTGGACAGACCGGCCTGCCCGGCGCCGATGACCACCACATCGATCTCGCGTACCCCGAAGTCGTTCACGCTTCTACCAACAGCCCGGGGTGCGCGGATCTTCCCCGTTATGTTTTGTGCGGTCCTGCAAGAGGGCCGCCGGCCTCTGGGCCCGGTATGACTGTGTCCCCCTGTCGAAGGCATGACCTGGGGGTGGTGTCGCCGCCGTCCGGGGGTGTTCGTCGGAGACGCTGATCAGAGGTCCGGCCACCGTCCGGCCCGGCGCAACGCCGGACCGTTCGCGGGCGGCAGGTCTGCATAACGTGGATGCGCGAGCACGACACCCAAGCCGAGGTCGGCGCCGTCAACACCCCGGAAAGGGCACGATGTTCGAGATCCAAGACGTGGGAGTGTTCCTCGGCCTCGACGTCGGCAAGACCGCTCACCACGGTCATGGGCTCACCCCGGCGGGCAAGAAGGTGTTCGACAAGCCGCTGCCCAACAGCGAGCCGAAGCTGCGGGCCGTGTTCGACAAGCTCACGGAGACGTTCGGCACTGTCCTGGTGATCGTGGACCAGCCCGCCTCGATCGGTGCCCTGCCGCTGACCGTCGCAAGGGACGCGGGCTGCCGCGTCGCCTACCTGCCAGGCCTGGCCATGCGGCGGATCGCCGACCTCTGTCCGGGCGAGGCGAAGACCGACGCGAAGGACGCCGCGGTCATCGCGGACGCGGCCCGGACGATGCCGCACACCCTGCGGTCCCTGGAGGTGACCGACGAGATCACCGCCGAGCTGACCGTGCCGACCGGCTTCGACCAGGATCTCGCCGCCGAGGCCACCCGCACCTCCAACCGGATACGCGGACTGCTCACCCGGTTCCACCCCGGCCTGGAACGCGTCCTCGGTCCCCGCCTCGACCACCAGGCCGTCACCTGGCTGCTGGAGCGCTACGGATCCCCGGCCGCCCTGCTCAAGGCCGCCCACCTCGCCTCCTACGCCACGGCAAAACCCACACCCAGGCCCTCCTCCGCCTCGCCCGCCAACGCATCAGCGTCCTCTTCACCATGCTCTGCGACGGCACCTTCTACGAGCCCCGGACACCGAAAGACGTCGAGCTCGCCGCATAACCCCAGCACCCCGAACCGTCCTAAAACTGACACCGGAGCCTTGACGAAAGACATAGAGGCACCCCCAGCGGTTCATCCGGGTGTGCCCGACGAACTCCTTCAACAGCGTGCGTGTACGGGCCGCCCGGCGATCTGTGCGCGACCCGCGCACTCTGCCTGCTCATCGTGCATGCGGGGAGCCGCACCATGGCACTGTGATACGAACCGGAGAAGTGCCGGTCAGTGGGAGGGAATCCAAAACGTCGGCACGGAGAGCGGACTCCGGCAGATCCTGGGGTGCCTCACCCTAGTGATCACAGGAACGCCCGATCTGTCCGGCTTGCCCGGGCACGCTGCACCCCCTCACGCCCGCGTTGCCGCCCTGTCTGTGGTTCCGGGCCGGGCTCCAGGCCACCATCGGTGTGCGCGCCCCGGCCCTGGCCCGGAGCACACTGGTGTCGACCGGTGTGAACGCGGGCCTCGACCGGCTTCTCCCGCACGGCGGTCTCGGTCTTCCCCGGCTCGGAGTGGACGGTGTCGGCCTCGCCGCCACCGCCGCCCGCCGGCCCCGGCGGGCGGGCCTGACAGGACAGCTACCAGGCGACGGGTAGTTCGTAGATGCCGTACGCCTGTGAATCCTCCTTGAAGCGGAGTTCCGAGAGGTCCGCGGCGAGTCGGAGCGTCGGTATCCGACGGAAGAGCGTGCTGAAGACGACGTGGAGTTCGATGCGGGCGAGCTGCTGACCGATGCACTGATGCGGGCCCCAGCTGAACGCGTGGTGGTGCGACGCCTTGCGTGCGAGGTCGACCCGCTCCGGGGCGGGGAACGCCTGCGGGTCCCAGTTGGCCGCGGGCAGGGACGCGATGATGCCCTCACCCGCGCGGATGATCTCGCCGTCGAACTCGATGTCCTCGACCACCGCCCGGCGTGCCAGCAGGTGCGGAATGGTGAGGTAGCGCAGCAGTTCCTCGACCGCGCCCGCGACGAACTTCGAGTCGTCGGCGCGCTCCCGGAGAAGGGCGAGCTGGCCGGGATTCTCCAGGAGCAGGGCGGTGCCCAGTGTGATCATATTTGCGCTGGTGTCGTGGCCGGCCACGAGGAGGATGTGACCGAGCGGCGCGGCCTCCTCCATGGAGAGCGCGCCCTCCCGCACCCGGGCGCCGAGGTCGGACAGCACATCCTCGGCCGGGTCGTCCATCTTGGCCTCGATCAGTCCGGAGATGTAGGCGCGCAGGACCCGCGTCGTCTCGGCGGCCTCCTCCGCGGTCTTGAACCGGGAGTTGGTGACGCCCGCGTGCTCCTGGAAGAACTCGTGGTCCTCGTAGGGCACGCCGAGGAGTTCACAGATCATGAGCGAGGGCAGTGGGAGGGACAGTGCCTCGTTCAGGTCGGCGGGGTTGGATCCCGCGAGCATCGTGTCGATGAGGCCGTCGGTGATCTTCTGGATCTCCGGGCGCAGCTTCTCCATCCGGTGGCGGGTGAAGGAGCTGGTCAGCATCCTGCGCCAGCGGGCGTGCTCGGCTCCGTCGGTGTTGTTGATCGACGGAGCTATCTCCGCCGCGTGCGCCTTCATGGACGGCGTGGTGTGCGGGTAGCCGGGGGCGCCGATGTCGGCGCTCAGCCGGGGGTCGGACAGGAGCTGCCGCTGGGCGGCGTGGGTCGTGACCACCCAGGGCGTGGTGCCGTCCCAGGTCTTGGCCCGCACCACGGATTTTCCCGACTCGTGCAGGGCCAGCAGGTCCGGGGGCGGCGCAAACGGGCACTTCGCCGCCCGGGGCGTCGGGAACTCCGGAAGCTGTTCGGTCACCGCCGCACCGTCCACCTGCTCGGTCATGGTCGGCCTCCCTCTCCTCAGACTGCCCCACACCATACTTCGACCGATTGGTACATTCAATCGACGAGGCGTGATCGATCAAAAATTACGAGTGGAAATTTTCGACCCAGCGGCCGGATGCAAAGCAATGCGCAGTCTATTGACCACTCGGTCTACTGATGTCACGATCCCGAACCTATCGGCCCCGGTTCTTACGCCTAGGCGAGAGAGACAAAGATGTCATCTCCTCAAGAAATCACGGCGGGCGCACGCCCCGCCCGTCCGGTCCCCCTGATCATCGCCGTCCTCATCCTCGCTGACATCGTCAGCGCCTTCGAGGCGTCGATGATGTACAACGCGCTCCCCCGCATCCTCACCGAATTCCACACCACCCCCGTCGGAGCCAGCTGGGTCCTCACCTCGTTCATGCTGGTCGCAGCCGCGTCGGCGTCGGTCTGCGGCCGGCTCGGGGATGTCTACGGCCGCCGCAACGTCATCATCGTGCTGCTCCTCGTGTCCCTGGTCGGCTCGATTGTCAGCATCACGACCGGCACCCTCGGCGGGATCATCGCCGGCCGGGCCATCCAGGGCGTGTCCGGCGGCATTCTCCCGCTGTGCTTCGGCATGGCCCGCGAGACCCTGCCGGAGAAGCGGGTACCCGTCGCGACGGCGCTGATCGCGGGCGCCGCGATGCTGGCCGCGGCGTCCGGCAACATCATCTCCGGAGCGCTGATCGACAATTTCAGCTGGCACTACATCTTCGTCGTGGCCGCCGTCGTCGCCCTGGTCTCGGCGGTCTCCTGCACCCTGCTTCCCCGCTCGACCACGCCCGTCCGCACCGGACGCGTCGGCTGGTTCGGCAGCGTACTGTTCGCCCCGGCGATCGCCCTGGTGCTCTACGGAGTCAACGAAAGCCGGCACTGGGGCTGGATCGATCCGCGGAGCGTCGGCTGCGTCGGCGGCGGCCTCCTTCTCCTGCTCCTGTGGGCGTGGCGGGAGCTGCGCTCCGACACCCCCATGATCAACCTGCGGCTGTTCACCGAACGTAAAATCGCCCTGACCATGCTCGCGACCGCAGTCCTGGCCATCGGCCCGCTCGGCGCCACGGGCTTCCTCCTCCAGATCATCATGCAGACTCCGAAGGACGCGCCCGTCGGCCTCGGGCTGAGCGCGACCGACGCGGGCTGGGTCTCGTTCTGCATCGCCATCTTCGGGTTCCTGCTCTCGCCGGTCAGCGGCCGGATCGCCGCGAAGGCCGGTGCCCGGCAGTCCTTGATCATCGGAAGCGCGTTCGGCGCCGTCAACGCGCTCGCCATCGCCCTGCTCCACTCGACCCTTACCGGTCTGATCTTCTCCACCGTATTCCTGACCGTGGCGACCTCGTTCATCCTGTCCTCCCTGCCCACCCTGATCATCGAGGAGGCGCCCGCGCGGAACACCAGCGAGGCGACCGGCCTGAACGTGGTGGTGCGCACCGCGTTCAGCAGCGTCGGGACATCGGTCGCCACGCTGCTGCTCAGCATGTCGGTCGTGGCCGGCACGCACTTCAGCACGCGCGGCGCCTATCTGTCGGTGTTCACCCTCATCGGCGCGTGCTCTCTCGCGGCACTCGCCCTCGCCTTCCTCATCCGGCCCGGCGTACGCGCCCCGGCCGTCCCGGCGCCCGTCCCGTCCGATGCCTGACGCAGGACGCTGCCACCACGAGGGTCCCGTGCCGCTCCGAGAGGGAGTGGCACGGGACCCTTCGCCCGGACCGGCGCGGGAGCGGCCGGTCCGGGGTTCAGCCGGAGGCGGAGCCCAGGTCCTGGCGGAGCCGGTGGCCCAGGAACGCGCCCGTCCACGCCATCAGGTCGGACGGTACGTAGTAGTCCTTCTCATCGTTGACGGCGTCCCAGTTCGCGGCGATGTCCTCGATCGTGGCAGTGCCGTCCTCGTGCACATAGCCCTGCGTGGAACCGATGAAGAAACGCGCGAAACGCCCCGCGCCCGCCGAGTAGATCTCCCCGCTGACCGGGCAGGTCTCGTGCGCGAGCAGGGCCACCATGGGGGCCACCGCTTCGGAGGGCATGTACGGCGGAGCGGCGGACGTGCCCGAGGCTCTCTCGGCGGCGCCCGCCGCCTCACCGGTACCCGGTGCCCCGCCGGTGTCCTGTGCGCCGCCCATGCGGGTCATCGCGGCGGGCGCGATGAGGTTGACCTTGATCCCGTGCGGCTCCCCCGCGAGCCGCGCGCTGCGAGCCAGACCGATGACACCGCCCTTGGCGGCGGCGTACGACAGGTTGTTCTCCAGGCCGAACAGCCCGGCGGAGGTGGTCAGCACGACGCGTCCGTAGCCCTGCTCCACGAAGTGCGGCCAGGCCGCCTTCAGGGTGGTGAACGAACCGAGCAGGTGCACGTCCAGATGGCGCCGCAGGTTGTCCAGGTCGACCTCGGGAAGGCCCGCCCAGCGGATGATCCCGGCGTTGTTCACCAGGATGTCGATCCGCCCGAAGGCGTCGAGCGCGCTGTCGACGATCGCCTGGCCACCGGCCTGTGTGGCGACGTCGTGGGTGTCGGCCAGTGCCGTGCCGCCCGCCGTGACGATCTCCTCGACGACCTGGTGAGCCGGACCGGTGTCGGTCCCCTCACCCGCCATCGACCCGCCGAGGTCGTTCACCACGACCTTCGCCCCGCGCTCGGCCAGCAGCCGGGCGTGCGCCCGCCCGATCCCCCGCCCGGCTCCGGTGACGACGGCCACCCGTCCGTCAAAACTCAATTCGTCCATGGCAACTCCCTGAAGTACCACGCGGAAGACCTGCGTCGTCCCGGCGTTGTCGTTCCCGCATCGTCATTCCTCGATCAGAATCGCCAGCGCGGGGCAGACCGCGGCGGCGTCGCGGACGTCGTCGGCCAGATCCGCCGGCGGATTCGCGTTCAGCAGGACCACGACACCGTCCTCGTCACGTTGGTCGAACACCTTCGCTGCGGCGGCCACACACTGCCCCGCGGCAACACATTTCTCTTCGTCGACGACGACCTTCATCGAGCCTCTCCCAGTTCTCTGTTCTTCGCTGGTTCGTTTTTCCCGGGCCGGTTCACCGGGCCGGGACGACGAGCGCGGCCTGGGCGGCCACGACTTCCTGGCGGCGCGCCCGGGTCTGCTTCGGCATGTTCCAGCCGAGGACGCCGGTGACGACGCCATCGCTGGTGTACCGGGCCACGAACCGCCGTGACGCCACGTCGCCCTCGACGACCTCGACGGTCTCGGCGGCCCCGGGAGCTGCGGTGACGACCCCGTGCAGCTGGAGTCTGGCGTCGAACTGGTCGGTCCAGAAATAGGGCACGGGAGCGTAGGGCCGGTCCTCGCCGAGGATCGCCCCGGCCACGGCGACGGCCTGTTCCGTGGCGTTCGTACGGTTCTCCAGGCGCACGGCGCGGCCCAGCCCCTCGTGGTGGAAGCGGGCCACGTCACCGACCGCGAAGACGCCCTCCGCGGCGCGGCACCGGGAGTCACAGACCACGCCGTTCTCGAGGGCGAGTCCGCTGTCGGCCAGCCAGCCGGTGGCCGGTGCCGCGCCGACCGCGACCACCACCACGTCGGCCGGGAGGTGGACCCCGGTGGTGAGTTCGACGCCGGTGACCCGTCCGCCGCGGCGAGTCAGCGCCGCGACCCCCGCGCCCAGCCGCAGCCGTACCCCGCGCTCGATGTGCAGCTCCGCCAGCAGGCCCGACACCATAGGCCCCACCTGGAGGGCCATGGGTGCCGCCAGCGGTCCGGTGAGGGTGACGACGAGACCCAGGGCACGGGCCGTCGCCGCGATCTCGGAGCCGAGGACGCCTTCACCGACGACCACCAGCCGGGCACCGGGCAGGAGTTCCCTCTTCAGGGCCAGGGCATCGTCCAGGCCACGCAGCACATGCACACCGCGCAGGCCCTCTTGGCCGGGCAGGGCGCGTGCCCGGGCGCCGGTGGCGATCACGATGGCGTCGGCGGACAATTCCCGTCCGGACGCCGTCTGTACGGTCCGGGCGCGGGCGTCCAGCGCCACCGCCTCGTCGCCGAGCAGGAATTCGGCGTCCAGGTCCGCCAGGACGCCCGGGGCGCGCAGGGCCGTCCGCTCCGGCTCCCACGCCCCGGAGAGCACCTGTTTCGACAGCGGGGGCCGGTCGTAGGGGGCGTGCGGCTCGTCGCCCAGGACCTGGATCTTCCCGGTGTAACCCTTGCGTCTCAGTGCTTCCACCGTGGTGAGACCGGACGCCGAGGCCCCCACCACCAGGATCCGGGCCGGGGCGGCCGTGCCGCGGTCCATCGTCATCGCTGACTCCGTTGCGCCGGGATGCGGACAGTACATGGGTACGGGCGTCATGCCAGGTAGCGTCCGCCGTTGGTGCTGAGGGTCTGTCCGGTGACGTATCCGGCCTCCGCCGACGCCAGGTAGGCCACCGCGTACGCGACATCCTCCGGCCGCCCGGCGCGCTTCATCGGCATACGGGCCGCCGCCGCTTCCACGTCGACGGGGCCCTCACGCACCAGCGGGGTGTCGATGAAACCCGGGGGTACGTGGTTGACGGTGATCCCCTGGGCCGCGTACTCCATCGCCAGCGCCCTGGTGAAGCCGATGACCCCGCCTTTGGACGCCGCGTAGTGAGCCATGGACGGGGCTCCCGTCTGGGCCGACGAGGACGAGATGTTGACGATCCGGCCCCAGCCCGCCGTGAGCATGTCCGGCACCAGCTCTCTGGTGACCAGGAACGGACCCTTGAGGTTGATCCCGATCATCCGGTCCCACGCCTCTTCACTGATGCTGGTGAAGGGCTGGTAGGCGGTGGTCCCCGCGTTGTTGACGAGGATGCCGACAGCGCCCAGTTCGGCGCGGGTGCGGGCCGCCGCGGCGGCGACGGCACGCGCGTCGGCGGCGTCTCCGGCGACCGCGATCGCCCGGCCGCCGGCTTCCTGGATCGCCGCGGCGGACTTCTCGGCGCCCTCGGCGTTCAGATCCCACACCGCGACCGCCGCGCCGCGCTGGGCAAGTACGGTGGCGATCGCCTGTCCGATACCGCGTGCGCCTCCCGTGACGACCGCGACCTTCCCCTGTAGTGACATGCGCGCTCCTAGTTGGGGGTGGTGATGCGTAGTTACGTAGTGGTGGTTGGCTGTGCGTGGTGGTGCGTGGCTGTAGGCAATGGCACGAGGACCGTAGGGTGTGCCGGCGTCAGCCGGACAGGGCTTCGCGGGCCGCGCCCCGGGCCGCCGTCGCGGCCGGGAACCCCGCGTAGCCCGCGGCGTGGTAGATGACCTCGGCGATCTCTTCCTCGGTCAACCCGTTGGTGATCCCGACGCGGAAGTGCGTCTTCAGCTCGGTCTCGGAGCCGAGTGCGATGAGGACCCCCAACGTGACCAGGCTCCGGTCGCGCGGACCGAGTCCCTCGCGGGCCCACAGTGCGCCCCAGACGCTGGTCAGGCCGATCTCGACCAACTCGTCCCCGAGCCGCCCGTCTCTCAGGTCGACGTCCCCTTCGGGGAACACTCCGGGCAGGGCCGCGCGCATCGCGTCGAGCCCGGCGCTGCGCAGGTCGGCGGGCTTCTCGGCATCCTTGGCGGTCATGTGCGGCTCCTGTCGGCACGACGTCGATGTCATCCCCCGCCGCGAAAGTTAGACCAAACGGTCGATATAATCAACGCTTCCGACATTCGCATGCCGAGACACACCCGCCACACTTCCCCGTGCGGAGCCGAACCGGCCTTCGGCATTGATCGGACTCCGGCACTCCTCTAGGCTCGGAATATTCGATCGACCGGTCGATATAACAATCGTGGGCACGGGCAGCCCCCTGTTCGGCGTGGAGGGAAGATGAGCGAATCGACAGTGGAGGCGGACGCTGCAGCGGACCGGGAGGACGGTCCGGCCGAGACGCTGGATGTCGTGGTGGTCGGCGCCGGTGTCACCGGCATCTACCAGCTGTACCGGGCCAGGCAGTCCCATCTCTCGGCGAAGCTGCTGGAGGCCGGCGGCGGTGTCGGCGGCGTCTGGTACTGGAACCGGTATCCGGAGGCGCGCTTCGACTCGGAGAGCTACACCTACGGCTATCTGTTCTCGAAAGAGCTGTGGGAGGAGTGGGAGTGGTCGGAGCAGTACGCCGGACAGCCGGAGATCGAGCGGTACTTCAACCACGTGGTCGACCGCTTCGGACTGCGCCGTGACATCGTCTTCGACGCGCCGGTGACCTCGGCGGTCTTCGACGAGACAACCGGTACCTGGACCGTACGAGCCGGGAACGGGACGACGCTGCGCACCCGTTTCCTCGTCGCGGCGACGGGGAACCTTTCGGTGCCGTTCATCCCGCCCGTCGCAGGCCGGGAGGACTTCCGCGGGGCACAGCACCACACGAGCCGCTGGCCGAGCACACCGATCGACTTCACCGGGAAGCGGGTGGCGCTCGTCGGCACCGGCTCCAGTGGGGTACAGGTCGTCCCGGCGATCGCCGGCGAGGTGGCCTCCCTGACGGTGTACCAGCAGAAGGCCGACTGGGTGACACCCCTGCACAACCGGCCCGTCACGCCCGAGGAACAGCAGGCGCTGAAGGCCGACTTCGAACGGATCCGGGACACCCTCAACACCTCACCGAGCGGGTTCCTGCACACCCTGAACCCGGTCAGCGGCGCGGATGTCGCCCCGGAGGAGCGGCAGAAGTTCTACGAGAAGATCTGGAACAGCCCCGGCTTCACCAAGCTGACCGAGCACTACCGCGACATGACGAGCAATCCTGAGGTCAACGCCGAATGGTGCGCGTTCATGGCCGACAAGATCCGTGGCATCGTGGCCGACCCCGAGACGGCGCGGCGGCTGATCCCGACGGACGGCGGCTACGGGGCGCGGCGCCCGCCGTTCGGCACCGGCTACTACGAGGCGTACAACAGGCCGAACGTCTCGCTGGTCGCGCTGCCCGAGGAGCCCATCGTCCGCATCACGGAGACCGGTATCGAGACCACCGCGGGTCTGCGCGAGTTCGACATCATCATCTGGGGCACCGGCTACGACTTCGGCACCGGAGCCCTGAACCGGCTCGGGGTGCGCGGCAAGCGAGGTCTGGCGCTGGAGGAGTACTGGGCGGACGGGCCGGCCACTTATCTCGGAGTCGCCGCCGTGGGCTTCCCGAACTTCTTCTTCCCCGGTGGCCCGCACGGAGCCACCGGCAACAACCCTCGCTATGCCGGGGACCAGGCGGACTTCGTCCACGACGCGCTGATGCGTACCCGGGAGCGGGGCTACGAGGTCATCGAGGTCGAGGAGTCCGCGGAGCGGGAGTGGACGGACCTCATGAACGACAGCTCGTCGCTGTCCATCTTCCAGCGCGCCAGCTACTTCTACGGCTCCAACATCCCGGGCAAGGCCGTGCGGCAGTTGCTGAACCCGACCGGGCGCTGGAAGCTCCAACAACTGATCCGGGAAGCCCAAGGGGACGACTACCCGACCTTCCGCTTCTCGAAGGCCGGTGAGACTCCCGGCGCCGCGACGACCGGCGGCGGCAGCCCGGCAGAAGCCTGACGCGGCAGCTACGGCGCCGGGCCGGACCGGACTCCGGCCCGAGCGCCGCGGACAGCGGTCGAGCGATCGATCGCCTGCGGTCAGGCCCGGAAGGTCGTGACTCGGCGCTGGAAACGCCACTCGCCCGCGCGGCGGCACAGCGTGTCCTGGTAGCGGCCGACCAGCCGCACCTCCCAGCAGGACGCGCCACGCGCAAAGAAGGCCAGGTCACTGGTGGCGGTGGCTTCGTCCGCCGACGAGGAGGTGACCACGGTGTTGCCGACGAAGTGCAGTTGCGGCTGCGTGGGGATGAACGCGGCATAGCCCTCGCGGATGGCGTCATGGCCCTCGAACGTGCCAACGCCGCCGATCTCGGCCACGCCGTCGGGCCAGAACAGGTCCACGACCGCGTCCAGCCCTCCGGCGTCCAGCGCCCGCGCATACGCGGCGATGGCCGCGTGCGCCGCCACGGACGCCGCCATGGTGGTGTTCGTATCCGTACTCGCTGTGCTCATGTGCGGCTCCAAAGATCAAAAAGTGTCATGAGGCACGAAGAAGGTGCGGCGGGGCGGGGGGTCCGGTTCACCTCTGGTAGGTCGTGGCCCGGCGGCGGAAGCGCCACGCGCCGTCGTGGTGGGTGAGCGTGTCGTCGTAGCGGCCGACCAGGCGTACCTGCCAGCCGGACTCGCCGCGCTGGAGGAAGGCGACGTCACTGACGGCCGTCGCCTCGTTCTCGGTCCAGGACGTGATGACGATGTTGGACACCAGGTGCAGCTGCGGGGTGGCCGGCGCCCATCCCGTGAACGCCGCGCGGAGGGCGTCGCGCCCCTCGACGGGCGGAAGGCCGGGGACCTCCAGGACCGCGTCCGGGGTGTACAGGGCGACGAGCTCGTCGGTGCGCGCGGCGTCCTGCGCCTGGGCATGCGCTCCGATCACGGTCCGGATACCGGCGGAGACGAGAGCCTTCACGGATTCACTCATTCTTCTCTCTCCCATGTCGGGAACCTCTTTCGACCATTCAGTCTATTGCACAGATGGGGCATGCGATCCACCCCAAGAATTATTTCCTTAATTATTGACCGTTCAGTACACATCTGAATAGCATGGCCATCGACTGTCGACGGGGACCGTCGCCTGAGGAGGCACGATCATGACGAAGCGTTGGAAGCAGCGGCCACCGGGATCGACCTGGGGCGACTGGGGCGAGGACGACGAACTGGGCCGCATCAACCTGCTCACCGCCGAGAAGGTACTGCAGGGGGTGCGCGAGGTGGAGCACGGGATAGCCTTCAGCCTCAGCCTGCCGCTCGACTACCCGGGCGGGACCGCCCTCAACCAGCGGCGTTATCCGCCTGTTCTGCGTCCCACCGAGGATTTGGCGCACCGGCAGGATGTCTTCTACAACGTCGTCGCCCGCGAGCAGATCAGCCCTCGGCTCATCGACGTGTGGTCGGACGACGTGGTGACCCTCTGGCTCCAGTACTCCACCCAGTGGGACGCTCTCGCGCACCAGGGTGCCGAGTTCGACGCGGACGGCGACGGCGTCGCCGAGCCCGTCTACTACAACGGTTACCGCGCGGGCGCCGACATCGTCGGCCCCGCGGAGGACGCCAAGGGCGACGGCAGCGGCAGTCTCGGCTTCGCCCGCCATCTCGGGCTCGAACACATGGCGGCGCACGGCGTGCAGGGCCGGGGCGTCCTCGTCGACCTCGCCCACCACCTCGGCACCGGCCACCAGCCGGTCGGCCTGACGCTGCTCCAGGAGATCATGGCGGCCGACGGTGTGACCGTCGAGCCGGGCGACATGCTCCTGCTGCACACCGGGTTCGCCACCCAGGTCCTGGCGTGGGAGAAGAACCCCGACCCCGTGGCCATCCACCGGACGGCGTCCTACCTCGATGCCTCCGACCCGGCACTGCTGGAGTGGATCGCCAGCTCCGGGATCTCCGCGCTGGTCGCGGACAACTACGCCGTGGAGGGCGTGGGGGTCACCCAGGACATCGCCGAGCCGCACACCCTGCTGCCCATCCATCATCTGTGCCTGTTCAAGCTGGGCGTGCCGCTGGGTGAACTGTGGTACCTCCACGACCTCGCCGCCTGGCTGCGCGAGCACGGCCGCAGCCGGTTCCTGCTGACTGCTCCGCCGCTCAACCTCCCCGGTACGCAGGGGAGTCCGCTGACGCCCGTCGCGACCGTCTGACCGGCGGCGTCCCGCACCGCCACCGACGTCCGCCACCGTCCCACCGCCCCGTCCTGCCGGTCAGGCCCGGGACGGTGGCGGACCTGCGAAAAGGGTGGAAGCGGAAGGGGGTTCTCGGAACCGGATTCCCGGGAACCCCCTTTCCGTCTGTCTCGTGCGCTTTCCGCGTCTGCCGCGCGTGTTCAGACCGCCGCGATCCGGCGCAGGGTGCCGGCCACGGTGTCGCGCGACGGCAGCCACAGCCGCTCCAGCGAGGGGGCGTAGGGGGCCGGGGTGGGCGGCGGCGCGACCCGGGTGACGGGGGCGTCAAGGTGCCAGAAACCCTCGTCGGCGGCGAGGGCCGCCAGTTCTGCGCCGACACCGAAGTCCCGTACCGCCTCGTGCGCGATGACCAGACGGCTGGTCTTCGCCAGGGAGTCGAGTACGGTCGTACGGTCCAGTGGGGTGATGGTCCGCAGGTCGACGACCTCGACGCTGATGCCCTCCGCGGCGACCAGTTCCGCGGCGGCGACGGCGTCCTGGACCATCCGGGACCAGGAGACGAGGGTGATGTCGGTGCCCTCCCTCACCACCTTGGCGCGGCCCAGTGGGACGAGGTGGCCGGGCTCAGGGCGCGGGCCCTTGAGGCCGTACTGGAGACGGTTCTCCACAAAGACCACTGGGTTGGGGTCCTGGATGGCTGCGCGCAGCAGTCCGTAGGTCTCGGCCGGGCCGGAGGGCATCACCACGGTCAGCCCGGGGATGTGCGCGAGCAGGGCCTCCAGGCTCTGCGAGTGCTGGCTGCCCGAGGAGCGGCCCGCGCCGAACTGGGTGCGCACCACGAGCGGCAGCGAGGCGCGGCCGCCGGTCATGAAGCGTAGTTTGGCCGCCTGGTTGAGGAGCATGTCGAGACAAACGCCGATGAAGTCCATGTACATGATCTCGACGACGGGCTTCATCCCGGCCATGGCCGCGCCGACCGCGGTGCCGAGGACGGCGCTCTCACTGATCGGCGTGTCACGGACCCGGCCGGGGAACGCCCGGGCCAGACCCCGGGTGAGGCCGAAGACGTTGCCGCCCTCGCCGACGTCGATGCCGGCGAGGAACACGTCGGGATCGGCGGTGAGTTCGTGCTCCAGGGCCAGCCGTACGGCGTCCATGGTACGGAAGACCTCGGCGCCGGCGGGCGGGACGGGGGGCTCGGGCCGGGCGGGGCGCGGTGCGGAGACGAAGTCGTACAGGGTCTCGGGGGCGGGCTCGGGCAGGCTTCTGGCCCAGGCGACGGCAGCCTCGATCTCTTGGTCGATCTCCTCGTCCACGGCGTCGGCCACCGCGTCGGAGGCGCCGGCCAGCGCCAGGTGGCGGCGAGCCACCAGGAGCGGATCGCGTTCCTTGGCCCGGGCCACCTCCTCGGAGGGGCGGTAGCGCTCGGGGTCGCCCTCGTAGTGGCCGTGCCAGCGGTAGGTCTCGGCCTCGACCAGAACCGGTCCGCCGCCCGCGCGCATCTCCGCCACCAGGTCCGTCATCAGTCCGGCCACGGCGAGGACGTCGTTGCCGTCCACGTGCCGGTAGCCGACGCCGTACCCGGCGGCGCGCGCCGACAGCGGGGCGCGGTGCTGTTCGGCGGCCGGGGAGAACTCGGAGTAGTGGTTGTTCTCGCACAGGAAGACGACCGGCAGGTCCCAGACGGCGGCCAGGTTGACGGCCTCGTGGAACATGCCCTGGGCGACCGCGCCGTCGCCGAAGAACGCGACGACGACATCGCCCGCGGCCCGGAGCTTCGCCGCAGTCGCCACTCCGGCGGCGATGGGGAGCCCGGCGCCGACGATGCCGTTGGCACCGTAGATGCCGAGGCGCGGGTCGGCTATGTGCATCGAGCCGCCGCGGCCGTGGCAGGTGCCCTCGGCCCGGCCCATCAACTCGGCCATCATCGGGGCCGCGTCCAGGCCCTTGGCCAGGACATGGCCGTGGCCGCGGTGCGTGGAGGTGATGCCGTCGCGCTCGCGCAGCGGCCAGCAGGCGCCGACGGCGGTGGCCTCCTGGCCGATCGACAGGTGCAGGAAACCCGGAATCTCGGTCGCTTTGTACAGCTCCGAGGCCCGTTCCTCGAATCGCCTGATGCGGCGCATCCGGCGGTACATCTCCAGCAGGCGTTCCCGGTGGGCTGCGTCCACTGCGGTGGTCTGCGGTGCCACGGTCATGTGCGTCCTCGCTACCCTCGTGCGGGCGGTGCGCGAGGGGCAGCGCCTGCACGGCCGATTTTTAATATACCGTTTGGTCTAGCAAACTGGTGACAGCGTTCTCCACGCCTGTTCTCCCCCGGTCGGCCACAGGCCGGCCGGAGCGGGCACGCGGCCCGAGGCCCTGTCGCCGCGCTGTCACGTCAGGGGAGAGACACATGCCACGCCCACCGGGCCACGGACCTGAATTCGAGGTCAGACGACAGAAGATCATCGACACCGCGGCGGAGCTGTTCGCCCGTCAGGGATACGCCGCGACATCCGTGAACGACCTGGGCCGTGCGGTCGGGCTCGCCAAGGGAGCCCTTTACTACTACATCGGCTCCAAGGAGAACCTGCTGATCGAGATCCAGTCGCGGGTGATGCGGCCGCTGCTGTCGCGCGCCCGGCAGATCGCCGCGCTGGACGAGGATCCCCTGCTCAGGCTGCGCCTGCTGTCCGAGTCGCTGCTGACGATCATCTTCCGCAGGCTGGACCACATCTGGGTCTACGAGCACGACTACCGCAGCCTGAGCGGGGCGGAGCTGCGGACCCTGCTCGGCCAGCGCGCCGACTTCGAACAGTTGGTGTCCGGTCTGCTCACGGAGGCGGTCGAACGCGGCACGTTCCAGCCGTTCCAGCCCCGGCTGGCCACGCTCCAGTTCCTCAACCTGCACAACCACACCTATCAGTGGGTGCGGCCCGAGGGGCCGTGGGATCCCGCGTTCCTCTCCCGTGAGTACTGCGCCACCCTGTTCCGGGGGTTCGGCGCCGCGGAGGCCGCGTTGCCGGACGTCGAGGAGCGGGCCGCCGGATTCAAACGCGCCCACCTGGCGCTCCCGCTCGATCCCGAGGCCGCCTGGGAGGGCGTCCCGGTCGGAACCTGAACCCGGGCCCGAGCCGTGGGCGCGACCAACAGCCGTGCCGGGTCCACGCTGCCACCGGGCACCCCGCGGGTTCCCCGGCCGGACAGCGGGCCGCGGCGGGGGCCGGGGGCGGAACCGGGGTCCCGCAACTGACGGGTCACCAGCGTCTTCACCCCGCCTCACGTCCGCCGCCTCATGCCCTCTTGACCAGGGCCTTCGCGATGACGTTGCGCTGGATCTCGTTCGTGCCCTCACCGATCTCCAGGATCTTGGCGTCGGCGTAGAACCGGGAGATCTCCGACTCCCGTACATAGCCGTAGCCGCCGTGGATCTGGACCGCCTCGGACGCGGCGCGGTTGGCGGCCTCGGAGGCGTACAGTTTGGCCATTGCGGCCTCTGTGGTGTAGGGACGGCCCTGGTCGGCGAGCCAGGCCGCGCGGTAGACGAGCCAGCGCGCGGCCTCGCATTCGGTGCCGATGTCGGCGATCTTGTGGGCGATCGCCTGGAAGTCGGCCAGCGGCCGGCCGAACTGACGCCGTTCCGCCGCGTGCCGGACTGCCAGCGACAGCGCCGCCCTGGCCAGCGACAGGCTCAGCGCGGCCACGCTGATCCGCCCCTTGTCGAGTACGGCGAGGAACTGGCGCAGCCCGCCCCCTTCCTCGCCGATCAGATGGTCGTCGGGGATCCGGCAGTCCTGGAAGACCAGTTCCCTGGTGTCCATGGCGTGCCAGCCGAGCTTCCTCAGCTTGGCGCCGCAGGTGTAGCCGGGTGTGTCGATCGGGACGTAGAAGGTCGCGTACCGCTTGCGCCCGTCGGCGTCCCGGCCCGTGGCGGCCAGCAGCGTCACGCCCTGACTGATGTCGGTCCCGGCATTGGTGATGAACATCTTGGTGCCATTGATCACCCAGCCGCCCTTGTCGCGGCGGGCGGTGGTGGTGATCCCGGCTGCGTCGGATCCTGCGCCCGGCTCGGTCAGTCCGAAGGCCCCCATGGCCTCCCCGCGTGCGAGCGGGGCCAGCCAGCGCCGCTTCTGCTCCTCGGTGCCGTAGGCCAGCAGCGGCAGTGAGCCGATGGTGGAGTGCGCGTTCCACGACGAGGCCACCGACTGGTCGGCGGCGCCCAGTTCCTCCATCACCGCCACGTACGACACCATGTCCGAGCCCGCGCCGTCGTACTCCTCCGGCACGAGCATGCCCATCAGGCCCAGTTCGCCGAGTTTGGTGAAGATATGGGTCGGGAACTCCTCGTTCTCGGACCACCCGGCCGCGTGGGGGGCGATTTCCCGGGCGGCGAACTCGCGGACCAGGTCCTTGAGTGCCCTGGTCTCCTCTGGCAGGTCGAAATCCATGTCACAGTCCCTTCGGGGTCAGCACAACCTTGAGGTGACGGGCCCGGTCCGCGGTCAGGTCCGCGAACACACCGGCCCCCTCGGCGAGCGAGAACCGCCCGGTGAGCAGGGGCGTCGCGTCCAGGCGCCCGGTGCGCAGCAGATCGACGACGCGCGGGATGTCGAAGGCGGAGCCGAGGGTGCCGAGTACCGCGCGTTCGTAGAACACCAGTTGTCCCATGTCGAACCGGACGCTGCCGTGGCCCACTCCGGCCAACACGACCCGACCGCCGCGCCGGACTGTGGCGACGGCCTGCTCCGCGAGGGCGGGCACCCCGGTCGCGTCGATGACGGCGTCCGGGCCGATCCGGCCGGTGCGCAGGAACACCTCGCGGCGTACGTCCACCGCCGCCGGGTCGAACGCCTCGGTGACACCGACACCGAGTAGCTTCTCCCGGCGCGGGGCCAGCGGTTCGCTCACATAGAGCCCGGCGACTCCGGCCAGCCGGGCCGCGAGGACGACGGCGAAGCCGATCGGACCGCCGCCGAGGACGAGGACGTTGTCACCGGCGCGTACGCCGGCCCTGGTCACCGCGTGCAGGCCCACGGCCAGCGGCTCGGCCAGGGCGGCCAGGTCGTCCGGCACGGCGTCCGGCAGCCGGGTCAGTCCGGAGACCGGTACGGTGACGCGCTCGGCGAACCCTCCAGGGGAGGCCAGGCCCACCGATCCGCTCCGGGGACAGATGTGGTACTCGCCGCGGGCGCACCAGAAGCACACACCGCACCGCCAGACCGGGTCGGCGGCCACTCGGTCGCCGACGGCGATACCGGGTACGTCGGCGCCGAGTGCGACGACGGTGCCGCTCAGCTCGTGCCCCAGGGCGAGCGGGGGGCTCACGCCGGTGAGCGGGTGCGGGGCGGGGCGGATCATGTGCGGGCCTTCCAGGAATTCGTGCAGGTCGGTGCCGCAGACCCCGCACCAGGAGACCTCCAGGACGGCCTCGTGCGCCCTGGGTTCCGGAGGCTCGGGCACCTCCTCCAGCCGCAGATCGCCTGCCCCGTGCCAGCGCAGTGCCTTCATGTCGAGCGTCCCTTCATGCCGTCCGTCCCCTCCGGGTCGTCGCGGGGCATGCCGTCGGACGGGCAGCCGGTGTCCGGGCGGGCCGGGCCGGCGAACCGGGCCTTTCCGGGGCCGTGTTCGAGGAAGGAGCGCAGTCCGGTGGCCGCATCGGCCGTGCCGAAGACCCCCGTGAACAGGGCACGTTCCAACGCGAGCCCGGCGCCGAGCCCCGCGTCGCCGCCGTGGTCCACCGCCTCCTTGATCGCCTCCAGGGCGGCCGGTGGCCCGGCCGCGAGCCGCCGCGCGTAGGCGAGCGCGGCGGTGTGCGCCGAGCCCGGCGCGACGACCTCGTCCACCAGACCGATCCGCAGCGCCTCGGTGGCCCCGACACCGCGCCCGGTCATCAGCAGGTCCTTCGCGCGCGCCGGGCCGATCAGACGGGCCAGCCGCTGGGTGCCGCCGGAGCCCGGCATGATGCCGAGCAATACCTCCGGTTGGCCCAGCACCGCGTCCTCGGCAGCCACCCGGTGGTCGGCGCACAGGGCGAGTTCCATGCCTCCGCCGAGCGCGTGCCCGGTGACCGCCGCGACCACGGGCATCGGCAACCGGGCCACCTCGTCGAAGGTGCGCTGGAGCGCCCGGTTCCAGGCGCGTACCTCCTCGGGGTCCATGGCCGCCAGCGCCTTGATGTCCGCGCCGGCCGCGAAAAGGCGTTCGCCGCCGTAGAGCACGACGGCCCGTACGGAACGGCGGTCGGCCAGCAGGCGGACCGCGGCGGCCAGTTCCGCCCGCTGCGCGGAGTCGAACGCGTTCAGAGGCGGGTGGTCCAACCGGAGTGTGACGACCGGTCCGTCTTCCGGGTCGAGCCGGATGCGTGGCACGGAGTACTCCCCTTCTTCCCCAATGTCCCCGGGAGCGTATGGCTCGCCGCACGATGGTTGTCGGCGGCTTCGGCGCGTCGTAGAGTGCGGCTACCAGATTTTATAGACCAATGGGTACACTAAAACATTGTAGCGGGCAACCGACCGGTCGGAATACTTCCGGTCGCCGAACGAGAGAGTCGCCGTGCACAATTTCGCGAGCATCCTCGACTACCACTCAGCCCAAAGGCCCGAAGCTGTGGCCGTCACGCAGGACGAACGGCAGCTGACCGTGCGGGAACTGTACGAAAGGGTCAACGAGCTGGCGGCGGCCCTGACCGGACTGGGCATCGGCCGGGGCGACATCGTGGCCCTGCTGTTGCACAACCGGCCGGAGTTTCTTGAACTGGTGTACGCGGTGGGCCGGATCGGGGCGGTTTTCCTGCCGCTGAACTACCGACTGTCGGAGGAGGAATGGGGGTACATCCTTGAGCACTCCGGAGCGAAGGCGCTCGTCGCCGAGCCGGACCTGACGGCCCCGGCCGACAGGATCGCCGCGCGACTGACCGGCCTCAAGCACCGGATCAGGGCGGGCAACGGCTCTCCCGGGGGGCCGTGGACCGGCTACGAGGAACTGCTGGCCCGCCACCGGGGGGCCAGGGTGCAGACCGCGGAGACCACACCGGACGACCTCCAGCGGCTCATGTACACCTCCGGCACCACCTCACGCCCCAAGGGCGTCTGCATCACGGAGGGCAATGTGCAGGCCAAGAACATGGCGCACATCGTCCACTTCGGCCTGACGGCCGCGGACACCACTCTGGTCTGCGGCCCGCTGTACCACGTCGGCGGTCTGGACATGCCGGCGCTCGGGGTGCTCCACGCGGGCGGGAAGGTGGTGCTCCAGCGCAGGTTCGACGCCGCCGCCGTGCTGCGCGACATCCAGCGGCACCGCGTCACCAACGTGTGGCTGGCGCCCGCCATGGTCAACGCGGTCCTGGAAGTGCCGGACCGCGAGCGCTACGACACCTCTTCGGTCCGCTTCATCCTCGGTGGCGGCGAGAAGACCCCCGAACCACTGCTGCGGCGCATCATGACCGCCTTCCCGCGCGCCTGGTTCGCCGACGCCTACGGGCTCACCGAGACGGTGTCCGGCGACACCTTCCTCGACCGCGAGCACGCGCTGTCCAAGCTCGGCTCGGTCGGCCGGCCCGTGCCGCACGTCCGGGTCAGGATCGTCGACGACACGGGCCGGGAGGTCCCGGCGGGCGTGCTCGGCGAGATCACCCTGCGCGGGCCCAAGGTATTCCCCGGCTACTGGCGGGACGAGCGGGCCACCGCCGCCGCGCTGCGCGACGGCTGGTTCCGCACCGGCGACATCGGACACCTGGACGAGGACGGCTTCCTCTACGTCGACGACCGGAAGAAAGACATGATCGTCTCGGGCGGCGAGAACATCGCCACGCCGGAGGTCGAACGGGTCCTGTACGAACATCCCGCCGTACTGGAGGCCGCCGTTGTCGGTCTCGCCCATCCGAGATGGGGCGAAGTCCCGCGCGCCTTTGTCGTGTTCCGGCCAGGGGTCGGCGCCGGGGCCGAGGAGCTGCGCGCGTTCTGCCGCGCCCGGCTGGCCAAGTTCAAGGTGCCGGCCCGCTTCGACATCGTCGGCGAGCTGCCGCGCACACCCTCGGGCAAGGTTCTCAAACGCACCCTGCGTGACCTCCCCGCGAGGGAGCGTTCATGACCGACGTGAACACCGCGCTGCACCTGAAGGGGAAGACCGTCTGGGTCACAGGCGCGGGCAAGGGACTCGGCCGCGCCGTCGCCGTCGCGCTGTCGCAGGCCGGGGCTCGGGTGGCGGTCACCGCGCGCACGCCCGGCGACCTGGAGTCACTGCGCTGCGAACTCGCCCCGCGCGGGGGCGAGGTACTGGTCCTGCCCGGCTCGGTGGCCGATTCCGCCGTCGTACGAGACATCGTCGCACGGATCGTCGCCGCCGGGACGGGCCGGCTGGACGCCGTCGTCAACTGCGCCGGGATCAGCCCGCACTTCACCCGCAGCGAGCACGTCGGCGACGACGACTGGCGCCAGGTCCTCGATGTCAATCTCCAGGGCACCTTCTACTGCTGCAGGGAAGCAGGGCGGGTGATGCTGGAGCAGAGTTACGGATCGATCGTGAACGTGTCCTCGGTGCACGCGAGCAGGGGCTTCGAGCGGATCGCCGCGTACGCGGCGGGCAAAGGCGGCGTCGAGGCGCTGACCCGGGCGCTCGCCGTCGAGTGGGCCGACCGCGGGGTACGGGTCAACTCCCTGGCGCCCGGCTACTTCCGCACCGACCTCAGTGCGGGGCTGCTCGACAGCCGACGGGGCGAGGGAATCGTGCGGCGCACTCCCCTGGGCAGGGTGGGCGAAGCCGACGAGCTGGGCGGCGCGGCGGTCTTCCTGGCCTCGGACGCCTCCCGTTTCGTCACCGGGACGACCCTCACCGTGGACGGCGGCTGGACGGCCTGGTGAACGGACGGCACTCGTCCGGTGCAAGCTGCGACCGCAATATTGATTTAATGGACCGATCGTTTTAAGATTCCCGCATATCACGCTCCATCATTCCGACCGGCGTCGAATTCGGCAGAAACATCCCGGCCGCAGCGAACCGGCCTTACCAGTCGTGAGCCATCCAGGCAGGAGACACCCCATGTCTGAAGCCGAAGGAAATCCACCGCGCCCTGCGGCGCATTCCCCGGAGGAAGCCCCGATCGGCGCGGGCGGATTCCGGGTGGCGATGATGTACCACCCGAGTCACCACGTCACCGATCTCGATGCCGCCGAGCGCTGGTTCGCGCGGGTCTTCGGGCGGTCCAGCACCAATCTCTCGGCGACGCTGCGGGGCGCGCCCACGCCGCCGGGGCGGCGGATGGACTATTCCCTGTTCACCCCGATCAACGATGTCCTGTTCGACACGATCGACCCCAAGCTGTACCTGGTCGACGGCATACAGCGGTATCCGACCGTCGACCGGCCGCACCTGAAGGGGTTCGGCTGGTACATCGAGGGAGCCGACGGGGTGACCGGGCTGTACCAGGCCCTGAAAGGGCGCGGCTACCGGATCATCGGGCAGAATGACGAGCCGGCCGAGGGCGAGGAGCCGCCCGGCGTCGGCGGGATGCCGCTGTTCTTCACCGTTCCCGAGGACACCGGGCTGCGCTACGAGTTCCTGCCGCGGATCTCCTTCCCGCTGGATCCCCGTGTCCGGCCGGACTGGGTACTGCCGCCCGTGTCGGACGACGACCCCCTCGGCATCGAGCGGTGCTCGCACCACACCGTGCTCACCGACCGCCCCGAGCGGCAACTCCGGCTCTTCGTGGACGTCCTGGGCGGCGAGGTCTTCCGCGAAGAGCGGGACGAGACGGTCGGGGCGACAGGCACGTACGTCCATCTCGCCGACGCGGTCTACGAGTTCGCCGTCCCCGACGAGGGCACGCCGGCCCATGACGACTGGGCGGGGAACGCACCCCAGGACACCTATCACGCGATCACCTTCAAGGTCGCCGACCTCGGACGGGTCGCCCGGCACCTGGAGGCGGAAGGGGTCGGTGTCCGCACCCGCACTGACCACGCCATCGTGACCGACCCCGACACGAGCCTCGGCGTGCCTTGGGGATTCACCGACGCCCCGGTACCCGGGGATCCCAGAGGAGATCACCGGTGACGACGGCACAGACCGGCGGTCCGGCCCTCCTCACCGGCAGGACCGCCCTCATCACCGCGGGCGCCTCAGGCATGGGGCGGGCCGGGGCACGGCTCTTCGGTGCGCACGGCGCGCACGTCATCCTCGTGGACGTGAACGCGGCGGGCGCCCTGGCTGTCGCGGCGGAGATCGAGGCGAACGGCGGTTCGGCCGAGGCCCACGGCGCCGACCTGTGCGACCAGGCCGATCTCGACCGGTTCGTGACCGCGGTGAAGTCCCGCCATGAAGTCCTCGATGTGCTGCACAACCACGCCGGTGTCACCGGCCCTCGCGGGCTGGAGTTCGACGTCGCGAGCTGGAATGCGTGCATGACGCTCAACGCATGGGTACCGGCGTATCTGACGCAGCAGCTGCTGCCCCTGCTGCGCGGCTCGGACGCGGCGTCGATCATCAACACCGCTTCCACTGCCGGGCTGCGCGGGGTCGCGGGGCTGCCGGTCTACTCGGCGACGAAGGGCGCCGTCATCCAGTTCACCAAGGCGACCGCCCTGCTGCTCGCGCCCGAGGGGATCCGCGTCAACGCGATCTGCCCGGGCGGCACGGACACGGCGGGGATGCGAGCCGCCTTCCAGGAAGGGGCCGTCGACGCCTCGCTGTCGGCGATCGCCGCGACGGTCCCGCTCGGCCGGGTGGGACAGCCCGAGGACATCGCGGCCGTGGCCCTGTTCCTCGCCTCGGACGCGTCGAAGTACATGACAGGAACCGTGATCCCGGTGGACGGCGGAGCCACGGTCTGAACCAGCACAGGAGCTGATGTGACGGACAGCAACGGAGCGGCCGACAGCAGGACGTGGCCGCATCACGAACTCGGCAAGGAACTCAGCAACTGGGGGCGGTGGGGCGACGACGACGAGATCGGCACTTTGAACTTCGTCACCCCCGAGAAACGGGTCGCCGCCGCACGGCTGGTGACGACCGGCAAGAATTTCGACCTCGGCATGGCGTTCGACAAGGACGGCCCGTTCACCCCCGGCGGGTTCCGGACCAATCCGCAGCACGTGATGACACTGCTGCCCTCGGACACCGCGGGCTGCCCCGACGGCATGATCTCCGCCGACGACATGGTGGTCCTGGGCCTCCAGTCAGCCACCCAGTGGGACAGCCTCGCGCACGTCGGATACGACGGGCTCTTCTACAACAACGTGCCCGCCCGCGCGGTGAACAGCTTCGTCGGCGCCGCCAAGAACTCGTTCGCGAAAGCCGTGGAACACCTGATCTCGCGTGGCGTACTGCTCGACATCGCCGCGCTGAAGGGCGTCGACCGGTTGCCGGACTCCTACGAGATTACCGCGGCGGACCTCTCGGCTGCGGAAGAACGCCAGGGCGTGCGGGTGGAGTCCGGTGACATCCTGTGTCTGCGTACGGGTTCGTACCAGTGGTTCCTGGAGGGCGACCGCGAGCACTTCATGGGCGATGAGCCGGGGCCCGGCCTCGACACCTGTCGGTGGCTGTACGACCGGGAGGTCGCCGCGCTCGCCCTGGACAACTGGGCCTGCGAGGTGTACCCCTGTCCGATCGAGGGCGCGATCATCCCGTTCCACCAGGTTGCCATCCGGGACATGGGACTGACCCTCGGTGAGATGTTCAACTTCGAAAGCCTGGCCGCCGATTGCGCGCAGGACGGTGACTGGGAGTTCCTGTTCTGCGCCCCCGGCCTCAAGGTCACCGGCTCGGTCGGCTCCCCGGTCACGCCGATGGCCCTGAAGTAAGAACCCGAAGCAAGAACCTGACGACGGCGGGGAGCCGCGGCTTGCGTCCACGCACCGACTGGTGGCACCGGCCCACTGCCGGCTGACAGCGGGAAGAATGGCGCTCCGCGCCCGGGAGGGGCCGTCCTGGGCGCGGAACGCGCCATCCCCGCATCGCCTGTTGGATCATCTTGAGCGCGTGGATGCTGTACACCGGATCGAGCGGCAGCGGGCCACCTCCGTGCACGGCAGGGAGCGTCACCGGCATCACGACCGCCAGCGGCCAGGACACCGCCAAGACCGACAACCCGTGCTTCACCGCTGAACTCCTGTGCCGCCGGGCTCTCTTGGTCCCGGCTCGGTCCCGGTCCGGCTCGGGGACCCGCTCGGCCACGGCCTGCTCGGCACTCTCCTCATCCGGCTCTCCGTCCGCGGAAGGGCCGTCGTCGTGCCGGGAAGGCTCCTGGGCGTGGGCCGTCCCCAGGGAGGGCACGCGTTCGCCGGGCATGTCCGCGGCCACTCTCGCGGACGCCGCGGTGGGCGCGCTCGAACTCGCGATCGCGCCGGTGAACGGGGACGTGGGGACGGTGTTGAGAGTGGTCGCCGGGTGCTGTCCGCGGATGCCGTGGGCTGCTGGGCGACGAGGCCGAAGGGTTCGGGAACCGTCTCCTGCGGGCGGGGCCGGCCGCTTCTTGGAGGCGGAGTCGGACGAGGCCTCGCGGCGGTGAGCGGCGGCGTCGTCCACCGGGGCCGGATCTGCCGATGCGGGAGGCGGTCCCTCCGTAGGTTCCTCGTCCGTCGCGCCCTGTCCCTCGTCGGCCTCCGCCTTCACTTCCGCCCCGGCCGCCGCAGAGGCGCTCGACAGTGACCAAGATCCGGATGAACGCCCGGCACGCCGGCACCTCCTGCGCGCCCTGCTCGTCCTCGCGAACACCGAAGTCCACAAGTGACAGACGGTCTCCCGGAGAAGATCACGCACCGACCGGCGCCAGTACATCACCGTAACCCCACACCAGCCCTGTGACCTGGGAAGACAGGATGAAAACTTCTCAATGAAGTTCTCGATGAAGCACTACCAGGTGGTCGATACGCGCTCCGTGCCTGAGGTGTCGCGGAAGCGGCCAGGGGAGATGCCGTGTGCGCGGCGGAAGGCGGCGCCGAAGGCGAACTCGCTGGAGTACCCGAGTTCGCGGGCGACGGCCACCAGCGGCGCGTCGCTCTCCCGGAGCAGCCGCGCCGCCCGGGACAGCCGCACGTCCGTCAGATAGTCCCGGGGCGGCTTGCCGAGAACCCTGGTGAAGCGGCGGGTGAAGGCCGTGCGCGACATACCGGCGGCAGTGCTCAGTTCGGCGACAGCCCAGTTCCGGTGCGGGGCGCTGTGGATGTGCCGCAGGGCGCGGGCGATCACCGGGTCATCGGTGTACGGCCCGTCGGCCGTGCCGTTCTCCTGCAGCCACTGGCGCAGGACATGCATCAGCAGCAGGTCCGCCAGCGCCGAGCGGGTTGCCTCCGCGCCGGGACGCGGTGCCGAGAGATCGGCGAGGAGCAGCTCCGCCAGGGTCACTGCCTGGGGGCCGCCACGCTCGGACGATGCGACGATGAGGTCGGGCAGGGTGGTCAGATAGTGGTGGACCTTGCCGTGCGGCAGGCGGTAGGCGCCGCACAGGAACTCGAAGTCGACGGGCCCGGGAGCGGAGGCGGGCCCCGTCGGCTCTGGCGGGAGGTCGTACAGGGCGCACGGCTCACTGCTCAGCCCGTGCCGCGCGCCGCTCGTGATGAGGACGACGTCTCCCGCACGCAATGCGCGCGGCGGCGCGTCCTCGGTGAGGAGCCATGCCTGACCGCGCAGGACGACGTGGAAGCCGCTGCCGGTGAACTCGTCGTAGCACCAGCCCCAGGAGCCTGCCTCCTCGACACGGCGGGCATAGACCTGACCGGTCCGGATGCTGCCGATCATTTCGCTGAGGATGTCCATGCGCAGAGGCTAACAACGCAGGGTGCACTAAATCGTATGTGCGCGCGTCCACGGAGTATGGCCGGGCGACGTCCGTGCGGGTTGGCTGTGTCCTGTGAGAATCAACCAGCCAGTCAATGAATACGGTCGGGTCCTGCTGGCCCACGCGGACGAGACCGAGCGGCACGACCGCCTGGCGGCAGCCGGCGTCGACGCCCTGCGGGACAGCGGGTCGCTGGCCCTGCGCACACCGCTGGAGCACGGCGGGACGTGGTCCGACGCGCCGACGGTCGCCCGCCGGTTGACCGAGTTGGGACGTGCCTGCCCGTCGGCCGGATGGATCGCCGGCACCTGTGCCACCTCCAAGACCATGACGGCCCTGAACCACAGCGCGTCCGCCCGCAAGGAGTTCTTCGCCGACCCGGACGCGCTCGTCTGCGGCTCCGGGCTCCCCTCGGCCCAAGGTGTGCGAGAGGCGGACGGCATACGTGTGACGGGGCGTTGGGACAACATTTCCGGATCCGAGTCCGCCGAGTGGGCGAACCTGGCCGTGATGGTGGACGGCGCCTACCACGTCGCGGCCATTCCCCTTGCCGACCTGACCGTCGAACGGAACTGGCACATGGCGGGCATGCGGGGCACGGGAAGCCAGCGGCTCGTCGCCGACGGTCTTCTGGTGCCCGCCCACCGCGTCGCCCAGAGCGGCCCGCCGGAGCCGCCGGTACAGCTGTTCTTCGGGCTGTGCGTGCTCGCCCCGGTCGTGGGGGCGGCGCAGGGCGCGCTCGACGTGGTCCAGGACATGTTCGCGTCCGACCGCAAGCCCTTCATGACGAGCTACACGCACATGGGCGACTCCCCCGGCGCCCGGCACTGGCTGGCCGACGCCGCCTCGCTGGTGAACCGGGCCGACACGACCATGCTCGCCATCGCCCACTCCGGCGCACGGGAGGACCTCACCGAGGTCGAGCGCGCCCAGCTCCGGACGAGTCTGGCAGGTGCGGCGAAGGACTGCCGGAGCGCGGTGGAGCTCCTGCTCGACCTGCACGGCTCCAGCGGTTTCCGTGACTCCAACTCCCTGCAGCGCTACTGGCGGGACGTCGCGGTGGGCAGCCGTCATCCCGTGCTGAACGCCTATCTCGCCACCGAGGGCCTCGGCAGCGCGCTGGTCGCGTAGAGCACAGAAGATCACGGAACCGTTTTTATCCCGAATATATGCAGTTCAGAAGGGCATGGATGGCCTGGCCGCTGTGCCGATGAGATGAGTGGAACAGCGGGCTCGCCGCAGTAGCCGCCACGTCGCAGCCGCCCCATCTTGAGTTGAACGAAAGCGCGCTCGCCGGGGGGAGCCGGGGGCGGTCGCGGTCGAACTGCTGGTAGCGCAGGCGGCCCAGCTCGGCAAGGACCTGGAGCCCTGCCGCCTCTTCTGGCTGGAGGACTGCACCCCGGCCGAGAACCAGGAGGCCCTCCGGCTGGTCCGCCGCCCCCCCCGCCCCGTACGGCCGGCGGAGGCCGGGGAGCGGTCGGGGGAGGCGTGCGCTCAGCGGCCCCCGGCCAGCAGCAGCGGCGCGCCGCCCCGGCCCTCGCCGCCCGGGGCCGCGCCCCCGACCCCGAGCAGCGGGGAGGCCGGGACCTGGGCGAGCAGCCCGCGCCGGGCCAGCTCCGGCGTCACGCCCTCGCCGAACCAGTACGCCTCCTCCAGATGCGGGTACCCCGAGAGCACGAAGTGCTCGATGCCCAGCGCGTGGTACTCCTCGATCCGGTCGGCCACCTCGCCATGGCTGCCGACCAGCGCGGTGCCCGCCCCGCCCCGTACCAGACCCACCCCCGCCCACAGGTTGGGCGCGATCTCCAGATCCTCGCGGGAACCGCCGTGGAGCGCGAGCATCCGCTGCTGGCCCACCGACTCGCTGCGGCCCAGCGCCCGCTGCGCGGCGGCCACCGTCTCCGGGTCCAGATCGTCCAGCAGCCGTCCGGCCGTCGCCCAGGCCTCCTGGGCGGAGTCCCGCGAGATGGTGTGGAGCCGGATGCCGAAGCGGACCGTGCGCCCCCGCTCCTCCGCCAGCGACCGGATCCACTCGGTCTTCTCCTTCACCTGCGCGGGCGGCTCGCCCCAGGTGAGATAGACGTCCGCGTGGTCGGCCGCGACCGGACCGGCGGCCGGCGAGGAGCCGCCGAAGAAGATCTCGGGCAGCGGGTCCGGCGGCAGCGCGGTGAGCCCGCCCGCCACCTGGAAGTGCTCCCCGTGGAAGTCGTACGGGCGCCCCTGCCAGGCGCCCCGGACCACCGAGAGGAACTCCGCCGTCCGCGCGTACCGCCGGTCGTGGTCGAGATGGTCGCCGAAGCGCCGCTGCTCGGTGGCGTCACCGCCGGTCACCACGTTGAGCAGCAGCCTGCCCCGGGTGATCCGCTGGTATGTCGCCGCCATCTGCGCCGCCAGCACCGGTGAGATCAGCCCCGGCCGGAACGCGACCAGGAACTTCAGCCGCTCGGTCTGCTGCGCGAGCGCCATCGTCGTCAGCCAGGCGTCCTCGCACCAGGTGCCGGTGGGCGTGAGCACCGCCTCGAAGCCGAGGTGCTCGGCGGCCTTGGCGATCTGCGCCAGATACTCGATGTCGGGCGCCCTGACCCCGCTGACCGGGGTGATGGCCGAGCGCTTGACCCCGCCGTCGGTGTACGCGTGCCGGTCCACGAGGGTCCGTCCGTCGCCGCCGGTCGGCAGGAACCAGTGCAGATGAACGTTCATCGGGAGGTGGCCTTTCCATAGCCGCGGGCGGGGGAGGTGGAGGGCGGCAGGTCCTTGTTGAAGCGGCCGTCCACATAGTCGGCGAAGTCGAAGCGGCGCGGGATGAGCCCCTGCTCGGCGAAGGTGTCGGCGATCGCCTGCTCGGATTCGACGACGTCCTTGTCCACCGCCACCGGAACCCGGGTGCCCTGGGTCCGCTTCACCGAGTCCAGCGCCGCCTCGTACGGCAGCCCGGTGTCCTTCGCCCAGACCTTCGCCCAGGCCTCGGGGTGGCCGTGGACCCAGTTCTGGGCCCGGTGCAGCCGGTCGAGCAGATCGCCGAGCGCGGCCGACTTCGCCTTGTCCTGGAGCGCCGCGTTCCCCGCGACGAAGAGCTGGAGCCCGTTGACGACCCCTTGCCCGGTGGTGAGCACCCGGCCCTGCCCGGCGCGGAGCACCTGACTGGTGTACGGGTCCCACACGGCCCAGGCGTCCACCTTGCCCCCGGCGAAAGCGGCCAGCGCGTCGGCCGGCTGCAAGAGGGTGACCTTGATGTCCTTGAGAGTGAGCCCCGCCTTCTTGAGCGAGGCGATCAACTGGTAGTGCGCGGAGCTGCCCTGGGCCACGGCGACGGTCCTGCCCCGCAGGTCGCTCGTCTTCTTCAGCGGCGAGTCCTTCGGTACGAGGATGGCCTCGCCCTCGGAGCTGCCGTGCTGGGCACCCACCACCGTGATCTTCGAACCGGCCCCGGCGGCGAAGACCGGCGGGGTGTTGCCGACCGGACCGAGGTCCACGGCACCGGCGTTGATCGCCTCCAGCATCGGCGGGCCCGAGGTGAACGTGGACCACTTCACCCGGTAGGGCAGATCCTTCAGTTCACCGGCGGCGCGCAGCACGGCCTCGGCGCCGCCTTTCTGGTCACCGATGTCGAGGGTCAGCGACCCCTTGCCGTCGGTGCGGCCCGCGCCACCGGAGGAGTCGGCGGACGAGGTGCCGGAGCAGGCGGCCAGGAGGAGGGTGAGGGGAAGGACGAGGGGGAGCAGGAGGGCGGGGCGGAAGCGTCTCATCTCGGGTTCTCTCAGGGCTCGGAGAGCGCGAAGGCTCAGGTGTGGGGGAGCGGGGCGGGGTTACGTGTCCCCGTGGGCGCCGGCGCCGGCGCCGTCCGGGTGCGGGGCGTCCGGCGCGGCCGGGCCGGGGGCGTCCGGTGCGGCCGTCTCCGGCTCGGCCGCCTCCGGCCGGTCCACGCCGAGTTCGGTGAGCAGCCGCGCGCGGAGCGGCGCGAAGCCGGGGTCGTCCACGGAGCGCGGCCGGTCCAGAGCCACCGGGGTCTCGTACGCGATGACCCCGTCCCGCATCACCAGCGCCCGGTCGGCGAGGAGCAGCGCCTCGTCCACGTCGTGGGTGACGAGCAGCACCGCGCAGCCGTGCCGCTGCCACACGTCCGCGACCAGCCGCTGCGCGGTGAGCCGGGTCAGCGCGTCCAGCGCCCCGAACGGCTCGTCCAGCAGCAGCAGTTCGGGCTCGCGTACCAGCGCCCTGGCGAGCGAGGCGCGCTGGGCCTCACCGCCGGAGAGCGTCTTCGGCCAGGCGTCCGCCCGGTGGCCGAGCCCGACCTCCTTCAACGCGCGCTCGGCCAGAGCCCGTTGGGGCTTGCCGTCCAGACCGAGCAGCACATTGCGCCAGACCCGCTTCCAGGGCATCAGCCGGGGCGCCTGGAAGGCGACCGCGCGCCGCTTCGGTACGAGGACGGTTCCCTCGATCTCCCGGTCGAGCCCGGCGAGTACCCGGAGCAGGGTCGACTTGCCGCAGCCGCTGCGGCCCAGCAGCGCGGTGAACTCCCCGGGGCGCAGGGTCAGTTCGAGCCGGTCGATGACGGGCCGCCCGCCGAAGGAGCGGGTCAGCCCGGAGACCCGGACGGCCGCCGCCTCGGCGCGGCCCGGCGTCTCGGCGCGGCCCGGCGTCTCGGTCACTGGCCCGTGAAGGTCGGTCGCCATTGCAGCAGCAGCCTTTCGAGAGTACGGACGACGGCGTCGGCGAGCAGGCCGAGGAGGGCGTAGACGACCAGGCAGACGACGATCACATCGGTTCGGAAGAAGTCCCTGGCCTGGTTCATCAGAAAGCCGATCCCGGCGTCCGCGTTGATCGACTCGCCGAAGACCAGGGCGAGCCACGCGGTGGCGAGCGAGTACCGCAGCCCGGTCATCGCGCCGGGCAGCGCCCCCGGCAGCACCACATGCCGGATCAGCCCCCACCGGCCGAGCCCCAACGACTGTCCCGCCTCGACGAGTTGGTCGTCGACGCCGCGAATCCCCGCGTACACGTTGAGATAGAGGTGGAAGGCGACCCCGAGCGCGATCAGCGCGACCTTGGGCGCCTCGCCGATGCCGAGCCAGATGATGAGGAGCGGGATCAGCCCGACCCAGGGGACGGTACGGAGCATCTGCACCGGCGCGTCCACCAGGTCCTCGCCGAGCCGGGAGAGCCCCGACACCAGCGCCAGCGCGACCCCGGCCGCCCCGCCGAGCAGCAGCCCCACGGCGACCCGCTGGAGCGAGACGGCCATCGCCGCCGGCAGCGTCCCGTCGGCGATCAGCGCACCGGCGGAGCGGGCGATGGTGCCGGGCGAGGCGAGGACGTCCCGGTGCAGCACACCCGCCGAGCTGAGCACCTGCCAGAGGAGCAGGAGCACCAGCGGCCCGACGCCCCGGCGGACCCAGCGGGGAACGGCCCGCGACCGGGCCCCGCGCACGGAGTCGGGCGTCACGGCCTCCAGCACCGGGGCGGAGGAGACGGAGAGCGAGGGCTGGGGCGATACGGGGGATATGTCCGGTGGCGGGGCATGGTCGATCGTCATGGCGGCTCCACGGGGGCGGCGGCGGAACGGCGTGAGGGGGGACGGACCCGTACCCGTGAGGGGGGACCCGTATCCCCGTACAGGTGCGTACGGGGGTCACGCGCGGACGGCGGACGGCGGAAGGGGAGGAGAGGGGTACGCCGTCAGGGCCCGGCCCCGGGCGTCCGGGCGCGGCACTGCCACGGCGCGGCAGGCCGGGGGACGACAGGCCCTAGGGGACGGGGTGACGGCGGGGTGGAACGGCGCTCGGCAGGGAGCGGCGCCGGAACCGGAGAGGGATCAGCGGCCGCGACAACACGCGGAGGCCACCCGCAGCAGGTCGATGTGACCGCGCGTGGTGAGCAGAGCTGATCGGGACATGTCGCAGAAGGTAGGGGAGCGAGCGGCTTCGGTCAATGCCGTCTCGGCACGCGGACGGTGAGGCGGACGGGGACGCGGAAGCGGACCGGTGCGCGGCAGTCGGCGGGGCGTGTGGCGGGGAGCGGCGGGGCGGACGGCAGGATGGGCGCATGTCGCACGCGTTCACCACCAGAGTCCTCCGTCTCACCACCGGCGGTCAGGAGACCGTGACCGATCTGACCCGCTCCTGCGCCGAGTTCCTCCGCGAGACGGCGGCGGGCCGGGACGGCCTGCTCAACATCTTCGTGCCGCACGCCACGGCCGGTGTGGCCGTCATCGAGACCGGCGCGGGCAGCGACGACGATCTCCTCGCCGCCCTGCACACCCTCCTCCCCGCCGACGACCGCTGGCGCCACCGCCACGGCGCCCCGGGCCACGGCAGGGACCATGTCCTGCCCGCCCTCGTGCCCCCGCACGCCACCCTCCCGGTCGTCGGCGGCCAACTGGCGCTGGGCACCTGGCAGTCGGTCTGCCTGGTCGACACCAACACCGACAACCCGGAGCGCCAGGTGCGGCTGAGCTTCCTGGGGTAGCGCACCCGCCGCGCTCCGTCGCGCCGCCCAGCCGCTAGTTTGTGTGCAGGACAGGATGGACACGCGGACCCGTGGTGACCGAGGCGCACGGGAGGACGAGAGGTCGGGAAGAGTGTCGCTGCGCGGAGGTGATCCGGCCGAGATCGGCGGCTACCCGCTGGAGGCCCGGCTCGGCTCGGGAGGCATGGGCACGGTCTTTCTCGCCCGTACCAGTTCGGGACGGGCGGTCGCGATCAAGCTGATCCATCAGCATTTCGCGGGCGACGACGAGTTCCGCATCCGGTTCCGGCAGGAAGTGGCGGCGGCGCGGCGGGTGAGCGGAGCCTTCACCGCCGCCGTGGTCGACGCCGCGCCCGAGGCCGAGCAGCCGTGGATGGCGACGACCTATATCGAGGGACCCACGCTCGCCCAGCACATCGCGGCGCGTGGCCCGCTCGACGGGGCGGAGCTGCGGAGCATCGCCATCGGTCTCGCCGAGGCGCTCCGCGACATCCACCGGGTGGGCGTCGTCCACCGTGACCTGAAGCCCTCGAACGTCGTGCTCTCGTCCGAGGGGCCGCGCGTCATCGACTTCGGCATCTCGCGCGCCGCGGACCAGCAGACGCTGACGATGACCGGGCGGGTCATCGGGACGCCGCCCTTCATGTCGCCGGAGCAGTTGCGGGCGCCGCGCGACGTGGGGCCGCGGTCCGACGTGTTCTCGCTGGGGACGCTGCTGGTGTTCGCGGCGACGGGGCGCGGGCCCTTCGAGGCGGACAGCCCCTACCTGTCGGCGTACCAGGTGGTGCACGAGGAACCGGAGCTGGACGCGGTGCCGCCGGTCCTGCGCGCGGTCGTCGAACCGTGCCTGGCCAAGGAGGCCGAGGGGCGTCCTTCGGCGGACGAACTCCTCGTCCTGCTCCGGGACCTGCCGGCCGACCTCGGCGGGAGCGGTGCGCACGGGGCCGGCGCGGACGGGACCCGCGCGGACGGGCCCGGCGCCGGCCGCACCCGCGACATGATCACCCAGCACCACCTCGCGGCGGGGGACACCACGGCGCCGGGCTCCCCGGCCGGTTCCGGTGCCGCCCGGGCCGGCGATGCCCGTATCGGCCGCCGGCTCCGCCGCCGGTGGCGCTCCGTGCTCGCGGCGGTGGCCGCGGTGGCGGCGGCCGGCGGGGGCATCACCGCGCTGGAGGCGGGCGGCTTCGTCGGGAACGGCGGTGGTGGTGGCGCGGGCGGGGTCAGCAGCACCGCCGCGCCGGTCGCCGCGCTGCCGGACGGCTTCAAGCCCTGGCACACGACGGCGCGGGGCGGTCGCGAGGACACCCCCGACGAACTGCGCTGCGTCGCGCGCGGCGACGCGCTGTTCTGCGGCGGCGGCGGGGTGGTCGCCACCCGTCTCAGGGTCGCGGACGGTTCGCCGGTGTGGACGGTGAAGAGCCCGGGCATCCCCATCGTCGGCGTCCACCTGGTGGGCGCCACCGACGACACGGTGGTCGGCTACCGCCTCGCCGCCGAGGACGCCCCGCAGGACCCGCGGATCGAGGTGGTGGCCGTCGACGCGGAGAGCGGCCGGGAGCTGTGGTCCGTGGAGTCCGGCGCCCAGTCGCTGGCCGTCACGGCCCGGGACCAGGACGCCGTGGTGACCGGCTCCACCGTGGTGACCGTCGACGCCGCCGACTCCCGCTTCGAGGCCAGGGACGCGCACAGCGGCAAGGTCACCTGGAAGACCTCGTTCCCGGCGGGCACCCGGTGCGCCCCCGTCGCCGAGGGCGCACAGTTGCTCGCGATGTGCGCGACGGACCCGGAGCTGGACGCCCTGGAGGTGAACCACGCCAGTCTGTACCCGGTCGACGGCGCCTCGGGGAAGCTGGGTGCCCGTATCGCGCTGTCGGACCCCGTCATGCCGATGGGCGTCGCCGACGGCAAGCTCGTCCTCCTCCGGATGGCCATGGACGGGCCGCAGATGTCCGGCTACGACGGGGTGGTACGGGTCGACCCGGCCACCGGCGAGGTCACCGAATCCCGGCTGGCCGAGACCTACGAGGGAACGCCCGGCATGACGGACGGCACCCTCTACGTGAGCCGGCAGACCGGACTGATCACGGCGATCGACCCCGCGACCGGCCGGGAGAAGTGGTCCCGGCAGACGAGCGTGGAGGGCGCTTCCGGCCCGGTGGCAGGAGCCGGCGCCCTGTATTTCAGCTCGGCCACCGGCCGGGTCGTCGCCCTGGCGGGGTACGACGGCAGACGCCTGTGGACCACGGATCCGCAGGCCGACGGTCTCACGGGCGACCTGAGCGCGAGCCCGCGCGTCACCGTCATGGGGCGCGCGGTGATCGTCGCAGCGGCCCAGAACACCGTCGTCGCCTTCGACACGCGGAAGCCGCCGACCTCCGGCTGACCCCGGCGCGACCGGCCGTCGGCGGCGCGGGCGTACCAGCGGCGCTCCCGGCGGACGACGGCGGCGGCGTGCCGGCCCGGCCGGCCCGGCGGTGCCTGGCCGGTCGCGGAAGTACCGCAGCCGCGGTACGGGCTCCTGCCGTTGCGGTAGACGCGGTTGCCAGCAGCCGCACGACGACCGGGCACCCCCTGGGACGGCAGCCTGGTCGGGTCCGTGCGATCCGACGTGAGGTTCCTTGCCGTGGCTGCTTTTCTCTATCGACTGGGCCGTCTGGCCTTCCGGCGGCGCTGGTATGCCGCCGTGCTGTGGGCGGCTGTGCTGGCCTGTGCCGGGCTGACCGCGCTGCGGGCGCCGGGAGCCCCCGATACGGAGTTCTCGATGCCGGGGATCGAGTCCCAGAGGGCGTTCGACCTGATGGGCGAGCGCTTCCCCGGGGCTGCCGCCGACGGCGCGACCGCCCGGGTGGTCTTCGTGGCCCCGGACGGTCAGCAGGTCACCGCGGCCGGTAACAAGAGGCTCATCGAGGAGACGGTGGGTGAACTGGGCGAAGGGCCACAGGTCGCCGGCGTCGCGGAGCCCTTCGCGTCGGGGGCGGTCAGCCAGGACGGCTCCACGGCGTACGCGACCGTCATGTACCGGGTGAAGGCCGAGAACCTCACCGACGGCGACCGGGCGGCTCTGGAGAAGGCCGTGGACCGGGCCCGCGAGGCGGGTCTGACCGTGGAGGCCGGCGGCTCCGCGACGGACAGCGGCGGCGGGCCCGGCGGCGTCGCCGAGATCGTCGGCATATCGGTGGCCGCGGTCGTCCTGCTGATCACCTTCGGCTCCTTGGCCGCCGCCGGACTGCCCTTGCTGACCGCGCTCCTCGGTGTCGGTGTCACCCTGTTCACGATCACCACGCTGGCCGCCGCCTTCGGCCTCTCCACGAGCACCGGCACCCTGGCGATGATGCTGGGGCTGGCCGTCGGCATCGACTACGCCCTCTTCGTCGTCTCCCGCTACCGCGAGGAACGCGCCCAGGGGCACGCCCCGCAGGAGGCGACCGGTCTCGCGGTGGGCACCGCCGGATCCGCGGTCGTCTTCGCCGGGCTCACCGTCGTCATCGCGCTCGCCGGTCTGGCGGTGGTCGGTGTTCCGATGCTGACCAAGATGGGCCTGGCCGCCGCGGGCGCGGTCGTCGTCGCCGTGCTCGTCGCGCTGACCATGGTGCCGGCCCTCCTCGGTTTCTGGCCCGGCGCGGTACTGCCCGGTGCCGTACGGCGGCAGGGCGGGCCCGGCGGGCAGGCAGCCCGGCCCGGCCGGAGGTCCCGGTGGGGCGGGCGGACCCGGGACGCGGGAAACACCGCGCGGCATCCGGAGACCGGAACGGTGCCACCGGTGCCACCGGTGGCCCAGGACAACCTGGGCGCCCGCTGGGCCCGCTTCGTCTGGCGCCGCCCCGTCCCCGTGCTGATCCTGGGCGTTCTGGGCCTCGGCGCCCTCGCCGTGCCGATGACATCCCTGCGGCTGGGCATGCCCGGCGACGAGGCAAGGTCCACCTCCACCAGCGAACGCCGCGCCTACGACGCTCTCGCCCAGGGCTTCGGGCCCGGTTTCAACGGGCCGCTCACCATCGTCGTGGACGCGAAGGGCACCGAGGACGCGAAGGCGGCCGTGGCGGCGGTCGCCGGGCGGATCGGCGGCACGAGGGGCGTGGTCTCCGTCACGCGGCCCTCCTTCAACAAGGCGGCTGACACGGCGGTGTTCATGGCGACGCCGTCCACCAGCCCCACCGACGAGAGGACCAAGACCCTCGTCAGGACCATCCGCGACGAGCGGCCCGGCACCGAGTCCGCGACCGGGGCCTCCTTCGAGGTCACCGGCACCACGGCGCTCAACATCGACATCGCCGCCAAGGTCCAGGCCGCACTGGTCCCCTACCTCGCGACCATCGTGGGGCTGGCCGTCGTCCTCCTGCTGGCCGTCTTCCGGTCCGTGCTCGTCCCGCTCAAGGCGGCTCTCGGCTTCCTGCTGTCGGTGCTCGCCGCCCTCGGCGCGGTCGTCGTGGTCTTCCAGTGGGGACACGGAGCCGGCGTGTTCGGAGTGGAGCAGACGGGCCCCGTCATGAGCCTGATGCCGATCTTCCTGGTGGGCATCGTCTTCGGTCTCGCCATGGACTACGAGGTGTTCCTCGTCTCCCGCATGCGAGAGGCGCACGTCCGGGGAGAAACGGCGGAACAATCGGTGATCTCCGGCTTCCGGCACAGCGCCCGGGTGGTGGCCGCCGCCGCGCTGATCATGATCGCGGTCTTCGCCGGTTTCATCGGCGAGAGCGACTCCATGATCAAGATGATCGGCTTCGGACTCGCCTCGGCCGTGCTCTTCGACGCCTTCGTCGTCCGCATGGCGCTGGTGCCCGCCGTCCTCGCGCTCCTCGGCGACCGGGCCTGGTGGTTGCCGCGCCGGCTCGACCGGATCCTGCCTCGCGTCGATGTCGAGGGGGAGACCCTCGGCCACCGGCCGGCCGTCTCGACGAGTCCCGGGGCGCCGGCCGGGGAGCCGGTGACGACGCGCCTCTGACCGGCCGTCCCACCACGCGTGCCCGCCCGGGACCTTCCCCGGGCGGTGCGGCCCGGGACCTCCTCCCGGGCCGTACCGCCCGGGAGGAGGTCCCGGCCGGATTCGGCCACCATGGACCCCGTACGCCACCCGGAGGAATGTGATGACCATCAGTCTGGAGCGCTACACGGAGCGCCACCCGCATACCGTGGACGCGGTGACGGTGCTCGCGCTGTTCGGCTGCACGGTCCTCGGCTCCGTGATCACCACGCCGGACAGCGCTCGCCCGCCGCAGGAGTGGCCGGTCCAGATCCTCGCCGCCGTCGTCTCCTGTGTCGCCGTCATGAAGGGGCGCGGCCATCCGCGCACCGGGGTCGTCGTGACCGCGGCGGGCGCCGTGCTCATGGCCGCGGGGGGCTACCTGCTCAGTCCGCTGCTGCTGGCGCCGGTCATGGTCGCGCTGTACTGGCTGGCCACACTCACCGACTCCAGGACCACGCGCGTCTACGGCTGGACGACCATGTCCGTTGTGGTGGCCACGGCGCTGATCGCCGACCCCAGCGGCCATTCGTTCCTGCTCAGGACCGTGGGACCCTTCCTGTGGCTGATGCTGCCCCTCTCCTTCGGCGGCAAGTCCCGCCTGCGGCGCCTCTACACGGAGTCGGTGCACGCCCGCGCTGCCCACGCCGAGCACACCCGTGAGGAGGAGGCACGGCTGCGCGTGGCCGAGGAGCGCATGCGTATCGCCCGCGAGCTCCACGATGTCGTCGCCCACCACATGGCCGTCGCCAACGCCCAGGCCGGCACCGCCGCCCACCTCGCGCGCAGCCACCCCGAGCAGGCGCGGGAGATCCTCGCCGCCCTGACGTCCACCACCTCCTCCGCGCTGCTCGAACTCCGGGCCACCGTCGGCGTGCTGCGCCAGGCCGGCGACCCCGACGCGGATTCCCTGGAACCGGCACCCGGTCTGTACCGGCTCCCCGAACTGATCTCCGCCTGCCGGTCGGCGGGGCTCGAACTCACCGTCACCACCGAGGGCGAGCCCCAGCCCCTGACCCCCGGTGTGGACCTGACGGCGTACCGGATCATCCAGGAGGCCCTGACCAACGTCACCAGACACGCGAGCGGTCACGCGGCCCGCGTGCGGCTCACCTACCATGACTCCCGTCTGCTCATCACCGTCACCAATGACGGACCCGCCACCGCTCCCGCCGCCCGGCAGGACGGTTTCGGCCTCATGGGGATGCGCGAACGCGCCCACTCGGTCGGCGGTGACCTGCGGGCCGGGGCCCGTGCCGGGGGCGGTTTCGAAGTCACCACCGCGCTGCCGATCCATCCCCAGGCCCGGGAGGAGCGCCGGAACGACATGTCAGAGGAAGAGGTGGCCCCGTGACCGTCCGCGTCCTGCTCGCCGACGACCAGGCCCTGCTGAGGGGCACGTTCCGGCTGCTGATCGACTCCTGCGACGACATGGAGGTGGTGGGGGAGGCCGCCAACGGCGACGAGGCCGTGGCACTGGCCCGTACCCGTCACCCCGATGTCGTCCTCATGGACATTCGGATGCCCGGCTCCGACGGCCTCGCCGCCACCGCCGCCATCTGCGACGACCGCGATCTGGCGGGCACCCGGGTGCTGATCCTCACCATGTTCGAGACGGACGAGTACGTGGCCAGAGCGCTGCGCGTCGGTGCCTCCGGCTTCCTCGGCAAGTACGTCACCACCGACGCCCTGCTGGCGGGGATCCGTACCGTGGCCTCCGGCGAGGCGCTCCTTTCCCCCGGGGCCACCCGCGCCCTGATCACCCGCTTCCTGGCGGCCCCCGCGCCGGACAACGCCCTGGCGCCCCCCGAGCGGCTGCACGATCTCACACCGCGAGAACGCGAGGTCACCGTGCTCGCCGCCCAGGGCAGATCCAACGCGGAGATCGCCGCGGGTCTTTTCATCAGCGTGCTGACGGTACGCACCCACATCCAGCGCGCCCTGACCAAACTCGGCGCCCGCGACCGCGCCCAGCTCGTCGTCATCGCCTACCAGACCGGGCTGGTGCCGATCGCACGCACCCTCCGCTGATCGCGCCCCGGCGGGTGTCCCCGGGCACGGATGCCCACAGGGGGCACCCGGTCACCCTCCGCTGACCGGGGCGAGCGTGGCCGTCGGCGCGTCCTGCGGGCCCGCCGCCAGCTCCTCGAACTCGTTGACGTTGTCGAGCTCGGTGCCCATGGCGACATTGGTGACCCGTTCGAGGATGATCTCCACGATCACCGGCACCCGGTGCTCCGCCATCAGCTTCCTGGCCTCCTCCAGCGCCGGCTGGATGGCATCGGGCTCGAAGACCCGGATCGCCTTGCACCCCAGCCCCTCGGCGACCTTGACATGGTCCACGCCGTATCCGCCGACCTCCGGCGCGTTGATGTTGTCGAACGACAACTGCACGCAGAAGTCCATGTCGAAGGCGCGCTGCGCCTGCCGGATCAGCCCCAGGTAGGCGTTGTTCACGACGACATGCAGATACGGGATCCTGAACTGCGCCCCGACGGCCAGCTCTTCGATCAGGAACTGGAAGTCGTAGTCCCCGGAGAGCGCCACCACGGTGGCGTCCGGGTCGGCGGTCGCGACCCCCAGCGCCGCCGGGAGCGTCCACCCCAGCGGGCCCGCCTGGCCCGCGTTGATCCAGTGCCGGGGGCGGTAGACGTGCAGCATCTGCGCCGCCTGGATCTGCGAGAGGCCGATCGTGGAGACGTACCGCGTGTCCCGCCCGAACGCCTTGTTCATCTCCTCGTACACCCGCTGCGGCTTGACCGGCACACTGTCGAAGTGCGTCTTGCGCAGCAGCGTCCGCTTGCGCTCCCGGCAACTCTCCGACCAGGCCGACCGGTCCTTGAGTGCCCCGGCCTCCTTCAGCTCCCGCGCGGCCTCGACGAAGAGTTCGAGGGCGGCCCCGGCGTCGGAGACGATGCCCCGCTCCGGCGCGAACACCCGGCCGATCTGGGTCGGTTCGATGTCCACATGGACGAAGGTGCGCCCCCGCGTGTACGTGTCGACCGAGCCGGTGTGCCGGTTGGCCCAGCGGTTGCCGATGCCCAGCACGAAGTCCGAGGCCAGCAGCGTCTCGTTGCCGTACCGCTGGGAGGTCTGGAGCCCCACCATCCCGGCCATCAGCGGGTGGTCGTCCGGGATGGACCCCCACCCCATCAGGGTGGGCACCACCGGCACCCCGGTCAGCTCGGCGAACTCCACCAGCAGCTCGCTCGCGTCGGCGTTGATGACCCCGCCGCCCGCGACGAGCAGCGGCCGTTCGGCCGCCTGGAGCAGCTCGACCGCCTTGTCGATCTGCGCCCGTGTCGCCGCCGGCTTGTACACCGGCAGCGGCTCGTACGTCTCCGGGTCGAACTCGATCTCGGCCATCTGGACATCGATCGGCAGGTCGATCAGAACCGGCCCGGGACGCCCGGAGCGCATCAGATGGAACGCCTGCTGGAAGGCGCCGGGGACCTGCGCGGGCTCCAGCACGGTCATCGCCATCTTCGTCAGCGGCTTGGCTATCGCCGAGATGTCGACGGCCTGGAAGTCCTCCTTGTGCAGCTTGGACACCGGGGCCTGGCCGGTGATGCAGAGGATCGGGACCGAGTCGGCGGCGGCCGCGTACAGACCGGTGATCATGTCGGTGCCCGCCGGGCCGCTGGTGCCCACGCAGACACCGATGTTGCCGGCCTTGGCCCGGGTGTACCCCTCGGCCATGTGGGAGGCGCCCTCGACATGCCGGGCGAGGATATGGGTCAGTTCCCCGTCGCTCCGCATCGCGGAGTAGAAGGGGTTGATCGCAGCGCCGGGCAGCCCGAAGACGTGGGTGACGCCCTCACGCCGGAGGATCTGCACGGCGGCCTGGGCCGCGGTCATGCGAGCCATGAGGTTCTCCTGGGGGTCTCGTGCGTCGTGTGGGGGGTGGGGTCAGTGGTCGCCGCGGCCGGCGAGGCGTTCGACGCCCCGGAGCAGCGCGGAGTGGTCCAGGCCGCCGTCGCCGCAGGCGCGCGCGGAGGCGACGAGCTGGGCGACGAGGGAGCCGACCGGCAGCGGGGCGCCCACCGCGCGGGCGGCGTCGGTGACGATGCCCATGTCCTTGTGGTGCAGGTCGATCCGGAAGCCGGGCTTGAAGTCGCCGCTCTCCATCGCCGCGCGCTTGCGCTCCAGCACCGTCGAGCCGGCCAGACCGCCGCCGAGCACATCGAGCGCCGCCGTCAGATCCACCCCGGCGTTGCCGAGGAAGACCACGGCCTCGGCGAGGGCCTGGATGTTGACGGCGACGATGAGCTGGTTCGCCGCCTTGACGGTCTGCCCAGCGCCGTGCGGGCCGACATGGACGACGGTGGTGCCCAGCGCGTCGAAGACCGGCCGGGCGTCGGCGAAGTCCTCGGCCTCGCCGCCGACCATGATGGAGAGGACGGCCTCGATCGCCCCGGCCTCGCCGCCGGAGACCGGGGCGTCGAGGGTACGGACGCCCTTCTCCCGCGCGGCGGCGGCGATCTCCAGCGAGGTCCCCGGCGTGATGCTGCTCATGTCGATCAGCAGGGTGCCCCGGGCGGCGTGCGCGAGGACGCCGTCCGGGCCGAGGACGACCTCCTTCACCTCGGCGTCGGCCGGGACCATGGTGATCACGACCTCGGCGTCGCTCACCGCCTCCGCGATGGTCGCGGCGCCCCGGCCGCCCGCCGCGATCAGCGTGTCGACGGCCGGCCGGCTGCGGTTGCAGCCGGTCACGGTGTGGCCGGCACGGACGAGGTTGGCGGCCATCGGGGCGCCCATGATGCCCAGGCCGATGAAGGCGATCTTCCGGGGGGTGACGCTCATCGTGTGCTTCCTTCTCTTCGTCGCTGTCGGATGGTGCCGGCGGAGCCGGCTGCCGCTCCGCTCCCGCCGTGCGGAGTCTTCCCGCCGCTCAGACCTCGCGGCCGAGGGTCTTCAGATAGGCGCGCCAGCCGCCGAACGGGGTGATCTCGGTGTGGACGCCCTTCTCCAGCTCGCCGCGGCGCAGCACCATCGCGAAGCACGAGGCGCCGTCGGCCAGCTTGATGATGCCGAACTCCAGCTCCGGCGGTTCGCAGGGCAGCAGTTCGTCGCGGAGCACCTCGTCGGGTACGTCGTAGACCTCGCCCAGCACGGTGCTGCCGGCGCTCGCGTCGGGCAGCATCCCCGGACAGATGTCGCGGATCGAGAAGAACCGGTACCCCGGTGCGGTACGGGTCCGGGCCACCAGCGGCGCGCCCTTGAGGTGGTGGTGGAAGGGGCCGCCCTCCATCGCCTGGCCGTTCAGGAACATGTGTGCCATGGGGTCTCCTCCGGGAGAAGCGTCAGCGGTACGGGGACGGGGACGGGTACGAGGCACGGTCGCTGTTTCTGTGATGCGGATAGTATTTTCTGCATGGCGGAATAACAACCCCCCTCGCGGGGTGCGATGCGACATCTGTCCGTCTCGTGGGAACCGTTGACAGGGGCGCCAGGCGGGCCTATACATCTCCCAGGCCGGAAATGAGTTTCCGCAGTGTGAAAGTTCAACTAAACGCGGAGAGCCGCCCCATCGCGCAACCGGCGGGCCCGGCCGCCCCCCCCGGCGGCAGCCCCGGAGCCTCCGCTCCGGTGAGGAGCCCGCCCGCTCCAGGAGGTCCTTGACCGTGAAACCCTTCCACCTGCTCGGAGTGGTCCCGTTCCTCGGGATCCTCGGCGGGATCTTTTTCGCGAACCGGGTGACGCCCTACGTCCTCGGGATGCCGTTCATCCTCTTCTGGCTGGTCCTCTGGGTCGTGCTGATCTCGGCGACCATGGCCGTCATCTACCGGCTGGACCCGGCCAACCGGCCCGCCCCGGCCCACCGGAAGGACCCCGCGTCGTGACCGCCCTCATCGTCATCCTGCTCTTCCTCATCGCGTCCCTGGGGCTCGGGCTGCGCGCCCGCCGCGGCAGGGACATGAACCTCGAAGAGTGGTCCGTCGGAGGCCGCGGCTTCGGGACGGTCTTCGTCTTCCTGCTGCTCGCCGGGGAGATCTACACGACCTTCACCTTCCTGGGAGCCTCCGGCTGGGCCTACGGCAAGGGAGCGCCCGCGTACTACATCCTCTGTTACGCCTCGCTCGCCTATGTCCTGTCGTACTGGCTGCTGCCGGCGGTCTGGCGGTACGCGAAGGAACACCGGCTGATCTCGCAGTCCGACTTCTTCGTCGCGAAGTTCGAGAGCCCCTGGCTCGGCGCGCTGGTCGCGCTCGTCGGCGTCGTCGCGATGGTGCCGTACCTCGTCCTCCAGTTGAAGGGCCTCGGGATCATCGTCTCCGTGGCCTCGTACGGACACATCCCCTCGCACTGGGCCATCATCATCGGCACCGTCGCGCTGACCGTATACGTGACGATCTCCGGCATCCACGGCTCCGCCTGGACCGCCGTGCTCAAGGACGTCGCGATCCTGCTCGTCGTCCTCGTGCTCGGGATCTATCTGCCGGTGCACTACTTCGGCGGAATCGGCGACATGTTCCGGGCCGTCGACACCGCCCACCCCGGCTTCCTCACCCTGCCCTCCAGCGGGATGAGCACCTCCTGGTTCGCCACCACCGTGCTCCTCTCGGCCGTCGGCTTCTACATGTGGCCGCACACCTTCAGCGCCTCCTACACCGCCCAGAACGAGCGGGTCTTCCGGCGCAACGCCATCTTCATGCCGCTCTACCAGCTCATCCTGCTCTTCGTCTTCTTCGCGGGCTTCACCGCGCTCATGGTCGTCCCCGGCCTCCAGGGCGCCGACGCCGACCTCGCGCTGCTCCGCGTCACCACCGCCGCCTTCCCGCCGTGGGCGGTCGGGATCGTCGGTGGCGCCGGGCTGCTCACCGCGCTGGTCCCCGGCTCGCTGCTGCTCATGACCTCCGCGACCTGTCTGGCGAAGAACGTCTACCGGCTGGCCCGCCCGCACACCTCCGAGGCCCATGTCGGCAGACTGGCCCAGCTCCTGGTGCCGGCGCTCGCGCTGATCTCGCTGTACTTCACCTTCAACGGCGGCAGTTCCCTGGTCTCCCTGCTGCTCATGGGATACGCGCTGGTGACCCAGCTCTTCCCGGCGCTCGTCGGCAGCCTCGCCGCCCGCCGGCTGGTCACCAAAGAGGGCGCGGCGGCCGGGATCACCGTCGGCGTGGCGGTCGTGGCGCTCGTCAGCCTCTCCGGCGTCACCGTCGGCGACCTGCTGCCCTTCCTGCCCCAGTCCGTCAAGGACTTCAACGTCGGCATCGTGGCGCTGCTGCTCAACACCCTGGTGACGGCCGGTGTCTCCGCACTCACCCGCAGACCGGAACCGGCCCCGCGCGCCGAGGCCAGGCCCGGGGCCACCGCCGGACAAGGGGTGTGAAGAGCCCGCGGCGGGGACCCGGAATTGCCGCGCGGAATGGGCCCGGGAACCGCCTTTCGACGGGCGTCAGTTGGGATTTCGGGGATTGCGGAGGGTCGTCATAGGATCTTGGTCATGACTTCGCAATCCCCCGAGAAAAGCCCGTCCCGTAAGCAGAAGCTCCAGGAGAAGCAGCGCCGCCAGCTCGCCGTGGTCGACACCGTCGACAAGGCCGAGGCCAAACTCCGCAAGGCCGAGGCGGAACTCGCCGAAGCGGTCGCGGAGGCCGTCGAGGTCTTCGGCAGCGAGGTGGGCGCCTCCGACGAGCTGGAACTCTCCGTCGAGGCCGTCCGCCACTTCCTGGCCATCGCCGAGGGCGGCGCGGAGGAGCCCGACGGCACCGGCGAGGCCGCGGGCAGCGCCTCCGCGAAGGCCGTGGCCCAGGCCAAGGCCGAGCGGCGGGCCGGCGCCGAGGCCCAGGCCGCCGACGCCGAGCAGGAGCCGGTGCCCGCGTAACCCCGCGTACGCGCACGCCACGACCGGAGCCAGGAGCCGGCCGACCCCGTGTCGGCCGGCTCCTCCGTTCCGCCCCGGCCCTATGCGGCGCCCGTCACGACGGCGTACGCGCCGCGCGGCGCCGTGCCGTCCGGCAGGCTCCACCCGGCGGTCACCTCTCCCAGCCGCCCGGGCGCGCCCGACGGGGCGTCACCGTCGTCGGTCAGGGTGCGGTTGACCCGTACCGTCAGCGGACCGCCCGCCATGCCGGGAGAGCCGTCGGGGCCGGCCGTACGGAGCAGCAGATCGGTGCCCTCCGGCCCGTCCACCACCGGTACGGCTCCGGATGCGGCACCCTCGACGACCGGACGGGCGGACTCCGCCAGCCGGGCGACGACCGACGGGTCGGGTGTGTCGCTGAGGCTCTGCGCCTGCGGCTCCGCCTCCCCGGCGAGCAGGGCGAGCAGCGCGGCGACGACCACCGGGTCATGGGCCCCGTCGTAGATCCACCGCAGCCCGAGCACCCCGTGCTCGCTCGTCCCGATCAGCGCCTCCTCGGCCCCGTCGAGCGGCGCGCCCCGGTAGCCGAGCGGGATGTGGTAGGTGTGCGGCCGCTCGCCGGAGGTGTCCGTGACGGCCATGAACTCGATCCCCACCTCCCCGCGCGGGTCGTCGAGCCGGAACCCGCCGGTCCGGCTCAACGCGGGGGTGCCCGTACCCGCGTGGTACCAGGGGCGGGTGGGGAGCCAGAGGGTCAGCAGCTCCAGCTTGGTCGGTCGCATGGTGGTGCGGTGGACAACGGCCATAGGTCGGGCAGCCTTTCGCGTGGGTTCGGCTCGGGGCGGGGACGGCAGGGCGGCGGTCTCGGCGGTCAGGGGGTGCCCGGCGCCACGTCCTCCGCGACGGCCCCGTCGGAGCGTACTCCGGGCCAGGGCCTCGCCTTGCCCGTGGTGCCGGCCCGCGCCCCCGGTTTCCGGTGAATGGCATGTTTCGGCTCTATGCCGCCGCGTAACGGCGCGGTAAAGTGGGAGCGCTCCCATTTCCGAACACCCCACAGACCGGACAATGGAGACTCCATGAAATGTCATGATCACGACAGCAGGATCAGGCGGTCCCGGCACTGGGCCGCCCGGGCGCTCGCCGTGCTCGCCACGGCGCTGTTCTGCCTGATCCCCTCCGTCACCACCGCCTCCGCGCACGGCTCCGTCATCGACCCCGCCTCCCGCAACTACGGCTGCTGGTTGCGGTGGGGGAGCGACTTCCAGAACCCCGCGATGGCACAGCTCGACCCGATGTGCTGGCAGGCGTGGCAGGACAACCCCAACGCCATGTGGAACTGGAACGGCCTCTACCGGGACGGCTCGGGCGGCAACTTCCCGGCCGCCGTCCCCGACGGCCAGCTGTGCAGCGGCGGCCAGACCGAGGGCGGGCGGTACCGCTCGCTCGACACGCCGGGCGCGTGGAAGACCACGGACATCCGCGCCGACTTCCGGGTGGACCTGTACGACCAGGCGAGCCACGGTGCCGACTACTTCCTCGTCTATGTGAGCCGGCAGGGGTACGACCCCACCACCCAGCCGCTGAAGTGGAGCGACCTCCAACTGGTCGCCAGGACGGGCAGTTACGGCCCCAGCCAGAACTACGCCATCGACGTCAGCACCTCCGGATACACCGGACGCCATGTCGTCTACACCATCTGGCAGGCGTCGCACATGGACCAGACCTACTTCCTGTGCAGCGACGTCAACTTCGTCTGACCCCTCCGGGGGCGACCGGGGGCCTTCCGGTGTGACGGTCCCCCGGTCGGTGTGAAGGGCCCGTCCGGTGGTACGGACCTGTCGGTGTGACGGGGCCGTACGGCGGCGACGGGCACCCCCCACCGCCGGTCCCGGTGAGCGTTTCCGACGCTCCGCCGGGACCGGCGTCCGTCGTACGGGGCCCGCCCCGCTCCGTACCGGGAACACCGCCCGGGTACGTACGGGAGCGTCGCCCCGAGGCCCGCGCGTACCCGTTCTGACGTGCGCTGATACTCCCCGTCTTCTCTTCTTCGTCGCACGGCCTCCGAAGGATTGGTCCGGCCGAAAAATTTTTTTGCCGGCCCCGATCCGGCTACGTCCCAGCCCCGCCATGGCCTCCGGCCCCAACTCGGTCTCCGGAGAACCAACTTGCCGCGATCCGAACCGAACAAGACCGGTGTGGCGCACGTAAGGACGTACAGCAAGCCGGAACGGCACCGGATGACGGACGACGAAGGACGAATCGATGACCGCAATCACCAGAAGCGGGCGTACGTGGCGGGGACGCAGGAGCGTCGCGCTGCTCGCCTGTGGTGCGTTGGCCGCCGGGGGGGTCACCGCCACCGGCGTGGCCGCGCTGGTGCCCCAGGCAGCACACGCCTCCAGCCACCGCGAAGCGCCCCTGATCTCGGGCCAGCCCCAGTTCGACAACACGGACCTCTACGCGTTCGTCAGCCCCGACCACCCCGACACCACGACCATCATCACCAATGTCCTGCCGTTCCAGGAGCCGGCGGGCGGACCGAACTTCTACACGTTCGCCACCGACGCCCGGTACGAGATCCACATCGACAACAACGGTGACGCGCAGGACGACCTGATCTACCGGTTCACGTTCAAGGACCACCGCAAGAACGAGCACACCTTCCTGTACAACACCGGTGTGGTGAAGAGCCTGGACGCCCCGGAGCTCAACTTCACCCAGACCTACGACATCGAACTGATCCGGCTGGAGCACAAGAAGGAAGTCTCGCGCCACAAGGTCGCCGAGGGGCTGCCCGTCGCCCCGTCCAACGTCGGCAAGGCGTCGATGCCCGACTACAAGAAGCTCCGCGACCAGGCGATCGCCAAGGTCCCCGGCGGCATCAAGGCCTTCGCCGGCCAGGCCGACGACCCGTTCTTCGCCGACCTGCGCGTCTTCGACCTGCTGTACGGCGGCGACCTGTCGGAGGTCGGCAACGACACCCTCCGCGGCTACAACGTCAACAGCATCGCCCTCCAGGTCCCGACCTCCTACCTCCGGGAGTCGAAGGAACAGCCGGTCATCGGCGTCTACGCGACCACGGAGCGGAAGAACGCCAGGGGCGAGTTCACCCGTGTCTCGCGGCTCGGCATGCCGCTGGTCAACGAGGTCGTCAACCCGGTCAAGGACAAGGACAAGTTCAACGCCTCCTCGCCGGAGAACGACGCGGACTTCCTGAAGAACGTCACCGAGCCCGAGCTGCCCAAGCTCATCGAGGCGATCTTCGGCATCAAGGCCCCCAAGGAGCCGCGGAACGACCTCGCCGAGGTCTTCCTCACCGGGGTCAAGGACCTCAACCAGCCCCCGAAGGTCACCCCTTCGGAGATGCTGCGCCTCAACACCTCCATCAAGCCGGTCGACAAGCCGAAGCGGCTGGCCGTCCTGGAGGGTGACACCGCCGGCTTCCCCAACGGCCGCCGCCTCTCCGACGACGTGCTCGACATCTCGCTCCAGGTCGTCGAGGGCGCGCTCCTCGGCGAGAAGAACGACCTGAGCGACAAGGTCGACGCCAACGACAAGGAGTTCGAGAAGAACTTCCCGTACGTGGCGCTCCCCAAGGCCGGCTCGGACGTCGACGCCACCGACGTGGCGACCAAGGGCGCGGGCTCGGGACTGACCGGCATGGGCGCGCTCACCGCGAACTGGTCCAGCACCACGCTGATGCTCGTCTCCGCCGGCGCGGGCGCCGTCGTCGCCCTGATCGTGGGCCTCGGCGCCACCTGGTTCCGCGCCCGTCGCTCCCGCCCGTCCTGGGTCGGCTGACGCGGGTACCCCCGTACCGCGCACACCGTACCCTCCGGGCGCCAACCGCCGTACTGGCGCAGGGCCTTGACCGGTCCACCCGAACGGCCCGGCGGCGTCATCCGTTCCCCCACGGGCGCCGCCGGGCCCCCACCACCGCACGACCCCAGGAAGGCGAGACCGATGCTCGTACGGAAGCCGCACACCGCGCGACGGCGTGAGGGCGAGGGAGGGGGCGAGAAGGCGCGCGGCGCCGCGACGACGGGCGCTGCCACGGCGAGCGCCACAGCGGCGGACGCCGCGACGGCGGGTGCCGGGCGTCGGCGTCGTGTTCTCACGGTCATGGCCGTCGCCCTGGCCGTCACCGCCGCCTCCGTCGCGCTCGGCGCCCGTGGCGACGAGGACCCGGGTACCCGCGCCGCGCCCGCGCTCGCCGCGAGCGTCCCCGTCGACCAGCTCACCTCCCGGGACCTCGCCCAGGGCATCGCCTCCCTCCAGAAACACCTCAAGGACCACCCCAAGGACGCCACCGGCTGGGCCACCCTCGGCGCCGCCTATGTCGAGGACGCCAGGACCAGCGGCGACCCCACCCGCTACCCGCAGGCGGAGAAGGCGTTCACCCGCTCGCTCGCGCTGCGCCCCGCCGACGAGAACGACACCGCCCTCGCCGGACGCTCCGCACTCGCCGCCGCCCGCCACGACTTCCCCGCCGCGCTCGCCCAGGCCGACCGGGCGCTGCGGGTCAACCCGTACAGCGAGCGCGCCCTCTCCACCCGGGTCGACGCGCTCGTCGAACTCGGCCGCTACGACGAGGCGTCGCAGGCCGTCGAACTCGCCGACCGGCGCCGCCCCGGCCTCCCCGTCTTCACCCGCTACGCGTATGTCCAGGAGCTGACCGGCGACACCGAGGGCGCCCGCGACGTGCTGCTCCGCGCGCTCGACTCCGCCTCCAGCACCGCCGACACCGCCTACGTCGCCACCGCGCTCGGCCAACTCGCCTGGAGCCAGGGGCAGTACGCGGACGCCCTGGACCACTTCGGGGCGGCCCTGCGCGCCGACCCCCAGTACCTCCCGGCCCTGGAGGGGCGTGGCCGCACCTACGCCGCCCAGGGCAGGACCGAACAGGCCCTGACCGCCCTCGAAGAGGTCGTACGGCGCTACCCCCTGCCCGGTCAGCTCGCCGCCCTCGGCGAACTCCAGGAGGTGGCCGGAGAGCCGGAGAAGGCCGAGGAGCAGTACCAACTCGTCGGCGTATGGACCAAGTTGGCCCGCGCCAACGGGGTCGCCACCGATCTGGAGTCCGCCCTCATCGAGGCCGACCACGGCGACCCGGCGGAGGCGCTGAAGGCCGCCCGCGCCGAGTGGTCGCGCCGCGAGAGCGTCCACACGGCGGACGCGCTCGCCTGGGCGCTGCACGCCAACGGGAAGGACCGCGAGGCGCTGGCCTACGCGAAGAAGGCGACCGCCGCCACCCCCGGCTACCGCAACGCTCAATTCCTCTACCACCGGGGCATGATCCAGCACGCCCTCGGCGACACCGGGGCCGCGCGCCGCGATCTGACCGCCGCCCTCGACCTCAACCCTGGTTTCTCGCCCACGGGCGCCCGCGAGGCCAGGGACACACTGCGGAAACCGACCCGTGAGGGGGAGGGGGAGTGATGGCGGAGCCGCGCCGCACCGTCGCCACCGCGTTCGCCACCCTGGTCGCGGGGACGGCGCTCGCGCTGCTGGCCGCCCCGGCGGCCCAGGCGCACCCGCTCGGCAACTTCACGGTCAGCCAGTACGACGGCCTGGTGGCCGCCCCCGGCACCCTGCGGGTGGACCATGTCGAGGACCTGGCGGAGATCCCGGCCGCCCAGGAACGTACCCGGATCGACACCGACGGGAACGACGAACTCTCCGCCGCCGAACTCACCGCCTGGGCCACGGCCCGCTGCGACACGGCCGCCGCGGGCGCCGAGCTGCTCACCGGGGAGGGCGGCGGCACGGAGGTCACCGTCACGGCGGGCGCGGCGAAGGCCGAGGAGCGGCCCGGCCAGGCCGGGCTGCGGACCCTGCGGGTGACCTGCGAACTGACGGCGCCGCTGCCGGAGGACGAGCCGCTCCGGCTCACCTACCGGCCGGCGGCCGTCGCCACCGGCGCGGGCTGGCGGGAGATCACCGCGCGGGGCGACCGGACGACCCTCAAGGAGACCGGGGACGTCCCCTCCGGCTCGGTGTCGCGGCGGCTGACCGCCTACCCCGACGACCTGCTCTCGTCACCGCCCGACCGCAAGGAGGCCGCGTTCACCGTGCACGCCGGCGGGCCCGCGCTGGCCGGCGGCGAGCAGGAAACCGGCGGCTCCCCGGCCGCCGGGGTGCTGCCGCGCGGCGCGGACCGCTGGGCGCAGGCGCTCACCGGACTGGTGGCCCGGCACGAACTGACCGTCGGCTTCGCGGCGTTGGCGCTCGGCGCCTCGCTGCTGCTCGGCGCGATGCACGCGCTCGCCCCCGGGCACGGCAAGACCATGATGGCCGCCGCCGCGACGGCGGGCGGACGCAGCTCGCTCCGCGATGTGCTCGCCCTCGGCCTCTCGGTGACACTGACGCACACGCTCGGTGTCTTCGCCCTGGGAGCGCTGATCGCGGCGGGTTCCGCGGCGGCGCCGACGGTGGTGTTCTGGCTCTCCATCGCGAGCGGCGCCCTGGTCGCGGTCGCGGGCGCGCTGCTGCTCCGCCGGGCGTGGCGGCACCGGAAGCGCCCGCAGGGGCACGGACATGCGCATGCGCATGCGCACGGGCATAGGGAGGGGCACGAGCACGGGCACAGTCATGGGCACAGCCATGGGGACGGCCACGGGCACGATCACGCCCGCGATCACACACACGGGCACACTCCTGGGCACGGTCACGGACACCGACACGGACACCTACACGGACACCGACACGGACACCCGCACCCGCAGGGGCACTCCCACGGCGACGGCCGCGCGCCCGAGCCGGCCGGGAGCGGGGTGGCCACCCTCACGGCGGAGCCCGAGCCCCAGGAGCACGGGCACCCCCACGCACACCCGCACCCCCATCCCCACTCACACCCGCATCCCCACCCGCACACCCACAGCGATGCCGAGGCCGACGCGGAGGCGGCGGCTCTCGCCCACGCCCGCAGTCACCTTCCGCCCGCCCCCGGGCTGCGCGGGATCGTCCTGATGGGGTTCGCGGGCGGCCTGGTGCCGAGCCCGTCCGCCGTCGTCGTACTGGTCGGCGCTGCGGCCCTCGGGCAGGCGTGGTTCGGCTTCCTGCTGGTGATCGCGTACGGGGCGGGGCTCGCCGTCACCCTGGCGGGCGCCGGGTTCGCGGTGGTCCGGCTGCGCGAGACCACCACCCGCAGGCTGGCCGCCCGGCCACGGGGCCGGTTCTTCGCCCTGGCCCACCGGGCGGCCCCGTTCGCCTCGGCGACCGTCGTCCTCGCCCTCGGGTGCGGGCTCCTGCTCCGGGGTGTGGTCACAGGACTGGGGTGAGACGGCCCGGCCCGGGGCGGGCACCCCGGGCCGCGCTCCGCCCGTATCAGAAGAAGACCCCGCATCTGAGCAGCACATTCGCGTACGGCCTGGCCTCCCCGGTCCGTACGATCAGCCGGGCGCCCGCCGAGAGCCGCTTCAGCTCCTCGTGCGGGACGTAGGTCAGCTCCGGGAGCGGCGCCAGCAGCCGCGCCGCTTCCGGGTTCGCCTCCCGCACCTCGTGGGCGGCCGTCGCGCCCTCCACGACCAGCTCGGCGAGCAGCCCCTCCACCACCTGCGCGAAGGACGGCACCCCGGGCAGGAACGCCAGGTCCACCAGGCGCGGACCCGCCGGGACCGGCATGCCCGCATCGCAGACCAGCACCTCGTGCCCGTGCCCCAACTCGGCGAGCGCGCCCGCGAGATGACGGTTCAGGATCCCCGACCTCTTCACCGGGACACCTCCGGCCCCGACGGCTCCCCCGGGCCCGACGGGGCTCCGGCCGGCAGCGCCGCCACTTCCTCCGCCGTCGGGTACGAGACCTGGGCGCCCGGCCGGGTGACCGTCACCGCGCCCACCCGCGCCGCGTAGCCGGCCGCCGTCGCCAGGTCCTCGCCCGCGCCGAGCCGCCACGCCAGCGCTGCGGTGAACGCGTCCCCGGCGCCGGTGGTGTCGACCGCCCGCACCGGGACGGACGGTACGTGTACCGTCGTACGGCCGTCCGCCACCAGCGCCCCTTCCGCGCCCAGTGTGATGACCACCGAGCGCGGCCCCAGCGCGAGCAACGCCCGCGCCCAGTCGGCCGGTTCGGCACCGGCACCGTCACCGTCCGGACCGCCGTCCGGACCGTCGTCCGAGCCACCGTCCGGACCGCCGTCCGGGCCCCCGTCGGCGCCCGCGGCCCCGCCCAGCAGGACCCGGGCCTCGTGCTCGTTGACGATCAGCGGGTCGCACGCCGCGAGGATCTCCGCGTCCAGCTTCACCGGCGGCGACGGGTTGAGGACGAAGCGGCTGCCGGGCGCCAGCCCGCGGACCACCTCGGCGACCGTCTCCAGCGGGATCTCCAACTGCGCCGAGACCACCCGGGACGTCGCCAACAGCTCCGCCGCGTCCCGGACATCGGCGGGGGAGAGGCGGGCGTTGGCGCCCGGGGAGACCACGATGCTGTTGTCGCCGGACGGGTCCACGGTGATCAGCGCGACCCCGGTGGGCGCCCCGCCGGACCGCACCCCCGCCGTGTCGACCCTCGCCGCGCGCTGCGCGTCGAGCAGCAGCCGGCCGTGCGCGTCGTCGCCGACCCGGGCCAGCAGCGCCGTACGGGCACCGAGCCGGGCGGCGGCTGCGGCCTGGTTGGCGCCCTTGCCGCCCGGCTGGACCTGGAGGTCCGAGCCGAGGACGGTCTCGCCGGGGCCGGGGCGCCGCTCGACGAGGGTCACCAGGTCGGCGTTGGCCGACCCCACGACCAGCAGGTCATACGCGTACATCGCTCTCTCACTCCATCGTGTCGGTGGCTGCTGCCCCGGGACCGCCCCCGGGGCGGCAGCCGGTGTCGGGGCGGGTCCGGTGCCGGGGTCAGGAGAAGTCGGCCACGTTCTCCGCCGTGACCACCTTCACCGGCACCTTCACCGTCGTGTCGATCTTCTTGCCCTCGGCGATCGCGATCGCGTTGCGCACCGCCAGCTTGCCCAGTTCCCGGGGCTGCTGCGCCACCGACGCGTAGAGCGTGCCCGCCTCGACCGCCTTCAGCCCGTCGGGCGTCCCGTCGAACCCGACCACGGCGACCGACGAACCCGCCTTCGAGCCCAGCGCCTTGGCCGCGCCGAGCGCCATCTCGTCGTTCTCGGCGAACACACCGTTCACGTCGCCGTTGGCCTGGAGCAGGTTGGTCATCACGTCGAGGCCCTTGGTGCGGTCGAAGTCGGCGGGCTGCTTCGCGACGACCTCGATCCCCGGGTACGCCTTGAGCCCCTGGGCGAAGCCCGCGCCGCGCTCCCGGCTCGCCGAGGTGCCCGCGGTGCCCTGGAGGATCACGATCCGGCCCTTGCCGCCCAGCTTCTCGGCGAGGGTCTTCGCCGCCTCCGCCCCGCCCGCGACATTGTCGGAGGCGACGAGGGTCGCCACCTCGGCGTTGTTCACACCGCGGTCGGCGGCGACCACCGGGATGTCCGCCTTGTTCGCGGCCCGTACGGAGGGTCCCGAGGCGTCCGAGTCGACCGGGTTGACGATCACCGAGGACATCCCCTCGCTGATGAAGTTCGTCACCTGGTTGGCCTGCTGGGAGGCGTCGTTCTGGGCGTCGGTGACGGTGAGGTCCACGCCTTTCGCCTTCGCCTCCGCCTGGGCGCCCGCCTTGAGCTGGACGAAGAAGGGGTTGTTGAGGGTGGAGACGGAGAGCCCCAGCTTGGTGGTGCCCCCGGAGGAGCCGGTGTTCCAGAAGGACACCCCGCCGAGGACGGCGGCGACCAGCACCGCGGCGACGGTGTACCGCACCGCCCGCGCCTTCTTGCCGCCCGGCCCGCCGCTCGCCCCCGTACCGGCCGCGCCGCCCGCCACCGGGGTGGCACCGGCGCGCCGGCGCACCGTGTCGAGGAGCACCGCGAGCGCGATGACCACCCCGATGACGACCTGCTGCCAGAACGCCGACACCGACAGCAGGTTGAGCCCGTTGCGCAGCACCGCCAGGATCAGCGCGCCGATCAGGGTGCCGGACGCCTTGCCGACCCCGCCCGAGAGGCTGGCGCCGCCGATGACGACCGCGGCGATCGCGTCGAGTTCGTACCCCTGCGCGGCCTGCGGCTGCGCCGAGGCGAGCCGGGAGGCGAGCACGATGCCCGCGACGGCCGCGAAGAGTCCGGAGAGGGCGTAGACGGCGACCTTCTGCCGCTTGACCCGCAGCCCCGACAGGCGCGCCGCCTCCTCGTTGCCGCCGATCGCGTACATCGAGCGGCCCAGGTAGGTACGGCCCAGGATCACCGCGGTGACCAGCCCCATCACGACCATCACCAGCACCGGCGCGGGCAGCCAGCCGCCGAGCGTGTCACCGAGCCGGGAGACCGAGGTGGGGAACGCGATCGGGCTGCCCTGCGAGATCACCAGGGAGAGCCCGCGCCCCACCGACAGCATCGCCAGCGTGGCGATGAACGGCGGGAGTTTGCCGTACGAGACGAGCGCCCCGTTGACGAAGCCGCAGGCTATGCCGGTGAGGACGGCGAGGAGGACCGCCAGCCACACCGGCACCCCCGCCGAGGTCGCCGACCACGCCAGGACGGTCGCGGAGAGCGCCGCCACCGAACCCACCGACAGGTCGATGCCCGCCGTGACGATGACGAAGGTGACACCGAACGCGAGGATCGCGGTCACGGCGGCCTGCACACCGACGTTCAGCAGGTTCTGGGTGGTGAGGAAGTCGCCGGAGAGCAGCGACATCGCCACCACCAGGACCACCAGGGCGCTCAGCGCGCCGTTGTCGAGGAGGAGCCTGCGGAGCCCGGAGGCACCGCCCCCGCCCCCGCCGCCTGCCGTGTTCTTCCCGCTCGTGAGCGTGTCAGTGGCCACGGGAGCCCTCCACTCCTTCATCGTCGACAGCCGGATCGGTGGCCGTGGTGTGTTCTTCGGTGGTGTGTCGTTCTGCGGTGTGTTCTTGGGCGGTGTGTTCTTGGGGGGTTGGTTCTTGGGGGGTGTGCCGCGCGGCGGTTTCGGTGGTACGTGTGCCGGTGGTACGGGCCGCCGCGCCCACCGCGAGGGCCATCACCGCGTCCTGGGTCGCCTCGTCGCCGGTGAGTTCACCGGCGATCCGGCCCTGGGCCATCACCAGCACCCGGTCGCTCATCCCGAGCACCTCGGGCAGATCGCTGGAGACCATCAGCACGGCGTGGCCCGCGGCCGTCAGTTCGTTGATGAGCTGGTAGATCTCGACCTTCGCGCCGACATCGATCCCGCGCGTCGGCTCGTCCAGGATCAGCACCCGCACCTCGGCCAGCAGCCACTTGCCGATGACGACCTTCTGCTGGTTGCCGCCGGACAGGGTGCCCACCCGCTGGCCGAGCCCGGACATCCGCACCCCGAGCTGCCCGGCCACCCGGTCGGCGGCGGTGTGCTGGGCCTTGCGGTCCACCAGCCCGCCCCGGGTCGCGGTGCGCAGGGTGACCAGGCCGAGGTTCTCCGCCACGGAGGCGTCGAGCAGCAGGCCCTGGCCCTTACGGTCCTCGGGCACGAGGCCGATCCCGGCGGCCATCGCCGCGCCGATGTCGGCCCGGGGCAGCGGGGCCCCGCCGGCCGTCACGGTGCCGGTGTCGTACGGGTCGGCGCCGAACACCGCCCGTACCACCTCGGTACGGCCCGCTCCCACCAGCCCCGCGATCCCGACGACCTCACCGGCCCGCACCTCGAACCCCACGTCGTGGAAGGCGCCGTGCCGGGTCAGCCCGTCGACCCGGAGCAGCGCGTCGCCCGGCTCGGCCGGCTCGCGCGGGTACTGCTGGTCGATGGAGCGGCCGACCATCAGCCGGACGAGTTCGTCCTCCGGCGTCGACGCGGGCACCTGTCCCACACTGCGGCCGTCGCGCAGCACGGTGACCCGGTCGCCGAGCGCGGCGATCTCCTCCAGGTGGTGGGTGATGAAGACGATGCCCACCCCGTCCTCGCGCAGGGCGCGCACGATCCGGAAGAGCTTCTCGACCTCCTCGGAGGTGAGCACGGCGGTCGGCTCGTCCATCACCAGCACGCGCGCGTCCAGGCTCAGCGCCTTCGCGATCTCCACCATCTGGAGCCGGGCGATGCCCAGTTCACGGACCTTGGTGTCGGGCGGCGTGGTCACCCCGACCCGCTCCAGCAGCCGGGCCGCTTCGGCCTCCATCTTCTTGCGGTCGACCAGGCCGAAGCGGCGCGGCTGGCGCCCCAGGAAGATGTTCTCGGCCACCGTCAGATCGGGGACGAGATTGAACTCCTGGTAGATGGTGGCGATACCGAGCCGCTCCGCGTCCTGCGCGCCGTGGATCCGTACCTCCTCACCGCCCACCAGAATCCGTCCGCTGTCCGGCCGGTAGGCGCCCGAGACCATCTTGATCAGGGTGGACTTGCCGGCGCCGTTCTCGCCGAGGAGGACATGGACCTCACCGCGGCGCAGGTCGAAGTCGACGCTGTCGAGCGCGACCACGCCGGGGAAGGTCTTGCGTATCCCTTCGACGCGCAGCAACTCGTCCGGGTCACTCACGGGTCGCTCCTTCACGATCGTGCTGAGGGGTTCGGTTCCGCCGGGGCGGAGGGGGACGGGGCCGGCGGTTCCGGCGGTACGGGACCGGGAGGTACGGCTCCGGGAGGTACGGCTCCGGGCTGTGCGGGCAGGAGGGGCGCGCCGCAGGAGCGGCGTACCACCAGCCGGGCGGGGAGCGTCACGGACGGCGCCGCCCGCCCCGCGATCCGCGCGGCCAGCGCCCGGACGGCGGCCCGCCCCAGCTCCTCGGTCGGCTGCGCGATCGCGGTGATCGGCGGGTCGGTGTGGACGAACCAGGGGATGTCGTCGAACGCGGCCAGCGCGATGTCCTCCGGCACCCGCAGCCCCCGGGCCCGGAACGCGTCGAGCGCGCCGAGCGCCATCAGGTTGTCCGCGGCGAAGACGGCGTCCGGCGGCTCCGGCAGCCGCAGAAAGCGCTCGGCGGCCCGGCGCCCGCTCTCCGCCTGGAAGTCGCCCTGGCCGATGTACGCGTCGGGCAGCTCCACCCCGTGCCCGGCGAGCGCCGCCCGGAACGCCTCGACCCGCTCGCTGCCGGTGGTGGTGGCCGCCGGGCCCGCGATGATCGCCGGCCTGCGGTGGCCGAGGGCGAGCAGATGGGCGACGAGTTCCGCGACGGCGGCGCGCCCGTCCGCCCGTACCACCGGCACGTCCACGCCCGGGATCCACCGGTCCACGAAGACCACCGGCGTACCGGCGTCCGTCGCGTCCCGGATCAGCTCGGCGCCGGGCCCGGCGGGGGAGAGGAGCAGCCCGTCGATCCTGCGGTCCAGCAGCGTACGGATGTGGTGGTCCTGGAGTTCGGGGCGCTCGTCGGCGTTCCCGATGACCACGCTGTAGCCGAGGGCCCGCGCCTCCTCCTCGACGGCGCGGGCCAGCGAGGTGAAGTACGGGTTGAGGACATCGCTGATGACCAGGCCGAGGGTGCGGGTCTCGTCGGTCCGCAGGGAGCGGGCGAGCGCGTTGGGGCGGTAGCCGAGCGTGTCGACCGCGGCGAGCACCCGGGCCCGGGCAGCCGGGCTCACGGACGGATGGCCGTTGAGCACCCGGGAGACCGTGGCGGCGGAGACACCTGCCTCGGCCGCGACGTCCTTGATGGCCGCCATCGTCGGTCCACCTCTCTGTGGAATCGATTACACGAAGGATTGGAATCGATTTCACGCAGAGAAGGCAAGAGGCGGGGGGTATCCCGAAACCGGATCGTGATGAAAGCGGGGTGCGGGCTTCCGGTCCCCATGAGGCGACCGGAAGCCCGCACCCCCTGGGCGGGGCAGTCGGCGGGCCGGTCAGTCGCGCAGCTCCGGCGCCTGCCGGATGAAGGTGTCCAGCACCCCGTCCGCCACCTTGATCGTCCCCTGCGGCCTGGTCGTCCCCGGGATCGTCCGCACTGCCGAAGCCTGTCCGGCCAGCTCCGCCGCCTGTGCGAAGGCGCTCGCCCCGCTGCCGCCGGCGAGCTGCGCCCGCAGCCCCTCCACCGTGGCCTCGAACGCGTCGCCCCACAGGTCGAGCGCGGTCAGCCAGGGCGCCGTCTCCCGCAGGAACCCCTCGTCCGCCACCCCGCTCCTGATCCGCTCCGGAGCCTCCGCGAGCAGCGTCGCGCGGGCGGCGAGGGTCCGCAGCGCGGCCTGCCGCTCGGCGGCCGAACCGGTGGTCCATACGGTGCGGAAACCGTCCAGCGCGGCACGGAGCGCGGGCGCCTGGGGCTGCCAGTTCTCCGGGCCGAACGTCGGCGCGAGATGCTGGGTGTCGAAGAAGGCCAGCAGCGCCTCCGCCGTCGTACGGTCGCCGCCCGCCAGGAAGTCCGCCGCCGCCCGCCAGGTCCGGTCGGCGTCGTAATCCTGGTCGTTCCAGGCGAACGACGCCCCGCCGAAGAGAGCGACCTTGCTCGCCGCCGCCTGGTTCATCGGGTTGAGGACGATGCCGCTCAACTCCTCGTGCAGGCCCGGCTCACGCCGGTCGTACGGGGCCATCAGGAGCCGGCCCGTGGTCTGCCCGTAGTCGTTGACCGGGTAGTTGTCCCAGAGGAACACCTTGCGGCCCCAGACCGCCGAGGCGGCCCGCGCGTCGGCCACGCTGATAGAGGGCGGGACGACGTCGTTGCCCGTCCACTGCACGACCACGCGTGGGTCGAGCTCCTCGCGCAGCACCGTCTTGTACGGGGAGTCGGCCATGTCGGAGTACTCGGTCGGCACCATTTGCAGCGGGTTGGCGCCGGGGTGTGTCGCGATGAAGCCGCGTTGCAGTGTGTTGAGCAGCCCGGCCTGCGCCCGGCCGGCCGCCGCGCGCCCCGGTGCGCCGTAACCCGCCTGGTCGGCAGCGCAGTTCCAGCTCGTGTAGCTGATGTCGTCCAGCGCGACATAGAAGCTGCGCGCGCCCGCTTCGTAGAGCGACCCGAGCTTCTCCTCCAGCGCCTTCACATCGGCCGGATCGCTGTAACAGACCGACAGGCCGGGGGAGATGGCGTAGGTGAAGTCGACGTGGTGGGCGGTGGCGGTCTCGATCAGCTCGCGCAACTCGGCCAGCTTCTCGGCCGGATAGGGCTCGCGCCAGCTCTCCCGCAGATACGGGTCGTCCTTGGGCGCGTAGATGTACGTGTTGGCCTTGACCGCGCCGTAGAAGGCGAGTTGGTCGAGCCGGTCGGCGTGCGACCAGGGCGCGCCGTAGAAGCCCTCGATGGATCCGCGCAGCGCCATCAGGGGGTGGTCCGTGATCGACACGGCCGCGATGGCACGGCGCTCGGGCGCCACCAACTGCCGGAAGGTCTGGGCCGCGTAGTAGCCGCCGTCCGCGTCGTTGCCGGCGAGGACGACGGTCCCGCCGGCGCGCCCGCCGTTCGCGGTGGAGGCGAGCGAGTACCCCTCCGCGACCAGCGTGCCGGGCACGCTCCCGCCCGCCGCGCGCAGCGCCCGCGCCACCGGCCGGTCCGCGACCGGACCCACCACGACGGTCAGCCCGTCGGAGCGGCCGGAGCCCGTCGCGGGGGCACCCCGGTCCGCGACCGGGGTGGCGTCCGTCAGCGGTGTCTCGTCGATGTGCCGGGCCCCGGCGGCGGAGAGCGCCGCCCTGACCACGGCGAGCCCGGCCCCGTCCGCGCCCGGCGCGACGGCGAGCCGCACCCGGTCCGGCACGCGCAGGGACCGCCCCGCGCCGGTCATCCGCTGGGGCGTCGGGGTGACCACCGGCAGCGCCTCCGCCGGGGTGGCGGCGCCGACGGGGACGGCGGACGAGGCCGCTGAGAGGGCGGACGGGGAGGAGGTGAGCGGAATCAGGGTGGTGAGGGTCAGTGCCATGGCGCCGAGAAGAGGGAGGCCGAGAAGGGGGTTTCGGAGGTGGTGCCTTCGGGACCAACGGAGCACGGCAACTCCAAGCGGGATCTGGACTCGATCACCGGCCGGTGACCGATTGGTGTAGACCACCATCGGAACCGGCCGGTGTCAAGACGCCCGGTCCCGCCCGGGGCGGCACCCCGCCACCCCGGGCCGGTGCCCTCCGGGCGGGCGCGTCCGCCGGGCCGGCCTGCCCCGGCAGGCGTGTCAGGTCCGGTCCGGCTCGCGTGCCAGGTCCGCCCCGGGCAGGTGTGTCAGGCCCATTTCGGCAGGTCCGTGCCCCAACGGGTCGGCGGGTGGCGCCAGGTGACGGGGGCGCCCTCGTAGTGCACCGGGGAGAGGGCGTGGCGGAGCGGGCCGTACGCCGACGGGGTCTCGGTGAGCCAGGGGGCCGGTTCGTACGGGCCGCCCTCCACGGGGGCGGGGCGCACCCCGTGCAGCAGCCAGGACGCGGTGCCCGCCAGGGAGTAGCGCAACAGCCTTCCCTCGCCGGTGTGCTGACGCTCCGTCAGGGCGCGCAGGATCCCGCCCGCGATCAGATACCCCGTACCGTGGTCGAGCGCCTGCGCGGGCAGCGCGCCCGGCACGCCGCCGCCCTCCGTGCCGTCGTCCTCCCCCTCGCCGTCCTCCCCCTCGCCGTCCTTCGCCTCGTACGCCGCGATCCCGCTCGCCGCCTGCACCAGACTGTCGAAGCCGCGCCGCGTGGACCACGGCCCGGACCAGCCCCAGGCGCAGAGCTGGGCCACGATCAGCCCGGGGCGCCGGGCGAACAGCGCCTCGGGGGCGAGTCCGTACGGGTCCAGCGCGCCGGGCCGGTAGCCGCTCACCACCACATCGGCGGTGGCCAGCAACTCCTCGAAGACCTCCCGGTCGGCGGGGGCCGAGAGATCCAGCAGGGCCGAACGCTTCCCCGGGCCCGTGTCGGTGTGCGCGTCCGCCTGCTCCGGCAGACGCGGCGAGTCCACCCGCAGCACATCCGCGCCCAGCAGCGCCAGGGTGCGGGTGGCGACCGGGCCCGAGATCACCCGGGTGAGGTCCAGTACCCGGATCCCCTCGGCGGGCAGCGCGGCCGGCTCCAGGGTCCCCGCAGGGCCGCTCGCACCGCCCGGCAGGAGCTCGACGAGCGGCGGTGTGCCCGCGCCGGGAGCGCCGGGGGAGCCGGGAGTGTCGGGGGAGTTGGGGGCGTCGGAGGCGTCGGAGGAGTCGGGGGAGTCGCCGACGGAGCGGGGCGCGGGGGCGACCGCCACCGCCAGGCCGCCCGCCGCGTACACCGTCTCCTGGACCTCGTGGGCCTCGCGCGTCGCCAGTTCGGCCGCGAGCCGCCGGGCGGTCGCGGGGGCGTCGCCCGCGTCCCGCAGTTCGAGCGCGCCGAGCAGCCGCGCCCGGTGGTGCGGGTAGTTGGCGTGGGTGCGCACCCAGCCGTCGGCCGTCCGCCAGAACCCGGAGAGCGGCGCGAACGCCGTCGGCACCCGCCCGTCGATCCGCAGATGCCGCTCGCTGACGAACGCCGTGGCGACCGCCCCCTCCCGTACCCGTACCGCCGGAAGAGGGACGCCGCGACGGAGCGCCAGCAGCTCCGAGGCGGCCAGCGAACAGGCGCCCACGGTGGCCCGCGCCAGCTCCCGTACCGGCAGCCGCGCCGCCAGCACCGGGCCCGCGCCCTCGTATGTCACGGACTCCGCGAGCCCGTCCCGGCCGCCGATCGCCGCCCACGCGTGGGCCGTCGCCGCGTCGTTTCCCTGTGTCATACAGCCATTGTCCCGTGCCGGGGCCCGCCGGCGGGGCACCGGGCCCGCCTGTCCCGCGCCGAGGGGCGCGGGACAGGCGTCGGGGGCCACGACGACGGCCGCGCTGCGGGCTACCGTGCCGCCGGGTCCATGAGGGCCTGGCCGGCGGCGGGCCGGGCCGTCCCGGCGGCCGGTTCCGTACGCTCCGGCGTGGCGCGCAGCTCCGTGGTGACGCTCTCCAGATGGGCGCGGGCGGCGGCCTCCGCGGCGGGTCCGTCGCCGGCCCGGATCGCCTCGATGATGTCCAGGTGCTGCGGGAGCGAGCGGCCGGGGCGGCCGGGACGGAGTGAGAGCCGGAACTGATGGCGGACCATCTGCGCGTTGAGCCGGTCCAGCAGCCCCTCCGCCACCTTCTGGCCGCTGATGTCCGCGATGGTCTCGTGGAGCCTCCGGTTGAGGAGGGAGTACGTGTCGAGCGCGCCCCCGTCGACCGCCTCGCGCATCCGGACGCCGATCTCCCGCAGCCTCTCCCGCTCCTCCTCGGTGGCGAGCTCCGCCGCCCGGCGGGCGCACAGGCCCTCCAGGGCGGCACGGCACTCGGTGATCTGGATCGCCTCCTCGACCGTGACCACCCGGACCCGGGCGCCCCGCCGGGGGATCAGCTCCACCAGGCCCTCGGCGGCGAGGTCCTGCAACGCCTCGCGTACGGAGCTGCGCGTGGCGTGGAAGGTGTCGGACAGCTCCTGCTCGATGAGGCGCTGGCCCGGCACCATGTCCCCGGAGGCGAGCGCCCGCCGAATCCCGGCACTCACCGTGCCGCGTCCCGCCTGCCCCGTAGCCCGCTGCTGCGTCACCTGTAACCGCTCCCCTTGACGACTCCGACGACCCTGCCGACCCGCTGACGTCCCGCTCTTCCGGCGTCCGCGCCAGTCTAGTCGCGCCGCCCGTCCTGCCGATCATGCCGAAAATTCTTTCGTCAATCATATGGTCAACAATTTGGTCGACGGTTAGGTTGTCCCCCGAAGACGCGGCGCCGCACCCACGGCGTACGCGGATCCGGACACCCGGAGCGGACAGAGCAGAGGGGAAGCGATGGCGACGGAGCAGCCCGCGACAGCCGTGGCGGCCGTGGCGGCCGTGGCGGCCGTGACCGTGTCACCCACGGACGGAGCGCGCCCCGGACCGTCCGGCGGATCCGGCGGGTCCGGCAGATCCCGTGGAGCCCGCGGATCCGCCGGATCCGCCGGACCTACGGGATCTGCCGGACCCGGCGGTCAGACCGCCGTTCCCTGCTGGTTCCTGCGGGGCGGCACCTCGCGCGGGCCCTTCTTCCGCGCCGCCGACCTCCCCGAGGACCCCGCCGCACGCGACCGCGTCCTGCTCGCCGCGCTCGGCTCCCCCGACCCCCGCCAGATCGACGGCCTCGGCGGTGCCACGCCGCTGACCAGCAAGGCCGGCGTCGTCGGACCGAGCACGCGGCCCGACGCCGACCTGGAGTTCCTCTTCGCCCAGGCCCAGCCCGACGGCGACACCATCGACACCACGGCCAACTGCGGCAACATGCTCGCCGCCGTGGTCCCCTTCGCCCTCGAATCCGGGCTGCTCGCCCCCCAGGGGGAGACGACCACGGCGCGGGTGCTCACCCTCAACACCTCGATGGTCGCCGAGATCACCGTCCGCACCCCCGAGGGCCCCTCGGGCCGGTATGTGGCGTACGCGGGCGACACCCGGATCGACGGGGTGCCCGGCACCGCGTCCCCCGTCACGATCGGCTTCCTCGACACCGCCGGGTCCGTCTGCCGCTCCCTGCTGCCCACCGGGAACACCCGCGACCGGGTCACCGCCGACGGCGTCGGCACCGTCGACGTCACCTGTATCGACAACGGCATGCCGCTCGTCCTCGTCGCCGCCGCCGATCTCGGCCGTACCGGATACGAGAGCGTCGCCGAACTCAACGCCGATACGGAGCTGAAGAGGCGCCTCGAAGCACTGCGCCTGGTCTGCGGTGAACTGATGGGCCTGGGCGACGTCGGCGACCGCAACTATCCGAAGATGACCCTGATCGCCCCGCCCGCGCACGGCGGCACCCTCACCACCCGCAGCTTCATCCCGCATGTGTGCCACGCGTCGATCGGCGTCCTCGCGGCCGTCACCGCCGCCACCGCCTGCGTCCTGGACGGCACCGTCGCCCACCGTACGGCGCGCCTCCCGGCCGCTGACACCGCCGGACCCGGCGGAGAACACACCGCAGGACCCGGCGCCGAACACACCGCAGGACCCAGCGCGGAACACACCGCCGAACACACCGCCGGCGCAGGCGCCGACGCCCCCACCGACCTCACCGTCTCCGTCGAGCACCCGGCCGGCTCGTTCGCCGTCGCCCTCGGACTCGACCGGAGCCACGGCACCCCCCGCGTCACGAAATCGGCCCTGGTCCGCACCGCGCGGCTGATCATGGCCGGCGAGGTGCTGGTCCCCGACGCGGCGGCCCCCGGCCGCGCCCGTACCACCGAGAAGGAACCCGAGAAGGACCCCGCATGATCATCGACATCCACGGCCACTTCACCACCGCCCCGCCCGCCCTCGGCGCCTGGCGCGACGCCCAGATCGCCGCGCTCGGCACCCCCGCCGCCGCCCCGGACCCGGCAGGGCCCCGGATCGGCGACGACGAACTGCGCGAGAGCCTGGAGGGCAACCAACTGCGGCTGATGGACGAACGCGGCATCGACCTCACGGTGTTCTCGCCCCGGGCCTCCTTCATGGCCCACCACATCGGCGACTTCACCACCTCGTCCCGGTGGGCCGAGATCTGCAACGACCTCTGCCACCGCGTCAGCCGCCTCTACCCGGAACGCTTCGCGCCCGCCGCGATGCTCCCCCAGTCACCCGGTGTGGACCCGGCCACCTGCCTGCCCGAACTCACCCGTGCCGTCGAGGAGCTGGGGGCCGTCGCCGTCAACATCAACCCCGACCCCTCGGGCGGCCACTGGAGCGCCCCGCCGCTCACCGACCGCTCCTGGTACCCCCTCTACGAGCAGCTCGTCGCGTACGACATCCCCGCCATGGTCCATGTCAGCACGAGCTGCAACCCCGCCTTCCACACCACCGGCGCCCACTACCTCAACGCCGACACCACCGCGTTCATGCAGCTCCTCCAGGGCGACCTGTTCGCCGACTTCCCCACCCTGCGCCTGGTCGTCCCGCACGGCGGCGGCGCCGTCCCCTACCACTGGGGACGCTTCCGGGGCCTGGCGATGGCGCTGGGGAAGCCGCCGCTGGAGGAGCACCTGATGAACAACGTCTTCTTCGACACCTGCGTCTACCACCAGCCGGGCATCGACCTCCTGCTGGACGTCGTCCCCACCCGCAGCGTCCTCTTCGCCTCGGAGATGATCGGCGCCGTCCGTGCCGTCGACCCGCGCACCGGCCACCACTTCGACGACACCCGCCGCTATGTCGAGGCGGCCGGACTCTCCGCCACGGACCTCGCCGCCGTCCAGGAACACACCGCACGCACCGTCTACCCCCGTCTCGACGCCCTGCTCACCCGGCAGGGACGCTGACCGCACCCGCGAGGAGCCCGCGACACCATGTACGAACTCGGAGTCGTCCACCGCACCATCACCCGCGCGCCCCGGGCGGAGGCCGACGCGCTCGCCCCCTTCGGCGTCAGCACCCTCCACGAGGCCCTGGGCCGCACCGGACTCATGCGCCCCTACCTCCGCCCCGTCTACCCCGGCGCCCGCCTCGCCGGCACCGCCGTCACCGTACTGCTCCAGCCCGGCGACAACTGGATGCTGCATGTCGCCGCCGAACAGGTGCGCCCCGGCGATGTCCTGGTCGCCGCGTGCACCACCGAGTCCGAGGACGGGTTCTTCGGCGAACTCCTCGCCACCTCGCTGCGCGCCCGGGGGTGCGGCGGCCTCGTCATCGACGGCGGCTGCCGGGACATCGCCGAGCTGGAGCGGATGGACTTCCCCGTCTTCAGCCGGGCCGTCCACGCCAAGGGCACCGTCAAGGCCACCCTCGGCTCCGTCAATGTGCCGGTCGTCTGCGCCAACGCCCTGGTCCACCCCGGGGACGTGGTGGTCGCCGACGCCGACGGGGTCGTGGTCGTCCCGGCCGGACGCGCCGGGGAGGTGGCCGAGGCGGCCCGGGTACGGGAGGAGCGGGAGGCGGAGAAGCGCGCCCGGTTCGCCGCCGGGGAACTCGGCCTCGACATGTACGCGATGCGCGCACCGCTGGAAGCCGCCGGGCTCCGCTACGTCGACTGAGGGGCGCTCCACCGGCGACACGCCCGCAGAGCGCCCCGCCCGCGCCCGTACACACTCCAACGCCGTACACACTCCTGCGCCGTACACGCTTCTACGCCGGTAGACACTCCCACGCCCGTACGGACCGACGCGCCGCCCGTACGCCGTGTACGCGCCCCCCCGCACCACCACAGGAGAGCCGCCCCATGACCACCCTCAGCCCCAAGACCCCCGGCTGGCTGGACTGGTACGCAGACCCGTCCCGGCCCGCCTTCGCCCTGCCGCCCGGCACCGTCGACACCCACTGCCATGTCTTCGGACCGCAGGCCGCCTACCCCTTCGCCCCCGAGCGCAAGTACACCCCGTGCGACGCGAGCCGCGTGCAGCTCTTCGCGCTCCACGGCCATCTCGGTGTCGAGCGTGCCGTCATCGTCCAGGCCACCTGCCACGGCGCCGACAACACCGCCATGGCCGACGCGGTCCGCGCCGCCGGCGGACGGGCGCGCGGCGTCGCCACCGTACGGCCCGATGTCACCGACGCCGAACTGCGCCGGCTCCACGAGGCCGGGGTGCGCGGGGTGCGCTTCAACTTCCTCAAGCGGCTGGTCGACGCGGCGCCCCGGGACGACCTCGCCGCCATCGCCGCCCGGATCGCCCCCCTCGGCTGGCATGTCGTCCTCTACTTCGAGGGCGCCGACCTGCCCGAACTGGAGACCTTCTTCGCCTCGCTGCCCACCCCGCTGGTCATCGACCACATGGGCCGCCCCGACGTCACCCGCCCCGCGAGCGGCCCCGAGTTCAGCCGCTTCCTCCGCTTCGTCGACCGCAACGACGTCTGGGTCAAGGTCTCCTGCCCGGAGCGGCTCACCGTCACCGGACCCGCCGCCCTCGACGGCGAGCGGCACGCCTACACCGACGTCGTGCCCTTCTCCCGCCGCACCGTAGAGGAGTTCCCCGACCGGGTCCTGTGGGGCACCGACTGGCCCCACCCCAACCTCACCGGCCATATGCCCGACGACGGCCTCCTCGTCGACCACATCCCGCTGGTCGCCACCACCCCGGAACACCAGCGGAAACTGCTGGTCGCCAACCCGACACGGCTCTACTGGCCCGGTGAAGGTGTCTGACCGGTGTCCCCCGAACCCCTCCCTTCCAGCAGCAAGGGCCCCGCCATGCACGACCACTCGCACACCGACGCACACACCGCCGACCGGCACTCCAACGCCGCCAACCGGCTCGACCGGCTGCCGGTCTCCCGGTTCCACAAGGTCACCCTGGTCGCCGTCTCGTTCGCGTACTTCTTCGAGTTCGCCGACATCAACACCTTCGCCGTCACCGCCCCCCGGCTGATCACCCTGTGGGGCGTCACGGTCAACCACATCGCCTATGTGACCTCGCTGTCGTTCGTCGGCATGTTCATCGGCTCGGTCGTCGCCTCCTGGATGGCCGACCGCTGGGGCCGCAAACGCACCCTCACCCTCACCACCGGGTTCTTCGCGCTCTTCTCCTTCGCCTCGGTCTTCGCCTGGGACATCGTCTCCCTCGGGGTGCTCCGTGTCCTCACCTCCGCCGGGCTCTCCGCGATGACCGTCGTCGCCGTCATCTACGTCAGCGAGCTCTACCCGGCCGCCGTGCGCGGCAAGTACCAGGCGTACGCCATCGTCATCGGCATCTGCGGCACACCGGTCACCAACCTGATCGCCAGCGCGGTCGTCCCGCTCAACGACTGGTCCTGGCGGCTGGTCTACCTCTGGGGCTCCTTCGGCATCCTCTTCCTCTACTTCGCCCGGCACCTCAAGGAATCGCCCCGCTGGTACGAGAGCCAGGGCGACCACGCCAGGGCCGACGCGATCCTGCGGGAGATCGAGGCCCGGGTCGAGGCCGAGAAGGGCCCGCTGCCCGCCCCCGCCGCCCCCGCCGACCTCGCCCCCATCGCCAAGGCCCCGCTGAGCCTGCTGCTCCAGAAGAAGTACCTCATGCCCACCCTGCTGCTCACGGTCGTGTGGGTCACCCAGACCATCGGCTTCTTCGGGTACTCCAGTTGGGCCCCCTCCCTGCTCGCCAAGGAGGGGTTCAGCGTGGAGAAGTCGATCTTCTACATCGCGCTCACCACGGTCGGCGCCCCGCTCGGCTCCTTCCTCGCCGCCCTCGTCACCGACCGCTTCGAACGCAAGTGGTGTCTGGTCGTCTTCGGCTCGGTCATCGCGCTCTGCGGACTGCTCTACGGGCTCACCTTCAACCCGTTCCTCATCGTGGTCTTCGGCTTCCTGGTGAACCTCTTCGAACGCGGCTACACGGCGCTCGCGTACGCCTACTCGCCCGAACTCTTCGACACGCGCGGCCGGTCGCTCGGCACCGGTGTCTCCTACGGGCTCGGCCGGCTGTCGAACGCGGTGGGCCCGCTGGCCATCGCCGGGCTCTACAACCACACCGGCTACCAGAGCGTGTTCTTCTTCATCGCCGGCTCCTGGATCCTCGGCGCGGTCACCCTCGCCGTCTTCGGCCCCCGGACCCGGGCCGCCCGGCTGGCCGCCGCACCCGCCCCCGAACCGGCCGCCCACTGACGGGCGGCCCGGCGGCGGGCGGCTGTTCGGGGGCGGCCGACGGGCTCACCAGGCGACCGGCAGCTCGTGCAGCCCGCTGAAGAACTCCTTCCTGCGCCAGCGGAGCTGGTCCACCTCCACCGCGAGCCGCAGTCCGGGCCAGCGCGTCAGCACCCGCTCCAGCGTCACCTGGAGCTCCAGCCGGGCCAGATGCGCGCCCAGGCAGTAGTGGGCGCCGTGCCCGAAGCTGAGATGGGTGTTGGCGGGCCGGTCGAGCACCACCCGGTCCGGTTCCGGGAAGATCTCCGGGTCCCGGTTGGCGGCCGACGGGGAGACGATGACGGGCTCGCCCGCCCGGACCACCACCCCGCCCAGCTCGACGTCCTCCAGCGCGTACCGGGGCAGCACCAGACCGTTCAGCAGCGGTACGTACCGCAGCAGTTCCTCGACGGCCTTCGGGATCAGGGCGGGGTCGGCGCGGAGCCGGTCCATCGGCGCCTCGTCGCCCTCGTGGGGGAGGAGCAGCAGCGAGAAGAAGTTGCCGATCTGGTTGGTCGTGGTGACGAACCCGCCGATCAGGAGCTCGTTGAAGAGGCCGAGCAGCTCCTCCTCGGTGATCGTCCCGTCCTGGTCGCACGCCCGGATCAGCAGGGAGAGCAGATCGTCCGCCGGCTCCCTGCGGCGGGCCGCCACCCAGCCGTGCATCAGGGCGAAGAAGCCGCCGGCGGCCTCCCGGATCGCCTCGGGCGTGGTGTTGCCCGAGGTCACCGTGGAGGCCCAGGCCCGCACATGGGGGTGGTCGTCGTGCGGCACCCCCGTCAGCTCGCAGATGACCGTCATCGGCAGCGGGAAGGCGAAGCCGTCGATCAGGTCCGCGGGCGCCCCGGCCGCCGTCATCCGGTCGAGCAGACCGTCGGCGATCTCCTCGACCCGGTGGCGCAGCCGCTCGATCCTGCGCGCGGTGAACTCCCGGCTCAGCAGGGCGCGCATCCGGGTGTGCACCGGGGCGTCGGTGGCGATGAGGCCGCCCCCGGTGCGGGGCATCTTCCCGATCCGGGGCGCGTCGCGGCGTACCGCCTCGGCGAGGCTGAAGCGGGGATCGGAGAGGACAGCGCGGACATCCTCGTGGCGGGTGGCGAGCCAGGACTCCTCGCCGTAGGGGAGGCGCACCCGGGCGAGCGGACGGTCCCGCAACGGCCGGTAGTCCGGGTGCAGATCCAGCCCCTCGGTGGTCCAGAAGGGATAGTCGAGCGGTGCGGGGCAGCGCGGGGCGTGCTGTTCCTGCTGGGGTGACATGGGGGGTGGTTCCGCCTTTCCTGGCGTGGTCGTACGCGGTCGTACGCGGTCGTACGTGGGGGGACGGGTGCTCGGGGGCCGGTGGGACTACGGCCCCACCGGCACGACGACATGGGTGGGGGGTGGCGCCGTCTCGTCGACCGAGGCCGTGAAGCCGACCCCGTCGTCCCGGCAGATGAACTGCATGACCTGCCGCCCCGCCGCGGCGGCCCTGATCAGACCGCCCGTGGTGGCCCAGACCCCGGAGAGATAGAAGTTCTCCAGCCCCGGCAGGGCGGGGCCGTGCTTCTTGACCAGCTCCTCCATCGTCTCGCCGCTCTCCACGAAGGGCTGCCAGCCGAGGAAGGTGCCGTCGTAGTTGCCCGTGTACCGGACCTGGGTGAGGGGGGTGCAGGTGTCCCGTACCGCGATGGAGTCCCGCAGCCCCGGATGGCGCTCCTCCAGGAAGTCGATGACCGTGTCCCGCACCCGGCGCTTCGCGGCGGAGTACGGGCGGCCGCGGCGCACCGGCAGGGTGTGCAGCTCGCCGCCGCGCCGCAGCCGGGAGAACTGCTCCGGCCCCTCGCTCAGTTCGCGCCAGGGCGCGATGTCGGAGAAGTACGTCGCGTAGATGACCGTCGTGTCCGGGGGCGACAGCTCGGGGTAGAACTTGTTGCGGAACTGGATGTTGAGGCTCGGATGGCGGATGCCCAGCAACTGGGAAGCGGTGGACTCGTCCAGCAGATGGGTGGTGGTGGGCTCCCCCTCGGGGAAGGCGCGGCGCACCCCCAGGAACACACTGACATAGCCGGGGAAGACCATCCCCGGCTCCTCGATGGTCTTGGTGAACAGCTTCCGGTACTCGTCGTCGAGGTACCGCCCTTCGAGGAAGTCCAGCACGGTGGTAGGGCCGTCGCACGCCGAGACGACGATGTCCGCGCGGTGCTCCCGCCCGTCCACCAGCCGTACCCCCACCGCCCGGTCGTTCTCGACCAGGATCCGCTCCACCTTCGCGTTGTACGTGACCTCGCCGCCCAGCCGCTGGTAACGGTCGGCGATGGAGCGGGCGAGCCCGAGCGAGCCGCCCTCCGGCACCCCCGCCGACTGGTTCGCCTGCGAGGCCATCTGGAAGTAGAAGGGCAGCACGGGGAAGTTGGGCTGCTTCTCGTACAGGATGTAGTTGAACGCCTCGCGCAGCAGCGGGTCCTTGAACCGGGCCGAGTACTCCGCCATCAGCTCCGACATCGAGGTACGGAAGAGGTTGAAGTACGGGACGAAGCCGGCCAGCATGCGCCACCGCTCCCACCGGCCCATCAGCGCGACCGGCTTGAGGAACGGATAGGCGGGCAGGGCCGTACGGAACTTGCGCAGCCCGGCGCAGAACGCCCGGATGGGGCGGGCGTCGCCCGGCGAGAGGTCGAGCAGATGGGCTTCGAGCCGGTCCGGGTCGGAGTAGAAGTAGACCGCCCGGCCGTCCTGGCCGCGCACGATGTTGAAGACGTCGAAGTGGCGCATCTCCTTGCCCTGGAGGGCGCCCAGCTCCAGCCAGATCTGGTGCATCTCGTTGCCGGGCCCGTTGCCCAGCAGCCAGCTGATGCAGCAGTCGAAGGTGAAGTCGCCGCGCCCCCAGCCGGTGCAGCAGCCGCCGGGGATCTCGTGCATCTCGAAGACCTGGCTGCTGTAGCCGTTCATCTGCGCGTAGCACCCGGTGGAGAGGCCGCCGAGACCCCCACCGATGATGATCATGGATTTTCTGCGGGGGCGGCCAGGCGCCATACCGTGCTCTCCTCGGAGTTCTCGTGGTCTGTTCTCTGCGGTGGCCCGGCCATCGCGCACGCGGTCCCGGCCATCGGATACGTGGTCCCGGCCGCCGGCCGCGTGGTCCCCGCGGACCGTGGGCGCGCTCACCGCACCCCCCGCTGTTCGAGCTGCGGCAGCTTGCCCAGCTTCCCCGGGTGCCAGGGCTCCGTCGCCTCGCTCTCCCAGGCCCGGAACTCCAGGCCCAGCTCCCGGCAGAGGTACTGGGTGACGAAGCGCCCGCTCGCCGCGGCCCGGATCAGGCTGCCGCCGCCGAACCACTGGCCGGCCAGCGAGAAGCCGTCCAGCCCCGGCAGCCGCAGCCGGTCCTTGTTGATCAGGCCCGTGATCACGTCGTCCGCGTCGGTGAAGGACTTCCACCCCAGGATCGAGCCGCCCGACACCCCCGTGTACCGCTCGGTGGTCACCGGCGAGGCCACATCGATGACCTCGATGGCGGGACCGATGCCCGGATGGTGCCGCTCCAGGAAACCCCGGACGAAGTCGGCGACCTCCTGCTTCCGCGCCCAGTACCCCTTGCGGTCGGTACGGCGCAGCTCCTTCCAGTACCCGTAGTCGCTGAAGTACGTGCAGTGCACCACCGAGTGGCCGGGCGGCGCGAAGCCGTCCGAGTACCGCGACCTGAGCTGGACGACCATGCTGTTCTGGCGCACACTCGGCAGCGCCGCGCTGTCCTCGTCGGAGAGCAGATACGTGGTGCTGTGCCGCTCGCCCTCCCCGAACTCGCCCTTGAGGCCGACGAACGCGGAGACCACCCCCGGATAGAGCAGCTCCTCGCGCTCCATCATCCGGTCGAAGAGCAGCTCCACCTTGGGGCTGGAGTACGCCCCGCCGAGCAGCTTCTTCACCGTGGTGAGCCCGTCGCAGGCGGCCACCACATGGTCCGCGTAATGGCGCTGCCCGCCGCGCAGCTCCACCCCGACCGCCCGGCCGTCCTCGATCAGGATCCGCTCCACCCGCGCCCGGTAGTCGACCCGCCCGCCGAGCGAGGTGTACCGCTCCTCCACCGAGCGCGCCAGCCCGAGCGAACCGCCCTGCGGGAAGCCCGCGTTGAGATGGTGGGCGCTCGCCATGTTGAACAGGTACGGCAGCAGCGGGAAGTCCTCGTGGTCCTGGAAGAAGATGAACGGGAACGCCCGGCGCAGCAGCGGGTCCTGGAACCGCTCGGTGAACGACTCCATCCGGGTCGCCGCCGTCCGCCAGAAGAGCAGGAAGTCCGGGAGGACGACCCGCAGGGTGGCGAGCTTCTCGCCGAGGGACTGGAGGGGCGGCGGGGTGAGGAACGGATAGTGGTTGACGGCGATGAAGCGCCGCAGATCGCGGCAGAAGGCGCGGATGGGCCGGGCGTCGGCGGGTGAGATCTCCAGGAGATGCGCCTCCAGCCGGTCGGGGTCGTTGTAGAACGTCACCGACCTGCCGTGCTCGTCCATGACGGTGTTGAACATCTCGAAGTTCGCGATGGTCTTCCCGTCGAGGGCGCCCAGCTCCCGCCACACCTGACTGGCGTGGTTGCCCCGGCCGGTGCCGGTCAGCCACTCGATGCAGTAGTCGAAGACATACCCCTGCCGGGACCACGCCGTGCAGCAGCCGCCCGGCAGGACATGCCGCTCGAAGATCCGGGTCTCGGCGCCGCTCATCTGCGCGTAACACCCGGTGGAGAGGCCGCCGATGCCGGCGCCGATCACGATGACCCGGGGCCGGTCGCCCGGCGCCCGCTCCCGCCGCTGCCAGACCGGACGGTTCTCACGCGACATGGGACTCAGCTCCGGCGAGGTCGGTGACTCCGGTCATGACGGCGAGGGTGAGTCCGGCGTTCCGCGCCAGATAGGTGTCGTCCAGCATCTCCGCGTGCGTCCCGTGGCCGCGCAGCAGCTCCGTACGGCCGGTCGAGCTGCCGTGCCAGGTGCCGCGCTGCCCCGCCGCGTAGAACGAGGCCTTCCGCTCGTCGGAGATCACACTGACGGTCCCGGAGACCGTGCCGGTGTTCGGGGTCCGGCCGCAGAAGTCCAGATACTCCCTGGCCTGCGCGAGCGTCGCGTCGGCGACCTCCGTCGAACCGGTGTGCCGGTGGAGATGGCCGCGCAGCTCGTGCTCGAACGCCTCGATGTGCTCGTCCGCGAGCGCGTGGGCCTCCATGATCCGGTACGAGTCCATGATCACCACATGCGGGACGGCGCGGCCCCGCGCCTCCAGCTCCTTGGCCACCTCGAAGGCGAGGTTGCCGCCGAGCGAGTAGCCGAAGAGCGGGCAGGGGCCCTCGGGACGGAGCGACTCGATGAGGTCCGCGTACCGGACCACCTTGTCGTCGCCGTCGACATGGTTGAACGCGACCAGTTCATGGTGGGGCAGATGCTCCGCGAACCTGCGGTAGACCAGGCCGTGCCCGCCCGCCGGCGGGAAGCAGAAGAGCGTCTCCCCCCGGCCGGTGTTGAACGTCAGATACGGGCCGCCGCCGGAGATCTCCCCGGTGATGATCGACTCCACGGTGCGTGCCATCCCGTGCAGCGTCGTCACCTTGAAGAGCAGACTGACCGGCACGGTGATGTTGAACTCGGCCTGGAGCCGGTGGATCAGCTCGATCAGCTTGATGGAACTGCCGCCCGCCGCGAAGAAGTCGCTGCGCAGCCCCACCTCGCCGAGGGAGAGCAGAGTCTCCCAGTGGGCCGCCATCCGCTGCTCGTAGAGCGTCACCGGCGGCTCGTGCGCCTCCGCCCCCGACTCGGCGGCCGGCTCGGGCAGCGCCGCCAGATCGACCTTGCCGTTCGCGGTGAGCGGCAGCGCCGCGACCGCCGTGAAGTGCGCCGGGATCAGATAGGTGGGCAGCCGGGTGGCGAGATGGCGCCGCAGCTCACCCGCCCCGGGCCCACCCCGCACCCCGCCCGGCTCCCCGGCCGCCCCGGGCTCTCCGGCCGTCGGGACGTAGTACGCGCAGAGGAGCGGCTCCTCCCGCGCGTCCATCCGGACCGTGACCACCGCCTGGCTCACCCCGTCCAGGGCGACCAGCAGCGATTCGATCTCCCCGGGCTCGATCCGGTGCCCGCGCACCTTGAGCTGGGCGTCCGCCCGGCCGAGCAGATGGATCAGCCCCCGCGCGTCCCGCCGGGCCAGATCGCCCGTCCGGTACAGCCGCTCCGGGGCCGCCCCGGGGCCGCGCCCCAGCGTCAGCTCCACGAAGCGTTCGTCGGTCTGGGCGGGATCGCCCGCGTACCCCAGCGCCAGCCCGGCGCCGCCGACCCACAGCTCCCCGGTCACCCCGGGCGGCACCAGATCCCGGTGGTCGTCGAGGATGTGCAGCGAGCAGTTGGGCAGCGGCCGGCCGATCGGCACGAGCTGATTGGGCGCCAGCCCGTCCGTCGGCCCCTCGAAGTACGCGCTGTCCACGGCCGCCTCCGTCAGGCCGTACGAGTTGATGACACGGGTCTCCGGGGAGCACAGGGCGCGCAGCCGCTCGTACTCCTCGACCTTCCAGGCGTCGGAGCCGACGATCACCAGCCGCATGAAGTCCAGCCGGTGGCCGCCCCGCGCGCAGTGCTCCATCAGGGCGCGGGCCACCGCGGGGACGAACTCCGCGCAGTCGACGCCCTCCTCGGCCATCGTCCCGTACAGCCGGGCCGTGTTGAGCAGCAGATCCCGGCCGATCAGCACCAGCCGGCCGCCCGAGCAGAGCCCCCGGACGAGATCCCCGGTGAAGACGTCGAACGACACACCCGCCATCTGGAGATGCGTCCCGGGCGCCGCGCCCAGACCGTACTCCTCGTACCAGGCCGCCTGGACGGCCGCCAGCGCCCGGTGGCCCACCCGGACCGCCTTCGGCCGGCCCGTCGACCCCGAGGTGTGGATGACATACGCGGGCGCGTCCAGGGAGACCGGGAACCCGGCCGCCTCGGCCGCCCCCGCCTCCTCCGGAGCGCCCTCGCCCGCCACCGCGACATCCAGCCCGGCGAACCGCTCCCGGTCCTCTTCCCCGGTCACCACCAGCACCGCCCCGGCGTTCCGGGCCATCAGCACCAGCCGGTCGGTGGGGTGCCCCGGGTCGAGCGGCAGATAGGCGGCGCCCGCGTACCAGACCCCGAGCAGGGAGACGATCAGCTCCGGCGACTTGCCGAGGCAGACCGCCACCACATCGCCGTCCCCGACGCCGCGCGCCCGCAGCCGCCGGGCCAGCCGCCGAGCCCCGGAGTCCAGGGCACCGTAGGTGAGCCGCCGGGTCCCCGCCGACTCCGACGGTACGGCGACCGCGACCGCCTCCGGGGTCCGCGCCGCCGCCTCGGCGATCAGCCGGGGCACGGGCACCTCGTGCGGCAGGGCCCGGCCCCGCGCACCGGCCGCGTCGAGGATCCGGCCCCGCTCCCGGGCGCCCAGCAGATCGAGCCGGGCCACCGGCTCCTCGGCCGGCACCGTCGTGAGGGCGTCCAGGACCTGGGTGTAGTGGGCGGCCATCCGCGCCACCGTCTCCGGCAGGAAGATATCGGTGTTGTACTTCAGGACGCAGTGGAACCGCCCCTCCGACTCCTCCTCGTACGCCGACAGCGTCAGGTCGAACTGGCCCTCCTCCTCCGGCAGTTCGATGTACTCCAGCCGGTAGCCGTACTGCTCGCTCGCCACCTGGTGGGCCAGCAGGATGAACATCGCCTGGAAGACCGCCGACCGGCTCGGGTCGTGCTGGAGCCCCAGCTCCTCGACGAGCAGCACGAACGGATACTCCTGGTTGTCCAGCCCGCCCAGCACCACCTGCCGGACCTGCGCGAGCAGCGCCGCCACCGACGGGGTGCCCGACAGATCCGCGTACAGCGGCAGCGGGTTGACGAAGTACCCGTAGACGGAGGAGAACTCCTCGTCCGTACGCCCCGTCACCGGCGACCCCACCACGATGTGGTCCTGGCCCGAATACCGGTGGAGCAGCACGTAGTAGGCGCTCAGCAGCACCATGAACACCGTCACATCGTGCTCACGCGCCAGCGCGTGCACCCGCGCGCTGAGATCCCCGTCCAGGACGAAGAACTCCGAAGCCCCGTTGTGGGTCTGCACCGCGGGGCGCGGCCGGTCGGTGGGCAGATCCAGCGCCGGCACCTCGGCGGGCAGCGCGCCCCGCCAGTACTCCAGCATCCGCCGCGCGTCCGGCGAGGCCAGGAACCGGTTCTGCCGGTTGAGGAAGTCCAGGTACCGCGCGGGCACCGGCGGCAGCTCCACCGCCCTGCCCCGGCAGAGTCCGTCGTGGAGCGCCAGCAGCTCCTCGATGAAGGTGAAGGTGGAGATCGCGTCCGAGATGATGTGGTGGACGGCCTTCATCACGATCCACCGGTCAGGGCCGCGCTGGAAGAGCCGGAACCGCACCAGCGGGTCGCACTCCAGATCGTACGGACGCCGGTACTCCCGGACGATCATCTCGTGGATGTCCTCCCAGGCCCGGCCCCGCACATCGAAGAGCGCCACATCCGGCTCGTTCCGCTCCGAGATCCGCTGGACGGGCCGGCCGTCCTCCAGGGTGAAGTTGGCCCGCAGCATCGGATGGCGCGCCACCAGCAGCCGGAACGCCGCGAACATCCGCTCCGGCTCGATCCTCGTCCTGATCTCGACGGCGCCCCCGATGTTGTACGCGAACCCCTCCGGGTTGAGCTGCTTGAGGAACCACAGGGCCTTCTGGTTCTGCGTCAGCGGATGGCGGAACGCGTCCTCGTGGACCTCCACCTCGGCGCCCGAGCCGGCCCCTTCGGCCTCCTCGGCGACCAGCACCGCGGCGGCCTGGTGCAACTGCTCGCCCAGCTCGGCGGCGGGCGCGCCGCTGAGCAGCGCCACCAGCGGCAGCGCCACCCCCGTCTCGGCGAGCACCCGGGCCCGCAGCTCCATCGCCAGCAGCGAGTCCAGCCCCAGGGCGGCCAGACTGCTCGTCCCGTCGATCCGGTCGGTGGGCACCCGCAGCACCGTCGAGGCCACCGCGGAGAAGCGCTCGGCGACCAGCTCGGCCCGCCCCGCCTCGTCCGCCGTACGGAACAGGTCGAGGAAGCTGCTCCGCTCCCCGGCCTCCGTCCCGCTCTCGGCCGCCGCCGCCAGCTCCGTGACGAGCGGCGGCGGTGACGGATACCAGGCGAGGAAGGTCTTCCAGTCGACCACCGTGGCCACCAGCAGTTGGGCGCGGTCCTGGCCCAGGACCCGTTCCAGAACGGACATCCCGGCGTCGGGGGAGAGCGAACTCATGCCCCGGCTGGTGCGGTAGTGCCGTACGAGCCCCAGCTCCTCGATCATGCCGGTCGCCCACGGGCCCCAGTCCACCGAGAGCGCGGGCAGCCCCAGCGCGCGGCGGTGGTGCGCCAGCGCGTCCAGGAAGGCGTTGCCCGCCGCGTAGTTGGCCTGGCCGGCCGTGGTGAGCAGCGAGGCGATGGAGGCGAAGAGCACGAAGTGGTCCAGCGGCTCCGCGCGCAGCTCCCGGTGGAGCAGCCACGCCCCGGCCGCCTTCGGCGCGAGTACGGAGTCGAACGCGTCCCGGTCCATCGCCGGGACCAGGGTGTCCCGCACATGCCCGGCCAGATGGAACACCCCGCGTACGGGCAGACCGTCCTCGGCCCGGTACCCGGCCAGCCACGCCGCCAGCGCCCCTTCGTCGGCGATGTCCAGGCAGGCGTGGACCGGATGGGCGCCCAGCGCCTCCAGCTCCTTCACGAACGCGGCGCCCCGGCCCGCCGCCGACTCCGGGTCGAGCCCGCGCCAGACGGCCCGGCCGGGCAGCGGGGTGCGGCCCACCAGGATGAGATGGCGCGCCCCGCGCCGCACCAGGAAGCGGCAGAGCAGCCGGCCCAGCGCGCCGAACGCGCCGGTGACCAGATAGGCGCCGTCCGGACGGAGCCGGGGCGCCAGGGGGCGCGTGAGGTCCTGGGGGCGGGTGAGCCGGCAGATGAGACGGCGCCCGTCGCGCACCGCGACCTCGTCCTCGTCGGGCCCCGGCCGCGCGGCCGTGCGCACCACCTCGTCCAGCACCGCCCGGGCCTCCTCCGCCCGGCCCCCGGCGCACTCCGGCGCCAGGTCGATCAGCGCGCCCCGGTGCGCGGTCAGCTCCTGGTGGCGCAGGACCCGGCCGATGCCCCAGGCGGGCGCGCCCAGCGGCTCCACCCGGTCCCCGTCGCCGGCGGCCTGCGTCCCCCGCGTGACGATGTGCAGGGCGGCGGGGGAGGCGAGTTGCCCCGGATCCTCGTGGAGCGCCTGGGCGAGCGCGATCAGCGAGTACGCCCCGAGCGTGCTGTGCTCGGCCAGCCGGGAGCGCTCGCTCTCCGCCAGCGCCGGCAGATCCAGGTTCCACAGATGGACGATCGTGTCGAGCCCCCCGGCGCCCGCGCCGCCGGAGTCCGCGCTTCCCGGGTCCGCGCCGCCGGTCGCCCCGGCCAGCTCGGCGAGTAACCGGCGCAGATCCTCGGCGCACCCCGGCACCACCGTGGACATCCCCAGGTCGGGCCCGGTGGCGTACGCGTCCCCCGGGCGCACCAGATGGCAGCGGCCCCCGCGCGCGGTGACCAGCTCCGCCAGCGCGTCCGCGACCCCGCCGGGCGCGTCGGCGAAGAGCAGCCAGCGGCCCGCCGTGATGGTGTCGAGCGGCCCGCCGCCGGCCGGGCTCTCGGCCCAGCTCGGCTCCGCGAGCCAGGTGTCGATCGTGGCGAGCCCCACGCTGGTCGACGCCTTCTCGACATCGGCGGCCCGGAACCCGCCGATATGCCCCAGCGGGGTGCCCTCCTCCCCGTACAGCGCGATGTCCCCGACGAGTTCCCCGGCCGCCCGCCGCACCACGGTGGCGTGCACCCAGAGCGGCCGGTCGCCGATCTCCTCCGTGCGCACCTCCTCGATGGAGAGCGGCAGCAGGATCCCGGTCGAGCCGTCGGCCCCCTCCGCCCCCGGAGCGCCGCCGAGCGCCGTACCGTCCGCGAGCCCCGCGGCCAGCAGAGCCTGGAAGCAGGAGTCGAGCAGGACCGGGTGGAGATGGTGGTCCGCAGCGCCCTCCCCGATCGCCTCCGGCGGCCGGATCCGGGCCAGCGCCTCGCCGCGCCCGGTCCACACCTCGGCGATGCCCTGGAACGCCGGCCCGTAGTGGTAGCCGAGACCGCCCAGCGTGGCGTAGCACTCCGCCCCGTCGAGCCGGCGCCGCCCACGGGCCCGGAGCGCTTCGAGCTCCAGCCGTGCGGCCGGCCAGGCCCGGTGCCCCGTCAGGGCCACCCCGCTCGCGTGGACGGCACGCTCCTCGCCGGGTCCCGAACCGGTCCCGATGGTGAAGGCGGCGCTCTCCGGCGCGTACGCGAACTGTACGGTCCGCGCGGTGTCGTCCGGCAGGAAGAGCGCCTTGCGGAACTCGACCGAGCCGAACGCGGCCCGCCGGTCGCCGGTGAGTTTCCGTACCGCCTGGGCGGCCATTTCGAGATAGCCGGCGGCGGGGAAGAGCGCCCGCCCCTGGATCCGGTGGTCCGCCAGATACGGGGCGCGCTCCACATCGAGCTCCGCCTCCCACACCGGCTCCGTGGTGGCGAGCCGGCGGCCGAGCAGCGGATGGTCCACCTCCCCGAGCCGCACCTGCGCCACGGGCCGGGGCTCCGTCCAGTACCGGTCGCGCTTCCACGGGTAGCGCGGCAGCGGTACGGTCCGGCCGCCGGGCTGGAGCACCTCCCAGGCGATCTCGGTGCCCAGGTTGTGCAGGGCGGCGAGCGAGGTGGCGAAGCGGGCCGGCTCGTCCTCCTCCCGGCGGATGGAGGGCACCGTCACCACCTCGGCGCCCGGCTCGAAGGGACGGTCCTCCAGGCACTCCCTGACCGAGTGGGCGAGCACGGGGTGCGGGCCGATCTCCAGGAAGACCCGTACCCCGTCGTCGGCCAGCCGCTCGACGGCGGGACGGAAGCGCACACTGTCCCGGACATTGCTCCACCAGTACTCGGCGTCGAGCTCCGTCCCGTGCGCCCGCCCCTCCCGCCCGGTCAGCTGGAGCGGAACCTGTGCCGGGCGCGGCTCGATCCCGGAGAGGGAGTCGAGGAGTTCGTCCTTGATCCGCTCCATCGCGGCGCTGTGGTACGGCACCTTGACGGAGAGGAAGCGCGCGAAGACCTGGTCGGCCTGGAGCCGCTCGGCGAGCGCGGTCAGCGCCGCCTCATCCCCCGCGAGGGTGAGCGCGGTCGGACTGTTGACGGCGGCGACGGACACCTGGTCCGCGTACGGCCGGATCCGGCGCTCCGCCTCCTCCTCGGAGAGCCCCACGGCGAGCATCGTCCCCGTCCCCACCAGCCGCTGCTGGAGACGGCTGCGGTGCACGATGACCCGGACGGCGTCACGGAGGGAGTAGACCCCGGCCTCGTAGAACGCCGCCGCCTCGCCCGTGCTGTGGCCGACGATCGCGTCCGGACGCACCCCGTGGGCGCGCCAGAGGGCGGCGAGGCCGATCTGCACGGCGAAGTTGGCGGGCTGGGCGAGCCAGGTCTCGGCCATCCGCGAGGCGGTGGCGTCCGCGCCCATCTCCTCGACCAGGGACCAGCCGGCGAGCTCCGCGATCTCCCGGTCGACCCGCTCGACGGCCTCCCGGTAGACGGGCTGGGTGGCGAAGAGCTCACGGCCCATGCCCCACCACTGGGGGCCCATCCCGGTGAACACCCAGGCGAGCCGGCGGTGTTCGGGGTCGCGCCGGCGCCCGGTGACCACCCGGGGGTGGGCCTCGCCCCGGGCGTGCGCGGCCAGCGCCTCGGCCAGCTCCTCGCGCGAGGTGTGCACCACGGAGAGCCGGGCGTCATGGTGCTGGCGTCGGTGGGCGAGAGTGTGCCCGAGGTCGGCGAGGGAGACGGCGGGCGCGCCCTCGGCGGTGGTGGCCGTCACCTCGCGGTGGATCTCCTCGGCGAACCCGGGCAGCGCGGACGCGTCCCGCGCGGAGAGCGGCAGCACCGTGCACCGGGGCCGCTCACCGGCGGCCTCCCGGACCACGACCGGGGGCGCCTCCTCCAGCAGCACATGCGCGTTGGTCCCGCCGAAGCCGAAGGAGTTGACCCCGGCCCGCGCCGGGCCCTCGTGCGCGGGCCACCGCGTGACCCGCGTCGGGATGGTGAACGGGGCGGCCTCCAGGTCGATCGCCGGGTTGACCCGCTCCAGATTGATATGGGGCGCGATCGTACGGTGCTCGATGCTGAGCGCGGTCTTGATGAGCCCGGCGATCCCGGCCGCCGACTCGGTGTGCCCGATGTTCGTCTTGACCGAGCCGACATAGCAGGCGGCGCCCGGCTCCCGGCCCACCGCCAGCGCCCGGGCGAGCGCGGCGGCCTCGATGGGGTCGCCGACCGGCGTGGAGGTGCCATGGGCCTCGACGTACTGGAGGCTGCCCGGCGCGATCCGCGCCTCCGTGCAGACCCGTTCGATCAGGCTGACCTGGGCGTCGGCGCTGGGCACGGTGATGCCGTTGGTCCGGCCGTCCTGGTTGACCCCGCTGGCCGTCACCACGGCGTGGACCGGGTCCCCGTCGCGGACCGCGTCCGACAGCCGCTTCAGCGCCACGACCCCGACGCCCTCGGCACGGACATAGCCGTCGGCGCCCGCGTCGAAGGTACGGGAGCGGCCCTCCGGCGAGAGGAAGCCGCCCTTGGTCTCGGCGATCGTGTACTGCGGGGTGAGATGGAGCAGGGTGCCGCCCGCCAGCGCCAGGGAGGACTCGCCCCGGCGCAGACTCTCACAGGCCAGATGCACCGAGACCAGGGACGAACTGCACGCCGTGTCGATCGACAGACTGGGCCCGCGGAAGTCGAAGCAGTGCGAGATCCGGTTCGACACCATCGTCATCATCGTGCCGGTCGCCGTGTGCGCGGCCAGGGTGTCGAAGCGGAGGTCGGCGAACTGCACGATCTTGTAGTCGAGGGTGAAAGCGCCGATGAACACACCGACATCGCTCCCGGCCAGCTCACCCGGCTTCTGCCCGCCGTCCTCCAGCGCCTCCCACGACACCTCCAGCAACTTCCGCTGCTGCGGGTCCATATGCTCCGCCTCGCGCGGGCTGATGCCGAAGAAGGCCGGGTCGAACTCGTCGAAGCCGTCGATATAACCGCCCCTGCCGCCGACCAGCCGGCCCGGCTTGGCCTTGTCCCGGCTGCCGAGGGTCGTCACGTCGTACCGGTCGCGCGGTGTCGGTCTGATGCAGTCTTTCCCGTCCAGCAGGTTCTGCCAGAAGGCACGGTGGTCACCGGCGCCGCCGGGGAAGCGGCAGCCGATCCCGATGATGGCGATCTTCTCGGGAGGCGTGGTGCGGAGCGGTTCAGCCATGTCTGTTCCTTGAGTGGTCAACACGCGTATATGCGCGGAGGGAAGGCGCGCCTCCGTGCCGCGGCCGGCGGGACCGGCGGGGACGGGCAGGGGAGGAGACACGCTGGTGCGGGGAACACGGGTGTGTACCGGGCCGGGTGCGGGCCGGGCCGGACCGTGCGGTGGTGCGGGCGTGTTGCTGGGAAGGGTGGGTGCGGACGGTACGGAGAGACGGGTCAGTCTGGGGAGCCGCCCGTGTCCGTCGGCCGGCGCACCGGGTGGACCGGGTGGACCAGGGTGGCGAGGAACGCGCCGGTCGCCGGGAAGGACCCTGGGTCGACCAGGCCGACCGCGACCGGCGCGCGCCCTGGTCGCCAGGTGAAGCTGCCGAACACCCGGTCCCAGACGGAGAGGTCGGAACCGAAGTGCCCGGCCTCGGTCAGCACCGTGCTGTGGTGCAGCCGGTGCTGCTCGGGCCCGACGAGCACATGGTTCAGCCGGCCCAGGCGGACATCGATGTTGGCGTGCACGAAGTACCCCTGGGCCACCACGAACAGGCCCACACCGAAGACGGCCCGCTCCGAGAAACCGACCAGCGCCAGGGGGAACTGGACGACCGCCTGGGAGATGAAGACATCGGCGATGTGATTGACCCCGTTGTTGGCGACGTTCACCTTCTCCGGGACGTGGTGCACGCCGTGCAGCCGCCACAGCCACCGGTTGGTGTGGCTCAGCCGGTGTACGCCGTACCCGGCCAGCGAGCCGAGCAGCAGCGCGAGGGGCATCTCCGCCCAGAGCGGCAGCCGGGGATCGTCCGTCGCCAGCGCGCCGGCGGCGACCACCACCGCCGACTGGCCCAGCGTGCCGCCCACCGTCGTGATCACGAAATACACCCCGTACCACCGCCACTCCCGGGCGCTGGGGTGCCAGCTCCGCTCGTACGGGATCAGCCGCTCCAGTACCGCGAGCCAGCAGATGATCGCGAGCGTGAAGGTGAACGTGACCCGGCCGGTGTCCCAGCCGTACCGCACGGTCGCGGCATAGACCACACCGACCGACAGCAGCAGCAGGGGGTGACAGCCACGCGAGAGCAGCGCCCTCACCACGGCGCGCGGAGGGGCCCAGGGCCAGGACCTGTCCGTGGTACGCACGGTCGAACCGAACATGTCACACCTTCCGCACGTCGTAGGGGAGTTGGGCAGGATCGGGCAGCACGTTCCCCTGGCACTTCGCCCGCCAAGGGTCATGTAACAGCATGAGGTGGATCAACTACGATCGGCAATATCGTCTGATCGGCGCGCGGGGGCTCATCGGTCCCACGCGCCTCCGGCACACGCCCCCGGCGTAACCCCGGCGCACCCCTCCTTCCTGCATGAATGGCCTTACAGCGAGCCATGGGCGCCCGAACGCGCCCCCCCGAGGCCCCCGCCCTGCGCGTCGCGCCGGCCCGCCGCCCCGGGTGCTGAAAAATCTCGGCGGTACGGCGGTACGGCGGTACGGCGTGACAGACGGGTACGGCGGGCGCGCGAAAGGCGGCGGAGCGGCACATGGGGAATTCCGACGTACGGGGAAAACCAGGCGTCCGGGGAAGACCACGCGTCCGGGGAAATCCACGGCGCCCCCTGTGGGCGGTCTCCCTCCTCGCCCTCTGCGCGGCCCTCGGCACCCTCGCCGCCCCGCCCCCGGACCCCAGGGGAGAGAACTGCGAGCGGCTCCTGGTCGGCGTCGCCCACCAGGACGACGACCTCCTCTTCGTCAACCCCGAGATCCAGCGGACCGTGCGCGCGGGATGCCCCGTCCGCACCGTCTATCTCACCGCGGGGGACGCCGGGCACCCCTTCGCGAAGAGCTACTACGTGAAGAGCCGCGAGGACGGAATCCGGGCCGCCTACGCGAAAATGGCGGGCACGAAGGACACCTGGTCCCGGGACGACACCGTGCGTGCGGGCCGGCGGCTCCTCTCGTACGCCCTCACCGAGAGGCCGGACATCCGGCTCACCTTCCTCCGGCTGCCGGACGGGCTCCCCCGGGGCGGCGGCACCACCACCTACCACCACCAGAGCCTGCTCAGGCTCTTCCGCGGCGACATCACCACCCTGCGTCCGGTGGACGGCACAAGGCCCTACACGGAAAGCGCATTGCTGGCCACCCTGACCCGGCTGATCGAAGGGGAGAGAACCGTCGGGAAGAGAACCGTCAGGAAGGAAACCGGCCGGGAGAGAGCCGTGCACGTCCGCACGCTCGACTACGACAACTCCTCCTTCGGACAGCGCGGTTCACGCACCGCCGGTCACAGCGACCACAGCGATCACGCGGTGGCGGCACGCTATTTCCGCAAGGCCGCCCATGCCGCGACCGACCCGCCGCCCGTGACGCCGTACCTCGGATACACCCTGTCCCTCCTGCCCGCCAATCTGACCCCGGAGCAGACAGCCGAGAAAGGAGCGGTATTCGCGGCCTATTACCGGCACACCGGATGCGTACCGAGGGAATGCCCCGCCGTTCTCCCGTACGGCGGCGGCTACCGGAACTGGGTCCACAAGGAATACCGGAGAACGTCCCGCGCCCCCCGCCCCGGCGAGATCATGTCGGCCATCGCCACCACCCGCGCCGCCCGCACCGTCGAACTCTGCCTCACGGCGCGCGGGAACACCGCCGCCACCGCCCCCTGCGCCGGCACCCGGGCCCAGTCGTGGACGTACACCGGCGGTACGCTCCGCCCGGCGGCGGGCGGGCGGTGCCTCACCGCCCCGTACGGCGGCACCGCCGCCCCCGCCCTGGCCCCCTGCGACGGCTCGCCCGCCCAGCGCTGGACCCACGACCCGCGCGGCCGGTTCGCCGCCGCCGGCGCCTGCCTCGCCCAGGACGACCTGCTCACCCGCCACCCCCGGCTCCACCTGGCCCGCTGCACCCCGTACCGCCCGGAGGTGCGCTGGACCCGCACCGGCCCGAACCACCCGGAAGCGCGCACCGGGCCCGCGCCCCGCCCCGTCCCTCCTGCTACGGTCGGCCGGGCGCCGGCGCGGAACACGCCGTCAGGTGACATGACGGCACGTGACAGGGCGGTACGTGACATGGCGGCACGTGACATGGCGGTACGGGGACGGGAAGCGGGAGGGCGCACAGGGTGAGCGGCGAGGTCGGGGGCGGCGGCGGACGGGTCTTCATCGGGTCGTTCACTTCGGCGGGCGGTCTCGGCATCATCGCCGCCGACGTGGACGCCACCACCGGGGCGCTCACGGCGCGCGGGGCGACGGACACCGTGGCGGACCCCTCGTATCTCGCGCTCTCGCCCGACCGCACCGTGGTGTACGCCGTCTCCGAGACCGACGAGGGCGCCGTGGCGGCCTTCCGCGCGCCCCTGCCCGCGCCGGGCGGCACCGGCGCGGAGAGCGGCGCGCGGTCCGGCGCACTCCAGCCGCTCGGAGACCCCGTCCCGGTCCACGGCGCGGGCCCCACCCATCTCACCGTCGCCGGACGGCACCTGCTCACCGCCAACTACGGGTCCGGCACCGTCTCCGTCCTGCCCCTCGGCCCCGACGGGCGCCCCGGCCCGGTCACCGGGGTGCTCCGGAACACGGGGGCGGGCCCGGACCCCGACCGCCAGAGCGGCCCGCACGCCCACCAGGTGGTCGCCGCCCCCGGCGGACGCCACCTCCTCGTCGTCGACCTGGGCACCGACTCCGTACGGGTCTGCGCGCTCGACCCCCGGGCCGGCGCACTGGTCCCGTACCGCGAGACCGCGCTGCGCCCTGGCACCGGCCCCCGCCACCTGGTCTGCCACCCGGCGGGCCGTCATGTCTATGTCCTGGGCGAGCTGGCGCCGGTCCTCACCGTCTGCCGCTGGGATCCGGTCCACGGCGTACTGGAACCGGTCGGCGAGGTACCCGTACACCCCGTACACCCCGGCGACTCGGCGCACCCCGGCGACTCCGTGCACCCCGGCGGCGCGGACCCGGCGCCCGGCAGGAGCTACCCCTCCGAGGTGGTGGTGGCGCCGGACGGACGGTTCCTCTGGGTCGCAAGCCGGGGCGGCGACACCCTCACCGTCCTCGCCCTCGACCCCACGTACGAGCACCCGGAACCCGTCACCACCGTGGCGTGCGGCGGGCGGTGGCCGCGCGATCTGGTCCTCGGCCCGACAGGACGGAGGCTGTACGTGGCGAACGAGCGCTCCGGCGATGTCACCTGGTTCGACCTCGACCCGGCCACCGGGATCCCGGCCCCGGCCGGTGCGCTGCCGGCCCCCGCAGCCTCCCGCGTGCTCTTCGGCTGACCCGCACCCGCCCGCGCGTCGGCAGGACCGCACCCGCATCCGCCGGCGCCACCCCCGGCGCGCCCCCGCGACGCGGTCAGTGCGCGGACGTGCCCTGCGGCTGCGGGGTGATCCCCAGCGTGGTGGCGTACTTCGAGAGCACCAGCTTGCCGATGGCCGGGTACGCGCCCAGCGGCTCCGCCGTCGCGCAGTCGGCCTCCTTGACGGCCGCGTCGAGCAGCCCGGCGGGCAGTTCGGGACCGACCAGGTACGGCGCGAGCGCGAGCTGCGTCGAGCCCGCGTCACGGAGCTGCGCGGCGATCGCGGCGACCGAGCCCTCGGTGTCGAGCGCGGCGGCCATCACCGGCACCGCGAGCCGCGCGGCCAGCAGCATCCCGGTGATCCCGGCGGTCTGCACCGCCTCCTCGCCGCCCACCGTGGCCAGGATGATCCCGTCGGCCGCCGTGGCGACCGTGAAGAGCCTGGCGCGGTCGGCGCGGGCCAGACCGGCCTCCGAGAGCCGTACGTGCAGCCCCTCGGCGAGCAGCGGGTGCGGACCGAGGACATCGGTCAGCTCGGCGACCGTGCCGCTCTCCGTCACCGCCTCGCGCGCCCGCCCGAGCAGCGCGCTCTCCGGGCCCGCCAGCAGCGGTACGACCACGGCGGTCGGCCCCTCGGGCTCGGCGACCTCGCGCCCGGCGGCCTTGGCCAGCTCGTACCGCTCCGCGCGCAGCGCCGCGTTCCCGGCCAGCACGGCCTGGAGCGTCGGGTACTCGCCCGTCTCGTCCCCGTCCAGGTAACCGATGTAGGCGTCGAGACCGGGCAGCTCGGAACGGGCGATGCTGACGACCTCTTCGGCCAGCCCGCGGACCTCGCCCGAGACCGTGCCGGGCACGGCGAGAACCAGCGCGGGCGCGCCTTCGGGGGCCGCGACCGGTTCGGGACGGCGGTGACGCCCCGACTGGCGGGGTCGCGGCATTCGTACAGGCAGGCCGGATGCGGGCCCAGTGGGGGTGCTCATGGCGTCGAATGCTACTGGTTTTGTGGGCGCGACTGTTCGGGGAGGGGGCGGCTGCGCGCCATCTGCCCCCATATATCCGTTAGGTAATTTTCAGCTCATCTGTCCTGGTCTGCCGAGACGTTCAGCAGCTTCGGATCGCGCGGCAGCCGGAGCGAGCCGGTGGCGAGCGCCGCCGCGACGATCAGCGCCCCACCCAGCGGATCCGTCGCCGCGGGTACGGTCGTGGCGTGCGGGACACGCTCCCCGAGCGCGGCGAGCACCGGGCCGACGAGTGGTTCGCCGAGCTTGAACAGACCGCCGGTGAGGGCGACTTCACATTCACCCGATGGGGGGCAGACCGCGCAGGCGGCGTCCGCGATGTGCTCAGCCGCCCGTACGAGCACCGCCCGCGCGACCGGGTCCCCGGCCGCGAGCCTGCCCACCTCGGGGGCGAACGAGGCGAGTACGGCGGGCCGGTCGGGGCGCGGGTAGAGCGCCTCGGGAAAACCCTCCGCCGGGCCGAAAATCGTCTCGGCGGCGGCGAGCAGCGCGGCCGAACCGCCCCGTCGTCCGTCGTACGCGCGCAGGGCGGCCTCCAGCCCGGCGCGGCCGATCCAGGCGCCGCCACCGCAGTCCCCGAGGAGATGCCCCCAGCCGTCCGCGCGCCGCCACCCCTCCGGCGTCGCGCCCACGGCGATCATCCCGGTCCCCGCGGCGATCACGGCGCCGGGCCGCTGGCCGAGTGCGCCCGCGTACGCCGTGACGGCGTCGGCGGCGAGCGCGAGGCGCCGTACCCCCAGTGCCTCCGCGAGCGCCCCGGGCAGGGTGGCGCGCAGCCCGTCCCCGAGGGACCCCATCCCGGCGGCGCCGACCGCGAGGGCGACCGGCGCACCGGCGCCCGCCTCGGCGAGCAACCCCCGTACGGCGGGCACGAGTCGGGCGAGGAAGCGCTCCGGGTCGATCCCGCCGGGGCCGGTGGGCACCGGCTCGGCGTCGGCCGCGGCGGCGATACGGGTGACCGTGCCGTCCGGGGCGGCGGTGCCGAGCGCGTACCGCACCCCCGAGCCGCCGGAGTCGACCCCGACGACCCAGCTCACGCGCGCCCCGCGCGCGCGAGCGGGACCACCCTGGATGCCCCGCGCGTCACGGCAGTTGCCAGTCGACCGGCTGCGCCCCCTGGCGTACCAGCAGGTCATTGGCGCGGCTGAACGGCCGCGAGCCGAAGAAGCCCCGGTCCGCCGACATGGGGGAGGGGTGCGCCGACTCGATCGCCGGACAGTCGCCGAGCAGCGGACGGAGGTTACGGGCGTCCCGCCCCCACAGGATCGACACCAGGGGCTTCCCCCGGGCGACCAGGGCGCGGATGGCCTGCTCCGTCACCTCCTCCCACCCCTTGCCACGGTGCGCGGCGGGTTTGCGGGGCGCGGTGGTGAGCGCCCTGTTGAGCAGCAGCACCCCCTGCCGGGTCCACGGGGTCAGGTCCCCGCTGGACGGGCGCGGGTGGCCCAGATCCGTATGCATCTCGCGGAAGATGTTGTCCAGGCTCCCCGGTACGGGGCGCACCTCGGGCGCCACCGAGAAGCTCAGCCCCACCGCGTGCCCCGGCGTCGGGTACGGGTCCTGACCGACGATCAGGACCCGTACCTCGTCGAAGGGTTGCTGGAAGGCGCGGAGGACGTGGGGCCCGGCGGGCAGATAGGTGCGCCCGGCGCCGATCTCGGCCCGCAGGAAGTCGCCCATCCGCGCGATCTGTCCGGCGGCGGGGGCCAGGGCGTCCGCCCAGCCGGGCTCGACGATCTCGTTCAACGGTCTTGGTGCCACGGGGCGTCACTCTACTGGTGCACAGGGTGTGGCACCGCACGTACCCGGGAAGTGCCGGGAGCGCCCGCCGGGGGCGCGCCGTCCGACGGGCCATGGACGGCTCCCCGGCGACTTCCCGGCGGCTCCCGGGGCGGCTCCGTTCCTCAGAAGGCGCGGTGGTACGGCGCCGGTGTGGCCACCGAACCGCCCAGTTCGACGGCGGCGCGGCGGGCCCAGACCGGGTCGCGCAGCAGCTCCCGGCCGAGCAGCACGGCATCGGCCTCCCCGTTGGAGAGGATCTTCTCCGCCTGCTCGGCCCCGGTGATCAGACCGACCGCCGCCACCGGAAGCCGGGTCTCCGCCTTGACCCGGGCCGCGAACGGCACCTGGTAGCCGGGGGCGGCCGGGATGCGCACCCCGGAGGCGTTGCCGCCGCTGGACACGTCGAGCAGATCCACGCCGTGCGCCAGCAGCTCGTCCGCGAAGCGCACCGTGTCGTCCGGGGTCCAGCCGCCCTCGTCCAGCCACTCGGTGGCGGAGATCCGGAAGAAGACCGGCAGCTCGTCGGGCCATTCGGCGCGTACGGCGTCCACGACCCGCAGGGCGAGCCGTGTGCGGTTCTCGAAGGAGCCGCCGTAGGCGTCCGTCCGCCGGTTGCTGTGCGGTGAGAGGAACTCGCCGATCAGATAACCGTGCGCCCCGTGCACCTCCACCACCTGGAACCCGGCCTCCCGGGCGCGCCGGGCCGCCGCGGCGAACTGGCCGACGATCTCGTCGATCCGCTCCACGGTCAGCTCGGTGGGGACCGGGTGGCGGTCGTCGAAGGCCACCGGGCTCGGCCCGAGCGGCTGCCAGCCGCCCTCGTCGGCGCCGAGCGGGGCGCCGCCCTGCCACGGCCGGCCGGTGCTCGCCTTGCGGCCCGCATGGCCGATCTGGAGGGCGCTGATGGTGCCCTGCTCGGCGAGGAAGCGGGTGATCCGGCGGAACCCCTCCACCTGGGCGTCGTTCCAGATCCCCAGGTCGGCGGGGGTGATCCGGCCCTCCGGGCTCACGGCGGTGGCCTCGGCGACGATCAGCCCGGTCCCGCCGGCGGCGCGCGCAGCGAGATGGGCGAGGTGCCAGTCGCCGGGCACCCCCGTCTCCGGCCCCGAGACCGGCGCGCTGTACTGGCACATGGGCGCCATCCAGACCCGGTTCGGGATGGTCAGGGATCTGAGTGTGTAGGGCTCGAACAGCGCGCTCACGGAAGGCTCCCATCAGCAGGACGTCACGGAGGGCCGGTACGGGGGAGACCGGCCCTGGCTAGTACGGTACTCTTCGTAGTACGGGAAATGTCAAACTAAGAGGGTCTCGTATTCTGGACGCACGTTCTGAATCACCTGGAGCCGCCGTGACCGCCGAGACCGGCACCCGCGAACTCGCCCACCCGCCGTGCGAGGAGATCCGTCTGGAGAGGGTGCTCCACGCGCTCGCCGACCCGCTGCGGATGGGGATCGTCCGCGACCTGGCCGCCGGTGACGAACTCTCCTGCTCGGACTTCTGCCTGCCCGTCGCGAAGTCGACCGTCACCCACCACTTCCGGGTGCTCCGCGAGAACGGGGTGATCCGCCAGGTCTACCGGGGCACCGCCAAGATGAACGTGCTGCGCCGGCGGGACCTGGACACGCTCTTCCCCGGCCTGCTCGACCGGATCCTCGGTGCGGCGGCGGCGCAGGAGGCCCGGCTCGGCGCCCTGGTCCGCTGAACGGGGTGCCGTACGGGCCCGCGCGTGCGCGTCCCGACCATAGGGGCGGATTGCCTGATTAAGTTGTGAACGTGTCGGAACACAGAGTGATGCCCGCCCAGGAGCCCCCGCACCACGACGGCAGCGCGTGGCCCGCATGGGAAGTACAGGGCCACGGCTCGGTGACCGCCACGGGGGATTCCGGGGGCGGCCCCGACACCACCGGCACCACCGACCGCCCCGCGCGCCACCAGCTCCGGTCGCCCTGGGTCGATGTCCGGCTGACGTTCGAGGACGGCGCCCGGCTCGATGTGCTCGCCGTGGTACGGGACGGACGCGTCGCCATCGAGGACGCCCAGGCCGATCCGCCCCTCCCGGTCACGGGTCTCGCGGCGCTGGCCGAGGCGATCGAGGCGCCCCTGCGCAGTGCCTGCCAGGTCGTCGCCGGGGAACACCGGCCGCCCGTACCGCAGCCGGCCACCGAGCCCGAGCCCGAGGCCGACCGCGAGGCCGCCCCCGAGGCCGACCGCGAGGCCGACCGCGAGGCCGACCCTGAGCCCCGGCCCGCGGCGGCTCCCGGGCCCGGAACCCCGTCGGCCGCCGGTGCGCCGCCGGACGACGCCGGCGCCGGTGACAGCGCCACCGCCGCCGCCACCCCCGGCCCGGCGCCGTCCGTATCGGGGCGCCACCGGGCCCGTACCGCCGCACCGCCGCGTGGTGGCGCGGCCCGGCGGGGGATCGCCGCGATCTACCGGGCCGCCCAGGGCGCGGGCCAGGACCCGGTGCTCGCCGTCATGTCCGTCACCGGATTCAGCCGGCGCAAGGCGCTCCGGTTGATCGCGGGGGCGCGCGACGACGGGCATCTCAGCCCCCGTCACCACCGCCGCTGACCGTACGGGGCGTCATGCGGCCCCGGGGCGGGCCCGGTTCGGGGGTCACAGCGCGCGCATCCGGTTGATCTCGACGCTCTGCTGGGCGATGACGTCGTTGGCCATCTCGCCGATCACGATGTTGTTGCCCTCGGCGACCGCCTCGGTGGCCATGGTGACCGCGCCCTGATGGTGCGTGATCATCAGCTTGAGGAACAGGTCGTCGAACGCCTCGCCCTTCGCCGCGGCCAACTCCTTGAGCTGGGCGTCGGTCGCCATGCCGGGCATCGCCGCATGGTCATGGCCGTGCGCGTTCTCCGCCCCGCCATGGTTCTTCAGCCACGCCTCCATGGCCTCGATCTCCGGTCCCTGCGCGGCGGAGATCCGTGCCGCGAGCCGCTTCACCTGGGTCGAGGAGGCGCGTTCCGCGACCAGCGCGGTCATCTCCAGGGCCTGGCCGTGGTGGACGATCATCATCTGGGCGTAGCTGAAGTCGGCCGCGTTGGGGGTGGAGTCGGGGGTGGCCCGCTTGACCTCGTCGGGGGAGAGCGTCCGGGCCGGTTCCCCCGGTTTCCCGGGCGCCAGCACGCTGGGGCCGGGCTCCGCTTCGGCCTTCGGGGCCTGGTCGTCCGTCGTGTCACAGGCGCCCAGGGCGAGTACGGCGACGACCGCGACGACCGCGACGGCCACGGCGGAGCGGCGGGAACGCGGATTCCGACGGCGGATCAACACGACGACCTCCTACGACACACGGGCAGGACTGAACACGTTCCTAACACGCTTCCGCGTGCAGGTGATCAAAAACTTTCATTACGTCTCTGTTGCCGTCTGTTGATATGTACATGGGAAGGACGATACTGCCGAAGTCCGAGTCCCCTTCAACTCGGGACGGATACAAGGGAGGACGCAGTGACCTCGTTGCACACCACCCGCGTGCGGCGGAGACGGCTGGGCGTGGCGGCAGCCGCGGCCGGGCTCTTCGCGACGCTGCTGACCGCAGGGCCGGCGCTCGCCACCCCGGGACCCGGGGACGCCCCGGCGACGGAGAAGATCTCCGGCAGTCAGGCGGCGGAGGTGAAGGCGGCCATCGCGCAGGGGGAGATCCCCGGCGTGGACGAGATCGTCCACAGCCCCACCATCAGCCATCTGGCCAATGTGCCGAAGGATCAGCTCACCGGCACCAACTCGGATATCGCCTTCCAGGGCAAGTACGCCTTCGCGGGGAACTACGACGGCTTCCGGATCTTCGACATCAGCAATCCGAAGTCCCCGAAGACCGTCGCACAGGTTCTCTGCCCCGGATCGCAGAACGACATATCGGTCTCCGGGAACCTGCTCTTCCTCTCCACCGACTCCTCCCGCAGCGACAACTCCTGCAACAGCGTCCCGCAGTCGGCGACGATCAAGGAGTCCTGGGAGGGCATGAAGGTCTTCGACATCAGCGACAAGCGCAACCCCAAGTACGTCGCGGCGGTGGAGACCGCGTGCGGGTCGCACACGCACACGCTGGTGCCGAAGGCGAAGGACGTCTACATCTACGTCTCGTCGTACGGGCCCAGCCCGACCTTCCCCGACTGCCAGCCGCCGCACGACGGCATCTCCATCGTCAAGGTGCCGCGCAAGGCCCCGGAGAAGGCCGAACTCCTCAAGTTCCAGGTGCTCTTCCCCGACGGCGGCAACCCGGGCGGCCCCACCAACCCGGGTGTCTCGGCGACCAGCGGCTGCCACGACATCACCGTGCTGCCCTCGAAGGACCTGGCGGCCGGCGCCTGCATGGGCGACGGCATCCTGATGGACATCAAGAACCCGGAGCGGCCCCGCGTCATCGACCAGGTCCAGGACAACGTCAACTTCGCGTTCTGGCACTCCGCCACCTTCAACCAGAAGGCGGACAAGGTCGTCTTCACCGACGAGCTGGGCGGCGGCGGCGCGGCCACCTGCAACGAGAAGATCGGACCCGACCGGGGCGCCGACGGCATCTACGACATCGTCGGCAAGGGCGACCAGCGCAAGCTGGTCTTCCGCAGCTACTACAAGATCCCCCGTCACCAGGCGGACACCGAGAACTGCGTCGCCCACAACGGCTCGCTGATCCCGGTCAAGGGCCGCGACATCATGGTCCAGGCCTGGTACCAGGGCGGTGTCTCCGTCTGGGACTTCACCGACTCCGCCAAGCCGAAGGAGATCGCGTACTTCGAGCGCGGCCCGCTCTCGGCCGACACGCTGATCGGCGGCGGCTCCTGGTCCGCCTACTACTACAACGGCCACATCTACTCGAACGACCTGGTCAAGGGGCTCGACGTGCTCAGGCTCGACGACCGGCTCACCGACCCGGCGAAGAAGGTACGGATGGACGAACTGAACGTCCAGACGCAGCCCGACTACTTCGCGGACTTCCGTCACTGAGCCGTACGGGCCACGGAGTCACGGAGCCGGCGGGGCGCTCCCCACGGGGGTTCCGCCGGGCGGTCGCGCGCCCGGCGGAACCCCCAGCTCCCACGCCAGCCCGTACCGCTCGAACAACTCGGCCCTCAGCCGGGGCAGCGGCATCGGCGCCCCCGGGATCAGCGCCGCGAAGACCGCGCCCATCAGCAGGGCGCGCAGCATCCGGTAGTCCGCATCGGGGTCGGCGGAACCGTACCGCCGTACCGTCTCGCGGAGCAGCGCCGCCAGCCGCCGCTGCTCGGGGCATTGGACGAACCCCTCGGCCTGAAGGATCCCGGCCATGTGCGTCCGCATCAGGACGGGGCTCTCCACGCTCAGCCCGAGGATCGCGTCGATGGCCCGCGCCAGCAGCTCGGCCCCGTCCTCGGTGGCGGGCTCGCGCTCCAGCGCGGCGGCGAGCGTGCGGTGCATCAGCCGGTGCACGGCCGACTGGAGGAGCTGCCGCTTCCCCGGGAAGTAGTACGACACGAGCCCGCGCGCGGAACCGGCCCGGTCGGCGATGTCCGAGAGCTTCGTGGCCTCGTAACCGCGCTCGGCGACCAGCTCCACCGTGGCCTGCAGCAACCGCTCCCGGGAGCGCCGGCGCAGCTCTTCGTTGGCGGACTGGCTCCGGGGGGACATGCTCGACTCCTGCGTTGACTGGCTCCCAGCCAGTATAATCGCGACGTCCCCCCGAACGGCCCCGCGAGGGCCCGCCGAAGGGGGGACGGCCACCGGCCTTGGGCGACGCGGGGGATCGTCCAAGGCCGGTGGTTCTTTTTATGTATTCCCCGGTTACGCAAGCCTGCAATAAACAGCTATAGGGTCGGCGATGTGTGACCGGGCGTGCCCTGTCCTTCATTCGGGCATCGGGCAGCCCGTTTGGAATATGCCTGCTGCCGGTCAAGGGGTATGGAAATTCCAAGGAAAAGAAGCCGATGTACGACATAAAGAGACCGTAACTGGCCGGTAATCTCCCACGGGTTCAAGCGGCCGTGTTAAGGTCTCCGAGTCGGAGTGGCTCGTCGTGCTCCGATGAGCCTCATAGACATGGACGGAGAGTGCCGTGCCGAACCCCCACACTACTCCGACGAGAGAATTTTCTCCGGCGTTAATGCTGGCTTTGGTTGATCCTCCCGGTGTCGGATCGATTTGTCCTTCCTGGCCGAAAACTGGCTGATGCGAACCGAACTATTCCGGAAGATGAATCGAGAAATGACCGAAATGGCAGGCAGGTCGTTATCTCCGGACGAGGTGCTCCGCTCGGTACCGGAGGAGGACAGGGTCGCCGACTTCAGGGCGAAAGTGCGGGCCGCGGGGCAGGAATGGACCGGCAACGAACCGGACGAGCTGGTCGAGCTGCTGACCAAGGCGGCGGCGGGAGATCCGAGGCTCGCCGCCATCGCACGCGCCGGAGGCCCGCTGCTCCAGGACTTCCTCGACGGATACCAGCGGAAAACCGCGGATGTCCCGCGCGATCTGGCGGGTGACCTCGCCGACGGTCATCCGCTGCCTGCGGAGGTGTTCGAAGGACTCACGCCGCGCTATCTGATCGCGGTGGTGAGGCTCGCGGAGCCCGGCGACGAGGTGGCGGCGCTGCGCGCGGTGGCGGGGGAGAACACGCTGCTGACGCACCGGGACGGCAATGTCGTGCTCTTCATCCCGGCGGCCGGTGCGGACAGCGGCGAACACCCGGTGACAAGGCTGACCCGGTGGCTCGGCGGCAGGGGCTGGCTCGCGACCGCCGAACGGGAAAGGGCCCGCCTCTTCGACGGGTTCAACGAGGCCTCGTACGTTCTGAGACTGGTGGTGGCGGGGCTGCGCCCGAGCGGCGCCTACACGATCTCGGACGTCCTGGTCGAGTACGCGGTCACCCGCCACGAGAAGGTGCGGACCGACCTGGCCGCGGTGATCAGGCCGCTGCGGGCGCACAAGGTCCTGTGGGAGACGCTGACCGCCTTCATCGACGCCGACTACAGCAGGAACAAGGCGGCCCGCGGCCTGTTCATCCACCGCAGCACGCTCGACTACCGCCTGCGGCGGATAGAGGACATCACCGGCTACGACCCGACCAGCGGCAGGGGCGCGCAGATGCTGACGGCGGCGATGATCGCGGAGGCCGTGCACGGCTCCCCGGTCCATGAGGCCGGGGCCACCGGTGGCCTGGTCCCGTGAATTCTCGGACGGTCCTCCGCGAAATGCGGAAAATCCGGGCCGGCCCGCGATGAACCCCGCGTGAGTACCTAGCATTCGTCTCCCGAGCGGAGAAACGCTAGAGCTGAATGGACTGGTTCGCTTGAGTGGCTCCAACAGATGGGTTGTGCTCACCGGCTCATTCGTGGCCTACATGTTCGACGCGCTGGAAATCCTGCTGCTGTCCTTCACCCTGCCCGTGATCCGCGCCGATCTCGGACTCACGGCGACCCAGGGCGGCCTGCTCGCCACGGCGACACTGCTCGGGATCGGCGTGAGCAGCGTGACGGTCGGCTGGCTCGCCGACAACTACGGCCGTAAGCGGGCGCTGATGCTCTCGCTCGCGGTGTTCGGCGTGTTCACCTCGGCGATCCCGCTGGTGCAGGGTTTCACGCTCTTCCTGGTGCTCCGTTTCGTGGCGGGGCTGGGCCTCGGCGGGGTCTGGGGAGTGGTGTCGGCCTATGTGGTCGAGACCTGGCCGGCCGCGCAACGGGGGCGGGCCGTCGCCTTCGTGCTCAGCTCGTTCCCGGTCGGCGGGGTGATCGCCGCATGGCTGGCGGGCGCTCTGCTGCCGGACTGGCGCCTGCTGTTCCTCATCGGCGGGGCGGGCGTGGTGGTCCCGCTGGTCATCGTCGGCGTCTTCTTCCGGGAGTCGGCCGAGTGGGCCGAGCAGAAGCCCACACCGGTGAAGGTGACCGAGATCTTCGCCCCGGAACTGCGCCGGAGGACCCTGCTCGCCGCGACCGTGGCGACATTCGCGATGTTCGGGGCGTGGGGCGCGTCCACCTGGCTGCCGACCTACTTGCAGGCGGACAAGGGCGTCCCGGCCACGACGGTCGCGATGTTCATGATGGTGCTCAACCTCGGGATGTTCGTCGGCTACAACGTCTTCGGGCTGATCGCCGACCGGATCGGCGGCAAGCACGCACTGGTGCTCTCACTGGCCGGGGTGGCGCTCACCCTGCCGCTCTACGTGGTCGCCGCCGACCGCACGACCCTGCTGTGGCTGGGGCCGATGTTCGCCTTCTTCGCCGCCTACGCGGGCGTCTTCGGGGTGTACATGGGGGAGTTGTTCCCGACCAGGGTCCGGACGACCGGCGCCGGATTCAGCTACAACATCGGGCGCGGCGTCTCCGCCTTCGCCCCGCTCACCCTGGGCGTGCTGGCCGGCAGCGCCGGGTTCGGGGCCGGCCTGCTGGTCTGCGCGGGGTTCATGGCCTGCGCGGCGATCGCCATGACCTTCCTGCCCGACCTGCGCGGCGGCCGCCCCGGCCTTCCCGCGCGGCGCGCCCTGGACCCGGACGCGAGTCTCAGCGGCGCGTAGCCGGCCGCCGGGGAAGACGCGGGAACAGTACGGGAACGGACGGGCCGCCACGAGAAGGGGCGGCCCGTCCGTTCCCGCTTCCGTCTCACTCCAGGTCTCGTGCCCGGTCCCGCTCCCTGACTCGCTTCCGGTCCACCGGAGGGTCCACCGGACCGTTGGCACCGGTGCGCCACAGGTAGCTGCGCACCGAGAGCGACGCGGCGCGCATGGCCGCGCGGATGTCGTCGAGCTCGGCGTCGGCGGGCCTGCCGCGCGCCGGGGGAAGCGTCGGCAGCATCAGCGTCGCCGCCTCCAGCAGACAGAGCGTCGCGTCGAGCTGGGCGCTGGCCGGCAGTCTGCTCAGGTCCTCGTACAGAGTCCGGATCAGGGCGTCCGGTTCTGCCGGGGCCGCGGTGCTGATATCACGGGCGAAGTTCGTCACGGCCGTTCCTCGAAGCTGTTCCACTGCGGACACGGACAAGCCCGGAATTCCGAAAAATCTGGAGGGAATTCCGAGGCGGACGGAAGTTCATGGGGTGCGACGGTGTGCCGGTGACAAAAAGTGAGAGCGCCGCCTAGGCTCGTGCCCGAGCACTTCTCGCTCTGTATTTATCCGGTTACGGTCCCGGCCTGGTCGGCTGTACGGAATGGATGGGTGTCATGGGCAATGATCAGAACGACTGCGAGGCGTCCCCGCCGGCCGGAAGCTGCGTTCTCAGCTCGGTCCAGGCCAGGATCCTGGAGGGGGTCGCGGCCGGCTCGTCCAGCGGGCGGCTTTCGAGAGAGCTGCACCTCAGCTCGAAGACCATCGACTATCACGTCCGTGTCATGTCCGGCAAACTGGAGGCGCCGAATCGCGTCTCGCTGGTTTCCAGGGCGTTCGTCCTCCGCATTCTGCGGACCGATGCGTGGCCCCCGCGCATAGCGGTTGAAACCGTGGATTGACGCCCGGCGCTTCGGGAGAGAGCGTCATCCGTATCCGTACGGTCATATGCGAACCGCTTTCCCTGTTGTGTTTCCCTGGCGTTCACTCTGTCTCTTCCGGCCGTTCATCCTTCGATGTCCACACCCCTTTCCTCGGCGATACGCACGGCCTCGGCCAGCAGGGTCTCCACGATCCGCGACTCCGGGACCGTGCGGATCACCTCGCCCTTGACGAAGATCTGGCCCTTGCCGTTGCCCGCCGCGACACCGAGATCGGCCTCGCGTGCCTCGCCCGGCCCGTTGACGACACAGCCCATCACCGCCACCCGCAACGGCACCGGGAACCCTTCGAGCGCAGCGGTGACCCGCTCGGCGAGGGTGTGCACATCGACCTGGGCCCGGCCGCAGGACGGACACGACACGATGTCCAGCCCCCGTGGCCGCAGCCCGAGCGACTCCAGGATCTGCGTACCGACCTTGACCTCCTCGACCGGCGGCGCGGAGAGCGAGACCCGTATGGTGTCGCCGATGCCCTCCGCGAGCAGGGCGCCGAACGCGACCGCGGACTTGACGGTGCCCTGGAACCGGGGGCCCGCCTCCGTCACCCCGAGGTGCAGCGGGTAGTCGCACCGGGCGGCGAGCTCGCGGTACGCCTCGATCATCACCACCGGGTCGTTGTGCTTCACCGAGATCTTCAGATCGGTGTAGCCGTGCTCCTCGAACAACGAGCACTCCCACAGCGCCGACTCCACCAGCGCCTCCGGGGTGACCCCGCCGTGCTTGCGCAGCAACCGCCTGTCCAGCGACCCGGCGTTCACCCCGATCCGGATCGGGACGCCCGCGTCCCCGGCGGCCCGGGCGATCGCGCCGACCTGGTCGTCGAACCGGCGGATGTTGCCGGGGTTGACCCGTACCGCCGCACAGCCGGCGTCGATCGCGGCGAAGACGTACTTCGGCTGGAAGTGGATGTCGGCGATCACCGGGATGCCCGACTTGCGGGCGATCACCGGCAGCGCCGCCGCGTCGTCCGCCGTCGGCACGGCGACCCGTACGATCTCGCACCCCGCCGCGGTGAGTTCGGCGATCTGCTGGAGCGTGGCGTTGACGTCGGCGGTGGACGTGGTGGTCATCGACTGGACCGACACCGGCGCGTCACCGCCGACCGGCACCGGACCCACCATGATCCGGCGAGAGGTCCGCCGGGTGGCCACCGAACGCGGTGGCCTCTCCTCGCGCGGCGAGGGCATGCCCAGATCGACGGTCGTCACAGTTCCTCCCCTGAGTGGACCGGCCAGGTGCCGGGGGCGTCCATGTCCGCCGTCGGTACGGAGTCGAGGCCGGCCAGCAGCTCCTCCACGGCCCCGGTGACGCTCCGCGCGGTCAGCCCGCAGGCGGCGAGCACCTCGGCCCTGGTGCCCTGGCCGAGGAACCGCCTCGGGATGCCGAACTCGCGCAGCGGGGTCCGTACCCCGGCGTCCCGCAGCGTCTGCGCGATCGCCGAACCGACCCCGCCCGCCCGGCTGTTGTCCTCCACCGTGATCGCGAGCCGGTGGCGGCGGGCCAGATCGGCCAGCGCGGGGTTGACCGGGGTGACCCACCTCGGGTCCACCACCGTCACCCCGGCGCCCCGGGCCCGTAACGCGTCGGCGACGGTGAGCGCGAGCCCGGCCAGCGCGCCCACCGCGACGATCAGCACATCCAGCGAGCCGGCCCGGCGCAGCACATCGAGCCCGTTGAACGCGGCGACGGCGGGGAGGTCCGCGCCGGCGGGGCCCTTGGGGAAGCGCAGCAGGGTCGGACCCTCGCGCCAGGCCACCGCCTCGGCCAGCAGCTCGGCCAGCCGGGTGCCGTCCCGTGGCGCCGCGATCCGCAGCCCCGGCACCACCTGGAGCACCGACAGGTCCCACATGCCGTTGTGGCTCGGACCGTCGTCGCCGGTCACCCCGGACCGGTCGAGGACGAAGGTCACCGGGCGGCGGTGCAGTGCGACATCCATGAGGAGCTGGTCGAGCGCGCGGTTGACGAACGTGGAGTAGATGGCCACCACCGGGTGCACGCCGCCCAGGGAGAGCCCGGCGGCCATCGTCACCGCGTGCTGCTCGGCGATGCCGACATCGATCACCCGGTGCGGATACCTGCGTTGCAGGGGCAGGAGCCCGGTCGGCTCCGCCATCGCGGCCGTGACCGCCACGAGGTCGTCGCGCCGCTCGGCCAGTTCGACCAGCTTCTCGCCGAACACCGAGGTGAACGACGGGGGCGAGGCCTTCAGCGCCCGCCCGGTCCGTGGATCCATCGGTTTGACGGCATGGCCGAGGTCGAGGTCGTTGGCCTCGGTGTGCCGGTATCCCCTGCCCTTGGCGGTGATCACATGCACCACCACCGGGCCGCCCAGCGCCACCGCCTGGCGCAGGGCGTCCTGGACGGCGGGGAGGTCGTGACCGTCGACGGGACCCAGATAGCCGAGCCCGAGTTCCCCGAACACACCGGCCCCGTGCCCGGCGCGCAGCCCGGACAGGTGCTCGGCGAACCCGCCGACGGTCGGCGCGTATGAGCGCCGGTTGTCGTTGAGCACGATGACGAGCGGCCGTTCCGGGCCGCCCGCGATGTTGTTGAGCGCCTCCCAGGCCATGCCGCCGGTCATCGCGCCGTCACCGATGACCGCGACCGTCGCCCGGTCGCGTACCCCGAGATGGGCGTCGGCCCTGGCCAGCCCGTCCGCGTAGGAGAGCGCGGTGGACGCGTGCGAGTTCTCCACCAGGTCGTGCTCGGACTCCTCCCGGCTCGGGTAGCCGGAGACCCCGCCCGCCTTCCGCAGCCGGTCGAAGCCGTCCTGACGACCCGTGAGGATCTTATGTACGTACGACTGGTGTCCGGTGTCCCAGAGCAGCCGGTCCCGGGGGGACTCGAACACCGTGTGGAGTGCGATGGTCAGCTCGACCACGCCCAGGTTGGGCCCGAGGTGTCCGCCGGCGGCGGAGACCCGTTCGATCAGGAACGCGCGGATCTCCCCCGCGAGTTCGCGGAGTTCCCCGGCGGTCAGCTCACGGAGCCGCGCCGGGTCGCCCACGGTCTTCAGCAGCGTCATCCCGAACAGCGCTCCTCACCGGGTGGGGCGGGCGGCCGGGGCCGCCCTCGCGATCGGTCCCGGCCGGTCACCGCGCGTCCGCCGCTCCGGTCAGCCGCGAGGGCGGGGAGAACACGATGTCCTCGGTCGCCACCCGCGCCACGGACGTGTCCGCGTACCCCAGTTCGGCGAGCCGGCCGAGCAGCTCGTCGACGAGGATCTCCGGCGCGCTCGCTCCGGCGCTCACGCCGACCGTACGCACACCGGCCAGCCACGCGGGGTCCAAGTGGCCCACGTCCGGGACCAGTTCGGCCCGACCGCCGAGCCGGCGCGCCACCTCGACCATCCGGATCGAGTTGCTGGAGTTGACCGAACCGACCACCAGCACCAGATCGCACCGGTCCACGATGGCCCTGATGCCGTCCTGGCGGTTCTGGCTGGCGTAACAGATGTCGTCGGCGGCGGGCCCGCGCAGGTCGGTGAACCGGCGCCGGAGCACGGCGATGATGTCCCTGGTCTCGTCCACCGAGAGCGTGGTCTGGGTGAGGAAGGCGACCGGCGCGTCGGCGGGCAGGTCCAGTGCCTCCGCGTCGGCGACCGTCTCGACGATGACCGTCCGGTCGGGGGCGTGCCCGTAGGTGCCCTCGACCTCCTCGTGGTCCGCGTGCCCGATCAGCAGCAGCGTCCGCCCGTCGCGGGCGAACCGGAGAGCCTCCTGGTGCACCTTGGCCACCAGGGGACAGGTCGCGTCGAGCACGTCGAGACCGCGGGCGTCCGCGTTCCGCCGCACCTCCGGGGAGACCCCGTGCGCGGAGAAGACACAGACCGCGCCCTCCGGCACCTCCTGCTCGGAGTCGACGAACCGGACACCCCGGCGCTGGAACTCGCGCACCACATAGTGGTTGTGCACGATCTCCTTGCGGACGTAGACCGGCGCGCCGTGCTGTTCCAGCGCGAGATCGATGATGGCTATCGCCCGGCGTACACCGGCACACAAACTGCGCGGCTCGGCCAGCAGGACCTGCTTACCGCTACCCATTCCCACTCCGTTCCGTGCCAAGACGTCCGTGTGGGCCTGCTTAATGGCCGGAGTCGAATACGGCCGTGCTGCCGCCCGGCAGCCATCATTCCGCAGGGCAGCCGGATCCGGGCCCCGGAGCCGTCTTCTTTGGGGTTTTTCCTAAAGCCGACGATGCCCCACGCCGTTTCGTTGACACGGCCGGAGGCGTCCCCCCAGGATGGCGTCCAATAGCTGCCACTCAATTTAAGCTCGTCGAACCGCGTTGCCGGCATCCGAGCTGTGGAGGAGTGACTGTGTCAAATCTGGAAGAAATCGCGAGTTCCCCTCGGGCAGTGCTGGAGCCTCAGGACGAGGTGCGCATAGTCGGCCAGTACTACGACGGCAAAACGGCCAGGCTTGTTCGTAAATACGGGCCCGGCCCCAGGATTCACTACCACGTAGGTCACTATCCCTCCGCCAAAACGCCGCTGAATGTCGAGGACGCGACGGCGGACGACATTCGCCGCAGCATCAGGACCCACCAGGAGGGTCTGCTGCGGTACGCGGCCAAGATCTGGGGCGCCGAACACCGGCTGTCCGGGCGGATCCTGGATGTCGGGTGCGGTCTCGGCGGCGGCTCGCTCTTCTGGGCGCAGGAGTACGGCGCCGATGTCACGTCCGTCACCAACGCGCCGGAACACGCCCCGATCGTCGAGGGGTTCGCGCGGGAGGCCGGCGTGGGCGAGCAGGTCCGCACCGTGGTCTGCGACGCCATGCACCTCCCCTTGGACGGCCCCTACGACGCGGCGGTGGCCATCGAGAGCAGCGGATATTTCAACCGCCCCCAGTGGTTCGAGCGGCTGTCGCGCGTGCTCCGTCCCGGCGCCAGTGTGTGCGTCGAGGAAGTGTTCACCACCCGCCCGCACGGGGCCGATGTGTGGGCCGAATACTTCTACACGAAGCCGGCCTCGGTACGTGACTACGCGGAAGCCGCGCAGGCCGCGGGTTTCGAGCTGGTCGACGACGTCGACGCCACGGCGGAGACCCTGCCGTTCTGGGAGGAGAGCGCCGCCTGGACGAAGGCGGTACTGGAGAGCGACACCGGCCTTTCGCCGGTCGAGCGCAGGCAGCTCAGGATATCCCTGCTGGCGAACCAGGCGCTCGGCACCGAATGGGGAGCGGGCGGGCTCCGGCTGGGATTCCTGCGCTTCGAACTGAAGTGAGCGGAGAACGCACGGGCGGATTCCCGGGGCCCCCGCACCACCCGACGGCCCCGGCGGCCGTCCTTCCCGCCACCTTCACGACGATACGGAGTTCCTCATGACGGTCGAGCAGTTTCCCGCTCCTGGCGATGTCGCCACCGTGTACGACGGGATCGGCCAGATCTACGGTTCAGCGTGGGGCCCCAACAAACACTACGGATACTGGGAGAACGACGCCGACGACAGCTCCGTCGAGGAAGCCACCGACCGCCTGACCGACCTGATGATCTCGGGCATCGCCGCCCGTCCCGGCCAACGCGTCCTGGACATCGGCTGCGGCATCGGCCATCCCGCGCTGCGGCTGGTCCGCGCCTGTGACGTGGATGTCGTGGGCATCTCCGTCAGCCATGTCCAGGTGGCGAAGGCCAATGAACTCACGGCCGAGGCCGGGCTCGCCGACCGGGCCACGTTCCAGTTCGCGGACGCGATGGACATGCCCTTCCCCGACGGCTCGTTCGACGCCGCCTGGGCGTTCGAGTCGATGTGGCACATGCCCGACCGGGGCCAGGTGCTCGCCGAGGCCGCCCGTGTCCTGCGCCCCGGCGGCCGGCTCGCCGTCGCCGATGTCATCGAACGCGGCCCGGTCAGCCCGGAGGGCCGCGCGGTCCTGGACCACATCTGCGCGAACTACGCGGTGCGCTCGCTGGGCACGATCGACGAGTACCGTACGGCGCTGGCCGCCAACGGCTTCGTCGACGTGGAGATCCGCGACATCAGCGACAACGTCGGCCGCACCCTCGATCGCATGGCCGACGCGGTGGAGACCGTCCGCGACAAGCTGGCCGCGCTGGTCGGCGAGGAACAGGCCGGCTCGCTCATCGACTTCATGCGGCTCTCCGCTGCCACCCCGGAGAGCGGCTACGTCTATCTGACGGCGGTCCGCGCCTGACCGCGTGAGCCGTCCCCGGCGAGGGGCCTGCCGGTCGCCATGGGCGGCCGGCAGGCCCCTCGGCCGTCCGGCCCGTCATCCGTCCGTCCGGCAGGCGGGACCCGTCCGGCACGTGGCCAGGCGGGACCCGTCCGGTACGTGGGAAACCGTCCGGCACGCGGGAACGGCCCGCCAGGCGAACTGGCGGGCCGTTCCGGCCTGTCGCGGCCAGGCCCTAGTCGTCGGCCCGGTGCCGGACCCGCAACTCGGTCAGCGCCCGGAGCGGAAAGACCGGCCGGTGACGCGGCGGAAGCCCCGGTGCCAGCCTCAGCCCCGGCATCCTGGCGGCGACAGCCTGGACCGCGATCTCCAGCTCAGCGCGGGCGAATCCGGCGCCGAGGCAGAAGTGGATGCCGTGCCCGAACGCGAGATGGGCGGCGGACCCGCTGCCCGGCGCGAACGCCGCCGGGCAGGCGTGGGAGCGGCTGTCCCGGCCGGCCGCTCCGTACAGCAGCAGCAGCCGGCTCCCCTCGGCCAGCGGAACGCCGCCGACCACGACATCACGGAGCGCGGTCCGGTACATGCCCGCCAGCGGACTGTCGAACCGCAGCCCCTCCTCGACCAGCTCCCGGGTGCCGACCTTCCCGTCGACGACCTCGGCCCAGCCGCCGGGAGACCCGAGCTGCTGGAAGAAGATCGTCCCCAGCGCCTCGGCGCAGGTCATGTGCCCGGCGAAGATCAGCGTGGGGACCTGGACGGAGACCTCGTCGGCGGTGAGCGTATGGCCCGCCCTGCCCTCGTGGAGCAGCTCGCTGATCAGGTCGTCCCGCGGCGAGGCGAGCCGCTCCCGTACGAGCGAACGGGCGAAGGCCCCGAACTCCATCAGCCCACGGGCGTGTTCCCGCAGCAGCTCGGGGTCGACGTCGCTCCGCACCATCATCAGCTCGATGCGCTGCTCGGACCAGGTGCGGCAGCGGTCGAGGTACTCGTCCGGGATCCCGAGCCGCCGGCAGATCACCTCCAGGGCGTACGGAACGGCGAACCCCGAGATGAGGTCGGACTCCTCGGCGGCGGCGAAACGCTCGGCGTGGGCGGTGGCGATCGTACGGATCGTCGGTTCGAAGTCCCTGACCCTGGCCGGGGTGAACCCGGCGTTGAGCACCTCCCTGACCTTGGCGTGCTCGGGCGGGTCGAGCGAGCCGACGGCCACGGCGTCGACGCCGCGCCAGGTGCGGAACATCCGGCTCACGTCCTCCGGCAGCTCGACCGCGGGACGGGGGTTGTGGTCGCGCGCCGAGAAGCTCCGGTCGTCCCGCAGCACCGCGACCATGTCCTCGCGCCGGGTGACGCACCACGCGCCGAGCAGCGGGGCGTAGAACACCGGCTCCGCGCCCTCCAGACCGGCCAGGAACGCGTACGGGTCGTCGCGATGTGCGCCATACGGGTCGAACGGCCTGCCTTCACGCAGTTGCTCGGAATCGGCCGATATAGACATGTCGCCTCTCAGACTTCAGTGAACCATTCCCGGCGCCGATCGGTGCGGTGAACCATCATTCCGCAGAGCGGCCGGATCCGGGCCCCGCACCGTGTTCTTTGGGGTTTTTCCTAAAGTCGGAGATGCCCGCGCCACCGTCGTTGACACGGCGGTGGCGCTCGATCCAGGATGGCGGTCGGAACGATCACGCAATTCCGGAACATCGCTCCAGGTTCCGATGGCGCGTCGGCGGCAGTCGCAGTTGAAGTCGACGCAGCATATTCAATGCTCAATGCGGAGATATTTTTCTGTATTCGGTGGTCGAATTCACGGAATACCAGTGCGCGGCTCGGAGCGGGACAGAAATCGGGAAGGCGTGCGACCGGAGGAGAATCCTGATGAGCACACTCGACACCTCGTCGGCCGGGCGCCGGACGCTCCTGTCGCCGAGTGCGGTGCGGTCGGCGGTCCTGCCCGTCGTACGGGAGCGGGTCGCCGCGCTGGAGCCGACCCTGGCCCGGATCTGCTCGTACCACCTCGGCTTCGTCGACGAACACGGCGGCCCCAGCGGCGCGCAGAACGGCAAGCTGACCCGCGCCGGCCTCATGGCGGCGGCGGCCGACGGGGTCGGCCTGCGGCCGGAGGACATCCGGTGCCAGGCGGCGGCGCTGGAGCTGCTGCACAACTCGACCCTGATCCACGACGACATCATCGACGCGGACGAACTGCGGCGCGGCCGCCCGGCCGCCTGGAAGGTGTTCGGCGCCGGACAGGCCATCCTGGCCGGGGACGCGCTCCAGGCCCTGGCGCTGCGGATGGTCGTGGACGACGAAGGCCCCGGCCACACGGAGATCGCCGGCCTCTTCGCCGAAGCCCTCGGGCTGGTCCTCGCGGGCCAGGCGCGCGAACTCACCGTCCGGCTGGGCCCGGACACCGGCACCGCCGCGTACGACCGGATCGTGACGGAGAAGACCTCCGCACTGCTGGAGTGCGCCCTCGTGACACCCGCGCTCCGGGCGGGCAGCCCGCAGCACGTCCGGGCCGCCCTGCGGAGCGCGGGCCGCCATCTGGGCCTCGCCTTCCAGATCCTCAACGATGTCGAGGACATCTGGGGCGACCCCGCCGTGACCGGCAAGCCCGTACGGAGCGACATCCTGCGGCGCAACCCGTCCTTCCCGGTGCTGGCGGCCCTGTCCACCGGCACCCCGGCCGGCGAACGGCTGCGCCTGCTCTGGGAGTCCGACGGCACCACGGCGGCGCACCTCCAGGAGATGGCCGGCCTCGTCGAGGAGACCGGCGGCCGGCACACCGCCGAGCGGACCTCCCGGGGGCATCTGGACACGGCTCTGGAGCACCTCGCACGAGCCGAGCTCACCCCGGCCGCGGCCGCCGGACTGACCGCGCTGTTCGACCGCATCGTCCACCGTGATCGTCCCCGGCAAGGTGGTCAGAACCTCGATTCCGGCGGAGGCCGTCAGTGAGTACCCCAGCTCAATTGCCTTTCGAGCAGACGCATGTGCTGCGACTCGCGCCCGGGCTGCGCGCACTCCAGTCCCGGGGCGCGGTCCACCGCGTGCGCACCGCCGAGGGCGAGGAGGCATGGCTGGTCACCGGGCACGCCTGGGTGAAACGGCTGCTCGACGACGACCGGCTCGGCCGCTCCCACCCCGACCCGGAGGCTGCGGCGAAGGACCGCGGGTCGGCGTTGCTCGCCGGCCTGCTGGGCGGCCTGGCCACCGACCACGCCCGGCTGCGCGCGCTGCTGGAACCGCACTTCTCACCCGAGCGGATGCGGGCGCTGCGGCCCTATGTCGAGCAGGCGACCGGGCAGCTCCTGGACCGGATGGCCGGGCAGCGGCCACCGGTGGACCTGCGCCAGGCGGTGGCGCTGTCGCTGCCGATCCAGGTGATGTGCGAGTGGCTGGGCGTGCCCCAGGAGGACAAGGACCGGTTCGGCGGCTGGACCCAGGACGCCGCCAGTGTCGGGGACCCGGCCAGGGCCCGGCAGGGGCTGGCCGAGTTGTTCGGCTACTGCGGACAACTGGTCGCCGACAAACGGAAGAACCCCGGCGACGACGCGATCTCCCGGATCTGCGCCACCGAGGGGGTCACCGACAACGAGGTCCTCGGGGTGACGGCGCTGCTGCTGTTCGGCGGTTACGAGACCACGGTGGCCCGGATCGGCACCTGTGTGTCACTGCTGCTGGCCGACCCCGGGCAGTGGCGGGCGCTCGTACACGACCCGGGCCTCGTTCCCGGCGCGGTCGAGGAGACCCTGCGGAGGTCGATGCCGAACCCGCACAACGGCGGCATGCCCCGGTACGCGCTGACGGACTTCGAGATCGACGGGACCGCCATCCGTACCGGCGACTTCGTGCTGCTGAACACCATCGCGGCCAACCACGACGAGACCGTCTTCGCCGACTCCGGCCGGGTCGACCTCACCCGCGACACCACGGACAGCCTCGCGTTCGGGCACGGCGCCTACTCCTGCGTCGGCGCGACGCTGGCCCGGATCCAGCTCCAGGTGGTGCTCACCCAGCTCGTCGCGCGCTTCCCGGCCCTGCGTCTGGCTGTCGGTGCGGAGGAGCTGGAACTGCGCCACAACACGCTGATCGGCGGGTTGATCCAACTTCCGGTGACATGGTGATTGGATCCTGATGCTGCACAAGATATCCACGGGCGTCGTCACGAAGAGCCCGGACACGGTCCGCTCCTATCTCCTGCTGATGCGGCTGGACAGGCCCACGGGGTACGTGCTCTACCTGCTGCCGGGGCTGTGGGCCGTCGCCCTCGCCCCCGGGCAGCGACCCGGCCCGCTGACGGTGGTGGCGGTCGCCCTCGCCGCGGTACTGGTGCGCGGCGCGGCCTGCGCGGTCAACGACGTGGTCGACAGGGAGGTCGACGCCCGGGTCGCCCGTACCGTCTCCCGCCCCGTCGCCTCGGGGGCCATCGGCGTCGGGAACGCGCTCCTGTTCGCCGCCGCACAGGGCGTGGCCGCCCTGCTGGTCCTGGCGGTCGCGAACAGGGAGACGGCCCTGGTCGTCGCCGCCTCGTACCCGCTGATCGTCGCGTACCCGTATATGAAGCGCGTCTTCTTCTGGCCCTCGGCGTTCCTGGCGCTGGTGATGAGCGTCTACGTACTGATCGGCTGGACGGCGGTGACGGGGAGCGTCGACTACCCGCTCGCGGTGTACGGCCTGTACGCCGGCGGGGCCTTCTGGACCCTGATCCACGACGCGATCTACTCCCATCAGGACAAGGAGTACGACCGGAACATCGGCGTCAAGTCCTCCGCCCTGCTCTTCGGCGAGGCCACCAAGGCCTGGCTGGCGGTGTTCATCGCGCTGAGCGTCGGCGGCGTGGTGTGGGCCGGCGCCCAGACATCGATCGGATGGGCGTTCTACCCGGTCGTGGCGGTCGCCGGGGCCTATCTCTCGGCTCTGCTCGTACGGGTGGACCTGGACGACCCGAAAGCGTGCTGGGACGCCTTTGTCGCCAACACCTACTTCGGCTGGATCGTTCTCGCGGCCGTGATCGCCGGGCGGCTCACATGACGGACGGACTCCGTGTGACGGACGGGATGTGGCAGGGGAGCGGCGTCGACCTGGACGCCTACCTGGCCCGGGTGGGTTACCGGGGTGACGTGGCCCCGGACCTCGCCACCCTGCGGGGCCTGCACACCGCCCATGTCGACGCGATCGCCTTCGAGAACCTCGACGCGGTGCTCGGGCGCACGGTGGTCCCGCTGGACCTGGCGAGCGTCCAGGAGAAGCTGGTACGGCGGGGCCGCGGCGGCTGGTGCCTGGAGCAGGTCGTGCTGACAGCGGCCGTGCTGGACCGCATCGGGTTCACCTTCACGGCGTTCGCCGGCCGGACGCGGATCCGCACCGGGAGCAGGTTCGGACCCGCCCTGCACGTGGCCCTCTGCGTGGAACTCGACGGCGAACGCTGGCTCCACGACGTGAGTTTCGGGGCGTACGGGCCGCACGAACCGGTCCGGCTCGCGGAGCACGCGCGGCTCGACGGCGACTGGCCCTTCGACCTCGTACGGGAGCCGACCGGGGAACACGTCCTGCGCTTCCTGCGGCCGGAGGGAGCGGCGGAGCTCTACGGCTTCACCACGGATGCGCGCTATCCGTCGGACTTCGAACTCCTCCACCACTTCTGCCTCACCCATCCGCGCTCGCCGTTCAACCACCGGATGGTCCTCCAGCGCATCCGGCCCGACGTGCGGCACCTCCTCGTCGGCACCACTCTCACGGAAATACGTCCCGGGGAGCCCGCGGCCGTCCGGGAACTCGACGCGGACGAGGCGCTCTCCGCTCCCGAGGAGATCTTCGGGATCACCATGGAACCGGACGACATCCAGGCGCTCCGGAAAGTCTTGGGCGGCCCATGATGCGAACTCTGCTGCTGGACAACTACGACTCGTACACCTTCAACCTGTACCAACTGATCGCCGGCATCAACGGCGAGGAGCCCGTCGTCATGGTCAACGACGACCCGGCGCTCTCCGGGCTCCGGCTGGCGGACTTCGACAACATCGTGGTCTCCCCGGGCCCCGGACGGCCGCAGAACCCCCGCGACGCCGGCCTCGTCGGCGATCTGCTGCGCGACACCACCCTGCCCGTGCTGGGCGTCTGCTTCGGCCACCAGATGATCGCGCACCTGACCGGAGCGCCGGTGGTCGCCGCGCCCGAACCCCGGCACGGACACCTCGCCAAGGTCTCCCACGACGGGGATCCGCTCTTCGCCGGCGTGCCCCGCGAATTCGTCGCGGTCCGCTACCACTCGCTCTGCGTACGCGAACCCCTGCCCGAGGAACTCGTCGCCACCGCGTGGGCGGACGACGGTGTGCTCATGGCGCTGCGCCACCGCGATCTGCCGCAGTGGGGCGTGCAGTTCCACCCCGAGTCGATCGCCTCCCAGTACGGGCGGGAGATCCTGCGGAACTTCGCCGAACTGACCCGCCGGGCGCGGCCCGGACAACGGCCGGCCGCCGTCGGGACCGTCAACGGCACCGTCCCCCGGGCGGACCCCCACGCGCGTACCCACACCGCTGCCGTACGGTCCGACGAGTCGCCCCGCGCGGCCGGAGGAGCCCGGGGCGCCGGGGGAGTGGGGATCATCAGTACGGCCGTGCCGGGCGCCGTCGACTCCGAGGCCGTCTTCCTCAAGCTCTTCGACACCGTTCCGTACTGCTTCTGGCTGGACAGCAGCCGGGTGGAGAAGGGACTTTCCCGGTTCTCGTTCCTCGGCGACATGTCAGGACCGCTCAGCGAGCTCCTGACCTACCGCACCGGCAGCGGGACGGTGGAGGTACGCGACGCCGACGGCGTCCACCATGTCACCGGCGACGTCTTCGGCATCCTCGAAGAGCGCCTGCGCGCACGGCGCGTCCCCGACACGGACCTCCCCTTCGACCTGACCGGCGGCTATGTCGGCTACTTCGGCTACGAACTCAAGGCCGAGAGCGGCGCCACCGCCCGCCACACCGCCGAAACACCGGACGCCGTCTGGATGTTCGCCGACCGGGTCATCGCCGTCGACCATCAGGAGGGCGTGACCTACCTGGTGGCCGTCCACGACGAGAGGACCCGGGACGACGCGCGGGAGTGGGTGGCACGGACCTCCGCGCTCCTGACGGATATGCATCCGGCCACCGGCGCCGCCCCGGCCGAACCCGCCCCGGCCGAACCCGCCCCCGCACCGCCGCCACGGGCGGAGGAGTACCTCGGCCGCGACCGGAGCCAGTACCTGGCGGACATCGCGGAGTGCCGGCGGCAGTTGAACCGGGGCGAGAGCTACGAGATCTGCCTGACCAACACCCTGCACCTGCCGTTCCACGACGACGACACCTCCTTCTATCTGCGGCTGCGCCGGACCAATCCGGCACCGTACGCCGCGCTCCTGCGCCTCGGCGACATCACGGTCTTCGGCTCCTCGCCCGAGCGGTTCCTCCGCGTCGAGCGGGACCGTACGGTCACCAGCAAGCCGATCAAGGGCACGGCCCCGCGCGACGCCGACCCGGTGCGCGACGCCGAACTGGCCGCCACCCTCGCTTCGAGCGCCAAGACCCAGGCCGAGAACCTGATGATCGTCGACCTGCTCCGGAACGACCTGGGCCGGGTCTGCGAGGTGGGCTCCATCGAGGTCGACCCGTACCTCGCCGTCGAGAGCTACGAGACCGTGCACCAACTGGTCTCCACGGTGCGCGGCCGGCTCAAGGACGGGGTCGGCGCGGTCGAGTGCGCCCGCCGGTGCTTCCCCGGCGGGTCGATGACCGGGGCGCCGAAGCTGCGCACCATGGAGATCATCGACCGACTGGAGACGGAGGCCCGGGGCATCTACTCCGGCGCCCTCGGCTACTTCGGCCTCTCCGGCGGCACCGACCTCAGCATCGTGATCCGCACCGCCGTCCGCGTCGGCGACCGGCTGACCATCGGGGCCGGCGGGGCGATCGTGCTCGACTCCGACCCGTACGAAGAGTACGAGGAGATGCTGCTCAAGGCGGCGGCGTCGCTCCGCGCCTGGCGCGCGCCGGCCGTGAAGGAGGTCTCCCGATGACCACGGCACGTGACGTACCCGAGTACGAGCGCGACCTGCTGACCCAGTTGACACTCCGCTGGGGGAAGCGGGTGGCCGTCAAGAAGGACGAACTCGACCTCGACGGCCACTTCGACGCGGCCCTGCCGGACTTCCCCGAACACCTCGTCCCGGTACTGCACCTGCCGGGCGCCGACCGGCTCGACCGGGAGGCCCGTGGCCGTATCCTCTCCGCCGCGTGGATCTCGTACAACGCGAAGACCGCGGCGGTCGAGGACGAGATCATCCTGCCGGCCTGCCGGCTGATGCTCCAGGACCGGATCCCCGTCCGCCGCGACGACATCGCCGTCGACGCGCTGCACCAGACGATCATCGACGAGCACTACCACATCCTGATGTGCCACAACGCCGTCGGCGTCACCCGCAGGCGCCGCGACCTGGCGGACCTGCGGTTCGCGCCGGGCGTCTGGTCGGTCGTCCAGGGACGGGACGCGGTCCGCGCCGGGCTCTCCGGGTTCGACCGCGACATCGTCGACATCGCGTTCTCCCTCGCCGCCGAGACCACGATCAGCGGCTTCCTCTCCGCGCTCGCCACCGCCCAGGACATCCAGCCGATGAACCGGATCACCACCGATCTGCACCGGCGGGACGAGAGCGGACACGCCGTGGTCTTCCGCGAGCTGTGCGGCTCGCTCTACCGGAACCTGGACGCCGCACAGCGGCGGATGTTCCGCGAAGCACTCGTCACCGGGCTCGCCGCGTTCCGCGCCGCCGACCTCGACCCCTGGGTGACCGTGGCGGCCCAGGGCGGCTTGGAGATCGGCACCGGCGAACTGAGGGAGTGGGCCGCGTCCCGGCCCGTGCCCGCGCGGGACACCGGACCGCTCCGGCTGCTCCTCGACGACCTCGGCATCGACCACGGCCTTGTCGAGATGGTCCGGCGCTGACGGCCCCGCGCCGTCGAGCCACGAGAAGCGGACGGAGACCATGGTGACCCTCACCGGCGAAGCCGCCGCGCACTGGCGGAGACTCGTCGCCCACCAGCGGCCGGAGTGGCCGGGACCGGCCGAACTCGGCGCCGTGACGGACCGGCTGGCGGCCCTGCCCCCGCTGGTCGCGCCCGAGGAGAGCGACACGCTCACCGCACGGCTCGCCCGGGCGGCGGAGGGCAAGGCCCTCCTGCTCCAGGGCGGCGACTGCGCCGAACGGTTCGACCACCTCTCGGCGCCGGCGGTCCACTCCACCCTGCGCCTCCTGCGGCAGATGGCCATGATCCTGGCGTACGCGTCGGAGCTGCCGGTGGTCACGGTGGGCCGGATGGCCGGGCAGTACGCGAAGCCCCGCTCCCGGCCGACCGAGACCGTCGACGGCCGCACCCTCCCGGCCTACCGGGGCGACGCGGTGAACGGCATCGGCTTCAGCCCGGCCGAACGACGCCCCGACCCGGCCCGGCTGCTCCGGATGTACGACGCGTCCCGCACCACCCTGGACCTCCTGCGCGGCTACGCGCACGGCGGCCCCGGGCCACGCCAACTCCACCAGGAGACCCTGGACTTCGTCGCGGACTCGCCGGCCGGTGAACGGTACGGCGCCCTCGCCGACCGGATCGGCCGGGCGCTCCCCCGCGACGGCACCCGCGGCACCGACAGCACGTACGGCGGCGGCGCTCCGGCGCCCACCACCGAGGTGTTCGCCGGCCACGAGGGACTGCTGCTCGACTACGAGGCCGCCCTGACCCGCCGCGACCCGCGCTCCGGCCGGCGGTACGCGGGGAGCGGCCACCTGCTCTGGATCGGCGACCGCACCCGCCGGCTCGACGGCGCCCATGTCGCCTACTTCGCGACCGTCGACAACCCGATCGCGGTGAAACTGGGCCCCACCGCCACCCCCGGAGAGGCGCTGGCCCTCGTCGACCGCCTCGACCCCGAACGGCGGCCGGGCCGGCTGACGTTCATCGTACGGATGGGGGCGCACCGCGTGCGGTATCTGCTGCCGGAGCTCGTGGAGAAGGTCACGGCCACCGGCGCGCCGGTGGTGTGGGTGTGCGACCCGATGCACGGCAACACCTTCGAGGCGCCCGGCGGGCAGAAGACCAGACGGTTCGGGGACATCCTCGCCGAACTCGCCGGCTTCTTCGAGGTGCACCGGGCGCTCGGCACCCACGCCGGCGGACTCCATGTGGAGCTGACCGGCGCGGATGTGACCGAGTGCGTCGGCGGCGGCGCCGGACTGGGCTTCGGCGACCTGCACCGCAGATACGAGTCGGCGTGCGACCCGCGCCTCAACCGGGGCCAGGCGCTCGACCTGGCCTTCCTGGCCGCCGAGATGTTCGCCGCCCGGCGCGGCGACGCGCCCGCCCCGCCCGCCCCGTCCGGCGCGTGACACCACCACCACTCCGAGGAAGCGCCCATGGACCAGAACCCCGCCCCGCTCGAACTCGACGACACGTTCGTGCAGGACCCCTACGCGGTGTACGCGAAGCTCGGTGCCGAAGGCCCGGCGCACCGGGTGATGATGCCCCCCGGAGTCCCCGTCTGCGGCGGACTGCCCGTCTGGCTCGTCATCGGCTACGACGCGGTGCGCTCCGCACTGGCGGACCCCCGGCTGAGCACCGATCTCCACCGCATGGACGGGCTGTTCGCGCAGAACGAGCCGGACGGCGACCGGCGGGCCGGCTTCTCACCCGCCATCGCCAGCCACATGCTCAACTCCGACCCGCCGGACCACACCCGGATGCGCAAGCTCGTGAACAAGGCGTTCACCAGCCGCGCCGTCGAAGCGCTCCGGCCGGAGATCGACCGGATCACCGCCGGACTGATCGACTCCCTCGCGGACGAGGACACGGTCGACCTGCTGGACGCCTTCGCGTTCCCGCTGCCGATCCGGGTGATCTGCCAGTTGCTGGGGGTACCCGTCGAGGAGCAGGAGAACTTCAAGTCCTGGTCCGAGGCGCTCGTCTCCGGCGACTCCCCCGAAGCGGCCGCCACCGCCACGACCGAGGTCGTCGCCTACCTCGGCGAACTCATCGAGCGCAAACGCCGCGTCCCCACCGACGACGTGCTCTCCGCCGTCGTCTCGGCCCACGACGTCGACAACCGGCTCACCGGCGTCGAACTGGTCTCGACCGCCTATCTGCTGTTCGTCGCCGGCTTCGAGACCACACTCAACGCCCTGGGCAACGGCACCCTCCATCTGATGCGGAACCTGGACCAGTGGGAGGCGCTCCGCGCCGACCGCTCCCTCCTCCCCGGCGCGGTCGAGGAGTTCCTGCGGCTGGAGAGCCCCCTGAAGCACGCCTCCTTCCGGTGTGCCACGGAGCCCCTGACCATCGGCGACGCCGAGATCCCGGCCGGCGACTTCGTCCTGCTGTCGATCGCCTCCGCCAACCGTGATCCGCGGCGCTTCGCGAACCCGCACGTGCTGGACGTCCGCAGGCCCGCCGACGGTGGCCACCTCGCCTTCGGACACGGCATCCACCACTGCCTCGGCGCGCCGCTCGCCCGGGTGGAGGTACGGGCGGCGTTCGGCGCCCTGCTCGACGCGTTCCCCGCGATGAGGCTCGCGGCCGACCCCGGGGAACCGCGGTGGCGCAACAGCACGATCATCCGCGGGCTCCACTCACTGCCGGTACGGCTGAACCGCCGCTAGCGCGGCCAGAAAGGTATGGCTGACCACATGCTCATCTGCGGGATCAAGGCATCGCACGACGGCGGGGTCGCCGTCATCGAAGACGGCCGCCTCCTCTTCAGCTACGAGATCGAGAAGCTGGACAACGGCGAGCGCTACAGCTCCCTCGGAGACCTGGAACGGGTGACCGGGATCCTCGCCGCGGAGGGCCTGGCACCCGCCGACATCGACCAGTTCGTGGTCGACGGCTGGTACACGGAGAACGCCGCGGGGGAGCCCGCCGTCACCGTGAACTCCGGCGGCCTGCCGGTGGCGCTCCGGGTGGCACCGTACCTGGAGACGCCCGGCGACGACGGGCCGCTGCAACGCCACACCTTCGACGGCCACGGCCACGGCCACGGCCACGGCCTCGGCCTCGGGGAGTACGCCGGCTACACCCATGTCGCCAACCACCTCATCGGCACGTACTGTTCGAGCCCCTTCGCCGCCCGGGGCGAGGACGCGTTCGTCCTGGTCTGGGACGGCCTCATCACGCCGCGCCTCTACCACATACGGGCGGCGACCCGTGAGGTGACCTTCGTCGAGGCCCTGATGCCCGTCTTCGGCGGCAGCTTCGCGGCCTTCTGCTCGCGGTTCGAGCCGTATCTGCTCGACACCGACGACGTCACGTCGGACACGTACATCCGCCGCCACCTCTCCGTCGCGGGGAAGGCCATGGCGTACGCGGCCAAGGGCCGGGTCGAGACCGGGGCCTTCGCCGTTCTCGACGACCTCATGGCCGAATACCGCGACATCTCCGTCGACCGGGTGGGAGTGCTGGGCGACAAGGTCGCCGCGAACCGGGACGAGCTGATGCCGGGGCTGTCCAACGCCGACATCATCGCCACCTACCAGGGCTACCTCGGCCACCACCTGCTCACCCGGCTCACCACGGCGGTACGGAGCCGCTTCCCGGCCGGCGGCCACCGCCTGGTGCTCGGCGGCGGCTGCGCGCTCAACATCAAGTGGAACACCGCGATCCGGGCCAGTGGGGTCTTCGAGGAGGTCTTCGTCCCGCCCTTTCCCAACGACGCGGGGGCGGCGATCGGGACCGCGGCCTGCGAGATGTTCCGGCGCGGCAGGACGGCCCTGGAGTGGGATGTCCACAGCGGACCCCGGATCACCACCGGCACCCTGCCCGGCGGATGGCGCGAACGGCCCTGCGACGAACGGGAGCTGGCCGCCCTGCTGCACACCGAGGGCGAACCGGTGGTCGTCCTCTCCGGCCGGGCGGAGCTGGGCCCGCGCGCCCTGGGCAACCGGAGCATCCTGGCGCCCGCGACCGACCTCCGGATGAAGGACCGGCTCAACGACATCAAGAAGCGGGCCCCGTACCGGCCCGTCGCCCCCATCTGCCTGGAGGACCGCGCGCCGGAGGTCTTCGCCCCCGGCACACCGGACCCGTACATGATCTTCGAGCACCGGATGCGCCCCGGCTGGGCCGAGCGCGTCCCGGCCGTCGTGCACCTGGACGGCACCGCCCGGCTCCAGACCATCGCGGCGGCCCAGGACACCGACACCGCCCGGATCCTCGCCGCCTACGCGGAGATCAGCGGAGTGCCCGTGCTCTGCAACACGAGCGCGAACCTTGAGGGACGGGGCTTCTTCCCCGATGTCGCTTCGGCGGCCCGATGGGGCCGGACGCGTTACATCTGGTCCGAGGGGAAGCTTTATACGAACCCCGGCCCGGGGGAGTGACCGACCGGCAGGCGGACCGTTCCCGGACCGGCCCGCCTGTCCCCGTACCGGTACGGCTGTCCCCGTACCGGTACGCCACCTATGCGACGCGGAGATCACAGTGCGACTCGCCCACCTCATGGCAGATGTCTTCGAGCGCTTCCAGGACCGGCCCGCCGTCGGAGAGCGCGCGCGGGAGTACCTACGGGACGCGGGGACCGGGCGCGTCTCGGTCCGCCTGCTGCCGCGCTACGAGACGACCACCTACCGGCAGTTGTGGAGCCGTATCCGCGCGGTGGCGAACGAATGGCACCACCACCCGGTCAGCCCGCTCGCCGCGGGCGACCGGGTGGCTCTCCTCGGCTTCACCAGCCGGGACTACGCCACCCTGGACCTGGCCTGCGGCTGTCTCGGCGTCGTCAACGTCCCGTTGCAGCTCAGCGCGTCGACCGGACAACTGGCCGCCGTCCTGGCGGAGACCGGGCCGTCCCTCCTCGCCGCCGGCGTCGAGCGGCTCTCCGTCGCAACCGAGCTGGCCCTGCGGACGCCCTCGGTCCGGCGGCTGCTCGTCTTCGACCACCACCCGGACGCCGAGGACCAGGCCGAGCGGTGCGCCGCCGCCCGCGACCGCCTGGCCGAGGCCGGACGGGACGTGGAGGTCGTCACCCTGACGGCCGTCCTCGACCGGGGCGCGGAGCTGCCCGAGGCGCCGCTGTACGTTCCCGGGGACGACGAGGACCCCCTCGCGACGCTCATCTACACCTCGGGGAGCACGGGCACGCCGAAGGGCGCGATGTACACCGAACGGCTCGCCCGGGTGATGTGGGAGGACCGGACGGAGCGGACCGGCCGCACCCTGGCCACCATCAACTACACGCCGCTCAGCCACTTCGCGGGCCACTTCCTGCTGACGAACGTCATGGCACGCGGCGGCACCAGCTACTTCACGGCGGGCAGCGACCTGTCGACCTTCTTCGACGACCTCGCCCTCGTCCGCCCCACCGAGCTGTATCTCGTGCCGCGCGTGTGCGAGATGCTCCACCAGCTCCACCAGAGCGAGACGGACCGGAGGATCTCCGCCGGAGAGGACCCCGAGCGGGCCTCGGCAGCGGTGCGCGAGCGGCTCCGTGACGAGGTCCTCGGCGGGCGTGTCGCCTCGGCGAGCTGCGGCTCCGCGCCGCTCTCCGCCGCCCTGACCGAGTTCACCGAGGCACTTCTCGGCGTCCCCCTGAACAACGCGTACGGCTCCACGGAGGTCCCCGGCATCGCCTTCAACGGCACGCTGCTCTCCCCGCCGGTGACCGACTACAAGCTGGCCGACGTGCCCGAACTCGGCTGCTTCCGCACCGACACCCCCCACCCGCGCGGCGAACTCCTGCTGAAGGCCGACGGCATCCCCGGCTACTACCGGCGCCCCGACCTGACGGCCGAACTCTTCGACGAGGACGGCTACTACCGGACCGGCGACATCGTCGCGGAGCTCGGACCACGCCGTATCGCCGTCCTGGACCGCCGCAAGGGCCTCCTGAAGCTCTCCCAGGGCGAGTACGTGGCGGTCTCCCGGCTGGAATCGGTCTTCGCGGCACCGCCGGTGCGGCAGATCTTCCTCTACGGCAACAGCGAGCGCTCCCACCTGCTCGCCGTCGTCGTCCCCACCCCCGAGGCCCTGCGCCGGTACGGGGACGACCCGCAGGGGCTCGAAGAGCTGCTGGGCCGGTCGCTCCGGCGGACCGCGAAGGACGCGGGCCTGAACTCCTACGAACTCCCCAGAGGGCTGCTGGTCGAGCCCGAGCCGTTCAGCCAGGCCAACGGCCTCCTCTCGGACCAGCGGAAGCTGCTCCGGCCCCAGCTCGTGGAGCGTTACGGCGAGCGACTGGAGCGGATGTACGAGGAGATCGCGGCCCGCGAGAGCCGGGAACTCCTCGACCTGCGCCGCACCGGCGGCGACCGGCCGGTGCTGGAGACGGTCCAGCGGGCCGCGCGGGCGCTGCTGGCGGGCTCGACGGCGGAGGTGAGCCCCGCAGCGCACTTCCGTGAGCTGGGCGGCGACTCGCTCTCCGCCGTGTCGCTCTCGAACCTGCTGGACGACACCTTCGGGGTCCGGGTGCCGGTCGACGTCATCATCAGCCCCGCGCACGACCTGCGGCAGGTGGCCGCCTATGTCGAGGCCGGACGCACCGCCTCGGCGCCGCGCCCCGACTTCGCTTCGGTGCACGGCGAGGACGCCACCGAGATCCACGCCAAGGACCTCACCCTGGGCCGGTTCATCGACCAGGCGACGCTCGACGGCGCCCGGAGCCTCCCGCGCCCCGCCGGGGAGCCGCGCCACGTTCTGCTGACCGGCGCGAGCGGCTATCTGGGGCGCTTCCTCACCCTGGAGTGGCTCCGGCGGCTGGCCCCGCTCGGCGGCAGGCTGACCGTGGTGGTCCGGGGGAAGGACCCGGCGGCCGCCGGGGCACGGCTCGCCGCCGCCTTCGGCAGCGAGGACCCCGAACTGCCGGGCGCTTTCGAAGAGCTGGCGGCGGAGCACCTGGAAGTCCTGGCGGGGGACATCGCCGAACCGCGACTGGGCCTGGACGAGGCGACCTGGGAACGGCTGGCCGGCGAGGTGGACCTCGTCGTCCACGCGGGCGCCCTGGTCAACCATGTGCTGCCGTACCGTCACCTGTTCGACGCCAATGTCCTCGGCACCGCCGAGCTGATCCGGCTCTCCCTGACCGGGCGGCTCAAGCCGTTCACGTACCTCTCCAGCGTGGCCGTCTCCCGCTCCCGCGCCGGAGACCCGCTCGACGAGGAGAGCGATGTGCGCGCCGCGCTCCCGGGCCGGCCCGCCGACGGCGGCTACGCGGGCGGGTACACGACGAGCAAGTGGGCGGGGGAGGTGCTGCTGCGGGAGGCGTACGACCTGTGCGCGCTGCCGGTGACGGTGTTCCGCTCCACCATGATCCTCGCGCACCGCCGGTACGCCGGGCAGCTCAACGTCCACGACATGTTCAGCCGGCTGCTCTTCACCCTCCTCGCGACGGGCGTGGCCCCGGACTCCTTCTACCGGACCGGCGGCGGCGAGCCGCCACGGGCCCACTACGACGGCCTGCCCGTCGACTTCACCGCCGAGTCGGTCGTCGCCCTGGGCCGGCACACCTCCGGGTACCGGACCTTCAACCTGGTGAACCCGCACGACGACGGCGTCTCGCTCGACACCTTCGTGGAGTGGCTGATCGCGGACGGCCACGGTGTCGAGCGGATCGCGGGGTACGGCGACTGGCTCGTCCGCGCCGAGGCCGCCCTGCGCAACCTGCCCGAGGCGCGGCGCCGGTACTCGATCCTCCCCCTGCTGGGGGCCTTCCGCGAACCGGAGGAGGCGGTGCCCGGCTCCGACGTCCCGTCGGCCCGCTTCCGGGCGGCCGTCCGGGCGGCCGGTATCGGCCCGGACGGCGACGTGCCACGGCTGTCCCCCGCCCTCATCCGCGCGTATGCGACGGAGCTGCGGCGCCTGATGGCGGCCTGAGCGGCCACCGCCCCTTCTCCGGGCGCGGTACGCAGCAGCCCCGAGCCCCCCGCCGACCGTGCGCCCCCTCGCGCGGTCGGCGGGGGGCTTCCGCGTACGGGTGCCCGCTCCGTTCGGAATACCCCCCTGGGTATCTCTGTTAGGGTGAGGAAACCCGATACCCCCCGGGGTACATCATCGGGTACATCGTTCGAGAGGGGCAGTGAACCGTGTTCTTCGTGGACACCCTGGAGACCGAGGGCCTGGGAAACCGCAGTTATCTGGCCGGCGGACCCCGTACGGCGGTGGTCGTCGACCCGCCGCGCGACATCGACCGGGTCATCGCGGCGGCGGCCCGGCGCGGGGTGCGTATCGCGTTCGTCGCCGAGACACACCTGCACAACGACTACATCACCGGCGGCCTGGAGCTGGCCCGGGTCACCGGCGCGCGCTACCTGGTGCCGGCCGGGGCGCGGGTCGCGTTCGCCCGTACCCCGGCCGCCGACGGTGACACATTCGCGGTGGACGAGGGGGTGGTGCTCCGTGCGCTGGCCACCCCCGGGCACACCCCGCACCACACCGCGTATGTCCTGGCGGAGGGCGGGCGCGAGGTGGCGGCGTTCACCGGCGGGTCGCTGCTGATCGGCTCGGTCGGTCGCCCCGACCTGGTCGAGCCCCGGCTGACCGAGCGGCTGGCCCGCGCGCAGCACGCCTCGGCGCACCGGCTCGCCGATGAACTGGACGACGCCGTACCGGTGCTGCCCACCCACGGCTTCGGCAGCTTCTGTTCCTCCTCGCAGGCCGAGGGGGACGCGACGACCATCGGGCGGGAGCGCGCCACCAACGACGCGCTCACCCTGGACGTGGACACCTTCGTGCGGCGGCTGCTGGCGGGGCTGACGGATGTGCCCGCGTATTACGCGCACATGGCGCCCGCCAATGCCGCCGGTCCCGCGCCGCTCGACCTGACGCCGCCCCGGCGCGCGGATGCCGGGGAGATCGCCGAGCGGCTGGCGGCGGGGGAGTGGGTGGTGGATCTGCGGAGCCGGGTGGCTTTCGCCGAGGGGCATGTGGCGGGTTCGTTCAACTTCGAGGGGGAGGGCCGGCTCGCCACCTATCTGGCCTGGCTGATGCCGTGGGGCAGGCCGGTCACCCTGCTCGCCGGTACGGCGGAGGAGATCGCCCGGGCGCAGCGGGAGCTGGCCCGGGTGGGCATCGACCGTCCGGCCGCCGCCGCCACGGGGGAGCCGGGCGGCTGGATCGGGGAGGGCGAGCGGCTCGCCTCCTTCCCGCGTGCGGACTTCGCCGCTCTCGCCGGGGCGCGTGGGCGCGGCGAGGACCCGGTCGTCCTGGATGTACGGAGGGACGCGGAGCGCGCGGGCGCCTGGATCGAAGGCTCGGTCCATATCCCGCTCCACGAACTGCGCGGCCGTGCCGGTGAGGTGCCGGACGGGGTGGTGTGGGTGCACTGTGCCGGTGGGATGCGCGCGGCGATCGCGGCGTCCCTGCTCGCCGCGTCGGGGCGGGACGTGGTCGCCGTCGACGACGGCTTCGACGCCGCCACCGGGGCGGGGCTGACCCGTACCCGCTCCGAGGCCGCCGCCCCGGACGCCCGGCCGGGCGCCCCGGGAATGAGCGCCCGCACGGAGTTCTCCTCCCCGCACGGCGGCCCCGACCGCCTGCGCGTCGAACAGGCGCACCGGTCGGCCGGTCAGGGGGAAGTGGCCCTGCTCGATGTCCGGGAGGCCCCGGAGTGGGAGGCCGGGCATGCCCCCGGCGCCCTCCACCTGCCGCTCTCCCGGCTGACGGCCGGGGCGCCGCTCCCGGCCGCCGCGCTGGGCAGGCCGGTGACCGCGATCTGCCGCTCGGGCCGGCGTTCCGAGCAGGCCGCGTGGCTGCTCTTCGGACGCGGCGTCGAGGCCACCGATGTCGAGGGCGGCATGGCGGCCTGGGCGGAGGCGGGGCTTCCGGTGGTGGCCGGGCAGGACGGTTCCGACGAGCATGGCGGCGGCGGTGTCATAGCGTGAGCGCGCTGATCCTGGCCCTGATCTCCGGGGCCGTGGTCGGACTCGCGCTCGGTGCGCTCGGCGGGGGCGGCAGCGTTCTTGCGGTGCCCGCGCTGGTCTACCTGCTCGGCTTCACCCCGGCCGCCGCCACCACCGCGGCCCTGCTCATCGTCACCGCCACCTCGCTGACCGCCCTGTACACCCACGCCCGCGCGGGGAACGTCCGCTGGCGCGCGGGCGCCCTCTTCGCCGCCGCCGGACTGCTCCCCGCCGCCGCGGCCGGAGCCGCCGCTTCCCGGCTGCCGCAGCCCGTGCTGACGACGGCGTTCGCACTGGTCGCCGCCCTCGCCGCCGGGGCGATGCTCCGCCCCGACCGCACGGGGGCGGCCGCCGGAGCGGCCGCCGGAACGGTTGCCGAAGCGGCCGCCGAAGCCACCGAAGCGGCTGGCGACGAAGAGGCCGGAGTGGCCACCGAAGCGGCTGGCGGAGCGGTCGCCGAAGCGGTCAGCGGAACGGTCACCGGAGCGGTCGCCGGAACGGCCACCGGAACGGTCGACGGAGCGGCCGGCCGCGAGGCCGCCGAAGTGGGCGACCGCCCGGTGGTCCGTGAGGCGGGGTCCGTCAAGGTGGCGGGCGCGGGGGCGGGGCTGGGTGCCCTCACCGGGCTGCTCGGGGTCGGCGGAGGTTTCCTCGCCGTGCCGGCCCTCGTCACCGTGGTGGCCTTCGAGACGCGGGCCGCCGTCGGCACCAGCCTGCTGGTCATCTCGGCGAACTCGCTCGCCTCCCTGGCCGCCCGGGGGAACACCGCCACCACCGTCGACTGGGCGGTGGTCGCCCCCTTCGCCGGGGCGGCGATCCTGGGCGCCTGGGACGGCAGACGCCTCGCGGCGAAGGTCACCGGGCCCCTGCTCCGGCGCCTCTTCGCCGTCACCCTGCTGGCCGTGGCCGCTTTCATGCTGCTCGACGCCGTCATCTGACGGGCCGTGCGGTGGATCCGGCGGACCTCACGGTGAACGGTGATACGACGCCACCGCGCCCCGCTCCGGCCGCCCCGCGCCCCGGGGGCTCAGGCCAGCGAGAGGAACAGCTTCTCCAGCCGGGCGCGCATCTGTTCCCGGTCGCCGGACGCGGCCATGTCCTCGTCCGTCAGACAGTGTTCGAGCCCGGTGGCGATGATCGCGAAACCCGCCCGGTCCAGCGCCCGGGAGGCCGCAGCGAGCTGGGTCACCACCTCCTCGCAGTCCCTCCCCTCCTCGATCATCCTGATCACACCGGCGATCTGACCCTGGGCCCGGCGCAGCCGGTTGACCACCGTCTTCAGTTCCTCGGCCGCCATCGCCAGTTCCATGACCCACACTCCCTTTCGAGATACCCCCTTGGGTATCGCATCCATCGCAAGGGCAACCTTAACCAGGAAGGGGAAATTCCCCATGACGCCCACCGCCCCCACCACCGCCCTCACCGCCGACCAGGCCCATGCCCGCCTGGACCGGCTGACCGTCATCGATGTGCGCACCCCCGGCGAGTACGCCACCGGGCACCTCCCCGGCGCGTACAACATCCCCCTCGACCATGTCGGCACCGCCCTGCCCGCCCTGCGGACCGCCGCGGGCCGGGGCGATCTCCTCCTGGTCTGTGCCTCGGGGGCCCGTTCGGACACCGCCTGCCGACGCCTGGCCGGCCAGGGCATCGCCGCCGCCACGCTCACCGGGGGCACCACCGCGTGGACCCGGGCCGGTCACGCCACCCACCGCCCCGCGGACACCGGCCCCCGGACCCGTACCCCGTGGGCCATGGAGCGTCAGGTCAGGCTCGCCGCCGGATCCCTCGTGCTGGCCGGGCTGCTGGCCGGGGAGGTCTGGGGCGCGGCGCGCTGGCTCTCCGTGGCCATCGCCGGGGGCCTCGTCTTCTCCGCCGTGACCAACACCTGCGGCATGGCCGTACTCCTCGGCAAGCTGCCCTTCAACCGGCCGCAGCCCACCGACCTGGCGGCCACGCTCGCCGCCCTGGACCCGACCAGCGTCTGACCACCCCCTGACCAGCAATTTGGTCCGGCCGGGCCAACCGCCGGGCCAACCGCCCGGCCAGGCGCCAGGGTGCCGGCCCCGGACCAGGGCCCGGCACCCCGACGCCGTTCCGGCGGGCGGTGTCCGCACACGAGTGTCCGCACAACCGCAGCGGCGGGGGCGACCGGTGGGTAATATCCGGCGGAGGTTGCTCCCGCGCTCACTCACAGAGGGCCGAATGCCGATGCCGATATCCGGATTTGTCAAGTACCTGACAGTGGCGGCATCGGCGGTGCTGCTGATGGGCGCGCTGCCCGGGGCCGCCACCGCCGCGCCCGAGCCGTCCACGGACCCGGGGGCGGTGGCCGGCACCGTGGCGGGGGAGTGGCAGCCGCCGCTGTCGACGCGGGGACGGTACGTCGTGGACGCCGACGGCGACCGGTTCCGGCTGAAGTCGGCCAACTGGGACGGCGCGCAAGGGTCCTGGAACGGCAGTGGCAGCACCGCCGACCCCGCCAACCACCACGCCGGGCAGAACTCCTCCGGCATCCCCCTCGGCCTCGACCGGGCCGCCCTGCCCGACCTCATGGCCGACTTCCGCGCCCTCGGCATCAACAGCATCCGGCTCTCGTTCTCGAACGAGATGATCCACACCACCACCCCGGTACCGGACGCCGCCGTCGCCGCCAACCCGGAGCTGCGCGGCAGGACACCGCTCCAGGTCTTCGACGCCGTCGTCGCCGCACTGACCGGCGCGGACTTCGCCGTCATCCTCAACAACCACACCAACACCTCCCGTTGGTGCTGCGGCATCGACGGCAACGAACGGTGGAACAGCAGCCAGACCACTCAGCGGTGGGCCGACGACTGGGTGTTCATGGCCCGCCGCTACGCGGCCGACCCCCGCGTCGTCGGCGCCGACCTCTACAACGAGGTGCGCCGGGACACCCTGAACGACCCCAACTGGGGCCGGGGCGACAGCAATGACTGGTACGCCGCCGCCCAGCTCGCCGGGGACCGCATCCTCACCGAGGCCGACCCCGACCTGCTGATCGTCATCGAGGGCATCAACTGGACGGGCCTCCCCGTGGACGGGCTCCCGCACGGGCGCCCCCAGCTCACCCCCGTACGCACCCTCTCCCACACCCTGGTGGCCTCCGGCAAGCTCGTCTACTCCGCCCACTTCTACGGCTACACCGGCTCCCGCCACAGCGGCGCCACCGGCATCGGCGAGACCAGCGACCCCCGCTACCAGGACCTCACCCGCGAGGAGCTCTTCCGGACCCTCCACGACGAGGCCTTCTACGTCGCCGAGGAGAGCGGGCAGCACTTCACCGCCCCCGTGTGGATCAGCGAGTTCGGCGCTGGCGCCAACGAGACGGGGGCCGCCGCCCGCACCTGGTTCGGCAACATCACCGACTACTTCGCCGACCACGACGCGGACTTCGCCTACTGGCCCCTCGTCGGCTGGGAAGGCCACGACGACTGGTCCCTGCTCCGCTACGCCCCCGACGGCCGCCGCTCCGGCCTCCTCGACCAGGCCGACTGGCGCGCCACCGGCTGGCACCGTCTGATGTCCGCGCCGTCCGCCACCGGACCCGTCGCCGCACCTCCCGTCTGGCGCCAGCTCGCCACCGACCACGGCGACCATGTCGCGTCCCTGCGCACCCGCGCCACCGGCGACTGGGCCCCCGGCGCCTCCAAGGCCGTCTGCCCCGACGGGCTCCGGCTGGCCGGCCTGGGCCACACCTCAGGACGCGGACTCTGCACCGATGTCACCACCGGCGAGCTGCGCGCCCCCGACGGCGCGCACACCGTCGTCACCGACGAGCGCCATGTCCCGCAGGGCGGCGACTGGGCCTCCGGCTACACCAAACTCCAGTGCCCCGCAGGCCAGTTCCTCATCGGCTACGCCCACCGGGGCGGCCGGACGGCGGCGGCCCTCTGCGCCCCGGCCCGCACCGCCCTCGGCGGCTCCGGCCGTACGGTCTGGTTCGACCGCTCCGACAACCGCCCCGCCGGCGCGCGGGGCGGCGACTTCGCGGCGTACGACTACAAGGGCCAGTGCGCCGACGGCGAGTACGCCGCGGGCATCGCCTACACCACCCGCCTCGGCAGCAACCCCGGCCCCGCCGCCCTCCTCTGCCGCAGCGTGACCTGACCCGTCTCGCCCCGGTGCGGCGGCGCCCCCCTCCCGGCCCGGGAGGGGGGCACCGTCACACGCCGGGGCGCGGGGTCAGAGCGCGGCCAGGACCGTCTCCACGACGCGGTCCGTGGCGAGGCCGTAGCGGTCGTGGAGGGTGGGCAGGGCGCCCGCGGCGAGGAAGGCGTCCGGGAGGGCGACCGGGGTGACCTGGATGCCCAGCCCCTGCCGTACCACCGCCGAGGCCACCGTCTCGAAGAGGCCGCCGATCACCGTGTGGTTCTCCAGCGTCAGCGCGAGACGGTCGCCCGCCAGCTCCCGCAGGACCGTCCGCTCGTCGAACGGCTTCAGCGTCGGCGTGTGCACCACCGCCGCGTCCACCCGGTGCTCCGCCAGCCGCTCCGCCGCCTGGAGCGCCCGCATCGTCATCAGCCCGCTGGAGACCAGCACCACATCCGCCCCGCCGCGCACCACCGCCGCCTCGCCGAGCCGGAAGGTGTAGTCGTACTCGTCCAGGACCCGTGGCACCCTGCCCCGCAGCAGCCGCAGATACGTGGGCCCCTCGTGCGCCGCGAGCTGTGGTACGGCCTGCTCGATGTCGACCGCGTCGCAGGGGTCCACGATGGTCAGCCCCGGCATACCGCGCAGGATCGCGACATCCTCGGTGGCCTGGTGGCTCGGCCCGTACCCGGTGGTCAGCCCCGGCAGCCCGCCGACCACATTGACGTTGAGGCCGGGCTCGGCGATGTCCAGGCAGAGGAAGTCGTACGCCCGCCGCGTCGCGAAGACCGAGTACGTGGAAGCGAACGGCACCAGACCGGTCTCCGCCATCCCGGCCGCCGCGCCCAGCAGCAACTGCTCGGCCATGCCCATCTGGTAGAAGCGGCCCGGGTGCGCCTGGGCGAACACGTGCATATCGGTGTACTTGCCGAGGTCGGCGGTGAGCCCGACGACCCTCGGGTCCCGCTCGGCGAGCGCCGCCAGGGCATGGCCGAAGGGCGCGGGGGTGGTGCGCTGCCCCGGATCGGCGAACGAGGCGATCATCGCCGAGGTGGTGGCGCGCTTCGGGGAGGCGGTGGTGCTCATCGGGCCGGGGCCCCTTCCTGTTCCGGTACGGCTTCCTGCGCGGCCTGTACGGTCTGTGCGGTCTCCGGTACGGCGCCGGTGGCGCCCTCGGCGGTGGCAGCGGCACCGGCGCCGATGGCGGCACCGGCGGCCCCCTCGTACCGCCCCCGGTACGTGTCGAGCTGCGTCCGGCACACCCCCCACTCGTCCGCGTCGATCCGCATGAAGTGCGCCTTCTCCCGCGTCTCCAGCAGCGGCACGCCCCGCCCGATCCGCGTGTCGCAGAGGATCACCGACGGCGGGCCCTCCGGCCGCGCCCGCTCCGCGACCGCGTCGAACGCGTCGAGCAGCGCCGCCACGTCGTTGCCGTCCACCCGCCGGGTGAACCAGCCGCACGCCCGCCACTTCTCCTCGACGGGCTCGATCCGGAGCACGTCGTCGGTGTGGCCGTCGGCCTGGAGCGCGTTGATGTCCACCATGACGGTCAGCAGGCCCAGCCGGTGGTGGGCGGCGCCCATGGCCGCCTCCCAGGTGGAGCCCTCGTCCAGCTCCCCGTCGGAGACGAAGGTGAACACCCGCTCGCCCCGGCCCTGGTGGCGCAGGCCGAGCGCGACCCCCACCGCCACCGGGAGCCCGTGCCCCAGCGAACCGCCGGAGATCTCCATGCCCGGGGTGTACGAGGCCATCCCCGACATCGGCAGCCGCGACGCGTCCGTGCCGTACGTCTCCAGCTCGGCCACCGGCAGGGTGCCCGCCTCGGCGAGCGCCGCGTACAGGGCGATGGCGTAATGCCCGGTGGAGAGGAGGAAACGGTCCCGCCCCGCCCACTCCGGGTCCTCGGGCCGCAGCCGCATCTGGTCGAGATAGGTGACGGCCAGCATGTCCGCCACGCCCAGGGCCTGGCCCACATACCCCTGTCCCTGGGCCTCGCCCATGGTCAGGATGTGATGGCGCATCCGGTGCGCGCCCTCCTGGACGCGCCGCACCCGGGCGCCGGTCGTCCCCTCCGGTGCGGCGGGGGGTGTCTCTGTCGTCATGGTGGTGTCCGCGCTTCCCGCACACCCGCGGGTGTGCCTGAGATCGTTCGGTCTGCCTGGAGCAGGGGAGAGGGCGGGAGACGCCCCCTCGGCAGGGGGTACGGGGCCGGGGCCGGCCGGTGGTGGCCGGGCGGCGGGCGGCGCGGACACGGCCTCACCCCACCCGGGCCGGGGCGGGCGCCGGGGCCGGGGCCCGCTCCCCGGCGAGGGCCGGCGCGGTCTCCGCGCTCAGCAGACCCGCCACCGTCGAGACCACCCCGAGCAGGACCAGCAGCGCCGCGGGACCGGCCCAGCCGATCCACCCGTACAGCCCGGTCGCGGCGAACGGCAGCGCCCCGGCCACCAGGGAGGCCATGTTGTAGCCGAGCGAGATACCGGACGAGCGCACCTCGGGCGGGAACTGCTCGGAGAACCAGGACGACTCGACGGCGAAGATGGGGTCATGGCTGAGCAGCAGCGCCAGCGACACCGCACAGACGATCATCACGGTCGCACCGGTGTTGACCAGCAGGAAGAGCGGCACCCCGAAGGCGATCGTGAAGACCGAACCGAAGAGGAAGACCGCCCGGCGGCCGATCCGGTCCGACAGCGCGCCGAACAGCGGGTGGCTCAGCAGCCCCAGCGCCGAGCCGACGATGGTCCCGGTCAGCACCTCACCGCTGGGCGCGATGTCCGCGAGGACGACGTACGAGAGCACGAAGCTGGTGGTGATGTAGTAGCCGCCGGTCTCCGCCAGCCGGAGCGTCATGATCCGGAGGATGGTGCGCCATTCGCGGCGCAGTACGTCCAGCGCGGGCGACTTGCGGATCCGTCCGCTCTCGCGCATCTCGGTGAACTCGGGGGACTCCGCCACCCGCAGCCGGATGAAGAGCCCCACCGCCACCATCACCACGGAGAGCAGGAACGGCACCCGCCACACCAGGTCGCCGGTGAACAGCGCGTCACTGGCGAGGAAGACCCCGTTGGCGAGGAGCAGCCCGGCCGGGATGCCGATCTGCGGTACGGCCCCGAAGAACCCGCGGCGGCGCGGCGGCGCGTGCTCGACCGCCATCAGCACGGCCCCGCCCCACTCCGCGCCGAAGCCGATGCCCTGGACGATACGGAGCAGGATCAGCAGGACCGGGGCGATCACACCGGCCTGCGCGTACGTGGGGAGCACCCCGACGAGCACGGTGGCCAGCCCCATCACCGCGAGCGACCAGTTCAGGACGGTCTTGCGGCCGAGCCGGTCGCCGTAGTGCCCGGCGAGATAGCCGCCCAGGGGACGGAAGAAGAAGCCGACGGCGAGGGTGGCGAAGGAGGCGAGAACGCCGACGAGTTCGTTGTCGGCGTGGAAGAAGGCCGAGCCGAAGTAGGCGGCGGACGCGGTGCCGTAGATGAAGAAGTCGTAGCTCTCGACGGCGCTGCCGATCATCGAGGCGACGGAGACCTTGGTGGCCTCGCCGCCCACCGGAGCGGAACCCCCGGCCCCGCCCGCCTTCCCGGTGTCTCCGGAGTCTCCGTCAGTGCCGGTGTTTCCGCCGGTGCCGGTGTTTCTGTCGTGGTCGTTCATGGCGTCCGTCTCCTCAGCCGTGGTGGGCGCCGGGCGCCGCGCGGAAGGTCTCGACGACACGGGAGTCGTCGCGGTCGGTCAGGCCCGCCTCGGCGGCGAGCAGGAAGCGGCGGCGGGCCGCGTCGAGCAGCGGGGTCTCGGCCGCCGAGGCCCGGGCGGCGGCCTCGACGAGGCCGCTGTCCTTGACGAAGATCCCGACGGTGCTGGTCACCTCCACATCGGTGCCGAGCAGCATCCGCGGACCCCGGTCGGAGAGCATCCAGGAACCCGCGGCGCCGCCCTCGACCAGCGGCAGCACGTCCTCGGGCCGGAGCCCCAGCCGCTCGGCCAGCGCCAGCGCCTCGCCCGCCGCGGCCAGATGGACCGAGCAGAGATGCTGGTTGACGACCTTGACGGCCTGCCCGTCCCCGAGCCCGGCCCCCACCTCCCGTACGGTGCCGAGCGGGTCGAGTACGTCCCGTACCGCCGTGAGGTCCTCCGGCGCCCCGGCGGCGAAGAGCGTCAGCTCGCCGGTACGGGCCCGGGCCACCCCGCCGGTGACGGGCACGTCCACCACCCGTACCCCGGCCGCGCCGAGCCGGGCGCCCTCGGCGCGTACGGCGTCCGGGCCGACGGTGGACATCACCACCCAGCACCCGCCGGCGACCCCGGCCGCCAGCGCCTCGTCCACCAGGGCGGCGAGCTGCTCCGGGGTCGCGACCATCACCACGGTGACGTCGGCGGCCGGGGCCTCGGCATAGCGGGCGGCGGTGGCGAGACCGGCGGCGCGGGCCCGTTCGCGGGCGGCGGGCAGGGGATCGACGCCGGTCACGGTGTGTCCGGCGGCCAGCAGACGGGTGGCCATCGGCAGACCGATGGCGCCCACGCCGACGAAGACCAGGGAAGGCATACGTACTCATTTCGGCAGGGCCGGCGCGGACGCGTCCCCGGAGGGGCGCGGGCGGCGGCGTCGAGACGGTGAGGCGGTGACGTGTTCGGGGCCGTCCCGTCCCGTCCCGTACGGCACACGCGGGCGCGGGGGTACGGACGGAGGGGCGCGGGCGGACGGCCCGGCCGGCGGTGACAGGGGTACGGCGTGGAGCGCACCCGGCGGCGGGGCGGTGGCCCCGGAGCCTGCTCCCGGGGGCGCGGGGTGGGCGACCGGGGACCAGGGCGGGAGGGCGTGACAAGAAGGGCGTGACAAGAAGGGCGTGACAGAAAGGGGGGAGGGCAGAAGGGGGACGGTGCCCGGCAGGAGCCGGTGGTCCGGCGAGGGCGTAGGCGTCGGCGAGGGCGTCGGTCCGGGCCGGGTGGGCCTCCGACGCCGAAGTCCGACGCCGAAGCCGGACGCTGCGGTCCGACAACGGGGATCCGGCGCCGGGCCCCGGAACCGCTCCGGGTCAGCTCTCCGACGCGGGCCGGGGTTCGCCGGTCAGCCGGGCGAAGACGGTGAAGTGGCGGCGCATGGCCTCCCGGGCGGCGGCGCCGTCCCGGGCGTGCAGCGCGTCCACGATGCCGTAGTGCACGGTGTCGATGATCCTGTTCTCCCCGGGCGGGAGCGGCAGTTGGGCCACCGCGAACCGCCGTACCTCCATATCGCTGCGGAGCACATGGCCCAGGGCCTCGTGCATCAGGTTGAAGACGGGGTTGTCGACGATCAGGCAGAGCCTGCGATGGAATTCGAGGTCCGCCTCCAGCGCCCGGGTGTCGTCCCCCTCGGCGGTGGCGGCGACCATCTCGTCGGTGAGTTCCCGCAGCCGGTCGACGTCGTCCGCGTCGGCGCGCCGCGCCGCGGCCTCGGCCAGCGAGAGCTCCAGCATCTCCCGGGCGCCGCGGAACTGGTCCTGGCGGAGATGGCCGAGTTGCTCGGAGAGGTCGAAGTAGAGCTGGACGAAGGTCGCGTCCGGGACCCGCAGATACGAGCCGCGCCCCTGGGTGCGGTCGAGGAACCCCAGCGCCTCCAGCATCGAGAGCTGTTCGCGCAGGGCGCCCCGGCTGATGTCGAGCCGTTCGACCAGCTCCCGCTCGGTCGGCAGCCGCAGCCGGTCGGTGCCGCTCTCCGCGGCGGCGAGCCCCGCCAGTTCCTGCACCAGCCGCGCCGGGTCCATACCCATGTGATCCACCTCCTCGTGGATTGGTTTGACCAATGCGAGAAAGTTAAGGGCATGTTGCCCGGACGGACAAGACATTGGTACGACTTTTCTTCGGCGCATCGCCCGTCGCGCCGCCCGTCGCATCGCCTGTCGCACCGCCCGGCGCATCCTCCGCCGCACCGTCCGGCGGGTAACCGCAGGGGGCCGGCGCCGCCGCGCGGCACCGGCCCCCTGGGCCGTTCTCCCCTTGCGCCGTACCTCAGGCGCGGAAGTACGCCCCGGCGTCCAGGTCCTCCAGGAGGGTCGGGCCGCCGGGCGCCCAGCCGAGGAGCTGCCGGGTGCGGGCGTTGGAGGCGGGCATGTCGGCGGCGAAGAAGCGGCCGAGGAAGCCGAAGTGCGCTTCCGCGTCCTCCGGTGCGATCGAGACCGTGGGGAGGCCGAGCCCGCGCCCGATGGCCCCGGCGATCTCCCGGGCCGGGACGCCCTCCTCGCTCACCGCGTGGATCCGGGTCCCCGCCGGTGCCTTCTCCAGCGCCAGCCGGACGGCCTGGGCGGCGTCCGTACGGTGGACCGCCGGCCAGCGGTTGGCGCCGTCGCCCACATATCCGGCGACCCCCTTCTCGCGGGCGGTCGCGACCAGCAGCGCGATGAAGCCGTGGTCGCCCGCGCCGTGCACGGTCGGCGCGAACCGCAGCGCCACCGGGTGGACGCCGTGCCCGGCGTACTCCAGGGCCAGGTTCTCGCTGCCGCCCCGGGGCGAGTCGGGACCGTCGAACGGCGACCTGTCCTCCTCGTCCGCGATCCTCCCCTCGGCCAGCCCGGCGAGCCCGGCTGCCACGAGCAAGGGGCGGCCGGATCCGGCGAGGGCGTCGCCGAGGGTCTGTACGGCGGCCCGCTCGGCCCGGTCGGAGACGCCGGGGTGGACGAAGTCGTGCTTGTTGGCGAGGTGGATGACGCCGTCGGCGTCGGCGGCGCCCGCCGCGAGGCCGTCGAGGTCGTCCAGATCGCCCCGGCGGACCTGGGCGCCGCGCGCGGCGAGCGCGGCGGCCGAGGCGTCGGAGCGGGCGAGCCCCACCACCTCATGGCCCGCGGCGAGCAGGTCGTCGACGGTGGCGGAGCCGATCCAGCCGGATGCTCCGGTGACAAATACGCGCATGACGAGGCTCTCCTTGACTGATGTCAGTCACTGATGTCAGTGACTGCCGTAACTGTACTGCTGATGTCTGTGACTGTCATCGATAGAGTGGCGGCATGGTGCGATGGGAGCCCGGGGCGCGGGAGCGGCTGCGGTCGGCGGCGATGGAGCTCTTCGTCAGCCGGGGGTACGAGCGGACGACGGCGGCGGACATCGCCCAGGCGGTGGGCCTCACGGAACGCACGTTCTTCCGCCACTTCGCCGACAAGCGCGAAGTCCTCTTCGGCGGTCAGGAACTCCTCGAACGCTCCCTCCTGGACGGGGTGGCCGCGGCGCCGCCGGACGCCTCACCCCTGGCGATGGTCGAGTCCGCGCTGGTCACGGCGGCGGACTTCTTCCCGGCCGACCAGCGCGAGCACTCCAGGCAGCGCCAGACGGTCATCGCCGCCAACCCCGCGCTCCAGGAACGCGAGCTGCTGAAGCTGGCCCGCCTCGCCCGGTCCGTCGCCGCCGCCCTCCGCGCCCGGGGCGTCCCCGGGACGACCGCCGGGCTCGCCGGGGAGACCACGCTGACGGTGTTCGGCGCGGCCTTCCAGCAGTGGATCGCCGAGGGCGAGGAGCGCACCTTCCTCGCCCTGGCCCGCGAGGTGCTGGACGACCTGACAGCGATGGCCCACGGCACGCGATGACCCGCCGGGGCCGCCGCCCCCCCCGCCTCACGCCAGGACGACCGGCTCCCCGGTCAGCGTCACGCCCGCCGCCCGCAGTTCGGCCAGGGCCCGGCCGGTGGAGGCGGCGGCCACCCCCGCCGTGTAGTCGAGCAGGACCCGCGCGGCGAAGCCCGCCCGTACCGCGTCCAGGGCGGTGGCCTTCACACAGTGGTCGGTGGCGATGCCCACGATGTCCACGTCCGTCACCTGCTGCGCGCGCAGCCACTCGGCCAGCCCGGTGCCGTCCTCCGTGGCGCCCTCGAAGCCGCTCTTGGAGGCGGAGTGCGCCCCCTTGTAGAACACCTCGTCGACCGCGCCCTCCCCGGCCCCGGTGACCGGGGCGAAGGCCGGGTGGAACTCGCTCCCCTCGGTGCCCGCCACGCAGTGCACCGGGAAGGAGTCCTGGAAGTCCGGGTGGTCGGAGAAGTGCGGCCCGGGGTCGTAGTGGTGGTCCCGGGTCGCGACCACCCGCGTATAACCGTTCCCGGCGCGGTCGCGGACGAGCCCGGCGATGGCGGCGGCCCGGTCGGCGCCGCCCTTCACCGGGACGCTGCCGCCCTCGCAGAAGTCCTTCTGTACATCGACGACGATCAACGCCGAACCCATGGCCGCTCCTTCCTCATGGGGTCCCCGCACGGGACCCCGGGACCCATGGGTGCCCTTCCCGCCGTGCGGGAGAGCGGCGGGTTCCGCTCATTCACCCGACCGCCCGCCCACCCCGCTCCCCGGCCGTCCGCTCCTGGTTGACTGTCTCCGGACCCGTTCCGAACAGGAGAGTGCGAACCGATGAGCGCTTCGATGATCCGCAGGGCCGTGATCCCCGCCGCCGGGCTGGGCTCGCGCCTGCTGCCGCTGACCAAGGCGACCCCGAAGGAGATGCTGCCGGTCGGCGACAAGCCGGTGATCGAGCACACCGTGCGTGAGCTGGTGGCGTCCGGGATCACCGACATCACCATCGTCGTCTCCGGCGGCAAGTCCCTGATCCAGGACCACTTCCGGCCCAACCCCGCCCTGGTGGACCAGCTCAGGGCCGACGGCAAGACCGCCTACGCGGACGCCGTGGAGGAGGTCGCCGAGCTGGCCAGGCAGGGCCACATCACCTATCTGGACCAGCACGGCCCGTACGGCAACGGCACCCCCGTTCTCAACGCCGCCCGGAACTTCGGCGACGAGCCCATGCTCGTCCTCTGGCCCGACGACGTCTTCGTCGCCGAGGTCCCCCGCGCGCAGCAGCTCATCCGCGCGTACGAGGCGACCCGCTGCCCGGTGCTCGCCGTGCTCCCGATGGAGCCCGCGGACTCCCAGCGGTACGGGGTTCCCGTCGTCAAGGAGGACTTCGAGAACGGCCTGCTGCGCATCACCGGCCTGGTCGAGAAGCCGAAGCCGGTCGACGCGCCCTCGGCGTTCGCCGCGATCGGCGGCTATGTCATCACCCCCGGCATCATCGACGAGCTGCGCGAACAGACCGCACGCTGGTACGAGCACCGCACCGGCGAGGTCTATCTGACCGACGCGGTCAACGCCTACGCCGCCACCCGCGCCGTCTACGCCCAGGTCATCCAGGGCCGCTGGTACGACACCGGCAACCCCGCCGACTACCTGGTCGCCCAGTTCGCCTCGGCCCTCGCCCACCCCGAGTACGGCCCGCTGCTCCGCCAGCTCGCCCGGGACCTCGACGAGAGCTGACCCCCCGGACCCGGGCCCCCGGAGACCCGCGACGGCGGGGGCACGCCGTACCACCGGACATGCCCCCGCCGCACCCGTTCGCCCCGGCCGTCAGGGCCCTTACGGCAGCGGACCCGCGCCCGCCAGGCCGATCACCGGGCGCAGCCCCGCCGGGCGCTCCTCCACCGGGAGGTGGTCCACGAAATGGACCGAGCACCCCAGCTCCGCCGCGCCGCCGTCCGCGCTCCGGTCGTCGCCGACCATCAGGACATCGTGCGGATCCTGCCCCAGCTTCTCGCAGGCGATCCGGAAGAGCCGGGCGTCGGGCTTCTGGATGCCGTGCTCGTAGCTGAGCACATACGCGTCCACGAACGCGTCCAGGCCGTGCGCGCGGAAGACCGGCCGCAGATCCCACCCGATGTTGCTCACCACGGCGATCCCGGTCCCGCCGCGCCGCAGCGCGGAGAGCACCTCGGCCGCGTCCGCGTACGGGCGCCAGGCGTCCGGGGTCATATGACGGTCGTACAGCGCCTCGTACAGGTCGGGCCCGGGGAGTTCCACCTGCCGGGCCAGCCCGGTGTACGCGGCCCGGTGGTGCGCGGCGCTCTCGTCGCGGGTCGCCCAGAGCTCGGTCAGATCCGGCGGCACCTCCTGCGGGGAGGACCCGCCGGGCAGCGCCCCCGCCACGGCCAGCCGCATCGCGTACCGCCGCACCTCGACGGGTGATACGGCGACACCCGCCTCGTCGAGCACGGCGCGGAGCCAGGAACTCGCGGACTCGACACGGAAAAGGGTTCCGGAGAAATCGAAGAGCACACCCTTGAAGGTCATGTACCCGATCCTTCCCGCGTTATGGCGTCCGGGACAAGGTCACGCGCCTGAACAGCGAGATCGAGAGAGTGACCAGCGCGGCACCGAGCAGCCAGCCGCCCAGGACATCCGAACTCCAGTGCACCCCCAGCCACATCCGGGTGAACCCCACGCCGACGACCGACACCACGGCGACGGCCACCGCCGTACCCCGGGCCCACCGCGCCGTGCTCCGGCGCCACACCAGCCACACCACCAGCCCGCAGGTGACGGTGGCGGTCAGCGCGTGCCCCGAGGGGTAAGCGCCGTACGGGGCGGTGGCGACCGGATCGGGCCAGTGCGGACGCGGGCGCCCCACCGCCCACTTCAGCCCCTGCGACAGTCCGGTGCCCAGCGCGCTCGTGGCGATCACCCATACCGCGAGCAGCCGTTCACGGCGCCACCACAGCGCGACCACGGCCACCGCCGTCACCAGCCGCATCGTCCAGGGATCCCAGACCCAGTCGGTGAACACCCGGTTGACCCGGGTGAGCCCGGTGTCGCCCACCGCCTGCCGGTGCAGCCCCTCCGCGACGGTACGGTCGAACGCCATCAGCGGCCCCCACCGTACGGCCACCAGCAGCGTCACCACCACCGCGGCGGCGGTCAGCGCCACGGCCGTCCGCTCCATCGTGAACCGGCGGGCGGGAGCGGGGGAGGGGGCAGGGGAAGGGGCGGGGGCGGCGGGGGCCCCGGGGCCCTGAGGCGGAGACGGCGTCATACGGGAATCCTTGCCGACCCGGCCGGGCGTCCGGCGCCCGACCCGCGTGGCGCGGGTCAACGCAGCGCGGGCAGCGCCGGACCGAAGGCGATCAGCAGCGGCACCACCGGGACCAGCGCCCCGGCCGCCGTCAGCCGCAGCCGGCGCGCCGCCGTCAGCCGGGGGACCGGCGTCAGCAGCCGGTTCACCCGCTGCGGCACCTGCGCGTCCGGAGCCGTCCCCGGGCCGAACACCCCCCGTTCCTCGTTGAGTTCGACCAGCGCGAGCGCGATCGTCAGCCGGCCGAACCGCCGCGAAGCGACATCGTCCGCCGCCAGCTCGACCAGCCGGTGCATCTCGTCACGGAACGCCGCGAAGACCGGCACCTGCGGGAAGCCGTTGGCCAACGCCCCCGAGCAGTGCAGCAGCCAGTCGTGCCTGGCCCGCGCGTGCCCCTGCTCATGGGCGAGTACGGCATCGAGCTGACGCCCCTTCAGGCGGCGCAACGCGGCCGTGGTGATGACCAGTTGGGGCGCCGCCCCGGGCAGCCACCAGGCGCCGGGCCGCTCGCCCTCCAGCACCACCAGCGGCTCCGCCCCGCGCTCCTCACCGGGCAGCACCGGGGCCCGTACGAGCAGTTCCCTGCGAGCCTGGCGGCGCCTGCGGCGGGCCCGGTGGACCTCCCGGGTGAGCATCGCCGCCGTCCACACCCCGCCGCCCGCCAGCAGCACCGCCAGCACCCCGGACCAGGGCCGGCCGGTTCCGAAGGCGTACGCCTCCACGACCCCCCGGGGCGCGGGCGCGAAGACATGGCCCCTCACCGCCAGCCAGGCACTCGCCGCGCTGAAGACCATCGAGAGCGCGAAGCAGAGCAGCACCGCCGCGACCACGCACTGCCAGACCCAGAGCGCCACCACCGGCTCCCGCTCGGGCCATTCGGCGCGCGAGAGGATCCGCGGCGCGACCACTGCGGCCAGCACACCGAGCAGCAGCAGCGCCAGGGAGACCATCATGGCCCCAGGGTATGAGGGGCGCGCCGCCCGCGGATATCACTTGGGCCGGCAAAGTGACCCACGACACGTTTCGATGCGGAGGCGGCCGCTCCGCGAAGGGGGTGAACCCGCCGAAATCAGAGCGTGAGCAGCATCGCCAGCATCCCGAGCCCCATCGCCAGCCGGCAGGCGGGCACCAGCTCGGTACGGTCCGCCCAGCCGGCCGGCCCCCAACTCCGCTGTCCCGCACCCGAGATGGCCCCGGCGGCCACCGGACCCTCCGGAACGGGCGGCGGCAGCAGCCGGGCCCCCGCCCCCAGCACATACCCCGCGTAATAGACCAGCAGCGCCCCGGTGACCACCGGCACCCCGGCCGCCCCGTGGCCCGCGTGCGGTCCGCCGGGCGCGGGCCACGCGGCGGCGGCCATCGCTCCCGCCATGTAGACCATCGTCAGCAGGCCCACCAGATGGTGCGACCGGTGCGCCGCACGCACGCGGCGCACCGGTCCCCGGGCCGCTACCAGTACCCGTACGGCGGCCCCGCCGAAGACCGCCCCGTACACCGGCCAGACCCAGCTCGGCGGGGTCACCACCGACGCGGGCACCGCCATCGCGGCCATCCCGAACGCCATCAGCGCCTCGCCGCCCACCGCGCCGTGCCGGTCCCCGTCGCGGGAGCGTGCGGTCCCGCCCCCGGGACCCGGCCGGCCCAGCCGGAGCAGGCAGTACCCGCCGGCCGTCGCGCAGAGCGCCACGAGCAGCCAGCCGGCCGTCGCCGGTCCGTGCACCCCGGCACCTCCCCCGATCGGCGCTGTCGCCGGAGTGATGCCCCGCACGCCGGGGTGCGCAGACCCGCGCAGAGGAACACGGGGGGCGCTCGGCTACGCCAAGGCCACCGGCTCCGGGCGTTCGCACCCGCTCGCCACCGGCAGCGCCCGGCCCTCCCGCGCCGCGTCGAGGAGCGTCAGCATCACATCGAGCACATGGCGCGCCACCTCGGCGGAGGCCCGGTGCGGGCGCCCCTCCGCGAGCGCCGTCGCCAGATCCGCGAGCCCCGTACCGCGTCCGGCCCCCGGGTATCCCGCCGAGACCGGCAGCGGCTCCCAGCCGCCCTCGGGGCCGTGGAACTCCACGGGGCCCTCGAAGTGGTTCGGGTCCGGTACGGAGAGGGAGCCGCCCGTGCCGTGGACCTCGATGCGCGGCAGCCGGGCCGCATGGACGTCGAAGCTCATCAGCAGGGTGGTGAGCGCCCCGCCGGCGTGCCGGAGCACCCCGCTGACATGGGTGTCCACCTCCACCCCGAACCGCTCGCCCGCCCGGGGCCCGCCACCGATCTCGCGCTCGGCGCGGGGCCGGGAGGCCGCGCCGGTCACCTCGGTGACCGGGCCGAGGAGATGGACCAGGGCGGAGAGGTAGTACGGGCCCATGTCGAGCAGCGGCCCGCCGCCCGGCCGGTAGTAGAACTCGGGCGCGGGGTGCCAGCGTTCGTGTCCCGCCGTGGTCATGAAGGCCGTCGCGGCGACCGGCACCCCGATCAGCCCGTCGTCCACCGCCTTGCGCGCCGTCTGGACGCCGGTGCCCAGCACGGTGTCCGGCGCGCAGCCGAGCCGGAGCCCGCCCCCACCGCCCCCGGAAGCGGCGGCGAGCAGCGCGTCCGCCTCCTCCCGTGTCGTCGTGAACGGCTTCTCTCCGTAGACATGCTTGCCCGCCGCCAGCGCCGCCAGCGCGACCTCGGCATGCGCCGCCGGCACCGTCAGATTGAGCACGGCGTCGACGTCGTTCCTGGCCACCAGCTCGGCGACCGAGCCGACCGCGACCGCCCCCGGCACCCGGGCCGCCACCGAGGCGGCCCGTCCCGGATCGAGGTCGGTGACGGCGGTCAGGGCCACGTTCCGCAGCCGTGCCAGGGTCTCCAGATAGGCGCCGCTGATCGTGCCCGCGCCCACCATGCCGATCCTCAGCGGCTCGCCCACAGCAGCCCCCTCTCGGTGAGGGTCCGCACCTCGGGCACGTCGAAGTCGTCCGGCTTGTGGCCGATGGTGGAGACGAAGACCCGGCCGGCGCCCCAGCTCCTGGTCCACACGGCGGGCACGGTGACCGGCGTGGACCGCTCCTCGTCCGCCGCGAACCCGACCGTGGCCACCACGTCGACCAGCGGGTCGGTGGCCACCCAGTACTTCTCCGTACACACCCGGAACGGGCCCAGGCCCGCGATCACCGGATGGTCCGCGCGGGCCGCGACCGGGGTGACCTCGTGGTCGAGGAAGCCCTCCGGGTGCATGAGGAACTGGCCGCCGGTCAGCAGGTGGTAGCCCAGGTCCCCCCGGAAGGAGTCGACGATCCCGCCGTGCCATCCGGCCAGCCCGGTCCCGGCCCGTACGGCGGCGGCGAGCCCCGCGCTCTGCTCCGGGGTGATCTCGCCCATCGTCCAGCACTGGACCACCAGATCGGTGGCGGCGAGCAGTTCGGCGTCGGCGTAGACGTCGAGGGTGGCCGAGGTCCGTACCTCGTAGCCGTGGGCGCGGAGGAAGGGCAGGAACAGCTCCGTGGTCTCCACGGGGCGGTGCCCCTCCCAGCCGCCGCGCACCACCAGCGCCCGCCGCGCCCCGGAGCCCCCGGCCCCGCCGGATGTCTCGGATGTCACCGTGTCGCACTCCCCTCGGTATGCGCGCCCGCCCTTCGGTATCGGGCGACCGGCGGTACGTACGTACCCCTCCGGACCCGCGTTAGGCTGCTCGGGCCCCGTCACCGCCGTCTTCGAGGAGACCGCGCACCATGGACACCGCGCCGAGCCCCGCCCGCCCACCCGCCTACCGCGACGCCACCCCCGCCGACACCGAGGCCCTGGTGGCGCTCGTCGAGTCGGCGTACCGGGGCGAGAGCAGCCGCGCCGGGTGGACCACCGAGGCGGACCTCCTGGACGGGCAGCGGACGGACCCCGAAGGGGTGCTCGCGGCGATCGAGTCCCCCACGAGCAGGCTGCTCGCCGTCGAGCGGGACGGCGCGCTGATCGCCTGCTGCCAGGTCGAACACCGGGGCGAGGCGGCCTTCTTCAGCATGTTCGCGGTGGCCCCGGGCGCCCAGGGCGGCGGGCTCGGCCGGGCGGTCATCGCGGAGGCCGAGCGCACCGCCCGCACGGCCTGGGGCGTCCAGGAGATGCGCATGACGGTGATCGTGCAGCGCGAGGACCTGATCGCCTGGTACGAGCGGCGCGGCTACCGCCGTACGGGAAAGCGGTCCCCCTTCCCGTACGGCGACGAACGCTTCGGCATCCCGCGCCGGGACGACCTGGAGTTCGAACTGCTGGTCAAGGACCTGACGGACCCGGCGGACCCGGCGGACCCGACGGCCTGACCCCGGGACGCCGGGCCCGGACCGCCCGGCTCGCCCAGATCGCCGGGCCCGCCCGGACCGCTCGCCTCAGGCCGTGAACCGCCCGGTCCGCCGGATCTCCGGGAGGTCGGTGGTCACGGCGTCCAGCTCGAAGGCGCGCGCCAGCCGGAGCTGCCCCTGCGTGTTCACCAGCCAGCCGATCACACCGATGCCCCGTTCGTGCGCCCGCTCCACCACCTCCAGGGTGAGCCGGCGCAGACCGAGCGCGAGCGAGGCCGCGCCCACGGCCTCCGCCCGGTCCACCACGTCCGCCTCCCAGCGGCTCGCGATGAGCACCGTCCGTACCCCCGGTACCAGCGCGGCGATCTCGGCGATCGCCTCGTCGTGGAAGGACGAGACCTCCACCCGCCCGACGAGACCGCGCTCCGTCATCACCCGGGCCAGCGCGCGGGCCGCCGCCACATCCTTGATCTCGGCCTGGATCGGCGACCGTACGGCGTCCAGCACCTCCTCGAAGACCGGGATCCGCTCACCGTCCCCCGCGTCCAGTTCCCGCAGCTCGGCGAGGGTCCGCTCGGCGATGGCGCCGGTTCCGTCGGTCGTCCGGTCCACGTCCGGGTCGTGCATGACGACGAGCGCGCCGTCCTTGCTCAGATGGAGATCCAGCTCGATGGCGTCCATACCGGCCCGCTCGGCGTGTGTGAAGGAGCGCAGGGTGTTCTCCGGCTCGACACCCATCACTCCGCGATGACCGATGATCTGGAAAGTCAAGGCAATCCCACTTTCGTCGACAGCGGCTCCCGCGCGGCAGCCTAGGGCGGATCGCCCGCCCTGGCGCCCCCGCCGTCCCCGGAGCGGGTGACGATCCCGGCGATACGCCGAATACAGGCGTCCAGTCCGGAAAGCGCCGGAAAAATACCGGTGACCATGGGGTTCAACAGGAGGATTTGTGTGATCTCTGCTTGTATCGGAGATCAAGACACCTATACGGTGGGCTGACGCGAAGATCTCCGGTGGAGGAAGTGACATGACGGAAATTCTTGCGCAGGACGGTGCGGGGCCCGCCGTAACCGGCGCCGACCGTACGGCCGCCCCCGTGACCGACCGCGTCACCGACCACCCCGCCTGGCCCCGGCTCAAGCGCGCGGTCGAGGAGATCAGGGTCTGGCAGTCGGCGGACGGCTCGATCGACTTCGACGCCGAGGGCGCCCCGGCCCGTACCGACGCCGAGACGGCGCTCGGCCGGGTCGTCGACGCGGTCGAGGGGCTCGCCCCGCTCCTCCCGCACGACGCCGCGTACCACACCGCGCTCGTCGCCGACCTGCGGGCCTGGGCCGACGGCGGCTTCGCCGTCCCCGACTTCCTCGACTCCCTGCTCGCCTTCCGGCCGGCGGCCGACCGAGCCGACGGCCGCCAGCACCTCGCCGTCTTCGCGATGTACACCCAGAACGGCAACCCGGACCGGAACCTCGAAGCGGTCGTGTTCCGCATGGTCTGGCCGGAGTGGCTGGCCGAACTGGAGCGCACCCGCTACGACAACCCGCTCTTCTGCGGCATCACCTTCGAGGACTTCACCGCCGGGTACGACACCAACTCGGCGGTCTTCTTCCCCGAGACCATCGCCGTGCGCGAGGTGCCCGAGCGGTTCACCTGGGGCGGCATCTTCTGCGACCGCGAGGCCGCCCGCTTCCGCCGGGTCATCGACGCGGCCGTCACCACCCTCGGCGTCGAACTCCCCGACGACCTCCGCGCGCTCGTCGCCGACCAGGACCGCTGCCAGCAGGCTTTCGTCCTCTGGGACATGATCCACGACCGCACCCACAGCCATGGCGACCTGCCCTTCGACCCCTTCATGATCAAGCAGCGCCAGCCGTTCTGGATGTACGGCCTGGAGGAGCTCCGCTGCGACCTCACCGCCTTCCGCGAGGCCGTACGGCTGGCGGAGGACGGGTTCCCGCAGGGCCGCGACGTCCAGTTCGCCGTCCTCTTCGACCGGATGTTCCGCTTCCCCGTCACCGGCGCGCGCGAGCGCAACTACGACGGACTCGGCGGCCAGCTCCTCTTCGCGTATCTGCACCGGCACGACGTGGTGCGGTGGACCGACAACACCCTCCACATCGACTGGGAGCGGGCCCCCCGGATCACCAACCAGCTCTGCGGCGAGATCGAGGACCTCTACCGGGCCGGCATCGACCGCCCGAAACTGGTCCACTGGTTCGCCGCGTACGACCTGGTCGCCACCTACCTCGCCCCGCACCCCGGCTCCCGCTGGGCCAAGGGCCCGGACGCCCTCGACCTCACCCAGCCGCCCCGCAAGCTCGTGGACGACGTGCTGCCCGACGAGTTTCCGCTCAGCATGTTCTACGAGGCGCTTGCCAAGAAGCTCAAGAACGTGATCGCCTCGACCAAGGGGATCCGCGGGTCGGCGCCGGGTGCGGCGGCCGGGGACGGCGCGGAGACGACCGACCGGACGGCGGCGTGAGCGCGCCGAGGCAGGAGGCGGGGCCCATGGCGGAGAACGCCGGAGCGGACCACCCCGGAGCGGACACGGAAGCACCTGCGGTGCGGGACCCCGGCGGCGGCCGGGGCGGGGCACTGGAGGGCGCCGTCGTCGCCGTGGCCGGCGCGGCGGGCCCGGCGGGGCGGGCGACGCTGCTCCGGCTCGCCGAGGCGGGCGCGACCGTCGTCGCCGCCGACGCCGACCCGGCGCGGCTCGCCGAGGCGGTGGACGCCGCCCGGTACGCGCACGGCGGGGCCACCGTCACCGGCGACACCGTCGATCTCTTCGACCTCGACGCCGCCCGCGCCTGGGCCGCCAGGACCGAGCAGGAGTACGGCCGGATCGACGGCCTGGTCCATCTCGTCGGCGGCTGGCGCGGCAGCGCCACCTTCGCCGAGACCGACCCGGCCGACTGGGAGGTGCTGGAGAAGCTCCTCGTCCGTACCGTCCAGCACACCTCGCTCGCCTTCCACGCCGGGCTGCTCCGCAGCGACCGGGGCCGGTATCTGCTGATCAGCGCGGCGGGCGCGGCCAAGCCGACGGCCGGCAACGCCGCGTACGCCGCCGCCAAGGCCGCCGCCGAGGCCTGGACGCTCGCCCTCGCCGACGACTTCCGCAAGGCGGGCGGCGAGGACGGGCCCCGGGCCGCCGCCGCCATCCTGGTGGTCAGGGCGCTGGTGCACGACGCGCTCCGCGCCGAGCGCCCGAACGCCAAGTTCGCGGGCTTCACGGACGTCACGGAGCTGGCCGAGGCCATCGCCGGGGTCTGGGAGAAGCCCGCCGGGGAAGTGAACGGAAACCGCCTGTGGCTGACCCCAGGACCATGAGGTCCCGTATGTCCCGTACGACGGACACGCGCCGTCACCACGACCCCGAGGTGCGCGGCTTCGCCAGCGACAACTACGCGGGCGCCCACCCCGAGATCCTGGCGGCGCTCGCCGTCGCCAACGGCGGCCACCAGGTCGCCTATGGCGAGGACGCCTACACCGACCACCTCCAGCGGGTCATGCACAGCCACTTCGGCCCGACGGCCCAGGCCTTCCCCGTCTTCAACGGGACCGGGGCCAATGTCGTCGCGCTCCAGGCGCTCACCGACCGCTGGGGCGCCGTGATCTGCGCCGACTCCGCCCATATCAACGTGGACGAGGGCGGCGCCCCCGAGCGGGTCGCCGGGCTCAAACTGCTCTCCGTACCGACGCCGGACGGCAAGCTCACCCCCGAGCTGATCGACCGGGAGGCGTACGGCTGGGACGACGAGCACCGGGCCATGCCGCAGGTCGTGTCGATCACCCAGAACACCGAACTGGGCACCGTCTACACGCCCGCCGAGATCCGCGAACTCTGCGCGCACGCCCACGGGCTCGGCATGAAGGTCCATCTCGACGGCGCGCGGATCGCCAACGCCGCCGCTTCGCTGGACGTCCCGATGCGGAGCTTCACCAACACCGCGGGCGTGGACGTGCTTTCGTACGGGGGCACCAAGAACGGCATGCTCTTCGGCGAGGCGGTCGTCGTCCTCGACCCGGACGCCGCGCGCGCCATGAAACACCTGCGGAAGCTGTCGATGCAGCTCCCCTCCAAGATGCGCTTCGTCTCGGCCCAGTTGGAGGCGCTGCTCGCGGGCGACCTGTGGCTCCGCAACGCCCGGCACGCCAACACCATGGCCCAGCGCCTCGCGGCCGGGGTCCGTACGGTCGACGGGGTGGAGATCCTCCACCCGGTCCAGGCCAACGCGGTCTTCGCCCGGCTGCCGCGGGAGGTGAGCGTGCGGCTCCAGCGGCGGTTCCGGTTCTACTTCTGGGACGAGAAGGCCGGGGACGTCCGCTGGATGTGCTCCTTCGACACGACGGAGGACGACGTCGACGCGTTCGTGCTGGCGCTCAAGGAGGAGATGGCGGCCTGACGGAGGGGCGCCGCCCGGGGTCTCCCTCCGGGCGGCGCCCCTCGACCGTCCACCGCCTGCGTTCGCTCACGCCAGGGTCCGCCACCGCTTCCGCAGTGACGTTTCCTCCCTGGCGTTCCCGGCCGTCCCCGCCGGTGGCTCAGCGGGCCTCGGCCGCGCGCGCCTCGGCCGGGGTGGGGGCCGTACCGCCCAGATGGGCCGGGACCCACCAGGTGTCGGTCGCGTCCTTGGGGCGTACCGGATACGCCCGCTGCGCCGCCTCCAGCAGCTCCTGCGCCCGCTCGCGCACCCGCCGGGTGATCGCGCCCGCGTACTGGTCCGCCGCCGCCTCGATCTGCTCACCGACCCGGATCGTCACCGGGATGTGGCTGCGCCGGAAGTTCCGGGGCCTGCCCTTGGTCCAGAGCCGCTGGGTGCCCCAGAGCGCCATCGGGATCAGCGGAACGCCCGCCTCCTGCGCCATCCGCGCCGCGCCCGACTTGAAGCTCTTCAGCGTGAAGGACTGCGAGATCGTCGCCTCGGGGAAGACCCCGATGATCTCGCCGGCCCGCAGCGAGGCGAGCGCCTGCGCGTACGCCTGGCCGCCGTTCTCGCGGTCCACCGGGATGTGCTTCATGCCGCGCATCAGCGGGCCCGAGATCTTGTGCTTGAAGACGGAGTCCTTCGCCATGAAGCGCACCAGCCGCTTCTGGGGGAGCGCCGCGAGACCCGAGAAGATGAAGTCCAGGTAGCTGATGTGGTTGCTCACGAGCACGGCGCCACCGGTGCGCGGGATGTGCTCGGCACCCTGCGTGTCGATCTTCAGGTCCAGCGCCTTGAACATCGTGCGGGCGGCGCCGATGACCGGCCGATAGACGAGCTCTGCCATCAGGGGAGGACCCTTCTCTGTTCCGGGGAGGTTCTCCCGACGGAAGTTACGCAGCCGTAGGTTTTCGGCATTGCGCCGATGTTGCCGTATCAGACGCCGTGTGGCCAGTCCTGGTGTACGCGGAGAGCGAGATTCTCGTCACGTCGTCGTGACGCCACCATGAACACCGGGGATCCGGGCGGAGTGCCGGGCCCACCGGGGAGAACGCGCGGGAACGGGGCGCGGGTTCCCCCGCGGCCCCTCGAAGTCCCGCGACGGGGCTCCGGGGCCGCCGCGTACCGGTGCCCGGCGTACTTGACTGAGCATGTCACCAATCGTCACTCTGACGAAGTGCCCCAGGAACTCCTTCTCCACGGGCGGGCCGATGTCGATCTGGCCCGCAACGCGAGCGCGCGCTGTCCGGCTCACTGAGTACCCACGACTCCCTGAGCTCCCCGGACCCGTTCGCCCCTCTCGTGGAAGGCCCTCGCCATGACGGCAGCCCCCGACCTCGGCACCCAGCCCGATTTCCAGCCCGGCACCCACCCTGACACTCACCCCGGCATCCGCCACCGCCTCGCCTCCCCCGATCTGCTCCGCTCCGTCTTCCGGCGGCACGCCGCGGGCGTCGCGGTCATCACCGCCCGGGGCGAGCGCCCCGTGGGGTTCACCGCCACCTCGCTCAACTCCGTCGCCGCCGAGCCCCCGTTGGTCTCCTTCGGCGTGGGCGTCACCTCGTCGAGCTGGCCGGTCATCGCCGAGGCCCGGTATGTCGGCGTCCACATACTCGGCGAGCACCAGGCCGAGCTGGCCGCGACGTTCGCACGGAGCGGCGCCGACCGCTTCGCCCCGCCCACCGCGTGGCGCCCGGGCCCCGAGGGGGTGCCGCTGCTCGACGGCGTACTGGCCTGGCTGGTCTGCCGGGTGGTCGCCCGGGTCCCCGCCGCCGACCACCGCCTCGTCGTCGCCCAGGCCGTCGCGGGCGACCCCTCGGGCGCGGGCCGCCCGCTCCTGTACCACCAGGGACGCTTCAACGCCCTGCGCGACTGAGGGGTCCTGCGCGACGGAGGGCCCGCGCGATGGAGGCTCCGCCCGACGGAGGAGGCCCCGTACCCGTACGGGCGTTGGCCAGATCACAGTTCCAAGCGCTTGCTCAGTGGGCACGCTCTCGATGTACTGATGAGTAATATCAACTCCGTGGCTCCGGTCCTTCCCGACCGGAAAGAGCCCGGCAGGGCGCCTATGCTGCGTGCAGCAGAGCAGCCAGAGAAGACGATGCGGTAGGAGAGCCGGCGTGAGCCTGAGGATCGTTGTCTGTGTGAAGTACGTGCCCGACGCCACCGGTGACCGGCACTTCGCCGAGGATCTGACCGTCGACCGCGACGACGTGGACGGTCTCCTGTCGGAGCTGGACGAGTACGCGGTCGAGCAGGCCCTCCAGATCGCCGACGATCACGACGGCGACGGCGACGCGGAGATCACCGTACTGACGGTCGGCCCCGAGGACGCCAAGGACGCGCTCCGCAAGGCCCTGTCGATGGGCGCGCACAAGGCGATCCACGTCGAGGACGACGACCTGCACGGCACGGACGCCCTCGGCACCTCCCTGGTGCTGTCGAAGGCGATCGAGAAGGCCGGTTACGACCTGGTCGTCTGCGGCATGGCCTCCACCGACGGCACGATGGGCGTACTGCCCGCGCTGCTCGCCGAGCGGCTGGGCGTCCCGCAGGTCACCCTGGTCTCCGAGGTGAAGGTCGAGGGCTCCACGGTGACCGGGCGCCGGGACGGCGACACCGCCTCCGAGACGCTGGAGGCGGCGCTTCCCGCGGTCGTCTCGGTGACCGACCAGTCGGGCGAGGCCCGTTACCCCTCCTTCAAGGGGATCATGGCGGCGAAGAAGAAGCCGGTCCAGTCCTGGGACCTGGAGGACCTGGAGATCGACGCGGACGAGGTCGGCCTCGAAGGCGCCTGGACCGCGGTCGACTCGGCGGCCGAACGCCCGGCGCGCACCGCGGGGACGATCGTCAAGGACGAGGGCGAGGGCGGCCGCCAACTCGCGGCCTACCTCGCGGAGCAGAAGTTCATCTGACACCCCCGGCCTGGTCCCGGCTCCGGTCCCCGGCCCGGCTCCGGTCCTCGGCCTCCGCTCCGGCTCCGGTCCTGGCCCTCGGCTCCTGGGCACGGCTCGGGCCTGGCTCCCTGGCCCGGGCCTCCGCTCCGGCTTCCGCCCCCTGGCTCCGTTCACCGGCCGTCGGGCCGGCCGACCGGCCGTCGGCTCCGGGGCCCCGGGGGCCGGAATCCCGTGGCCATGCCCCGTCCCGCCCCGCTCCGTCCACGAACCCGCCCCGATCCCTCGCATCCGCAGGAGTGCACATCCCATGGCTGAAGTTCTCGTCTACGTCGACCACGTGGCCGGCGCCGTCCGCAAGCCCACCCTGGAACTGCTCACGCTCGCCCGCCGGATCGGCGAGCCCGTCGCCGTCGCGCTCGGGGAGGGCGCCGACGCCACCGCCGCCGTCCTCGCCGAGCACGGCGCGGTGAAGGTGCTCACCGCCGACGCCCCCGAGTTCGCCGAGTACCTCGTCGTCCCGAAGGTCGACGCGCTCCAGGCCGCGTACGACGCCGTCGCGCCCGCCGCCGTCCTCCTGCCGTCCTCCGCCGAGGCCAAGGAGATCGCCGCGCGCCTCGCGGTCCGTATCGGCTCCGGGATCCTCACCGACGCCGTCGACCTGGAGGCCGGGGAGAACGGCCCGGTCGCCACCCAGTCGGTCTTCGCCGCCGCGTACACCACGAGGACCCGGGTCTCCCAGGGCACCCCGGTGATCACCGTGAAGCCCAACTCGGCCCCGGTCGAGGCCGCGCCCGCCGCGGGCACCGTCGAACCGCTCGCCGTGACCTTCGGCGCCACCGCCACCGGGACCAAGGTCGTCTCCCGCACCCCCCGCGAGTCGACGGGGCGCCCGGAGCTGACCGAGGCCGCGATCGTGGTCTCCGGCGGCCGGGGCGTCAACGGCGCCGAGAACTTCGCGATCATCGAGGCCCTCGCCGACTCCCTCGGCGCGGCCGTCGGCGCCTCCCGCGCCGCCGTCGACGCGGGCTGGTACCCGCACTCGCACCAGGTCGGCCAGACCGGCAAGTCGGTCTCCCCGCAGCTCTACATCGCCTCCGGGATCTCCGGCGCCATCCAGCACCGGGCCGGCATGCAGACCTCCAAGACCATCGTGGCCGTCAACAAGGACGCCGAGGCGCCCATCTTCGACCTGGTCGACTACGGCGTGGTCGGCGACCTCTTCGAGGTCGTCCCACAGCTCACCGAGGAGATCAAGGCCCGTAAGGGCTGAGCGCCGTCCCTCCGGTACGCCCCGGGGCCGCGCGGTGGACCCCACCGCGCGGCCCCGCGCCGTTCCCGGCGCGACCGGGCCCCGCCGGACCGGGCGCCGGGCCCCGCCGGGCCCGGCCGGTCCGGCGTTGACGCGGCTCGGAAGCGCGGCTTAACCTCCGGCGACGGATTGTTTATTCCGCTCAGCGGAAAATGAGCGGAAAGGGGAAGGGTGTGGGCATGGGCCAGCACGAAAAGATCGCCACGAGCCTCCCGGCGGCGGTCACCGAGGCGGTCGGCGCCTCCCTCGCGGGGGTCGACGCCGAGCTGGCCCGGCGCTACCCCGGCGACCCGGGCACCCGTCAGCCCGTCCACACCGTCTATGTCCCCGCCGACGCCTACACCGCCGGCACCGTGCGCTCCTGGGGCGACCAGGCCCTCGCCGCCCTCGACGAACACGCCCCCGACGCCGCCGCGCTGGGCCGGGTCCTCGGCCTCCCCGACGCCCTCGCCGGGCCGGTGTACGAGCGCGTACGCGACAAGCTCACCCGCGAGCCGGTCGAGGACCTGCGGATCGACTTCGAGGACGGCTACGGCCCCCACTCCGACGAGGAGGAGGACGAGGCCGCCGCCCGGGCGGCCAGGATCGTCCAGGAGACGTACTCGGGCGGCACGCCGGGCACGTCGGCCCCGTACACCGGCATCCGGATGAAGTGCCTGGAGGCGGCCGTGCGCGACCGCGCCATCCGGACCCTGGACATCTTCCTCAGCGGACTGATGACCGGCGGCGGTCTCCCCGACGGGCTCGTCCTGACGCTGCCCAAGGTCACCTACGCCGAGCAGGTCGCCGCGATGGCCTCCCTGGCCGGGGAGTTCGAGCGGGTGTACGGGCTTGCGCCGGGCCGGATCGGCTTCGAGATCCAGATCGAGACCAGCCAGGCCATTCTCGCCCCCGACGGCACCGCCACCGTGGCCCGCATGATCGACGCCGCGGGCGGCCGGGCCACCGGGCTCCACTACGGCACCTTCGACTACAGCGCCTGCGTCGGCGTCAGCGCCGCCTACCAGGCCAGTGACCACCCGGCCGCCGACCACGCCAAGGCCGTGATGCAGGTCGCCGCCGCCGGGACCGGGGTCCGGGTCAGCGACGGCTCCACCAACGTCCTCCCGGTCGGCTCCACCCCCCAGGTCCACGAGGCCTGGCGGCTCCACTACGGCCTCACCCGGCGCGCCCTCGCCCGCGCCTACTACCAGGGCTGGGACATGCACCCGGGCCATCTGCCGACCCGGTACGCCGCCGTGTACGCCTTCTACCGCGAGGGCCTGGAGCCGGCCGCCGCCCGCCTCGCCGCGTACGTCGCCAGGACAGCCGGCTCCGTCATGGACGAACCCGCCACCGCCAAGGCCCTCAGCGGCCACCTCCTCCGCGGCCTCGACTGCGGCGCCCTCGACCCCACCGAGGTCACCCGCCTCACCGGCCTGACCCGGGCCGACCTGGAGAGCTTCACGGCGCCGCGCGGCTGACCCGGTGGTCCTGGGCCCGGCGGGGCTACCCGTCCGCCGGCGGGGGGATCTCGCCGGAGCCGCGCGGGATCAGACGGGTTCCCAGGACGACCTGGGAGGGGGCTTCGGCGGCGCCGTCGAGGCGGTGGAAGAGGCGTTCGGCGGCGGTGCGGCCCAGGGTGGCGGCGTCCTGGGCGACGACCGTGAGGCCCGGTTCCAGGAGGTCGGCGAGTTCGATGTCGTCGAATCCGACCAGGGCGACCGGGCGGTGGTGGGCCGCGAGGACCCGTACCACCGTCACCGTGACCCGGTTGTTCCCGCTGAAGATCGCGGTGACCGGCGCCGGGCCGCCGAGCATCGCGAGGACCGCCTCCTCGACCCGGTGCGGCTCCGTGCTGCCGAGGGAGATCCACCGGTCGTCGACGGTCAGCCCGCCCTCCGCGAGCGCGGTGCGGTAGCCGCGCAGCCGCTCGGCGGCCGTGTGGATCGCGGGCTGGTCGCCGATGAAGCCGATCCTGCGGTGGCCGTGCGCGACGAGGTGGGCGGTGCCCGAGCGGGCGCCGCCGAAGCTGTCGGAGAGCACCGCGTCCGCGTCGATCCGGCCGGCCGGGCGGTCCACGAAGACGGTGGCCACCCCGGCCTTTATCTCCGGCTCCAGATAGCGGTGGTCGTCCCCGGCCGGGATCACGATCAGCCCGTCCACCCGGCGCGCGCAGAGCGCCAGCACCAGCTCCTGCTCGCGCTCCGGGTCCTCCGCGCTGGAGCCGTTGATGAGCAGCGCGCCATGGGCCCGGGCGACCTCCTCCACGGCGCGGTTCAGGGGGCCGTAGAAGGGGTCGGCCAGGTCCTCCAGGACCAGGCCGATGCTCGCCGTACGGCCCTTGCGCAGCACCCGTGCCGAATCGTTGCGGCGGAACCCCAGCGCTTCGATGGCCTCCTGCACCCGCCGCTCGGTGTCGGCCGTGACCCCCGGCTCGCTGTTGACCACGCGGGAGACGGTCTTGAGCCCCACCCCGGCCCGTGCCGCCACGTCCTTCATCGTGGGCCGGTTTCCGTAGCGGCGGGGGTCGGGGCGGCGGGCGGAATCGGCCACAGTGCGCTGTCCTGTCGTCGTACGGTCGGCGGGTCGCCCCGGGGCACCGACGTGCGCCGCCCGGGCCGTGCGGACGAGCATAGGCCCTGGACAACGTTGTCAGGGGAATGGAGACTGTTCCGCGGAGCCGCGATCATTGTCGCCGGCCACTGTTCCACCGGTCCTTCGTTCCCCTGGCCCGCCGTTCCCGCGGTCCGATGTTCCCGCGTCCCTTCGTTCTCGTTCTTTCGTTCCTTGTCCGTCAGCCGGCCGTGCCGCTCCTCCGGGGCGGCCCCACATCCAGGAGATCCCACACCGATGCATACCGAGACCGTCGCCGCACTCGACATCGGCGGTACCAAGATCGCCGGTGCGCTGGTGGACGGCGACGGCAGAATCCTCGTACGCGCCCAGCGCCCGACCCCGGCGGGCGAGGACGCCGAGAGCGTGATGCGTGCCGTCGAGGAGGTCCTGGCCGAGGTGGCCGCCTCGCCGCTCTGGGCGACGGCGACCGCGCTCGGCATCGGCAGCGCGGGACCGGTGGACGCCTCCGCCGGCACCGTCAGCCCGGTCAACGTCCCCGGCTGGCGCGGGTTCCCGCTGGTCGAACGGGTCCGTACGGCTACCGGTGGGCTGCCGGTGACACTGGTCGGCGACGGGGTCGCGATCACCGCGGCCGAGCACTGGCAGGGCGCCGCGCGCGGCTACGACGACGCGCTCTGCATGGTGGTCTCCACGGGCGTCGGCGGCGGACTGGTGCTGGGCGGCAAGCTCCACCCGGGGCCCACCGGCAACGCGGGCCACATCGGTCACATCAGTGTGGATCTGGACGGCGACCCCTGCCCGTGCGGTGCGCGCGGCTGCGTGGAGCGGATCGCCAGCGGCCCCAACATCGCCCGCAGGGCGCTGGAGGGCGGCTGGCTGCCGGGGCAGGACGGGGACCGTTCGGCCGCCGCGGTGGCCGCCGCCGCCCGCGCCGGGCACCCGGTCGCCCGCGCCTCCTTCGAACGGGCCGCGCAGGCGCTGGCCGCCGGGATCGCGGCCACCGCCACGCTCACCGAGATCCGGATCGCGGTCATCGGCGGCGGGGTCGCGGGCGCGGGCGAGGTCCTCTTCGCACCGCTGCGCCGCTCGCTCCGCGCGTACGCGACGCTCTCCTTCGTCCAGCGCCTCACCATCGCCCCCGCGCTCACCGGCCGCGACGCCGGCCTGGTGGGCGCCGCCGCCGCGGCGCTGCTGGGGCGGCGGGACGGCACCGCGGCGGCGGTGGGGGGCTGACGGGGGCGGTGGGCCCGGGGCCCGCCGGGCGCGTCCTCAGCGGGTGGTCTGGCAGGCGAGGCGCTGGCTGCCCCGGAACCGTACGCACAACTCCGTGCCGCTCCCGGTGTTCCCGGCCGGCCAGGTGTAGGTGAGCGCCCTGCCGGACCGGGTCGCCGTCGCCGTGTCGATCACCCGCCCGTCGCGCAGCAGCGACACCGCGCGGGACCGGACGTCCTCCGGCGGGTTGGTCCAGATCCCGGTGACGGAGTTCCGGGCGCCGTTCCCCTCCAGCCGTACGCAGATCTGCGGCCCCGAGAAGTGGTGCGTACAGGCGTTGCTGTCCGCCGCGGCGGGGGTGGCGCCCAGCGGCACGGCGGCCCCGGCGAGGGCCAGGACCAGGCCGAGCGAGAGGGCGTCGGCCAGGGTGCCGGACCGGGCGGGCGGCGGCGCGGCCGGTGCGGGCGATGGGGACGGCCCGGACGGCCCGGGCGGTGTGGCCGGTGCGGTGGTGCTGCGCATGGGCGGGGGCTCTCCCTGTCGTACGGGGCCGAGGGGCCGGCGGGGATGGCGGTGGTGGTGGGGCGGATGCGGCCGGAACCGGCGGCTCCCGCCCCGGAGCCGGCGGGTCAGGAGCGGCCGGGGTCGGCCGCCTGACGTAACTGGCCCGCCTGGCGTGGCACGACGACCAGGAAAGCATCCGCTTCGAGGTCCATCACCACCTCCGCAGGCGTCCCCTCGTCCCGCCGCGCCCGCGCGAACTCCTCCGCCGGCCGGCTCCCGCGCGGCCCGCCCGCGGGAAACCTCTCCAGGACGGTCCGTGTTCCCACTGTCCGCATCGCCTCACTCCTCTCCCATGCGTCTCCCAACGACGCGCCGGGGCCCGGTGTCACGGCCCGGCGGGACACGGCTCGGTCACGACCGGTTGGCCGGAGCGGCGCTCTGATCCCGCACGGTGTTTCCGTGGCAGGGTGTTGCGGGCAGTCCACAGGGGGCTTCGGCGTTCACGTCCAGGCTCTACGGAAGGCCCAGGCTCTACGGAAGAGGGGGAACCGTGATTGTCTGGCTGAACGGTGCGTTCGGAGCGGGCAAGACCAGTACGGCGCGCGAACTGGTCGATCTGATCCCGGACTGCACGCTCTACGACCCCGAGCTGATCAGCGGGGAAGTGGCGCGCCTGCTCCCGCAGAAGAAGCTCGCGGAGGTGAGCGACTTCCAGGACCTGCCGATCTGGCGGCGCCTGGTGGTCGAGACGGCGGCGGCGCTGCTGGCCGAGGTGGGCGGGGCGCTGGTGGTTCCCATGACACTGCTGCGCCAGGAGTACCGGGACGAGATCTTCGGTGGCCTGGCCGCGCGCAGGATCGCCGTACGGCATGTACTGCTGACAACAGACGAAACGATACTTCGCGGGCGTATCGCCGCACGCGAGGACGTCGCGGACGATCCCGAGGTCAACGAGCGCAACCGCCGGTGGTGCGTCGAGCAGATCGAGCCCTACCGGGCGGCGCGGCTGGGGTGGCTCGCCGGGGACGCGCACCCCATCGACAACACGACGCTGACCGCCCGTGAGACGGCCGAGCGGCTGGCCGAGGCGGTACGGGACGGGGTGGCGGGCGTCTGCGAGATCGTCCAGACCCCCGAGCCGACCGCCGAGACCGTCGCGGCCGGGGTGCTCCTCTTCGACGAGCGGGGCCGGGTGCTGCTGGTGGACCCCACCTACAAGCCGGGGTGGGAGTTCCCCGGCGGTGTCGTGGAGCGCGGCGAGGCGCCCGCCCGCGCGGGGATACGCGAGGTCGCGGAGGAGATCGGCATAGAACTCCGCGGCGTTCCCAAACTGCTGGTCGTCGACTGGGAACCGCCGCGCCCTCCGGGGTACGGAGGGCTGCGGCTGCTCTTCGACGGCGGGCCCCTCCCCGCGGAGGAGGCCGGCCGGCTGCTCCTGCCGGGGCCGGAGCTACGGGCCTGGCGCTTCGTGGACGAGGAAGAGGCGTCCCGGCTCCTGCCCCCCGTACGCTACGCCCGGCTGCGCTGGGCCCTGCGGGCCCGCGAACGCGGCGCGGTGCTCAACCTGGAGGACGGCGTCCCGGTCGGCTGACCGGGCCCGGGGCCGCGCTCGACCGGCGCCCGTCCCGGGCCCGTCCCGTGCTCGTCCCGTACTCGGGCCGTGCCCGTCCCGCACCCGGGGCCGTGCCCGTCCCGTACTCGGCCGCGCTCGTCCCGTGCCTATCCCGCACCCGGGCCGGTGCTTGTCCCGTACTCGGGCCGCGCCCGTCCCGCACCCGGGCCGTGCCCGTCCCGCACCCGGGCCGCGCCCGTCTCGTACCCGGCCGCGCCCTGGCGCGGCCCCCGCTCGCCCCCCGGCGCGGCCCCCGGTCGCGCCCGTGCCTCAGCCGCGCTCGGTGGCCGCGTAGTTGAGCAGGAAGTGCGCCTCCGCCACCGACAGGCGCTCCAGCTCGTCGGGGGAGACGCTCTCGTTCACCGCGTGGATCTGCGCCGCCGGTTCGCTCAGGCCGATCAGGAGGATCTCCGCCTCCGGGTAGAGCGTGCCCAGGGTGTTGCAGAGGGGGATGGAGCCGCCCTGGCCCGCGGTCTGCATCTCCTGGCCGGGGTACGCCACCCGGAGCGCGTCGGACATGGCGGTGTACGCCGGGCCCGAGGTGTCCGCGCGGAAGGGCTGGCCCTGGCCGATCTGCTCCACCTCGACCCGCGCGCCCCACGGCGTACGCGCCGTCAGATGCGCCGTCAGCGCATCGGTGGCCGCCTCCGCGTCCTGGCCCGGCGGCACCCGCAGGCTCACCGTCGCCCGCGCGCTCGCCTGCACCGACGGCGTCGCGCCGACCACCGGCGGGCAGTCGATGCCGATGACCGTCACCGCCGGGCGCGCCCAGACCCGGTCCGCCACCGGGCCATGGCCGATCAGCCCGACCCCGTCGAGCACCTTGGCGTCCCGCCGGAAGTCCTCCTCCGGATACTCCAGCCCCTCCCACGCCGCCCCGTCGGCCAGCCCGTCCACCGTGGTCGAGCCGTCCTCGGCGCGCAGCGAGTCGAGCACCCTGATCAGCGCGGCGAGCGCGTCGGGCGCCGCACCGCCGAACTGCCCCGAGTGCAGGTTGCCTTCGAGCGTGTCGACCCGTACGCGCAGCAGCGTCATCCCGCGCAGGGTCGCCGTCACCGTGGGCAGCCCGGTCCGGAAGTTGCCCGCGTCGCCGATCACCACCGCGTCGGCGGCGAGCAGTCCGGGGTGGGCCTCGGCGTACCGTTCCAGCCCGCCGGTGCCCTGCTCCTCCGAACCCTCCACGACGACCTTGACGGTCACCGGCACCCCGCCGTTCTCCTTCAGCGCGCGCAGCGCGAGCAGGTGCATCAGGACGCCGCCCTTGCAGTCGGCGGCGCCGCGCCCGAACCAGCGGCCGTCCCGCTCGGTCAGCTCGAACGGCGGGGTCAGCCAGGCGCTTTCGTCGCCGACCGGCTGGACGTCGTAGTGCGCGTACAGCAGCACCGTCGGCGCGCCCTCCGGGCCCGGCAGCAGGCCGTACACGGACTCGGTGCCGTCCGGGGTTTCGAGGACCGCGACATCCTGGAACCCCTCGGCGCGCAGCGCCCCCGCCACCCAGGCCGCCGCGGCCTCGCACTCGCTCCTCGGCTCGACGGAGGGGTCGGCGACCGAGCGGAAGGCGACCAGCTCGGCGAGTTCCGTACGGGCGCGGGGCATGAGGGACGCCACGGTCCGGGCGATCGGATGCTCGGTCGTCGGATGCGCGGTCATGGGGACGCTCCTGGTGGGTTCCGGTGGGCCGGGGGGCCGGCGCGCGTCGCGCGTCGGGCGGATGGGTGAAGCCGTTGTGATCCTCCCACAACGGGTCCGGCCCGCCAGCGCCGTAGGATGCGGTGGAACAGCAGGGGTGACCGGGCGGATCAGGAGCAGAAGCACATCGTGAGCAGCGAGAACGCAGACGCCGGAAGCGTGCACGACGAGCCGGTGTGGGATGTCGTCGTGGTCGGCGCAGGGCCCGCGGGAGCCTCCGCGGCGTACGCGGCGGCGGTCGCGGGCCGTCGGGTGCTGCTGCTGGAGAAAGCCGAGTTGCCCCGGTACAAGACCTGTGGCGGCGGGATCATCGGGCCCTCCAGGGACGCGCTGCCACCCGGCTTCGAGCTGCCGTTCAAGGACCGGGTGCACGCGGTGACGTTCTCCCTCAACGGGCGGATGACCCGTACCCGCCGCTCCAAGCGGATGCTCTTCGGGCTCATCAACCGGCCGGAGTTCGACGCGAGTCTGGTGGAGCACGCGCAGAAGGCCGGGGCGGTGGTGCGGACCGGCGCCACCGTCGCCCGGGTCGAGCAGCACGGTCCCGCCGTGCCCGACCGCCGTACCGTCGCGGTCGTCCTCTCCGACGGCGAGACGCTGCTTGCCCGCGCCGTCGTCGGCGCTGACGGCAGCGCCAGCCGGATAGGCGCGCATGTCGGCGTGAAGATGGCCCAGGTGGACCTCGGCCTGGAGGCCGAGATACCGGTACCCCCGACCGTCGCCGAGGACTGGGCGGGCCGGGTGCTGATCGACTGGGGTCCGCTGCCCGGCAGTTACGGCTGGGTCTTCCCCAAGGGCGACACGCTCACCGTCGGGGTGATCTCGGCGCGCGGCGAGGGCGCGGCGACCAAGCGGTATCTGGAGGACTTCATCGCCCGGCTCGGGCTCGCCGGGTTCGAACCCTCGGTCTCCTCCGGCCATCTCACCCGCTGCCGCAGCGAGGACTCCCCGCTCTCCCGTGGCCGGGTGCTGGTCTGCGGCGACGCGGCGGGCCTGCTGGAGCCGTGGACGCGGGAGGGCATCTCCTTCGCGCTGCGGTCGGGGCGGCTCGCGGGGGAGTGGGCGGTGCGGATCGCCGAGGCGCACGACGCGGTGGACGCCCGCCGCCAGGCGCTCAACTACGCGTTCGCCATCAAGGCGGGCCTGGGCGTGGAGATGAGCGTCGGGCGGCGCATCCTCGCGATCTTCGAGCGGAGACCGGGGGTGCTGCACGCGGCCGTCACCGGCCTGCGCCCGGCGTGGAACGCGTTCGCGGACATCACCCGGGGCTCCACGACCCTGGCGGGCATCGTACGGAACCGCCCGCTGGCCCGCCGCGCCCTGGACGTCCTCGACCGCCGCCAGTCGGGCACCCCGGCCGGCCCCGGAACCCCGGAACACCCCCCGGAGCAGCCGGACCCGGCGAACGTCCCGGAAGCGGACACCCGGGACGCCCGGGGGTCCCGCGACTGAGGCCCGTACCGGCCGGGGTCCCGGGACTGGGGCCTGTACGGGCCGGGGGTCCCGGAACTGAAGCCTGTACCGGCCGGGGGTCCCGGGACCGAGGCGCGTACCGGCCGGGGTCCCGGGACTGAGCCCCGTACCGGCCGGTCCGTCAGTTCGCCTTCCGGCCGTCCAGGGTTTCGCGGAGGATGTCCGCGTGGCCGGCGTGCTGCGCGGTCTCCGCGATCAGGTGGGCCAGCACACCGCGCACGCTGAGCACCGCGCCCGGTTCGTTCCAGGGGGCGTCCGGGAGCGGGCGCGTCGCCGACAGGTCGGGTGCGGCGGCGACGACCTGTTCGGTCCTCGCCGCCGTCCTCTCGTAATCCGCGAGGATCCCGGCGAGCGTCTCGCCCGGCGCCATCCGGAAGCGCGCCTCGTGGTCGACCGCCCACCGGGGGAGCTCCCGGGCGGTGCCGGCCGCGAGATCGGCCCAGGTGACGCCGTCGGGCAGGTCGTAGCGCATCGCGGACGGGCCCTCGGTGACCAGGCGCATCCAGGTGTCCTCCATGGCCGCGACATGCTTGACCAGCCCGCCCAGACAGAGCGTGCTCACCGTCGGGGACGCCGCGGCCTGCTCGTCGGTGAGCCCGAGCACCGTGCGGGTCAGCGCGGCGCGCGCGGTGGCCAGGGCGGCCAGGAGTTCGGTCCGCTCGATGCCGGCGGCGGTGGAGGTGTCGGCGGTGGTCATGGTGATCAGCCTTTCGGGGTGTCTGCCGGTGGTTCCCGTAAGGCCGTGGGGAGCCCCTGCGGGTCCCGTACGGCCTTACGGGAACGACCTTCGCAGGCATGGCGGACAGGGGATGACCGCTACTCCGGGCAGGACGGGTGACATCCGGAAGACCTCAGCGCCCCGCGCGGCCCCGCCGCCCCGCCCCGTACTCCCCGGGGAGTACCGGTGATCACCACGTCCGGCGGACGACCGGAGCGGGCCCCGCCGTCTAGCGTGGCCGGTATGGACGAGCAGCACGGCCGGCGGGGCCGGTTCCGGGGTGGCGCCTTCCCCTGCCGGCGGGGCGGGGCGTGGCAGGGGCATCCCTGGCCCTGGGACGGGGCGCACGCGCCCTGGGGGCAGGGGTGGGGCGGGCAGGGGGAACGGCCGCCCCGGTTCACCGGCGCGGGGGAGGGGGAGAGCGGGCGGCTGCCGTGGGCGTCGACCGTGCTGCTCACCGTCTTCGTCCTCGTCGGCACCGCCTTCGCCGCCCGCCAGCAGCCCGAACGCGTCCCGCTGGACCTCCTCGGCCGGCTGCCGCTGATCGTCGGCGGCGCCCTGCTGCTGATCCGCCACCGCCACCCCGTGGTCGCTGTCGCCGGCGTCTCGGCGGCCGTGCTCGGCTATCTCGCCGGCGGGTACGCGTACGGGCCGGTCTTCCTGCTCGTCGCGGTCGCCTGCTTCGCCGCGATCGCCGCGGGCCACCGCAAGGCGGCCTGGTGGGCCGTGGGCCTCCTCTGGCTCGGCCATCTGCTCATCGGGCACTGGCTCTACCGCTGGCTGCCGCCGCCCGGCGACCACGCCGCGCCCTGGGGGCAGGAGCTGGTCATCTCCGCGTTCGTGCTGGCGCTCTGCGCGGGGGCCGAACTCGCCCGCGTACGGCGTGAGCAGTGGGCCCGGCGCGGTGCCGAGCGGGCCGCCGCCGAGCGGCGCAGGCGGGACGAGGAGCGGCTGCGGATCGCCCGCGAACTCCACGACGTCCTCGCCCACTCCCTCTCCGTCATCAACGTCCAGGCGGGCATGGGGCTCGCCCTCCTCGACACCGACCCCGAGCAGGCCCGCTCCGCGCTCACCACCGTCAAGGCGGCGAGCAAGGAGGCGCTGGGCGAGGTACGGCAGGTCCTCGACACCCTGCGGACCCCCGGCGACGCGCCCCGCGCCCCCGCGCCCGGCCTGGACCGCCTGTCCGAACTCGCCGAGCAGGCCGCGTCCGCCGGGCTCGCCGTCGAGATCCGGCGCACGGGCACCCCGGCCCCGCTCCCGCCCGGCGCCGACCTCGCCGCGTTCCGCATCGTCCAGGAGGCCCTGACCAACGTGGTGCGCCACTCCGGGGCGCGCACCGCGACCGTACGCGTCGGATACGCGGCCGGACGGCTCGACCTGCTGGTCGACGACCCGGGCCCGGCGACCGGCGGGGACGCGGGCGGCAGTGGCAACGGGCTGGTGGGGATGGGAGAGCGGGCCGCCGGCCTCGGTGGCACCATCGAGGCCGGGCCGCTCCCCGACGGCGGATTCCGGGTGCGGGCCGCACTGCCCCTGACGACCGAGGAGACACCATGATCCGGGTCCTGCTCGCCGACGACCAGTCGCTCGTACGGGCCGGGTTCCGCGCGCTCCTCGACGCCCAGCCGGACATCGAGGTGGCGGGCGAGGCGGCGGACGGCGAGGAGGCGCTCGCCCAGGTCCGCGAAGTCGCCCCCGACGTCGTGCTGATGGACATCCGGATGCCCCGCCTCGACGGCCTCGCCGCGACCCGCAGGATCACCGAGGACGCCCGGTGCGACCAGGTCAAGGTGGTCATGCTGACCACCTTCGAACTGGACGAGTACGTCTTCGAGGCACTCCGCTCCGGCGCCTCGGGCTTTCTGGTCAAGGACACCGAACCGGAGGAGCTGATCCGCGCGATCAGGGCCGTGGTGGGCGGCGACGCGCTGCTCTCCCCGGGGGTGACCCGCCGGCTGATCGCCGAGTTCGCGACCCGCTCCAAGACCCCCACGGACGCGGCCCGGCTGAGCGAACTCACCGACCGGGAGCGGGAGGTGATGGCCCTGGTCGGCATCGGCCTCTCCAACGAGGAGATCGCCCGCAGACTGGTCGTCAGCCCGCTCACCGCCAAGACCCATGTGAGCCGCACGATGGTGAAACTGGGCGCCCGCGACCGCGCCCAACTGGTCGTCCTCGCCTACGAGTCCGGCCTGGTACGGCCGGGATGGCTCGGCTGAGCGGCGGCTCCGCCCGGTGCTCCCGGAGTGAAGCGCCGCAGTACCTGGACGACTCGCGCCACGAAGACGAGGCCCGCCACGACCCCCGCGATCCGGGTCACCACCGGGGGAAGCCCCAGATACCACCCCGCGCCGGCGATGGCGCCGAACACCAGCGCCGCCGCGACGACCCCCGTCACCGCGGCGAAGACGATCTCGACGGTGATGGCGTCCCGTTCCGCCCCGCTGCGTGTCCCCATGGCCCTGAGTCTGCCCCGGGCCGTATCCCCGCGGCAAGGCACGCCGTCCGTCACGCCCTCCGTCACATCGTGCGATCGCCGCATGACGGAGAGAAGTGGTCGTATCGGAAGGAACCGGGCCTATGGGTGATCTCTGCGATCTGCCTATGATCGGTCGCGGAAACGAGCGGAGACAGCAGCGCGGTCCCGCGGTCGCGCCCCCGCGACCGGCGGAGCAGGGCCCGCGCGGACACCCGGATGGAGAGACGACACGATGAGCACGGCCACAGGACCGGTCCGGCGAAGAGCCGGGGGTACCCGGGGAACGGCCTCCGAGGTCCCCGGGACCTCCGACCCGGCGGCCCCCGAGGCGTCCGCGTCGCATGCCGCCGACAGCCATGACCTGATCCGGGTGCACGGCGCGCGGGAGAACAACCTCCAGGACATCACCGTCGAGATACCCAAGCGCCGGCTGACGGTCTTCACCGGCGTCTCCGGCTCGGGGAAGAGCTCCCTGGTCTTCCACACCATCGCCGCCGAGTCGCAGCGGCTGATCAACGAGACGTACAGCGCCTTCGTGCAGGGCTTCATGCCTTCGCTGGGCCGCCCCGAGGTCGACGTCCTGGAGGGGCTGACCCCCGCGATCATCGTCGACCAGCAGCGGATGGGCGCCGACCCGCGCTCCACGGTCGGCACCGCCACCGACGCCAACGCGATGCTGCGCATCCTCTTCAGCCGGCTCGGCACCCCGCACATCGGCTCGCCCAAGGCGTACTCCTTCAACGTCCCCACGGTCCGCGCCAGCGGCGCCATCACCGTCGAGCGCGGCAACGCCAAGGCCGAGCGGAAGACCTTCTCGGTCACCGGCGGCATGTGCCCGCGCTGCGAGGGCCGGGGCACGGTCTCCGACATCGACCTCACCCAGCTCTACGACGACTCCAAGTCGCTCGCCGAGGGCGCGATCACCATCCCCGGCTACAAGGTCGACGGCCACTGGACCCTCCGGATCTTCACCGAGTCGGGCTTCCTCGACCCGGACAAGCCGATCCGGGAGTACTCCGCGACCGAGCTCCACGACCTCCTGCACCGCGAGCCGACCAAGGTGAAGGTCAACGGCATCAACCTCACCTACGAGGGGCTGATCCCGCGCGTCCAGAAGTCCTTCCTGTCCAAGGACCGGGAGGCGATGCAGCCGCACATCCGGGCGTTCGTCGACCGGGCCGTCACCTTCACCGACTGCCCCGACTGCGAGGGCACCCGGCTGACCGCGGCGGCCCGCTCCTCCCGTATCGACGGGGTCAGCATCGCCGACGCCTGCGCCCTGCAGATCAGCGACCTCGCCGTCTGGGTGCGCTCCGTCGACGACCCGTCCGTGGCCCCGCTGATCGCGAACCTCGCCGCCACCCTCGACTCGTTCGTCGAGATCGGCCTCGGCTATCTCGCCCTCGACCGGCCGGCCGGCACGCTCTCCGGCGGTGAGGCGCAGCGCGTCAAGATGATCCGGCACCTCGGCTCCTCGCTCACCGATATCACCTACGTCTTCGACGAGCCCACCACGGGTCTGCACCCCCACGACATCCAGCGCATGAACGACCTGCTGCTGCGCCTGCGCGACAAGGGCAACACGGTGCTCGTCGTGGAGCACAAGCCGGAGACGATCGCCATCGCCGACCATGTCGTGGACCTCGGCCCCGGCGCCGGTACGGCGGGCGGCACCGTCTGCTTCGAGGGCACCGTCGAGGGGCTGCGCGCGGGGGACACCCTCACCGGGCGCCATCTGGACGACCGGGCCGTCCTCAAGGAGACCGTACGGAAGCCCACCGGCGCCCTGGAGATCCGCGGCGCCGCCACCCACAACCTGCGCGACGTCGACGTCGACATCCCGCTCGGGGTGCTGACCGTCGTCACCGGGGTCGCCGGCTCCGGCAAGAGCTCCCTCGTGCACGGCTCGGTGCCGGCGTCCGCCGGGGTGGTGTCGGTCGGACAGGGCGCCATCCGCGGCTCGCGGCGGAGCAACCCGGCCACGTACACCGGGCTGCTCGACCCGATCCGCAAGGCGTTCGCCAAGGCCAACGGGGTGAAGCCGGGCCTGTTCAGCGCCAACTCGGCGGGCGCCTGCCCGCAGTGCAACGGCGCCGGGGTCATCTACACCGACCTGGCGACGATGGCGGGTGTCGCCACCACCTGCGAGGAGTGCGAGGGGAAGCGGTTCGAGGCCTCCGTGCTGGAGTACCGGCTCGGCGGCCGGAACATCAGCGAGGTGCTGGCCATGCCGGTGACGAAGGCCGAGGAGTTCTTCGGCGCGGGCGAGGCCCGTATCCCGGCCGCCCACGCCATCCTCGGCCGGCTCGCCGATGTCGGCCTCGGCTATCTCGGCCTCGGCCAGCCGCTCACCACGCTCTCGGGCGGCGAGCGGCAGCGGCTCAAGCTGGCCACGCACATGGGCGAGAAGGGCGGCGTCTACCTTCTGGACGAGCCGACCACGGGGCTGCACCTCGCCGATGTGGAGCAGCTCCTCGGGCTCCTCGACCGGCTGGTGGACTCCGGCAAGTCGGTCATCGTGGTCGAGCACCATCAGGCGGTCATGGCCCACGCCGACTGGATCATCGACCTCGGCCCCGGCGCCGGCCACGACGGCGGCCGGATCGTCTTCGAGGGCACCCCGGCCGACCTGGTCGCGGCCCGCTCCACCCTCACGGCCGAGCATCTGGCGGCGTACGTCGGCGGGTAGCGACGGGAGGAGCGGCGCGCGGTACGGAGGAGGCCGTACGCGGATGTGGGGCCGTACCCGGATGTGGGGCCGTACGCGGATGACGTACGGCCCCGCGTGACGCGGGTCAGACGCCGGAGGTCTCGCGCCAGAGGCGGACCAGCTCCGGGTCGCCCGTGGCGGTGAGGGTGTCCAGCGGGAGCCGGTTCCACAGGGCCAGATAGAGCGTCCCGGCCGGGCCGCTCAGCTCGCCGTCGGCCGGGGCCTCGGCGGCCGCCGTGGTACGGACGGTGACCGCCGGGTCGGCGGAGATCCGTACGGTCCAGACGTCGTCCGTGTCGGTGGCCCGTACGCGCAGCACCCGCGGCTCCGGCGAGCGGAGGCGGCTGCGGTCCCGGCCGTGGAAGAGGCGGAGCAGTTCGTCGATCCCGTCCGCCGCGAAGCCGGTCTCCACCGGCGAGAGGCCGCCGCCGAGCGCGGACTCGGCGTCCGCGCGGTGGACGGCGGTCTCGTGTGCCTGACGCCTCGCCCAGAAGGCGAGCGGGTCCGGCGTGGGGAAGAAGGTCCAGCACGCCAGGTCGGCGGGGGCTGTGCGCAGGGCCGTGACCAGCCCCTCGTGGCCCTCGCGGTACCACTCCACCAGCGCGTCCCCGGCGAGCTCCGGCTCGGCCGGGAAGGGGGCCGGCTGGGCGGCGCCCTCCGTGATCGTCCGCGTCGCCCAGCGGTGCACCCGGCCGATGTGCCCCAGCAGGTCGCGCACTCGCCAGTCGGGGCAGGTGGGGACCTCGGCACCGGGGTCCGCCTTGGCCGCAGCCTCGCCCAGGAGGGCGCCCTCGTCGGCCAGTTGGCGCAGATGCTCCGCGATCGTCATGGTCGTCATGACGGTCATTGTGCCAGTCAGGCCTTGCCGGGGTGTCCCTCGGAGGTGGCCTTCGGGGCGCGCTTCAGCAGCCGGGCGAAGGCGCCCAGCGCGATCGACTGGATCAGGTACGAGATGAGCAGCGCGGGGACGAGGAACCCGATGGAGGTGGCGAAGTCCTCGCCCACCAGCTCGCCGACGGAGAAGAAGAGGAAGACGGTCGGGGCGGCGAGGAGGCCCAGCCACACCCCGGCGAGCGAGGCGTCCCCCTGCTGCTGGGCGGAGAGCGTGACCACGGTGACGAACACGACCGCCACGGCGACGAGGGCGAGATAGACCTGGGACGCGCGGTTCTTGAAGGCGAGGTCCGCGAGAAGGGCCAGTCGTCGTGAAACCATCATGTTCTCCCTGGAGTTGGGGCCCCCGCCGGTGGGCGGGGTGCCGTGCTGTCTGACTCCAGAGTGGGCCAGCCCGAACGCCCGTGCCTGAGTACCCCTACTCATCCCGCGCTGCCTGTTCTCCCCGCCCCGTGCCCCTCTTTCTCGCTGCCCCGGAATCTTTTCCGGCCCGATGTCACATCCCGGGGTGGTCGCTCCGTCGTAGGGGTGCAGGCATCCACCGGGATGCGGGCCACGAGAACCGGTCGACGAGAAACCAGCGATCGACGAGAAACCAGCGATCGATGAGAACCATTGAGGAGTGTCACCATGGACGCCCGTTTGAACATGTTCGGCAGCCCCGTCGCCGCCAAGGTCTGGAAGCACATCATCGCGGCGGGCACGGCGCTCGCCGAGTCCTCGCTGCCGCTCGCCACCCAGGAGCTGGTGAAGATCCGCGCGAGCCAGCTCAACGGCTGCTCCGGCTGCCTCGACATGCACACCAAGGAGGCCGCCGCCGCGGGTGAGACCGCGGTACGTCTCCATCTGGTCGCGGCCTGGCGCGAGGCCACCGTCTTCACCGAGGCCGAGCGCGCGGCGCTGGAGCTGGCGGAGCAGGGCACCCGGCTCGCGGACGCGGCCGGCGGGGTCACGGACGAGGCATGGGCGAACGCCGCCAAGCACTACGACGAGGAGCAGCTCGTCGCCCTGGTCTCCTGCATCGCCGTGATCAACGCCTTCAACCGGGGCAACGTCATGACCCGGCAGCCGGCCGGCCACTACGAGGTCGGCATGCACGGATGACGGCGCCGTCCGTACGCGTACGCGGGTAACGGGGGTGCACGCGTACGCGTAACGGGGCACACGGGTACGACGAGGGGTATCCGGTCCGGACCGGATACCCCTCGTCGGTGCGGTGGCCGCGTACCGGACCGGCGGCCGGGCCTACTCCGGACCGGCGGCGCGGGCCGCGTGGCCGATGAGGGCGGCAGCCCCGGCGAGCAGCGCCACCGTGGTCAGCGCGAGCGGGAGCGAGAACCAGTCGGCGAGGAAGCCGATGGCGGGCGGGCCCAGCAGCAGGCCCCCGTACCCGAGGGTGGAGGCGGCGGCGACCCCGCCCGCTCCGGCCAGCGCGCCCGCCCGGCCCACGGCGACGGGGAAGATGTTGGCGAGACCGAGCCCCGCCACGGCGAAGCCGGTCAGGATGAGCCAGACGGTGGGCGCGAGCGCGCCGAGCAGCGCGCCGAACGCGGCGAGGGTGCCGCCCAGGACCAGGGCGCGGGTCTGGCCGAACCGTTCCAGCAGGGCGGTGCCGGAGAGCCGCCCGGCCGTCATGGTGAGGGCGAAGAGCGCGTAACCGGCCGCCGCCACCCCGGGGGAGGCGCCGAGGTCCTGGCTGAGATGGAGTGCGCCCCAGTCGGCCATCGCCCCCTCGCCGTATGCCGTGCAGAGGGCGATCACACCGAAGAGGAGGACCAGCCGCCGGTTCCGCCGGGACCGGTCGGCGATGGCGTCGGTACGGTCCCGGGCGGACCCCTGAGCGGCCCCCCGGGGCGCCTCGGGGGCGGCCCCAGGACCGGGCACGGGCGGCGGGATACGGAGCAGCGCCCGCCCCGCCACCGCGCTGACCAGCAGGCCGAGGGCGGCGAGCAGCGCCAGGTGGACGGCGGGGGAGAGGCGGCCTGCGAGGAGCCCGCCGAGCCCCGCGCCGGCCATGCCGCCGAGGCTGAACGCGGCATGGAAGCCGGGCAGGATGGGGCGGCGCAGAACGGCCACCAGATCGACGGCGGCGCTGTTCATCGCGACATTCAAACCGCCGTAAAACATGCCAAAGGGGATAAGTGTCAGCCCCAGGGCGAGGGCCGAGTGGGTGTGCGGGGGCGGTATCACGGTGAGCGAGAGCAGCACCCCGCAGGCCACCGTCACCCGGTGGCTGCCGAACCGGCCGCAGAGCCGGCCCGTGAAGACCATGGTCCCCACGCCGCCCGCCGAGACGCAGAGCAGGGCGAGGCCGAGGGCGCTCGCGGAGGCCCCGGTCTGCTCCTTGATCGCCGGGATCCGGACCACCCAGCCGGCGAAGAGGAAGCCGTCGAGGGCGAAGAAGACCGTCAGGACGGCGCGCAGCCGGCTCAGTTCGGGGTGGGGGCGGGGGGTGCGGGCGCGGGGAGCGCGGGTGCGGGGGGCTCCGGCGCCCTTGCCGGAGAGAGCCGTCCGCATTTTGTTTAGAGGCGGCACAAAGTGAGGATAGGGGCGCGGGGCCGCTCGTACAAGGCTCGGACGAGGCCCGCGCACGGCCCGGACGAGGCCCGGACGAGGCTCGGGCGGGGCGGCGTCACGCGGGCGCCGGGGCGTACGCGCGGGTCCACCCGGCGCACCGGATCATGGGAGACTCGCCCCCATGAACGGCAAGGGGAGCACGGCCAGGACACGGCTGGAGAGAGGCCGCGGCGCGCTCGGCCCGGCACTGGAACTGGTGCACACGGGGCGCGCGCCCACCCGGGCCGTCCTCACCTCCGAGCTGGGGGTGACCCGGGCCACGGCCGGGGCCGTCGCCGCCGAACTGGAGGCGCTGGGGCTGATCCGGGTGGACTCCAGGCCCGCCGCCGCGGGTTCCCAGGGGCGCCCCTCGCACCGGCTCTCCGTCGACGAGGAGGGCCCCGTCGTCCTCGCCGCCCAGGTCCACGCGGACGGCTTCCGGGCCGCGCTGGTCGGGCTCGGCGGCCGGATCGTCGCCACCGCCGCCGGGCGCGGCACGGCCACGGCCGACCCGGCGCAGGTGCTCGGGGACGTGGTCGAGACGGGCGCGGGGCTGCTGCGGGATTCGGGTCGGCGGTGCGTGGGCGCGGGCCTCGCCGTGCCGTCGGCGGTCGCGGAGCCGGAGGGCACCGCGCTCAACCCGCTCCATGTCGCCTGGCCCGTGGGCTCCCCGGTGCGGGAGATCTTCGCCGAGCGGGTCCGCGCGGCGGGCGTCGACGGCCCCGCCCGCACCGGCAACGACGTCAACCTGGCCGCGCTCGCCGAGCACCGGCACGGCGCGGGGCGCGGCGCCCAGCATCTGCTCTGCGTCGCCACGGGCCACCGGGGCGTCGGCGGTGCGCTCGTCCTCGACGGCCGTCTGCACACCGGGAGTTCGGGCCTGGCCCTGGAGGTCGGCCATCTCGCGGTCACCCCCGAGGGGCGCTCCTGCTACTGCGGCGGCAAGGGGTGTCTGGACGTCGAGACCGACCCGCTCGCCTTCCTCACCGCCGCGGGCCGCACCCCGGGCCCGGAGAGTTCGCTGCTCGGGCAGGCGCGCGAGCTGCTCCGTACGGAGTACGCCGATCCCGTGGTACGGGGCGCGGCCGCCGCGCTGATCGACCGGCTGGGCCTGGGGCTCGCCGGCCTGGTCAACATCCTCAACCCGGACCGGATCATCCTCGGCGGGCTCCACCGCGAACTGCTCGGCGCCGACCCGGACCGGCTGCGCGCCGTCGTCGCCGACCGCAGCCTGTGGGGACGCGGCGGCGGGGTGCCCATCCTGCCGTGCACGCTCGACCACAACAGTCTGGTCGGAGCCGCCGAGTTGGCCTGGCAGCCGGTGCTGGACGACCCGCTGGCCGCGCTCGCCCGCTGACCCGGGGCGCCGCCCCTGCTCCCCCGGAGGTACGCGGAGAGCCGCCGGCCGTACGACGACGGGGACCCCCTCCCCGGGCGAGGCTCGTGAGTGAGAGAAAGAGCGAGCCGAGCACCGACGGAGGAGTTGAACCGAGATGAACACCTTGGCCTTTGAGGGCGGACCCGGTCCGTGGATCCTGCTGTTCCCGCTGGTCTGGGCGGCCGTCGTGGTCGGTGTGGTCACCGTCCTGCGGCGGACCGGATGGCGCGGCGGGCGGGGCGGTGGCCCGCGCGGCCCCTGGCGGCCGGCGGAGCCCGCGCGGGACGAGCGGTCGCCCATCGCCGTGCTCGGCCGTCGCTTCGCGTCGGGGGAGATCGACGAGGACGAGTACTGGCGCCGGCTCTCCGTCCTGGACGAGCAGTTCGGCCGGGCCAGGACCGGGAAGTGACGAGGACCGGGAAGTGACGAGGCCCCGGGGCCTGGGCCGTTCGGGTGACGGTGTCCTCTGGGCCGTACGGCTCCGGGGCTCAGCCGGTCAGGGCCGACCTGGCCGGTCCCGAGTCCCGTACCTCCGCGAGGGCCGAGAGGGCCAGGGCCGGGAAGGCCGCCGCGGGGAACGGCCCGTCGGTGACCGCGCCGTACACCGGGTGCGGCGGCAGCGTCAGCGCGACCGGCGGGGCGGGCAGGGAGAACCAGATGCTCTTGCCGGTCTCGCCCCGGGGATGGATGCCCCAGCTCTCGCTGAAGGCCGCGATCAGCGCGAGTCCACGGCCACCGGTGTCGGAGAGGGTGGCGTGGCGCACCGTGGGGAGCCGGGGGTCGTGATCGCTGACGGAGACCATGAGCCGTTCGAGCAGCAGCTCGATGTCGACGGTGCAGCGCTTGTCCGGCTGTGCGTGCCGGTGGACGTTGGTCAGCAGCTCGGTCACCCCGAGAGCCGCTGGGTCGATGAGAAGATCGAGGTGCCAGGAGCGCAGTTGCGCGGAGATTATTCTGCGGATCTGACCGATCCGCGACGGCAGGGCCTGGAGCTCCACCGTGCAGTGCCTGCTGATCACGGCTGCGACTCCCCCAATGCGATCCGGAGAGAAGACGGAGGGGCGGAATCGGCGGCGGGCTCGCCGCCCGCCGTTCCCGGCCCGGCGGGGGCTGGGTCGCAGCGTTACCACCGGGGACTCTGTGTGACGTGTGACCAGAGTGAACCAGGGGGCCCGGCTTCGCAACTCGCGGCAGGGGTGGGCGACACGGGACAACAGGTGTTACGGCACGAGCGGCACGGGCAGCACGTGCAGCGCAGGGAGCCCGGGCGGCCCGGGCGGCACGGGCCGCACCGGCGGCACGGGCCGTCGTGACGGACGTGACGGAACGGCCGGCGGGCGTTACGGCTTCGGGTGGCTCGCCCGGGTCACCGCGTCCATCAGCCGCCCGGTCAGCGCCGTCGCGTCCGGCCTCCGTCCGCGCTGCCCCATGGTCAGCCGGTAGCGCGTCCCGTTGACGGTCGCGACCATGCTGCCGCTCCCCGCGAACCACGGGCGCGCCGCCCGGACCGCCCGCAGCGGCGCGCTGTCGATCACCCGGCCGTAACTGGTCAACAGCGCCAGCCTGCCGTCCTGGACCAGCACCTGGCCGGCCCTGGTGAGCGAGCGGGGCCACCGCTCGATCCGTACGCCGCGCGCGTCGAACTCCGGCTCCGCCATGGCGTTTCAGCCCCCTCCGTACCCGTCCCCGGCTACCCCTCGACACTCCCCCTGAAGGCAGTTTGCACAAGTTCGCCGCCCGGCACCAGAGCGCGTGGGGCGCACACTTCGTACATCATTCCTATAGGCGCCCAGAGTAAGCGTTTCCGCAGGTGGTGGGGGTACGGTACGTATCGGGAACCGGTACGAACCGGTACGGGGACGGCGAGGAGTGGACGGATGACCGGACGAGAGGCGGCCGGACGGCCCGACGGCGTGCTGCCGACCGTGGACGTGGACCGCAGCGACCCCGCGTACCGCACCTGGCTCAAGGAGGCCGTGCGCCGGGTCCAGGCGGACGCCAACCGCTCCGCCGACACCCATCTCCTCCGCTTCCCGCTGCCCGAGGAGTGGGGCATCGACCTCTACCTCAAGGACGAGTCCACCCACCCCACCGGCAGCCTCAAGCACCGGCTCGCCCGCTCGCTCTTCCTCTACGGCCTCTGCAACGGCTGGATCCGGCCCGGCAAGCCGGTCATCGAGGCGTCCAGCGGCTCGACGGCCGTCTCCGAGGCGTACTTCGCCAAGCTGATCGGTGTGCCGTTCATCGCCGTCATGCCGCGCACCACGAGCGCGGAGAAGTGCCGGCTCATCGAATTCCACGGCGGCCGCTGCCACTTCGTGGACGACGCGGGCGCGATCTACCAGGAGTCGGCGGAGCTCGCCGAGCGCACCGGCGGCCACTACATGGACCAGTTCACCTACGCGGAGCGCGCCACCGACTGGCGCGGCAACAACAACATCGCCGAATCGATCTATCAGCAACTCCGCCTTGAGCGCTCTCCCGAGCCCGCGTGGATCGTCGCCACCGCGGGCACCGGCGGGACCTCCGCGACCATCGCGCGCTACGTCCGCTACATGCAGTACGACACCCTGGTCTGCGTGCCCGACCCGGAGAACTCCTGCTTCTTCGACGGCTGGACCCGCCATGACAACGAGGCCCGCAGCGACCGGGGTTCGCGGATCGAGGGGATCGGCCGGCCCCGGATGGAGCCGAGCTTCGTGCCCGGCGCCATCGACCGGATGATGAAGGTCCCGGACGCCGCGAGCATCGCCGCCGTCCGGACCCTGGAGCGGGCCGTCGGCCGCAAGGCGGGCGGCTCCACCGGCACCGGCCTGTGGAGCGCCCTCCGTATCGTGGCGGAGATGGTCGAACACGGCAGGACCGGCAGCGTCGTCACCCTCTTCTGCGACCCCGGCGACCGCTACCTCGACAAGTACTACTCGGACGCCTGGCTCGCCGGACAGGGCCTGGACATCACCCCGTACACCCGCACCCTCGACCACTTCCTGGCCACCGGCGTCTGGCCGGAGTGACCCCGCGCCGTACCGTCAGCCGCTCAGCAGCCGCTCCACCGCCCGTCCGAACACCCGCTCTCCGGCGTGGGCCGTGAGCGGCGCGAGAAGACCGGGGAGCGGGCGGAACCGCAGCTCCTCCTCCCAGCGGACCCGCGTGGCACCGCCCGGCGGCTCCCCCTCGGCCGCCTCGCGCACCCGGATCTCCGCCCACCCCGTGACCACCCGCCCACGCTTCTCCAGCCGGCAGAGACCCGGGCGGCCCGGCGCGGGCGGCTGCCAGCGGACGACCTCCATCGGGTCGTCGAACGCCACCCGCCCCAGCCCGGTCCGCGCGACGAAGACCGTGCCCACCCGGGACGGCCCCGGCGTCAGCACCGTGATCCGGGTCAGCGGGACCTGGGCCGCGTGCGCGGGCCAGTCGGTGAGGCGCCGCCACGCCTCCCCGGCGCCGAGCGGGGTGGTCCGGTCGATACGGAAGGCGCTCATCCGACGAGCTTAGGGCGCCGCCGTACGCCCCTCGGGGAGCGCACCGGCCCCGGCATGCCGTCAGCTCTCGTCGGCGTCCCGGAGCTCCGCGCCGCCCCGGCCCCCCTCGGCGCTCTCCGCGCCCGCCACCACCAGCTCCGGGAGGAGCCCGGCGATCTCGGCGCGGGCCTCCGCGGGCAGGCCCGCGTCCGTCACCAGGACATCGACCTGGTCCAGGGCGGCGAAGGAACTCAGGGCCACCGTGCCCCACTTGGTGTGGTCGGCGACGACCACGACCCGGCGGGCCGACTCCACCAGGCGGCGGTTGGTCTCCGCCTCGCCGAGGTTGGGCGTGGAGAGACCCGCCTCCGCCGATATGCCGTGGACACCGATGAAGAGCAGATCGAAGTGGAGCGAGCGGATCGCCTGGTCCGCGACCGGGCCGACCAGGGAGTCCGACGGGGTCCGTACGCCGCCCGTGAGGACCACCATCGCCGCGCCGGGACGGGCCGGACCGTCCGGCTCCGGCCGGCCCGCCGTGTGGAACACGTCGGCGACCCGGAGCGAGTTGGTCACCACCGTCAGATCCGGTACGTCCAGCAGGAGATGGGCGAGCGCGTAGGTCGTCGTCCCGCCCGAGAGGGCGATCGCGCTGCCGGGCACCACCAGCGCGGCCGCCGCCCGCGCGATGTCCTGCTTGGCCGTCAGCTCCAGCGCCGACTTCGCCTCGAACCCCGGCTCGTGCGTACTCGCCTCGGCGACCGGCACCGCGCCGCCGTGCACCTTCGCCACGACACCCTGACGGGAGAGCGCGTCGAGATCCCGGCGCACCGTCATGTCGGAGACGTTCAGCCTTCGCGTCAACTCGTTGACCCGGACACCACCCCGTCGCCTGACCTCGTCCAGAATCAGCGCCCGCCGCTGCTCCGCCAGAAGGTTCTGGTTGTCGCCCACCGTCGCGCCGGCCTCCCGTCTCCGCCCGGGTCCGCGGCCTCCACCGGCATCGCGCGCCCCCGTTCCGTCCCGCTCGGAGATCCATCCTGCCACGGGGGTACGACAGCCGCCCCGGTGCCCGGCGGACGCGGGAGGAGAAAAGATTCGGTGACGGTCCGGCGCCGAACCCCTACTATCCGGGACCCTGGAGTGCACACCGTTCGCTTCCGCGCCCCCGACCCCGGCAGACCCGTCCCCCACACGCGAGAGTGAGTATGACGTGTCCTCACCAACAGCGGATCCGCACCGCCACGGAGCCGCGCTCGAACTCCTGGTCCACGGCGTCGGCGGGACCACCCCGCAGGACATGCTCGGCGACCCGTGCGCGGTCCGGGTCAGCGGCGACAAGATCGCCGCGGTCTACCGGCGGGCCGCCGACGCCGACGCCGAACACCACCCGGAGCGCTACCGGGACCGGCCGATCCCCGAGGCGTACTCCTGGTCCAATCTCACCTCCGGCAACGGCTCCCGCGCCCTGTGGCTGCTGCTCCTGCCCTTCATGGTGGTCAACCTCGCCCACTGGATGCGCCCTTCCACCACCGGGCTCGGCCGGACGCAGCGGTTCTACGGGCTGCTGGTACGGCTGGTGGCGCTCACCCTCACCGTGCTCCTCACCGCCGCCGCCTGCGAGGTCGCCCTCGATCTGACGGCATGGCAGTGCGCCGGCTCCGCGGAGTGCGCCGCCCAGTACGCCTGGCTCGGCTTCGTCTCCCCGGCGGAGCACGGCTGGTGGTCGCAGCCGGGCCGGCGGCTCTCCCTCGCCGCGCTGCTCCCCGTCGCGGTGGTCGCGCTGCTCTGGCTGCTCTCCGCCCGCACCTGGAGCACGTACGAGGCGGCCCGCCCGCCCGTCAGCGCGGTCCCCGCCCCCGACGCCACGAACGCCCCCGACGCCACGAACGACGCCGGCCCCGCCCCCGCCGCCGGCTCCGGTGCCCCGTCCGGTGATTCCGCCCCGGGCACGGGCGAGCGGGCCCGGCCGCGCTCCGCGCTGGCCCGGCCCGGGTTCTGGTACGGGCGCCGCCTCGTCGCCCGGCTGCGCGCCGCCCATGTCGCCGCCGGTTTACTCACCGTCGCCGCCGCCCTCGCCGCGGCCGCCGCCGACCACGACCGTACCGTCGGCGAGGGACCGCTCACCGTGCTCGGCCCGCTGCTCCAGGCCGCCCTCGCGGCCGGCGCCCTCGCCGTGCTGTACGTGGTGTGCAGCAGAGGCCGCAGCGAACGCCACCGGGACTCCACCCTCGACCGGGCGGTCAGCGGCGCGCTGCCCGGCGGCTCCGTCGCCCTGCTCCTGCTCTCCGTGGTCTACGCGAGCTGGTCCCGGCCCGGCTGGACCTCCACCGGCCCGCTCCCCGGCAACGTCGCCTTCCTGCTGCTCTCGCTCGCCCAGCTCGCCCTGGTCACCCTCCTCGCCGTCGCCGCCCACACCCTCTACCGGCGCACCGCCCAGCCCCGTACCGCCCTGCGCGGACTCGCCGGGCCCGCCGTCGCGATGCTCTCCTGCGCCCTGGCCGGGGTGATGACCGGCGGGGTCGCCCAGCGCGTCGCCGACTGGCTGGACGGCGACGCCACCCCCGGCATGGGCGGCGGTCCCATCCTCGGCCCGCCTGCCCTGCTGAGCTGGCAGGCGTCGGTCATCCCGGTGCTGCTGGTGCTGCTCGTCGTCCCGGTCGCCGTCCTCTCTCTGCGCACCGCGCGCGCCACCCGCGCCCTGGAACCCGCCGTCGCCAAGGAGTACGGCAAGAGCGTCGACGACTCCCCGCGTATCCGGCAGATCGCCGGGACCCGCGCCCGCGCCGCGCTCACCGACTCCGCGCCCCGGCTGCTCGGCCTGATCGCCGGCGCGACGCTGCTGCTCGGCGCCGCCGCCGTCGCCGGGTCCTGGGTCAGCGGCCAGGTGCCGGGCAGCGCGCTGCGGGGCAGCGGGCCGTTCCCGGAGGCCGTCGCCGAGACCGCGCAGGCGCTCGGCTCCTGGTTCATAGGGCTCGGCTTCGTCCTGCTCGTCGTCCTCGGCCGGCGCGCCTACCTCTACCCCTCGGCCCGCCGCACCGTCGGCATCCTCTGGGACGTCGGAACGTTCTGGCCGCGCGCCGCCCACCCGTTCGCGCCGCCCTGCTACGCCGAGCGCGCCGTCCCCGACCTCACCTGGCGCATCGCCTCCTGGACCGCGCTCACCGGCGGCCGGCTGGTGCTCTCGGGCCACTCGCAGGGCAGTGTGCTCGCCGCCGCCGCCGTCTGGCAGCTCTCGCCCGCCACCCGCCACCGGGTCGCGCTGCTCACGTACGGCTCCCCGCTGGAGCGGCTGTACGGGCGCTGGTTCCCCGCGTACTTCGGCACCGGGCAACTCAAGGACCTCAGCACGGAACTGCACTGCTGGCGGAATCTGTGGCGGGCCACCGACCCGATCGGGGGGCCGGTCCGGGTCGGCCGGGGCGGCGACGGCACGGAGGTGGACCGGGGCCCGCTGAAGGACCCGCTCCTCTACGGCCGTACGGTCCAGGACCCGCTGCCCGAGCCGGTCTACGGCCACTCCGACTACCAGGACGACCCCGTCTTCGCCGAGGAACGCGCCGCGCTCCTCGACCGGCTGCCGCCGCTGCTGCCGCCCCAGCGCACCGACGCCGGGGCGGTGCTGATCCCGCCGCTCGCCGCCGCCCCCGGCACCACCGGCCCCGGCACGGCGGACCCCGGTGGCGCGGGCCTCGGCGGCACGGCCGGTGCGGGCAGGGCGACCAGTGCCGGTCAGGGCAGTTCGGGGAGGTCCTCCGGGTAGAGCAGCGTCAGGTCGTCCGTGGACGCCTCCGGGAGCTGGGCGACCCGGCCCGCGTGCCGCTCCACCATCGCCTCGAAGGTCTGGCGCGCGGTCCGGCCGTTGCCGAAGGCGGGCCCCTTCGGCAGCTCGGTGAAGTACGTGAGCAGCGCCTCCGGGGTCCCCTCGGCGAGCCGGTACTCCTGCTCCTCGGACTGCTGCCGCACGATCCGCAGCAGCTCCTCCGGGTCGTAGTCGGTGAAGGTGATGGTCCGGGAGAACCGGGACGCCACACCGGGGTTGACGGTGAGGAACCGCTCCATCTCCGCGGTGTACCCGGCGACGATCACCACGACCGCGTCCCGGTGGTCCTCCATCAGCTTCACCAGCGTGTCGATGGCCTCCTTGCCGAAGTCACGCCCCGAGTCCTCCGGGGAGAGCGCGTATGCCTCGTCGATGAAGAGCACCCCGCCGCGCGCCCGGTCGAACGCCTCCTGGGTCCGGATCGCCGTCGAGCCGATGTGCTCGCCGACCAGGTCCACCCGGGAGACCTCGACCAGATGGCCGCGCTCCAGCACCCCCAGCGAGTGCAGGATCTCGCCGTAGAGCCGGGCCACCGTCGTCTTGCCGGTGCCGGGGGAGCCGGTGAAGACGAGATGGCGGCGGACCGAGGCCGCCTTCAGACCCGCCTCCTTGCGCCGCCGGCCCACCTCGATCATGTCGGTGAGCGCCCGTACCTCGCGCTTGACGCTCTCCAGCCCGACCAGCGCGTCCAGCTCGCCGAGCACCTCCTCCGAGCCGCGCGCGGGCTCCGTGGTGGCGGTGACACCGGCCGGCAGGGCGGGAGCCGCGGTGGGCTGCGCCGGTACGGCGCCGAGCAGCCCGGGGGACTGGGTGGCCGTCAGCTTCGCCGCCGGCTCCCCGGAACCGGCGGGCGACGGCGGGGCGAGCACGCCGCTCTCGTCACTGGTGCAGTCCTCGACGGTCGGCCCGTCCTCCGCGAAGTCGTACCCGCCGCGCGCGCACCGCTCCGTACGGCAGCGGGTGAGCGTCGTACGGCAGCCGTCCATGACATGGAAGCCGTAGCCGCGGCTGCCCGTCACCCGGCAGTTGTGGAAGGTGCCGCGCCCCTCGGCGGAGACATAGAACCCCGCCTCGCCCGGCGAGGTCACCGTGCACCGCTCGATGGTCGGGTCGGCGCCCTTGGTGACGATCACACCGGTCTGGACATCGTCCATGGTGCAGGAGTTGAGGGTGCCGCCGCTGCCGTGGTCGCGGAACCAGGCGCCGGTGGACGCCTCCCTGATCCGGCAGTCGTCGAGCTGGGCGGTGGCCCCGTCGCTCACCGACACCGCCGTGTTCCGCACCTGGGAGATATCGGTGTCCACGACATCGGCGCGCGAGCCCCGGTCGAGGACGAAGAGCGCGTCGGGCACGTCGTGCAGCCGGCAGGCGTCGAGCACGACGGTCGCGCCGTCGCTCACCCAGACCGCCGGATAGTCGCCCGTACTGTCGTGGATCTCGCACTGGTTGGCGTCCACGCGGGTGCCCGGGTCCCACACCGAGAGACCGTTGCGGCCGAAGCGCCGCACCGTGGAGCGGGTCAGCGTCAGCACCGAACGGGAGCGCAGGTCGACCGCGTTCTCCGGGATGTCGTGGATGTCGCAGTCGGAGAGCGTGAGCACGGCGTCGGTGTCGAGCGTTATCCCGTCCGCCGAGGTGCGGTGGACCGAGGAGTCGGTGAGGTGGACCGTGGCGCGGGACGCGATGCGCACCCCGGTGCCCTTGATCTCGTACACCTCGCAGCCCAGTGCCTCAAGGCCGCTGCCCTCCCCGGTGACCGAGAGGCCCGACCCGGAGGAGTGGTGCACCCGGCACCGCTCCAGACGGGGGTGGGCGCCGCCGTGCACCGAGATGCCGGCCTGGCCCGCGGCGACGATCTCGCACTCCTCGAACACCCCGCCGGCCCCGTCGAGCACGGCTATCCCCACCCCGGCCGGATTGTCGACGGTGCACCGCCGCACCGTGGGCCGCGCGGCGCCGCGCACCTCGATACCGGCCGCCGAGCGGGTCACGATCCGCAGATCCGCCAGCTCCGGGGTGCCGTCCTCCACCAGCAGCGCGGGCGCGGTCGCGTCCTGGCCCTCCACATGGAGGTCCTGGACGGTCGCCGAGGCGCGCACCACCAGCGGCACACCGTCCACCGGTGCGATCCGTACGGAGCCGAGGGAACCCTCCGCCCCGCGCAGCGTGACCGCCCGCGTGACGACCAGATTCTCCCGGTACGTCCCGGGGGCGACGGTGAGGATGTCGCCGTCACCCGCGGCCTCCAGGGCGGCGGCGAGGGAGGCGTACTCGCCCGTGCGCCGCCGCCAACGCGATGTACCGGTGTTGGTCACCTGGACCGTGCCCTGTGCCATGGTGTTGTTCTGTCCCCACCTCGTGCGTGCCCGTGTCATGCCGTCCCGGGTGCCGGCCCCGGCCCCCGGTCAGTGCGTGCGGCGTACCGGGCGGCACCACCGTAGCGCGCGCGGGACCGCCGGGTTGACGCGAGCGGCACACCGGGGAGGGCGCTTTCCGTCCGTGCCCCTGTCGCCGCCGGGAATACCGGGCACAACTTTACGGCCGTACCACCAGCGGCAGTTGACCTTCCCGCGCCGCCACGGCCCGGACGGAGGAGCCGTGGAAGACCGACCGGCGGCTCAACTCCCCGTCCCGGTACGGCCCCAGTCGGGACCGGCCTCGGCCCAGGCCTGGTCGAGCCGCTGGTACCGCCGCCGTACGAGCCGCCATACGGCCAGCCGCCGGCCTCCCTCCACCGTCCCGACGGCGAGCGCCGCGATCCCGATCCCGGCCAGCACCGCGTGCGCGTGCGCCGCCTCGGTGTCCATGGGGGCCTGGACGTGCCGGCCCTGGCCGTCGGCCCAGACCGGGAAGGTGTCGCCCGCGTGCGGGGTCCGCAGCGGGGCGGTCACCGTGCCCGTACGCGCCGTGCCGTCGGGCGCGTGCCAGGTCGCGACGACCCGGCCGCCGGTGGCGTGCTCGGTGGTCGACTCCGCGTCGTACGCCAGGAACGGCCGCTCCGTGGCGCGCGAGACCACCACGGCCTGGACCCGGTGGCGCTCCGCCTGCTGGATCCGTACCGTCTCGCGCAGCGCCGTGTCGACCTGGCGGCCGCAGAACCAGCCGATCGCCGGTGCCGCCACCGCGATCAGCACCAGAGCCGCCAGCGCCAGCCACGCCTCGGCCAGATCGGTCCCGCGCCGCAAGGGGTTGCGCCGCCAGCGCCAGAGCCCCGCCATGGTGCGCACAGGTCCGCACCCCCTCTCCCTCTTCCGTCTTGGCCGGGACGGCGGGTTTCACGCGCGCGCGGCGGGAAGAGAGAGCCAGCTCACTTCAGTGCCCCATGCACGCACCTGCGTCCGTCCGGTCAACGGACGGTGCGGTGCGCGGTGTTCCCGGTGTGGCGGCCGTCACGGGACACGGGTGCGCGGGGATACGAGAGGGCGGGAGAGCGGCGGGCCGTACCTCCTCCCCGAGGTGCGCGTACGCGCGACCGGCCCGCCCTCGGCGTGAAAGGGCCTGTCTCAGTAACCCCGGCTCTGGTAGGGACGGTTGTACGGGTCCTCGTACTGCTGAGGCGGGGCGGGCGCGGGCCGGGCCGCTGCCGGGCGCATCGCCTCGTACCCCGTACCGGGCATCGGGCGCTGTCCGGCGCCGGGCATCGGGCGCTGGGGCTGCGGCTGCCCGTACTGCTGCTGTTGCGGCGGCTGCGGCACCTGGGACATCTGCGGCATCTGCGGGGCGCGCTGCGGAGCCTGCTGCGGGATGTACGGCGCCGGGGACTGCTGGAGCGGCATCGGCTGCGGGGCCTGCTGCATCGGCTGCTGGTACCCGCCGCCGTAGGAGGGCGTCGGCTGGGAGGGGCCCGCCGGGAGCGCCGGGAGTGCCGAGGGCAGGGCCGGAAGATAGCTGTTGCCGCTGTCGTAAGCGGCGGGCACTCGGATCGGGGCGATCTGAGGCGTGCCCCGCTCCGCGACCAGGGAGTCGTAGATGGGGGTGTCCGGGAACGACGGGGCGGTGTAGTAACCGCCGCCGTAGCTGGCGCGGGGGGAGGTCATGGAACCTAAGTTAAGCCCATGACCTAGCGGTTGGCGAGCCCTGCTTGAGGTGCTTCTTCTCCGTCCGTCACCGGTCGGGTACCGCGCCGGGACGCCGTCCCCTCCGCCGGGGGTGCGGCGCTGTCATCCGGTGGCAACATCCAGGGAACAAAGGGGAGATAGCGCGGTGAGCGGACGATGGCGGATCCCCGGCGGGACACCCGGCGGGACACCGGTCCTGACGCCCCCGGACACCGGGCCGGGCGCCCCTCCGGTGACCGCCCGGCGGCCGCCCCGCGCGGGTGTCACCGGCGGGTCCCGCGGTGTCCGGGGGACCGGCGCGGCGGTGTCTCGTTTAGGTTGGACCGTACCGAACGACCGGACTCAGCCAGGTGTGATGGGGGCGAGCATGTCCATGCTTAAAGGAGCCAATCTTCCGGTGACGGCGGCGGCCGTCCGCGTCGAGGTGGGGTGGCGCGCCGGGCCCGGGGTGCCGGACGTCGACGCGTCGGCGCTCCTGCTCGTCTCCGGCAGGGTCCGCTCGGACGCGGACTTCGTCTTCTACAACCAGCCCCGGCACTCCTCCGGCACCGTACGGCACGAGGGCAAGACGCCCGGCGGCGCGGAGACGACCGACACCCTCGCCGTCGACCTCGCGCGGATCGAACCCGCCGTGGAACGCGTCGTCCTGGCCGCCTCGGCCGACGGCGGCACCTTCGGCCAGGTGCCCGGGCTGCGGGTACGGGTGGTGGACGCGGCGAACGGCACGGAGATCGCCCGGTACGACTCCACGGACGCCACCGTCGAGACGGCGTTCGTCGTCGGCGAGCTCTACCGGCGCCAGGGCCAGTGGAAGTTCCGGGCCGTCGGGCAGGGGTACGGCAGTGGACTCGCGGGTCTCGCCACCGACTTCGGGATCACCGTCGACGACCCGGCCCCCGCCGCGCCGGCACCGCCCCCGGCTCCCGCCGCGCCCGCCCCGCCTGTCGTGCCGGCCGCGCGCCCCACGGCGGCCTCCGCGCCGACCGCGCCCTCGCTCTCCGTACCGCCGCCGCCCGCGGCGGCCCCGTACACCCCGCCGGTGACACCCCCGCCGGCCGCCCCGCCCGCGCCGCCCGCCGCCCCCGCGGCGCCGGTACGGCTGAGCAAGGTGACGCTGACGAAGGAGGCGCCCTCCGTCTCGCTGGCGAAACAGGGCGGCACCTCCGGTGTGATGCGGGTGAACCTCAACTGGCAGGTGCGCAAACAGTTCCAGGGGTGGGGCGCCAAGCTCGGCCGGGCCGTCGCGATGCACGGCGATCTCGACCTCGACCTGTGCGCCCTGTACGAACTCACCGACGGCCGCAAGGGCGTGGTCCAGGCGCTCGGGAACGCCTGGGGCTCGCTCCACCAGCCGCCCTACATCCACCTCGACGGCGACGACCGCACCGGCGCCGTCGACAGCGGCGAGAACCTCACCATCAACCTCGACCACAAGAACCGGCTGCGCCGCGTCGTCATCTTCGTCACCATCTACGAGGGCGCCCGCAGCTTCGCCGACCTCGACGCCACGGTCACCCTCCAGCCCCAGCACGGCGCCCCGATCGACTTCTCGCTCGGCGAGTGCACCGTGGCCTCCACGGTCTGCTCCCTCGCCCTGATCACCAACACCGGATCCGACCTCGTCGTCCAGCGCGAGGCCCGGTTCCTCGTACCGGAACGCGGCGTCAGCCCGCAGCGCACCATCGATTACGCCTACGGGTGGGGCATGAACTGGACGCCCGGCAGGAAGTGACCTACGCCGCCGGCGGGAGCGCCCCGTCCGCCTTCCGGCGGGGCCTCACTGGTCCGGGGCGGTCCGGGGGCGGCGGTAGGTCCGCCCCTTCCAGGCCGCCCCGCGCCCCCGGTAGTGCCGTACCGCCGAGTCGACCGTCATCAGCAGATAGAGCAGCGCCGTGAACGGGAGCAGCGGGGCCAGCCAGAGGGAGAGCCGGTAGTAGCGGAGTATCGGGATGTACGTGCCGGTCATCACCGCCCACGCCGCGAACCCGGTCCACCCCGCGGCCCCGTTCCCGGCGAACACCCCGGCGGCCACCGCCGCCGGCGGCGCCAGATAGATCACGGCCAGCCCCGCCACCGTCCCCAGGAGCAGCAGGGGATTATGCGTGAGCTGGGCGTACGCGCTGCGCGCCACCATCCGCCAGAGGTCGGCGAGCCGGGGGTAGGGGCGCACACTGTCCACCCGCTCCGCGAGCCCCAGCCAGATCCGGCCGCCGTCCCGGCGTACCGCGCGGGCCAGCGAGACATCGTCGATCACGGCCTGGTGGATCGACTCCGGCACCCGGGCCCGTACCGCCGTCTCGGTACGGAGCAGGGCGCACCCCCCGGCCGCCGCCGCGGTGCGCCCGCCGGGCCGGTTGATCCAGCGGAACGGATAGAGCTGGGCGAAGAAGTAGACGAACGCCGGGACGATCAGCTTCTCCCAGCCGCTCACCACCCGCAGCCGGGCCATCTGCGAGACCAGGTCGAAGTCCTGCGAGCGCGCCGACGCCACCAGTTCGCGCAGGCTGTCCGGTTCATGGGCGATGTCGGCGTCCGTCAGCAGCAGATACTCGGGGTCGCGGGCGCGGGCCAGCGCGATCCCGTGCCGTACCGCCCACAGCTTGCCGGTCCAGCCGGGCTCCGGCTCGCCGGGCGTGGAGACCGTCAGCGGCAGCCCGCCGTACCGCCCGGCCAGCTCCCTGGCCAGCTCGCCGGTGCCGTCCCCGCTGCCGTCGTCGACCAGGAAGATCTCCGCCTTGCCGGGATAGACCTGGGCCAGCAGCGACGGCAGTGACTCGGGCAGGACCGCCGCCTCGTCCCGGGCCGGTACGACGATCGCCACGGAGGGCCAGAAGCGGCTGTCGTCCCCCTCGTCGTCCTTGGCGTTCCCGGTGTTCGTCCGGTAGCCCTCGTGCGGGGGGAGCCGCTGGTCCGTACGCCAGTAGAAGCCCTGACCCAGCAACAGCCAGCCCCACGCGGCCAGCGAACCCACGGCGATCCAGACAACGGCGCTCATTCGCCGCAGTCTGCACCACCTGGGGAGGACCGCAAGTACCGTCGACTATGGTGACCGGGTGAAGATCGCGCTCATGGACTCCGGCATCGGGCTTCTCGCGGCGGCCGACGCGGTACGGCGGCTGGTCCCCGACGCGGGTCTCGTCCTCTCCTCCGACCCCGACGGGATGCCCTGGGGGCCGCGTACCCCCGAGGACCTCACCGAGCGGGCGCTCGCCGTGGCGCGCGCCGCCGCCGTCCACCGCCCCGACGCGCTGATCGTCGCCTGCAACACGGCCACGGTGCATGCGCTGCCCGCGCTCCGGGCCGAGCTGGAGCCCCGTATCCCGGTCATCGGCACGGTGCCCGCGGTCAAGCCCGCGGCGGCCGGCGGCGGCCCCGTCGCGATCTGGGCCACCCCCGCCACCACCGGCAGCCCCTACCAGCGCGCCCTGATCCGGGACTTCGCCGCCGGGGCCGAGGTCACCGAGGTGCCCTGCCCGGGGCTCGCGGACGCCGTCCAGCACGCGGACGAGGAGGCGATCGAGCGCACGGTCACGGCCGCCGCCGCGCTCACCCCGAGGGGGGTACGGGCCGTCGTCCTCGGCTGCACCCACTACGAACTGGTCGCCGGGCGCATCCTCGCCGCGGTCCGCGCGACCGGGCTGCCGGACCCGGTGCTGTTCGGGTCGGCGGGCGCGGTCGCCGCGCAGACGCTGCGCCGGCTCGGGGGGCGCCCCGCTTCCGCTTCCGTCGCGCGCGAGGCCGCCGCCGGTGGCTCCGCCGCCGGGGGAGGGCGGCTCACGGTGCTGCTGAGCGGGCGCGAGGCGGAGCTGCCGCGGGCGGCGCTGGCGTACGCCGAGGGCCGGACCCTCGCGGGGCTGGTACGGGCGAACATCCCCGAGTAACCCGTTCGGCGCAGCCCCGTCCCGGTTGTCCACAGGGCCTCCCCGGTGGGCGGAATCTGAGTACGCTGCGAGACATGAAGGACCTTCCCGGGCAGGAGGACGAGGCGGCCGCGCCCCTCCCCGAGACATGGAGCGGCCGGGCCACCAACCGTGTGCAGTGGCTGCTGGCCGCCGCCGGCGCGGCCTGTGTCGCGCTCGGGGTCGAGCTGGCCGTCGAGTCCAACTGGAACAGCGGCCCGGTGGCCCTGGTGATGTCCGTCGTCGGGTGTGTGGCGGCGGGTCTGCTGATCCTCTTCGGCACGCTGGCCTTCGTCCATGTGGCGGTCAGCGTCGACCAGGAATACCTGGAGGTGCGGTGCGGCCACATCGGGCTGCCCCGCCGCCGTATCGCCTTCGACCAGGTCGTGGCCGCGGACTTCGCCCCCCGGGTCACCCCGCGCCAGTGGGGCGGCTGGGGATACCGCTGGCGCCCGGAGATAGGGACGGCGGTGGTGGTGCGGCGGGGCGAGGCCGTGGTCCTCAGACTCGGCGACGGCCGCACGTTCACGGTCACGGTGGATGACGCGGAATCGGCGGTCCGCGTCATCCGCCACCGCCTGGGGCTCCTCCCGCCGACGGCGACCGACCCCGGCGCCCCGGGACCGACGGGCGCGACCGGCGCGACGGGCGCGACGGGCGGCTGAGGCGCCGTACGACGCGGGGCGAGCACGGCGGCCCCGGAGGCCTAGGCCGGGCCGGGCGCCGGACCGGAGCATGGGGCGCCCCGGTCGGGACGAACCCTGTGGCGCCGGGGGTGTGGTGCGGGCCGTGAGCGTCGCGCGGGCCGCGTCCGCGTCCGGGTCCGCCCCCCCCGCGCTACACCCCCGCCGGTTCTCCGTCGCGGGCGGTTCTGGGGGATTCCGGGGGGTCCTGTGGGGTGAGGTCGGGGGCCGGGCGGGCGGTGGCCAGGCCGGCCAGGAGGCCCGCGCCCAGGGTGACCTGGGTGAAACTCAGCGCGTTGCCCACCGTCGCCAGCGCGGCCAGGGCGGTCAGGGTGGCGCCGACCGTCAGGGTCACCGGAGTGGAGCAGGGGGAGCGGCCCAGTACGGAGAGCGACCACCCGAACAGCGCCCCCAGCAGTGCCACCCCGACCACGCCCTGCTCGGCCGCCGCCTGGAGCGGCGCCGAGTGCGGTTTCCCGTCGTTGTCCGGGGAGCGCGCCGCCGCCGTGCTCAGGTCGCCGAACCGGTCCGGCCCCGCCCCGCGTACCGGGTCCGCCTTCACCAGCGTGGCGGCGTCGTGCCACAGCTCCATCCGGTGCTCGGTGAGCTGGCCCTCCAGCGCGACCGTCAGCCCCTCGGGGAGCGCCCGTTCCGCCACCGCCCACCCCGTCCCGACCACCGCCACCGTGATCAGCGCGTACGCCGCGAGACCCGGCAGCCGCCGCCGGATCCGGGCGGCGGCCAGTGAGCAGAGCACCACCCCGGCCGTCGTGAGGAACCCCACCACCGAGTCGAGTGCCAGTGCGGTGCCCGCGATCACCGCCGCCAGCAGCCACATCGCCGACCGCACCGGCAGCCGCCGCGCCCCGGTCGCCGCCGCGCAGGCCGCCCCGCCCGCCAGCACCAGCAGCGCCGCCACCGCCCCCGAGTCGCCGGGCGGCGCGGCGGCGCTCATCGTGGCCGCGCCGAACGTCCCCTGGCCGGATGCGATCGCCCCGCCGAACCAGACCAGCGCCATCGCACCGGCGGTCGCGACCGGCACGAGCGACCCGCTGATCCGGCCGACCACATACCCCGTGGTGACCGTGAGGACCGCCAGCAGCACCCCCTCCGGCCTGGCCTCCCGCCCCGCCGAGCTGATCAGCGCCCATACCGCGCAGCCGGCCAGCAGCGCCGCGCCGACCGCGTCCGGTGCCCTGCCCCGCCGTGCCACCGCGACGTGTTCCGCCGGTGCGGCCATGTCGTGGACCCCCCGAGCTCTGACCGGCCCTGCCCGTACGCATGGCCGGATCCGGGCTGTGCGCCACGGACTGGCGCACACGTTAATGGCAGGGACGGGCGTTTGTGGAGGTATTGCGGAGAAGTATTCCCACAGGTCCGACGGGTCCCGGTCGCGGAGCCGGGGAACGGGCGCGGTGCGGAGGTCCTGCCTCCGGTCCACCGGGCGCCACCGTAGACTCCGCCGGGTGAGCGCCACTGTCACCACCGCCGAACCCCCGCACCCCGCCGCCCCCGACGGCCCGGCGCGGTCCCGGTCCCTGCCCGCGCGGTTCGCGCGGCCCGCCGCGGCCGTGCTCTCCGGGCTGCTGATCTACGGGAGCTTCCCGCCGCGCACCCTGTGGTGGCTGGCGCTGCCCGGGTTCGCGCTGCTCGCCTGGACCCTGTACGGGCGCCGTTTCCGCGCCGCCCTGGGCCTCGGCTACCTCGCCGGGCTCGGCTTCCTGCTGCCCCTGCTCCACTGGACGGGCACCGAGGTGGGACCGGGGCCCTGGCTGGGGCTCGCCGCGCTGGAAGCCGTCTTCGTCGCCCTCACGGCGACCGGGATCGCCGCCGCCGGCAGGCTGCCGCTCCGGCCGCTCTGGGCGGCGGCGGTCTGGATCCTCGGCGAGGCGGTGCGCGCCCGGATCCCCTTCGGCGGCTTCCCCTGGGGCAAGATCGCCTTCGGCCAGGCGGACGGCGTCTTCCTGCCGCTCGCGGCGGTCGGCGGTACCCCGCTGCTCGGCTTCGCCGTCGCGCTCTGCGGCTTCGGGCTCCATGAGGCCGTCCACCAGTTCCTCGCGTACCGTGCGAGCCGCACCGTCCCCCGGGGCCCGGTCGCCGTGGCCGCGGCCACCGTCCTCGTCCCGGTCCTCGGCGGGCTCGCCGCGTCCCCGCTGGTCAGCGACGCCCCGCAGAACGGCACCGCGACCGTCGCCGCGATCCAGGGCAATGTGCCGCGCGCCGGTCTCGAGTTCAACGCCCAGCGCCGCGCCGTCCTCGACAACCACGTCAATCGGACCCTCCAGCTCGCCGCCGATGTCGCCGCGGGCAAGGAGCCCCGCCCCGACTTCGTGCTCTGGCCGGAGAACTCCTCCGACATCGACCCGTACCGCAACGCCGACGCGTACGCCCTGATCAGCCAGGCCGCCAGAACGATCGGGGTGCCGATCTCGGTCGGCGCCGTCGTCACGCCCGACACCGGGCCGATGTTCAACCGGCAGATCCTCTGGGACCCCCGGCGCGGCCCGACCGCCACCTACGACAAGCGCGTGATCCAGCCGTTCGGCGAGTATCTGCCGCTCCGCTCCCTGGTGCGCTGGATCAGCCCCGGGTACGCGGAGATGGTCCGCAGGGACTTCTCCCGGGGCACGAAGACCGGGGTCTTCGATCTGGCCGGCACCAAGGTCGGCCTCGCCACCTGCTACGAGGCGGCGTTCGACTGGGCGGTACGGGACTCCGTCGTCCACGGCGCCCAGATGATCTCCGTACCCAGCAACAACGCCACCTTCGGCCGCAGCGAGATGACGTACCAGCAGCTCGCCATGGACCGGGTGCGGGCCGTCGAACACAGCAGGACCGTCGTCGTCCCGGTCACCAGCGGGGTCAGCGCCATCATCGAGCCGGACGGCACGATCGTCCGGCAGACCGGGATGTTCACCCCCGGCGCCCTGGTCGCGAAGGTCCCGCTGCGCTCCTCGCTCACCCCCGCGACCCGGCTCGGCGCCCTCCCCGAGGCGCTGCTGGCCGCCGTCGCGCTCGCCGGACTGGGCTGGGCGGTGGCGGGCGCCGTGCGCACGAGGCGCGCCGCGAACGGCGGTTGAGGGCCCCGGGGGGGCGTCCGGGCGACTCCGGGCGACTCCGCGCGGCCCCGGGGGCGTTCGCCCGGGGCCGGTAGGGTCGGGGCATGGGAACCCCTGACTTCATCCGCGAGATCCGGGCCACCGCCGGCCACCAGCTCCTGCTCCTCCCGGGCGTCAGCGCCGTCGTCCTCGACGACGAGGGCCGGGTGCTGCTCGGGCGCCGCGCCGACACCGGCCGCTGGTCGCTGATCAGCGGCATCGCGGAGCCGGGCGAGCAGCCCGCCGTCACGGTGGTGCGCGAGGTGTACGAGGAGACCGCCGTCCGCTGCGAGGTGGAACGGGTCGTCCTCGTCCAGGCGCTGAAGCCGGTCACGTACCCCAACGGCGACCACTGCCAGTTCATGGACATCTGCTTCCGCTGCCGGGCCGTCGGGGGCGAGGCCCGGGTCAACGACGACGAGTCGCTGGAGGTCGCCTGGTTCCCGGTGGACGGGCTGCCCGAACTGGCCGAGTACGCGCTCTTCCGGATCAAGCAGGCGCTCGGCGACGCGCCCACCTGGTTCGTCCCCGGCGGCCCCGACGACCTCGGCTGACCCCGGGCGCCGGGCGCCTGACACCTCACGCCCGGCGCCCGGCGCCCGGCGAACGGCCGTACGGTCAGCGGGTCGCGCCCCGGGTGAAGCCGTTGTAGATGAAGCGCTGGAGGAAGAGGAACGCGACCAGCGTCGGCACGATGACCAGCACCGCGCCCGCCGAGATGGTCTCCCAGTGCGCCCCGAACGGCCCCTTGAAGCGGAACAGCGAGGTGGAGATCGTGCCCCGCTCGTCCGACGGCAGATAGAGGAACGGGATGTAGAAGTCGTTGTAGACCGTGATGCCCTTGATGATGACCACGGTCGCGATCGCGGGCCGGAGCAGCGGGAAGATGATCTTCCGGAAGACCGTGAAGGGGCCCGCGCCGTCCAGCCGCGCCGACTCGTCCAGCGAGACCGGGATCCCCCGGATGAACTGGAGGAAGATGTAGATCGAGACGATGTCGGTGCCCATGTAGAGCAGGACCGGCGCCCACAGCGAGTCGAAGAGCCCGAGGCTGTTGACGATCTGGAAGGTCGCCACCTGTGTCGTCACCCCGGGCACCAGCGCGGCGACCAGGAACGCCACCAGCACCAGCCGGCGGAAGCGGAAGTCGAAGCGGTCGATGGCGTACGCGGTCATGGAACCGATGACCACCGTCCCGCCGATCGCGAAGAACAGGATGAACGCGGTGTTCCCGAACGCGCCGAGCATCCGCCCGTCCGTGAACGCCGTCCCGTAGTTCGCGACATTGAACAGGTCGCGCGGCAGCGCCAGCGCGCCCCCGCCGTCCGCCAGCTCCCGCTCGGTCTTCAGCGAGGTCAGAAAGACCACCCCGAGCGGCAGCAGCACCACCACGGCCGCCACCACCAGCGACAGATACTTCAGCCAACCGGCCAGCACGGCACGGGCACGCGGCGCACGGGCACGCGGCGCACGGGCCGAGCCGGAACCCGCCGACGGGACACCGGCCCACGGGACACGGGCGCTCATACGAGATCCACCTTGTCGTCCGGGACGAGACGGCGCTGCACCCAGGTCACCAGCAGCACGATCACCAGCAGCACCACGGCCGCCGCCGACGCCAGCCCCGTCTTGTTGAACTGGAACGCCAGCTTCACGGTCTGGATCACAAAGGTCTCGGTCCCGGTGGCCCCGCCGGTCATGATGTACGGGATCTCGAAGACCGACAGCGACCCGGAGACCGCCAGAATCACACTGAGGCTCAGGACCGGCCGGATGCCCGGCGCGATGATGTGCCGGAACTGCTGCCACCGGTCCGCCCCGTCCAGCGCGGACGCCTCGTACAGCTCGCCCGGGATCGACTGGATCGCGCCGAGGAAGAGCACGAAGTTCAGCCCCATGTACCGCCACACCGACACCCCGGCCAGCGAGACATTGGCCGAGGTCGAGGAGGAGAGCCAGGCGTGGTCGCCGGAGACCCCGAGCAGCCGCAGCACCGAGTCGAGCGTGCCGCCCTCCTGGAAGAAGTAGAGGAAGACGAAACCGATCGCCACCCCGTTGATCAGATACGGGAAGAACAGCACCCCCTTGAAAAAGTTCCGGAACCGGGTACGGAAGCTCAGCACCGTCGCGAAGTAGAGCGCGGCGCCGATCTGCACCACCGAAGCCGCCAGGTAGTAGCCGCTGACGAAGAAGACCTGGAAGAGCGCCGGCCGGGTGAAGATCTCCGCGTAGTTGCCGAGGCCGGTGAAGGAGAGTTCGGGGGAGACCCCGTCCCAGTCCGTCAGGCTGTAGACGAGCATGTTGACGACCGGCGCGTACGTGAACACCACCAGCAGCGCCACCGGGACCAGCAGAAAGAGCCAGGGCGTCAGCCCCCGCCTGCCGCTCACCGCGCGCCCGCGCTCTTCTCCGCCCGGGTCCACCGCTCGGAGAGCCCGCCGAGATAGCCGTCCAGATCGCCCTGGGCGGCGCCGCGCGCCACATCGACCAGCTTCTGCCGGTACTCCGGCTTCTCCAGGCCCACCTCGGCCGCGTTGTCGATCTCGTTCACCAGCGCCCGGTCCTTCTGGTCCAGTTCGATGAAGTTCACCCCCCGGTCCGTGTACGGCTTCAGTACGGCCGGGAGCGCGGCGTCCTTCAGCGGGGAGAGCGCCAGGTTGTCCGCCGCGTACCCGGACTTCTCGGTGAACCAGTCGACCCAGGCGCGCGCCGCCTCCTTCCGGGGCGAGTGGACGTTCACCGCCAACTGGTAGTCCGGCGAGGCGACCGCGCAGAACGCGCCGTCGACCTGGGCGGGGAAGGGCATGAAGCCGATGTCGCCGGGGTCCGTGCCGGCCTTCTCCGCCGCGTCCCGGAACTGCGGGATCGCCCAGGAGCCCAGCCACATCGTGGCGATCTCGCCCTTGGCCAGCCTCGGCTTGGACGCCTCCCAGTTGGTCGTCGAGGGGTCCTTCTCGATCAGCTTCCCGTGCACGATGTCGTACAACAGCGTGTCCACCGTGCGCAGTTCGGACCCCTTGGCCCATGGGTCGGTGGTGGTCAGCCGGTTCTGCGCCTGGGCGTCGCAGCTCACCGAACCCAGGGCGTAGGTCCACGAGGTGAGCGGCCACATGTCCTTGAAGTTGGTGTAGTACGGCACCGCCGACGTCTTCGCTCTGATCGCCCGCAGCGCGTCCAGGAACGCGGCGGGCGTGGTGGGCCACTCGGTGGCCCCGGCCTCCGCCCACACCTTCTTGTTGTAGAGGAAGCCGGGCACCACCCCGATCGGACTCTGCCCGTAGACCTTGCCGTCGACCGTGGAGTAGTCGGTGAACCGGTACTTCTCCGCCCGCTCCGCCCGGCTGCCGAGGGAGGCGAAGAAACGCGGATAGTCGTTCTTCTTGATCGCGCCGGGGATCAGCAGGACGTCACCGTAGTTCTTGGTGTTCATCCGGATCTTGACCTCCCCCTCGTAGTCGGTGATCCCGTCGAACTTGACGGTCACCTTGGGGTAGGTCTTCCGGAACTCGTCCGCGTACCGGGCCATCGTGCCGTCCTGCACCCAGTCGGTGCGCTGGGTCAGCACGGTGATCGTCCCGGAGACTTTCGACGGGTCCTCGGCCGGTTTCGCCTCCTCGCCCCGGGAGGCGGCCCCGCCGCCGGTGCACCCCGCAGCCAGCAGCGCGGCGGCGACAGCGGCGGCGAGTCCGGCGGCGGCGCGGCGCCTCGCCCGGCCCGCGCGCGGAATGGTCTCGGTGGTCACGGTCATATCGGCCCCTTGGCTCGGTCGCGCGGCGCTCGGCCGCGACGTGGAAGTGACATATCCAGGGAGCCGGGGGTGGTCCGCGCACCATCCGGCGCCCGTGAAATTAGGCGCGCCGGGAAGGCGTGTCAATGCCGGTGCATTGCCTTTCTCGACGTCGCTGGTGAACGATGTGCGCGGCACCCGCGCGAAAAGAAAGGGCACCACCGTGAAACGCCCCACCATGGCCGATATAGCCGAGCGGGCCGGCGTCACCAAGGCCGCCGTCTCCTTCGCCCTCAACGGCCGCCCCGGCGTCTCCGAACCCACCCGCCGGCGCATCAGGGCCATCGCCCAGGAGCTGGGGTGGCAGCCCAACAGCGCGGCACGGGCGCTCTCCGGGGGTACGGCGGGGGCGTTCGGCCTGGTCATCGACCGCCCCGCGCGCACCCTGGGGCTCGAACCCTTCTTCATGCAGCTCATCTCGGGCATCCAGTCCGAACTGACCGCCGACGCCACCCCGCTCCTCCTCACCATGGCCGAGGACCGGACCACCGAGATCGCCCTCTACCGCTCCTGGTCGGCCCGGCACCGGGTCGACGGGGTCTTCCTCGTCGACCTGCGGGTCGACGACGCGCGCCTCCCCGTCCTGGAGCAACTCGGCCTGCCCGCCGTGCTGATCGGGGCGCCGGACGGCCGCCGTACCCTGCCCGCCGTCTGGAGCGACGACGCCGCGGCCGTCACCACCGTCGTCCGCCACCTCGCGGGACTGGGGCACCGCAGGATCGCCCGGGTCGGCGGCCCCGCCCCGCTGCGCCACACCGCGATCCGTACGGCCGCCTTCGACGCGGCCCTCCGCGCGGGCGGGCTCACCGGCGGGACCGTCGAGGCCGACTACAGCGGGGAGGGCGGCGCCGCGGCCACCCGCGCCCTCCTCGCCACCGCCCGGCCGCCCACGGCGATCCTCTACGACAACGACGTGATGGCCGTGTCGGGGCTGACCGCCGCGCACTCCCTCGGCGTCCGCGTCCCCGCCGAACTCTCCGTCGTGGCCTGGGACGACTCGGCGCTCTGCGAACTGGTCGACCCGCCACTGACCGCGCTGAGCAGGGACATCGTCGGATACGGCGCACGGGCCGCCCGGATGCTGCGGGAGGCCGCGGACGGCCGGACGGTGGCGGACCAGGAGGACCCGGCGCCCCGGCTCACCCCGCGCGGCAGCGTGGCACCGCCCCCGGCCACCGGCGCCTGAACCGGTTTACCGAACGTATTTCCCGTCCGGTACGCGGTGTTGACGCTAAACCGGTACAGCGATTCACTGGAAAGGCCGAGGCACCGCCCGTCCGCACCGGTGCCGCGACCGCCTGCTTTCCGCTGCCTGCTTTCCGCCACCTGTTGGTCCCTGTCCGCTCCCGAACTCCCTCCCGTAATTCCCGCTCGCGTTCCCTGTTCCCGCTCATGTTCCCTCGCGCATTCCTTCCGTCAGGCCGTTCAAGGGAGTCCGCCCCGATGCCGCGTCCCGCTGCCCGGATCACCGCCGGGGGAGCCCCCGTCACCTGGATCGGCGCCAACTTCTGGTCGCGCGAAGGCGGGCCGCTCATGTGGCGCTCGTACCGGGGCGACGTGGTGACGGAGGAGCTACGGGTCCTCCGCGACCACGGGCTCACCATGACCCGGTCGTTCTTCTACTGGCCGGACTTCATGCCGGAGCCCGACCGCGTCGACGACCAACTCTGCGCCCACTACGCGGACTTCCTCGACCGCCACCACGCCCTCGGCATGACCACCGTCCCCACCTTCCTCGTCGGCCATATGAGCGGCGAGAACTGGGACCCCGCCTGGCGCGCCGGCCGGGACCTCTACACCGATGTCCGGCTCGTCGCCCAACAGGCCTGGTTCGCCCGCGAGATGACCGCCCGCTTCACGGACCACCCGGCCGTGGCGGGGTGGCTGATCTCCAACGAGATGCCGATCTACGGGCGTTCGGACGCCGCCCGCGAGGACGTCGCCGCCTGGGCCCAGCTCGTCGTGGACGCCGTACGGGCCGGGGGCGCCCGGCAGCCGGTCTCCCTCGGCGACGGCGCCTGGGGCCTGGAGAACTCCGGCCACGACAACGGCTTCCGGCTCCGCGACTGCGCCGCCCTCACCGACTGGCTGGGCCCGCACGTCTACCGGATGGAGGACGACCCCGTCCGCCAGCACTACGCCGCCGCCTGGGTCTGCGAACTCACCGGCACCTTCGGACTCCCCGTCGTCCTGGAGGAGTTCGGCCTCACCTCCGACTTCGCCTCGGGGCCCGGCGCCGCCCGCTACTACCGCCAGGCCCTCCACAACAGCCTGCTCGCCGGTGCCACCGGATGGATCGCCTGGAACAACACCGACTACGACCAGCTCCGCGAGCAGCCGCCCTACTCCCACCACGCGTTCGAGATGCACTTCGGGCTGACCGACGCCACGGGCACCCCCAAACCCCAGCTCGCGGAGGTGCGTTCGTTCGCCGGGCTGCTGGAACGCATCGACTTCGGCCACTGCTCGCGCCCCGCCACCGACACCGCGCTGGTGGTCTCCTCGTACCTCGACACCCTCTACCCCTTCACCCGGGAGGAGGACCGCGCGTATGTGGAGCGGACCGGGCGGCAGGCATGGATCAGCTCCCGGCTCGCCGACGCCCCCGCCACCGTCGTACGGGAGAGCGACGCCATCCCCGAGGGGCACCGGCTCTATCTGCTGCCCTCCACCAAGCAGTTGCTCGCCCCGAGCTGGTACCGGCTGGAGGAGCTGGCCCACGGCGGCGCCACCGTCTACGTCTCCTACTCGCCCGGCGCCCACGACGAGCAGCGCGGCCCCTGGTACGCCCATCTGAACCGGCTCTTCGGCGTCCGCCACCTCCTGGAGTACGGCCTGGTCGACCCGATCGAGGACGACACCGTCGAACTCACCCTCACCCGCCCCCTCGGCACCCTCGCCCCGGGCGACACCCTCTCCTTCCGTACCGCGGGCACGGCCAGCAGCCGGGCCTTCCTCCCGGTGGAGCCGGACGGCGCCGAGGTGGTGGCCGTCGACGGCCGGGGGCGCCCCGCGCTGCTGCGGCGCGCGACCGGCGCGGGGGCCATGGTGCTCTGCACCTATCCGCTGGAGCACATGGCCTCCGTCACACCGCGCGTCAACCCGGAGCAGACGGTACGGCTGTACGACGCCCTCGCCGCGCACGCCGGGGTACGCCGCCCGGTCACCGTGGCCGACCCCCGGGTCGCCGTCGACCTGCTGGACCACGCGGGCGGCGAGCGGTACGTCTGGCTGGTCAGCCAGGGCCGCGAGGAGCTCCGCGTCACCCCCGCCGTCGAGGCCGGGCGGCGCCTGACCGAACTGGACGGCTCCGCCGTGGACGAGGTGACCCTGGAGCCGTACGGGGTACGGGTGCTGCGGCTGGCCGGTGGAGGCTGACCGGGAACGGCGGCGGGCTCACTGGGCTCATACAGCTTCGTCGTCCATACTTCCTGCCGTGGAGCAGCGCATAGATCCGAAGATCCAGACCGAGTTCGCCGCGGGGACCGACCCGGCGTACATCCCCGGTCTCGTGGCCCCGTCCCCGTCGGCGCCCCGGCGGGCCGGTGACGAGAACGAGGAGGCGAAGGGAGAGGAGCGGCCGGAGGAACCGGAGGAGAAGGAGCAGCCGGCACACGAGGAGAAGGACGAGCGGGACGACCGGGACGAGCCGGAGGAACGGGAGCCGGCCGACGAGAAGGACGACGAGCGCGGCGCCGCGGACGATGACGCGGACGGCTCCGCCGGGGACGGTCCCGCCGGGGACGGCCCCGTCTTCGAGGTCAGCGACCGGCGCGGCGCGATCATCGCGAACCGCGAGGGCGTCCGGTTCCAGCTGGACGACCAGGAGGCCGAGTTCGACTGGGACGAGATCGGCGCGGTCGAGGTGAAGACGCAGCGCTTCGGGCGCCGGTTCACGGTCACGGTCCACACCGGGCCGCTGCGCTGGTTCGACGCCGAGGTGGAGGCACCGGCCAGGGGTCTCCTCAAGGAGTGGGAAGCGGAGCTGGACACGGTCCTGGACGCCTACTTCGAGGACGGCGAGGAGCCGGGGGCGCCCGGGGAGCCCGAGGATTCGGAGAAGTCCGGGGAGTCCGTGAAGGCCGGGGAGTCCGAGGGTTCGGAGAACTCCGGGGAATCCGGGGCGCCTGGGAAGCCCGAGAGGGCCGAGGCCTCCGAGGAGTCCGCGGCGGGCGAAGAGGGCAAGGCTGGCGAAGAGGGCAAGGCGGCGGAAGGGGCCGAGAAGGCTCCGGAGTCCTCGGAGTCCTCGGAGTCCTCGGAGTCCTCGGAGTCCGAGAAGGCCTGACGGGGCCTGAGGCAACGGTCTGTTCCGGCCGGGAGATCCCCCGGCCGGAACAGGCCGGTCGCCGCCCCGCCGCCCGGCCGGGACCGTACCCGCGACGGGCGGCTTGCCCGGGTACGTGCCGGGCCGCCCGGTCGGCCGTCCCCGACGCCGGGTCAGGTGAGGACGCGCAGTGGGGTGCCGGCCGCGAAGGCCGTGATGTCCTCCGCCGCCTGACCGTAGAACACCTCGTACGTGGCCTCCGTGACATACCCCAGATGCGGGGTGAGGACGGTGCCCGGCACGGTGCGCAGCGGGTCGTCGGCGGGGAGCGGCTCCAGGTCGTAGACGTCGAGCCCGGCCCCCGCGATCCGCCCCGAGCGCACCGCCTCCGTCAGCGCCGCCGTGTCGACCAGCGGCCCCCGCGAGGTGTTCACCAGCAGGGCCGTCGGCTTCATCCAGGAGAGTTCCTCCGCGCCGATCAGCCCCGCGCTGCGCGCGCTCAGCTTGTAGTGGACGGTGACCACGTCGGCCTGTTCGAAGAGCGTCCGCCGGTCCACCGGCTCCGTCCCCGCCGCCACCGCGCGCTCCGGGTCCAGATTGCTGCTCCACGCGAGCACCCGCATGCCGAACGCCGCGCCGATCGCCGCGACCCGCGAGCCGAGCCGCCCCAGGCCGACCACCCCGAGCGTACGGCCGTGCAGGTCGCGGCCGACCGTATGCTGCCAGCCGCCCTCCCGCATCCCCGCAGACTCCGCCGGGATGTGCCGGGCCAGCGAGAGGATCAGCCCCCAGGTCAGCTCGGCGGTGGCGTGCGGCGGCGAGTCGGTGCCGCAGACCGTCACCCCGTGGTGCCGGGCCGCCGCCAGGTCCACCGAGGCGTTGACCATCCCGGTGGTCACCAGCAGCCGCAGGCCGGGCAGCCGGTCGAACACCTCGGCGGTGAACGGGGTGCGCTCCCGCATGGCGACCACCGCGTCGAACCCGGCCAGCGCCGAGGCGACCGCATCCGTACCGGCGAGCGGCTCGTGGAAGAAGACCACCTCGCCGTCGAGCGCGTCCCAGTCGGCGAAGCGACGGGCGGCCCGCTGGTAGTCGTCGAGGACGGCGATACGCATGGCTGGCTCCTTGATCACCTGGTGCACGGAGACAGCAGTCAACACGACGCCCCGGGCCCGCGCCGCACCGGCGGGGGCTCCGTCACCCCCGGCTCCGCCCGGAGCGTGGCGGGACCGGGAGCAGAATGGGGATATGAGGGCCGATCGTCTGGTGGCGACGCTCCTGCTCCTCCAGGCGCGGGGACGGGTGACGGCGGCCGATGTGGCGGCCGAGCTGGCCGTCTCCGAGCGGACGGCGCGCCGTGACCTGGAGGCGCTGGCGACCGCCGGGATCCCCGTCTACCCGCAGCGCGGGCGGGGCGGCGGCTGGGCGCTGATGGGCGGCGCCCGGACGGGCTCCGGCGGGATCACCGTGGCCGAGATCAGGGAACTGTTCCTCGTCGCGACGGACACGTCACGGGGTGTGCACCCGGCCCCGCACCCGGCCCCGCACTCGCCCGGGCCCACGACGGCGGCCCCGCCCGGAGCCCCGGACGTATCCGTCCGCGAGGCCCCGGACGTATCCGTCGGTCAGGCTTCGGACGTACCCACCGGCGAGGCCCCGGGCATACCCGCCGCCCCCCTGCCCCCGGCCGGGCGACCGACCGCCCCCAAGCCTCCGCCCGCTTCCGGGCCCCCGACCGCCCCCGGGCCTCCGACCGCACCCGGGTCCCCGCACCGCCACGGCCGGCCGGCCGATCCGAGGGAGAGCGGGGCGCCGCACCTCAGGGTGCTGGAGCGGGCCGTCGTGGACGGGACGCGGATCCGGATCGGGTACGGGCGGCCCGGTGCGCCGGACGAGATCCGTACCGTCGATCCGCTGGGCCTCGCGACCCGGGCCGGGGCGCGGTATCTCGTGGCCGGCACCGGGGACGGGCGGCTGCGGATCTTCCGGCTCGGCCGGGTCACCTCCGTCGAGCCGACCGGGGACCCGGTGGTCCGCCCGGAGGGGTTCGACCTCGCCACCGCCTGGCGTTCGCTCGCCCCCGCCGTGGAGGACCGCAGGCGCGCGGCGACCGTACGGGCCCGGGCCGAGCGCGGCGCCGAGGCGGTGCTGCGGGGCCTCTTCCCCGGCCGGCTGCGGCTCGGCGCCCCGCTGCCGCACGGCTGGATGGAGTTCGAGGTGGACGGCGCCTCACCGGAGGCGCTGGCCGCCCGGCTCGCCGTCCTGGGCGCCAGGATCGAGGTCCTGTCACCCCCGGAGGCCCGCGCCTGCCTGGCCCGTCTCGGCGCCGAGCTCACCGCGCTCTACGGGGCCCCGCCCGCGCCCCGTACCCCCGGAAGCCGCTCCCGGACCAGGTAACGAGTCGGTTTCCCGGAGGTTGAATCCGTCCGAAGGGGTTGGCGGGGGAGGAGAGCCTGGCTATCGTTCACGCACTTCACCCAATCGTTCACGCGAACGAATCACTGCGAAGGGCGTCCGGTACATGGCCGACTCAGACCGCCGCACGCACCCCGGCACGCACCCCACCGGCGCCCCGCCCGCGCCCACCGGGTCCGGGCGGCCCACCCGGCGCGCCCTGCTCTCCGCCGCCACCGCGGGCGGCGCCGCGCTCGGCGCCTCCTGGCTGCTCAGCGGCTGCTCCTCGGGGACCGGCGGCCCCACCGGCGGTACCGCGAACGGCGCCCTCCCGGCCGCCGCCCCCGCCGGCCGGCCCGGCCGAGGCGGCACCTTGCGGATCGCCCGACCGCCCGCCTCGGAGGCCGAGACCCTGGACCCGGCGAGCGCGCTCTCCGCGTACGAATACCTCGGCGCCCTCTACAACCGGCTCGTCCGGATCGGCCCCGACGGCCTGCTCGCCCCCGACCTCGCCGAGTCCTGGGAGCCCGACGACCGGGCCCGCACCTGGACCTTCCGGCTCCGGCGCGGCGTCGCCTTCCACGACGGCCGCCCCTTCACCTCCGCCGACGCCGCCTACACCCTGCGCCATATCCTCGACGCCGCGACCGCCTCCCCGCAGGCCGCCGTCCTCGAACCGCTGATCGACCCCAAGACGCTGCGCACCCCCGACGCGCACACCCTCGTCGTCCCGCTGAAAACCCCCAACGCCGAGTTCCCCACCCTCCTCACCCACTACAACTGCTATGTCGTCCCCGACGGCAGCGCCCGCTCCATCGGCCGCACCGGCATCGGCACCGGACCCTTCCGACTCGTCTCCTTCACCGCCGCGGGACCCGGCCGCGTCACCGCGTACCAGGACCACTGGGCCGGCCGGCCCGTCCTCGACGCCGTCGACTTCTACTCCGTCGCCGATATGCAGGCCCGCTCCAACGCGCTCCTCGCCGGACAGGTCGACCTGCTCTCCCAGACCAACCTGGACTTCGCCACCGCCCGGGTCGTCGCCGCCTCCGACCGCGCCACCATCGCCCGGGTCAAGGACGCCCAGTGGTACGTCCTGCCGATGCTCACCACCGAGCGGCCCTTCACCGACGTACGGGTCCGGCAGGCGATGAAGCTCGCCTACGACCCCGAGCACATCCTCAAGGTCGCCCTCCAGGGCGCCGGCACCCTCGGCTGGGACAACCCCGTACCGCCCGGCGACCCGTACCACCGCGCGGACCACCCCGTCCACGACCCCGAGCGGGCCCGGCACCTCCTCAAGCGGGCCGGGCAGGAGGGTCTCGCCGTCGACCTCTACACCTCGTCGTACGACCCGATCTTCACCCCGATGGCGCTCGCCTACCAGGAGTCCGCCCGGCGGGCGGGGATCCGGGTCCGGGTCAGGACGGCCGCCGCCGACTCGTACTACACCCAGATCTGGATGAAGAAGCCGCTCATGGCCACCTACTGGTACACCGGCCGCCCCGTCGACCAACTCCTCAACCAGGTCTTCCGGGGCGGCTCCGGCTACAACGAGACCGCCTGGTCCGACAAGACCTTCGACGCGCTCCTCGACCGCGCCCGGAGCGAGACCGACGACCGGCGCCGGCGCGAACTCTACGGCGAGGCCCAGACCCTCGTCATCGAGAAGGGCGGGGCGATGACCCCGATGTTCGCCGACCGCCTCGTCGGCATCTCCCGGAAGGTACGCGGCTACGCCGAGCACGGCTTCGAGTTCGACTACCTCGGCATCGGCCTGAAGGGAGCGTGAGCGCCGCCGTGTCCACCTTCCTCGCCCGCCGGGTCGTCACCGCCCTCGGCACCCTCCTGCTCTCCTCCGTCCTCGTCTTCCTCGCCGTCCAGGCGCTCCCCGGCGATGTCGCCACCCAGGTCCTCGGCAAGGACGCCACCCCCTCCGCCGTCGCCGCCCTCCGCGACAAGCTCCACCTCGACCAGCCCGCCTGGGAGCGCTACTACCAGTGGGTCAAGGGCGCCGTCCAGGGCGACTTCGGCACCTCGCTCGTCTCCGGCAAGGCGGTCGGCGGCGAGGTCGCCCAGCACCTCGCCAACTCCCTGCTGATCGCCGGGGTCACCGTCCTCTTCGCCGTCACCGGCTCCCTCGTCCTGGGCATCGTCGCCGGGTACTACCGCGACCGCTGGCCCGACCACCTCATCTCCACCGTCAGCCTGGTCGGGATGAGCGTCCCCGAGTTCGTCGTGGCGACCCTTCTCGTCCTCGCCTTCTCGGTCGCCCTCCCGCTCTTCCCCGCCGTCGTCCTCTACGGGCCCGGCGCCACCGTCGGCCAGCTCCTGCCCGCCGTCTGGCTGCCCGCCACGGCGCTCGCCGTCGTCATGGCCGCGTACATCGTCCGGATGGCCCGCACCTCCGTGATCGACGTCCTGGCGAGCGAGTACGTCACCACCGCGCGCCTCAAGGGCCTGACCACCTGGCGGGTCGTCACCCGGCACGCGCTGCCGAGCGCGCTGCTCCCCACCCTCCATGTGATCGCCCTCAACGTGGCCTGGCTGACCGGCGGTGTCGCCGTCGTCGAGAACGTCTTCAACTACCCGGGCATCGGCAAGCTGATGCTCTCCTCCGTGCAGAACCGGGACCTGCCCGTCATCCAGGCCGTCGCCCTCATCAGCGCGGTCGGCTACGTCCTCTGCAACCTCGCCGCCGACCTCGGCGCGATGGCCCTGAACCCCAAGCTCCGTATCCGCGCGGGGAGGACCCGATGAGCGAACACCCGACCCCCTCCGGCCCGGCCACCGCACCCCCGGCGGCCCCCGACGCGCCCCCCGCACGCCCGGGGCTCACGGCGCGCGCCTGGCGCACCGTACGCTCCTCGCGCGCCGCTTCCCTCGGCCTCGCCGTCGTCGCCGTCCATCTCGCCGTCGCCCTGCTGGCCCCGCTCCTCACCCCGTACGCGCCCACCGTCGGCGACCCCGCGCACGCCCTCCTCGGCCCCGGCGCGGACCACTGGGCCGGCACCGACCAGTACGGGCGCGACGTCCTCACCCGGGTGCTGTACGGCGGCCGGTACGCGCTCGGGGTCTCGCTCGCCGCGACCCTCCTCACCGTCGCCGCCGGCACCGTCCTCGGCTGCGCCACCGCCCTGCGCGGCGGACGGGTGGACGACGCGCTGATGCGGGTGCTCGACGCGGTGCTCTCCGTCCCCTCGATCCTCGCCCTCCTCGTCGTGGTCACCGCGCTCGGCTCCGGGCCCGCCGTCATCGTGCTGGCCGTCGCCGTCGTCTACATCCCGCAGGTCGTCCGGGTGGTGCGCGGCGCGGCCCTCGCCGTCGTCCCCGCCGACTATGTGACCGCCGCGCGCGCCCGGGGCGAGTCCACCTGGTCGGTGCTCCGCCGCGAGGTGCTGCCCAACATCACCGACGTGGTCTGTGTCGAGTTCGCCATGCGCGCCTCCTGGGTGGTGCTCCTCATCAGCTCGCTCTCCTTCCTCGGCTTCGGCGCCGACCCGCCCACCCCCGACTGGGGGCTGATGGTCGCCGAGAACCGCACCGCCATCACCGTCGTACCGATGGCGAGCCTCGCTCCGATCATCGCCCTGGCCACCCTCGTGGTCGGACTCAACCTCGCCGCCGACGGCCTCTCCAAGGCCTGGGGCGTCGACCGGATACGGGAGGGCAACCGATGACCCCGCACACCGCCGAAGGCCCCGCCGCCACGCCCGGCGCCCGTACCGGCACTGCGAAGGACACCCCGCTCGTCGCGGTCGACGGCCTCCATGTCGCCTACCGCTCGGGGAGCCGCGACATCCCCGTCGTCCAGGACGTCTCCCTCGACGTAGGTCCTGGCCGGACCCTCGCCCTGGTCGGCGAGTCCGGCAGCGGCAAGTCCACCGTCGCCGCCACCCTCCTGGGCCATCTGCGGCACGGCTCCCGGATCACCGCGGGCACCGTCCACATCGACGGCAAGGACGTCTTCGCGCTCCCCGCGCGGGAGTTGCGGCGGCTGCGCGGCGGTACGGTCGCGATGGTCGCCCAGAACGCGGGGCACGCGCTCACCCCGTCCATGCGGGTCGGCCGGCAGATCGCCGAGGCGCTCCGGGACGAGGACGCCGCCCGGCACTCGGTGACCGACCTCCTCGAACAGGTACGGCTGCCCCGCCCCGCCGACCTCGCCCGCCGCTATCCGCACGAACTCTCCGGCGGCCAGCAGCAGCGCGTCGCCATCGCCATGGCCCTCGCCGCCCGGCCCCGGCTCCTCGTCCTCGACGAGCCGACCACCGGCCTCGATGTCGTCACCCAGCGCGGCGTCCTCGACCTGATCGGCGCCCTCCGCGACGAACTCGGCCTCGCCGCCGTCCTGGTCAGCCATGATCTCGGGGTCGTCGCCCACCTCGCCGACCAGGTCACCGTGGTGCGCGCGGGCCGGGTCGAGGAGAGCGCTCCCACCGCCCGGCTCTTCGCCGCCCCCACCGCGCCGTACACCCGCCGGCTCCTCGCCGGGGTGCCCCGGCTCGCCGACGAGGGACTGGCGCTGGTCACCGAGGACGGCGCCCGGGAGATCCGACCCCGGGCGGTGGTGCCCGCCGACGCGCCCGAGGCGGTCGCCGTCCGGGACGTCACCCTCGACCACGGCACCACCCGCGTCGTCCACGGCGTCTCCTTCACGGTGCGGCGCGGCGAGATCCTGGCGCTCGTCGGGGAGTCCGGCAGCGGCAAGTCCACCCTGGCCTGGTCGCTGGCCGGGCTGCACACCCCGTCCGGCGGCACGATGACGGCGGTGGGGGACGCGGGAGGCCGTACGGGAGCGGAGGGATCCGGAGACTCCGATTCCGCCGGTACGGGCGGGACCAGCGGTTCCGGCGGTACGAGCGGTACGGCCGCGACCGGCGGCGGCGACCTCACCGCGCCCTCCCGCAAGCGCCCGCGCGCCCTGCGCCGCAGGATCCAGCTCGTCTTCCAGAACGCCGACACCTCCCTCAACCCCCGCCGCACGGTGGGCGACGCGGTCCGCCGCCCGCTCCGCGTCTTCGGTACGGCCGCCACCCGCACCGAGGCGGCGGCACGGGCCCGCCGCCTCATCGCCGATGTCCACCTCCCGCCGGAGTTCGCCGAACGGCTCCCCGCCCAGCTCTCCGGCGGCCAGCGGCAGCGCATCGGCATCGCCCGGGCGCTCGCCGGCGAACCCGATGTGCTCATCGCGGACGAGATCACCACCGCGCTCGACGTCTCCGTCCAGGCCGAGGTGCTTCGGCTCCTCGACGACCTGCGCCGGGAGCGCCGGCTCGCCTGCCTCTTCATCAGCCACGATCTCGCGGTGGTCCGGGGCATTGCCGACCGGGTCCTGGTGCTGCGGCACGGGGTGGTGGTCGAGGAGGGCCCCACGGACGCGGTGTTCGCCGCGCCCGCGCACCCGTACACCCGCCGTCTGCTCGCCGCCGTACTGGAGCCGGACCCCGAAGCGCGCACCACGGCCCCGGACCCGGAGGAGTGGCGGGACGCCGCCGGCGGGGACGGCGTCTGGACCGAGATCACCAGCCGCCACCGGGTCCGCCGCTGGCGCCCGGCGGACGACTGACCCCGGGCCCCGCGCCCGCCCGGCCCCGGCCCCCGGCTCCGGCCCGCGCCCGCCGCCCGCACCCCCAGCGAAGAGGACCGAAGAGGACCCCGTGAAGTACCGAGAGACCTACGACCGGAAGATCCTCACCGAGGACGTCTGGATCCCCACCCGGGACGGCACCCGGCTGCACGCCCGGATCTGGCGCCCCGTCGACGCGGTCGCCGACCCCGTCCCCGCCCTCCTGGAGTACCTGCCGTACCGCAAGAGCGACTGGACCGCGCCCCGGGACGCCCAGCGCCACCCCTGGTACGCCGGGCACGGCTACGCCTCCGTACGGGTCGACCTGCGCGGCAGCGGGGACTCCGAGGGCGTGATGCTCGACGAGTACACCGCGACCGAACTCGCCGACGGAGTCGATGTCGTCGACTGGCTCGCCGGGCAGGCGTGGTGCACCGGGAAAGTCGGCATGTTCGGCATCTCCTGGGGCGGCTTCAACGCCCTCCAGATCGCCGCGCTCCGCCCCGGTCCGCTCAAGGCGATCGTCACCGTCTGCTCCACCGACGACCGGTACGACAACGACGTCCACTACATGGGCGGCGCGGTCCTCGGCATCGACATGCTCGCCTGGGCCGGCACCATGCTCGCCTTCACCGCCCGGCCCCCGGACCCCGCCCAGGTCGGCGCCGACCGCTGGCTGCCGATGTGGCGCGAACGGCTCGACGCGCTCACCCCGTACCTCCCCACCTGGCTCGCCCACCAGGAGCGGGACGAGTACTGGCGGCACGGCAGCGTCTGCGAGGAGTACGCCGCGATCGACGCCGCCGTGCTCGCCGTCGGCGGCTGGGCGGACCCGTACCGGGACACCGTGCTCCGGCTGGTCGAACATCTCGACGCGCCGGTACGGGGGCTGATCGGCCCCTGGTCGCACCAGTACCCCGACCGGGGGCTGCCGCCGGGCCCGGCGATCGGCTTCCTCCAGGAGACGCTGCGCTGGTGGGACCAGCACCTCAAGGGCGCCGACACCGGGGTCATGGCCGAGCCCGCGCTGCGCGCCTGGATCAACGACCCGGTCCCGCCCGCCACCTCGTACCCGACGATGCCCGGCCGCTGGGTCGCCGCCGACTCCTGGCCCACCCCCGCCGTCACCTGGGACGAACGCCCGCTCGGCGCGGCCGGCGCGGACCCCGTGACCGTCCGCTCGCCGCACCACACCGGGGTGGACGCGGGCCGCTTCTTCCCCTTCGGCAACCCCACCGATCTCCCGCCCGACCAGCGGGCCGAGGACGGCCGCTCCGTCTGCTTCGACTCCCCGCCGCTGACCGAGCGGACCGAGATCCTCGGCAGGCCCCGGGTCCGGCTCCGCCTCGACTCCGCCACCCCGCGCGCCCATGTCATCGCCCGGATCTGCGATGTCGCCCCCGACGGCTCCGCCACCCTGATCACCCGGGGCGTCCTCAACCTGCTCTCCCGGCACGGCAGGGAGCGCTCCGACCCCTGGCACCCCGGCACACCCGAGGACATCGAGTTCGAACTCAACGCCACCGGCTACGCCTTTCCGCCCGGACACCGCGTCCGGGTCGCCCTCTCGGACACCTACTGGCCCTGGGTCTGGCCGCACGGCGAACGCGGCGCGCTCACCGTGTACCCCGGCGCCAGCGCCGTTCTCCTCCCGGTACGGGACCCGGCCGACGACACCGGGCGCCCCCCGATCCGCTTCGAGGAACCGGAACAGGCCCCGCCGCTCCCGGTCACCACCGCCACCCCAGGACCGGCCGCCCCGCCCCGCCCCGAGCGGCTGGTACGGCACGATGTCGCCACCGGCGAATGGACCCTGGAGGTCGACCCGAACTACGGTGGCTCGCGCACCTATCCGGACGGCCTGCGGTACGAGGAGAGCGCCCGCGAGACCTACCGCATCCGCGAGGACGACCCCCTTTCGGCCGTGGCGACCTCGCACTGGACCATCCGTCTGAGCCGCCCGACCGGCTGGGACACCCGGATCACCACGAGCACCGAACTCCGCGCCACCCCGACGGAGTTCATCATGAAGAGCACCCTGCTGGCAGAGGCGGACGGAGAGACAGTGGCCGAGCGGTCATGGCACCACACCACCCCCAGGACCTCGGGATGACGGCCAGGACGCCCCGCCGGGCCGTCGCCGCCGCCAGCCGCACCCGCCAGCCCACCGAGGTACGCCGCAGGCTGATCGCGGAGGCGGCGGTGCCGCTCATCGCGGAGCGCGGCTCGGCGGCCGTCGGGGTACGGGACGTGGCGGCGGCGGCCGGGGTGTCGGTCGGCACGGTGACGTACCACTTCGAGAGCGTCCAGGAGGTGCTCTCCGAGGCGATGGTCCTCCACATCGAGCGCTACTACGCGGCCCTCAGCGCCTCCGCCGCCCGGGCCGGCGGCGCCGCCGAGGGCCTGCGCCTGCTGACCGACGCGCTCTTCACCGACGACACCGACCGGCACTGGCGGATGTGGTTCGACTACTGGCACGCGGGCGACCGCGACGAGGCCTTCGCCCGGGGCCAGGCCGAACGGTACGAGAACTGGCACGGCGAGATCCGCGCCCTGGTCGAACGGGGCCGCGACGAGGGCGACTTCCACTGCCCCGACCCGGCCGCCTTCACCACCCGCTTCGCCGCGCTCGCCGACGGCCTGGCCCTCCAGCGCCTCCGCCAGTCCCCGCCCCTCACCACCGAAGAGGCCCGCCGCCACCTCCGCCGCCTGATCGAGGCGGAACTGGAGCAGGGCGCCTGAGCCGGGGCCATCAGGCGGCGGGGGCGGCGAGCCGGCCCGCCGCCCCCGGCCATGGCCGGGGGTCGGTCACGCCGTCCCGGCCGGCGGCGTCCTCCTCGAACCACCCCGTTCCCACGAGCCAGGTCTCCAGCCAGGCCGCGAGGCCCGGGGAGTCGAGGAACCAGCACCGGTCCCAGGGGCCGCCGCCGTGGGCGTTCGGCTCGAAGAGCAGCACCTGGCCGTCCTCGTGGCGGCAGTCGACGGCAGCGTACATGGCGCACCCCCAGGTCAGGATGGGGACGACGCCCTCGGGCCAGACCGGGTGGGCCGCTCCGGCGGACTCCTCGCGCCAGGTGAGGTAGGCGCCGACGACGCTGTCGGCCGGACCGGACAGGGGGAGCAGCCGGTAGTCGGGGCCGAAGCCGCCGTCGGCTGTCTCGCGGTACAGGCGGGCGAGGAGGGGGTGGAGCGCGAAGCCCAGGCGCGCCTCGGCCTCCGCGAGCCGGGCCGCGTCGACGGGCGGAGGGAGGGCACCGGTCTCCGCGGCGGCCCGGGCCGCGACACGTCGTACGAGACCGTCGTGGCCGGTCGGAGAGGTCGGGGCGGTCAGGGACGTCGGGGGCTTCGGGTCGGTCGGGTCGGTCATGACGGCGATGGTGTCAGAGGGCACTGACAACGCGGGGGTACGGGGCTCAGGCGGCCCGCGCGGGCGCCTCGGCGCGCCGTGACCGGTGGGACATCCAGGCGGCCACCAGGGCGCCGGAGATGTTGTGCCAGACCGAGAAGACCGCGGCGGGCAGCGCGGCCAGCGGGCTGAAGTGGGCGGTGGCCAGGGCGGCGGCGAGGCCGGAGTTCTGCATGCCGACCTCGAAGGCCATCGCCCGGCTCGCCGGCCGGCCGAGGCGGGCCAGCTTGCCGGCGCCGTAGCCGAGGGCCAGGCCCAGCCCGTTGTGGAGGACGACGGCGACGAACACCAGCAGCGCGGCGGACTTGATCGCCGTCGCGCTGCCCGCCACCACGATCGTGACGATCGCCGCGATGGTCACCGCCGACAGCCACGGCAGCACCCCCAGCACCCGGTCCACCAGCTTCCCGGCCAGCAGCCGCAGCGCCAGACCGGCGAGGACCGGCAGCAGGACCGTCTTGAGGATGTCGGTCACCATCGCTCCCGCGTCGACCGGCAGGAACTCGCCCGCGAGCAGCAGCGTCAGCGGCGGCGTCACCAGCGGGGCCAGGACGGTGGAGACCGTGGCGACCGAGACCGACAGCGCCACATCGCCCCGCGCCAGATACGTCACCACATTCGACGAGGTGCCGCTCGGCGCGCACCCCACCAGGATCACGCCCGCCGCCAACTGGGGCGGCAGATGGAGGGCGTTGGCGATCAGCCAGCCGAGCCCCGGCATGATCACATAGTGCGCGACCAGCCCGAGCCCGACCGCCCACGGCCGCCGCGCCACCCCCTCGAAGTCCTTGGGCGTCATGGTCAGCCCCATGGCGAACATGACGACGCCCAGCAGATACGGCACCGAGACCGTCCACCCCGCGAAGGTGCCCGGGGTCACCAGACCCACCACGGCCGCGGCGACCACGAGCAGCGGGAAGACGGTGACCGCCCGCCGCGCCGCCCGGTCGGTGGCCTCGGTGGCGGGGACGGGCGGGGTGGACAGGGTGGACGCGTCGGGGGCGGACGAGTCCGGGGGAGGGTTTTCTTCTGATCGCACCGCGTGATGGAACGCCTCTGCGCGCCATTGCGCAACACCGTCTCGGTATGTGGTTACGGCGACCACTGGGTGGGACGGAGGGGTGGCGGTGCGGGGTCGGGGGGGGCAGGGGCCGGGGCCGGGGAATCCGGAGGGGGGTCCGCTCAGGTGTACTGGTTGGTGGTCTCCCAGGGCTGGGGCAGGGGCGTCGTCTGGTGCCAGTGGCTGACGATGCCGTTCCAGTCGTGCTGCGCGGTCGAGGTGCTGTCCCACGGGGAGGCGTGCGGCGGAACCTGCTGCCAGGCGATGTCGTCATTGGTCCGCGGATACGGCACGGCGGAGCCGGGCACGCCGGGGGAGTGGCCGTTCAGCTCGCTCCCCGGGGCCGCGTCCAGCCGCCGGTGGCGCCCGGTGCGGTCCTCGTGGGGCGCGGGCTGGTTGAGCCGCCCCTCGGCGGAGAGCCGCTGCGCACGGGCCACCAGATGGGCCAGTTCCAGGCCGAACTCCGAGGCCAGCGCGGTCAGATCGAGCCCGGTGTGCCAACTGCCCACCAGCACCGCGTCCAGCGCCGCCGACCAGGCGGGGTCCGCGACCGGCACGGTGGGCGCCGGGACCTGCTGCGGCCCCGGTACATGCGGCTGCGGGACCGGGGCCCCGGGCTGCTCGACGGGCGGGAACTCGCCCTGCTGGGGCCCCGTACCGAACCCGCTCGCGGCCGGCCCGGCCGGGGACTCGACGACCGGGCCCGGCTGCTGGTCGTCCGGCTCCACCGCGAGGAGATGCTTGGCGACCGCCCGCGCGTCGTCCTTGCCGACGGTGCGCCGGGCGAGCCGCACCTCCCGCTCGTTGAGCCCGAGCAGATTCGCCACCGCGCCGTCGCTGCCGACGGTCACCGCGAACGCGGCGAGCATCCGGGTCCGGCCCGCCTGCGCCTCGTCGAGAATCCCCTGCGCTTCCCGGACCTGGTCGTCACTGCCGCAGAAGGCCGCGGCCAGCACGGAGTGACGCTCCCACAACTCTCTGGGTTCCATGCCGTGCTCAACGGCCCCTGAGGCCTTATGGGTCGATTTGCCGTTATAGATCACTACATCGAGTGCTATTTCCTTCAACCGCTCATCCCGGACCCCTCCGGAGCCGAAAGGCGTCCGGGCGCCAGCGGTCCGGCAGGGCGTCGTGCCTGGTCAGGGGGCGGCTTGGACAAGATCAGGAGAACGCGCCGCTGTACGCGTTCAGCGCGGGCTGGCCGCCGAGATGCGCGTAGAGAACGTTCGAGTCCCTGCCGATCTCGCCCGTTCGGACCAGATCCATCAGCCCGGCCATGGACTTCCCCTCGTACACCGGATCGATGATCATCCCCTCCAGCCGGCCGGTGAGCCGGATGGCCTCCAGCGTGGACGCGACAGGGACACCGTAGAGCTGCCCGGCCCACCCTTCACGTACCTCGATCTCCTCGTCGCGCAGGTCGCGCCCGAGCCCGATCAACCCGGCCGTGTGCCGGGCGATCCGGCCGACCTGCTCACGGGTCTCCGCGATCCGGGCGGACGCGTCGATCCCGATCACCCGGCGGGGTCGGTCCTGCCCGGCGAACCCGGCGATCATCCCGGCGTGCGTCGAGCCGGTGACCGTACAGACGACGACCGTGTCGAAGAAGACCCCGAGTTCGGCCTCCTGGCGCTCCACCTCGTACGCCCAGTTGGCGAAGCCGAGGCCGCCGAGCGGGTGCTCCGAGGCGCCCGCCGGGATCGGGTACGGCTTCCCGCCCTCGGCGCGCACCTCCTCCAGCGCCCGCTGCCAGGAGTCCTTGATGCCGATACCGAAGCCGGCGGAGTCCAGCCGGACATCGGCGCCCATGATCCGGGAGAGCAGGATGTTGCCCACCTTGTCGTTGACGGAGTCGGGCCAGTCGACCCACTTCTCCTGGACGAGGCGGGCCTTGAGCCCCAGATGGGCGGCGACGGCGGCGACCTGACGGGTGTGGTTCGACTGGTACCCGCCGATGGAGACCAGGGTGTCCGCGCCCTGCGCCAGGATGTCGGGGACGAGGTACTCCAGCTTGCGGGTCTTGTTCCCGCCGTACGCGAGCCCGGAGTTGCAGTCCTCGCGCTTGGCCCAGACGGCCGGGCCGCCCAGATGGGCGCTGAGCCGCTCCAGCCGGTGGACCGGGCTCGGGCCGAAGAGCAGCGGATGGCGCGGGAAGTCCTCGATCGGCATGGGGGTTCCTCTCGCTCGGTTGTACGGGGGTGGGAGACAGGGGAGCGGTTACGGCGCCGGTGGGCGCGGCCGGCGGGCCGGGAGGCCAGGGCTCAGCGGGCCAGGACCAGGCCGTGGCCGCCGGAGACCACCGGCTCGGGGGCGGGTTCGGCGAGGGTCATCCAGGTGGCGTGCGCGACCCCGGCCGCGGTGGCCGTGTCGCCCGTCGCGCAGGCGTCGATCATCCGGTCGTGCAGCGCCACGGAGCCGAGCCCGGCGGCGGAGGAGAAGCGGACCCGTTCGACCCGGCGCAGCAGCGGCCCGTACTGGTCGAGCACCTCGGTGACCACCGTGTTCGCCGCCGCCGTCACACAGACCTGGTGGAGCGCGTCGTCGGCGGCGAGCGCGCCCGCCACATCGCCCCGCTCCAGCGCCGCGGCGAACGCCTCGTTCGCGCTCCGCATCGCGGCGATCTCCGCCGGGCCGAGCACGGGCGTCGCGAGCCGGACAGCCAGTTCGTGGAGGGCGGCCACCACCGGCTGGGCGTCCCGGACGGCGGTGGCGTCGAGCTCGCTCACCCGGGTCGACCGGCCCGGCCTGGTGACCACCAGACCGCTCCGCTCCAGCCGCATCAGGGCCTCGCGGATCGGCGTCCTGCTCGCCCCGATCCACCGTTCGAGCTCGCCCTCCCGCAACTGCTCCCCGGGGCGGAGCGTGCCGTCCACGATGGCGTCGCGCAGGGCGGTGAAGGCGCGGTCCCTGAGCAGGACGCGGGCGGTCAGCGGGGTCTCGGGTACCGGCATGCAATATATTGCACGGCGGCCCGCCGACCCCTGTCAAGAGCCGGGCGGAGCCGCCGCCCGGCGCCGGCTCCTCAGTCCCGCGCCCCGGAGCACTCCCCGCCGGAGCCACCACCAGGGCCACCACCGGGGCAGCCGCCGGGCCCGCCACCGGCCCCGCCGCCCGCCGCCCCCCGCGCCGCCGCCGGCGGCCACACCCCCGGGGCGAGCACCCCCGTCGCATACGCCCGCGCGACCAGCGCGGCCCGGTTGCCCACGCCCCACCTGCGGGAGAGCCGCCCCAGGTGATAGGCGACCCCGTCGGCGGTGAGCCCGACCTCCCGGGCGATCTGCGCCGTCGTACGGCCGCTCGCCACCAGCACCAGGATCCGGGTCTCGGCCGGGCCCACCCCGCCCGGGGCGGCGGCTCCCGCCCGTACCGACTCGTCCCGCGCGGCGGCCTCCGGGGGCGCCGGGCGCTCCCCGTCCACCCGCAGGAGCAGCAGCAGAACGGCGTCCGATTCGTGGCCGAGCAGGTCGACCGTCAGCGCGCCGTACCGCTCCCCGCCGCCGGGCACGGGCCAGGACACCTCGACCGCGTAGCGGGACCTGCGGCCCTGCCGCAGCGCCTCCGCGATGGGGCGGAGCGTACCGGGGCCCTCCGTGCGGAACAGGTCCAGCGCGCTCCGCCCGAGCAGCCGGCCCGGCAGCTCGCCCCACTCGGCGGCCATCGCCGGATTGGCCATCAGGACGCGCCCGTCGGGGGCGCAGAGCGCGAGCGGCGCGGGCAGCCGGTCGAAGAGCGTCAGAGCGCGGTTCCGCCAGGCGACCGCGTCGCCCGGCCACTCCGTGGGCGCCCCTTCGTACCTCACCCCACCGGCCCTTCTCACGGCCTCGCGGTCCTTCTCATGACTCGGATCCGAAAGCAAGACCGAACCGTCCTTCGACACTACAGGAACGTGTAGCGGCGGTACGGGCCGACGAGCCACCCCCGCGCGAGAGTGGGAGCAGTTGCCGAAGGCGCCGGGTCCCGCCCGGCCACGCCCCCACCGCAGCGGAAGGTGAACCCGCATGACCGAGACCGTGTCCCCGCCGCCCACCGAGGCCCCCGTGCCCGTCGTCGATGTGACGCAGAGCTCCGGCCGTACCCTCCCCGTCCAGCAGCACATGGAGCTGATGCGCCACCACGGCCCGCTGGTCGTGGCGCGCAGGGGAGGCCGTGACCTCATCCTGGCGGGCGGCATCGACACCGTCACGGAGCTGGCCGACGAGAAACGGTTCAGCAAACTGGTGGGGCCCGCGCTGGTCAACGTCCGGGAGTTCGCCGCCGACGGACTCTTCACGGCGTACAACGACGAACCCAACTGGGCCAAGGCGCACGACATCCTGATGCCCGCCTTCTCGCTGGGCTCCATGCGGACGTACCACCCGGTGATGCTGGAGGTCGCCCGCCGGGTGACGGCCGCCTGGGACCGGCTCGCCGAGGCGGCCACCCCGGCCGACGTCTCCGACGACATGACCCGGATGACCCTGGACACCATCGGACTCTCCGGCTTCGGCTTCGACTTCGGCTCCTTCGAACGGGAGGGCACCCACCCCTTCGTGGCCGCCATGACCCGCTGTCTGGAATGGTCGATGACCCGGCTGATGCGCGACCCCGACGCCGACCACAGCGAACGGGACGCCGCCTTCCGCGCCGACGCCGCCTATCTCGCCTCCGTGGTCGACGAGGTCATCGCCGCCCGCACCGCCGCCACGCCCGCCTCCGGCGACCCGGCGGAGGCGAAGGACCTGCTGGGGCTGATGCTCACCGCGCCCCACCCCTCCGACGGCACCACGCTCTCCCCGGAGAACATCCGCAATCAGATCATCACCTTCCTGATCGCCGGTCACGAGACCACCTCCGGCGCGCTCTCCTTCGCCCTCTACCACCTCGCCAAGGACCCGACCGTGCTCCGCCTGATGCGGCGCGAGGTGGACGAGGTGTGGGGCGACGACCCCGACCCCGACCCGAGTTACGAGGACATCGGCCGGCTCCGCTACACCCGCCAGGTCCTCAACGAGGCGCTGCGCCTCTGGCCCACTGCCCCCGGCTTCGGCCGCCAGGCCCGCGAGGACACCCTCCTCGACGGACGGCTGCCCCTCCGCGCCGGGGACGGCGTCATGGTCGTCACCCCCGCGCTCCACCGCGACCCGGCGGTCTGGGGCGACAACCCGGAGCTCTTCGACCCCGCCCGGTTCGCGCCGGAGGCCGAGGCGGCCCGCCCGCCGCACGCGTACAAGCCCTTCGGCACCGGCGAACGGGCCTGCATCGGGAGGCAGTTCGCCCTGCACGAGGCGACGATGCTGCTCGGACTGCTGGTCCACCGCTACCGGCTGATCGACCAGGACGACTACCAGCTCACACTCAAGCAGACCCTGACCATCAAGCCCGACGGCTTCACCCTCACCCCGGTGCGGCGCACCCCCGCCGACCGGGCCGCCGACCGCGCCGCCCTCCCGGCCCCGGCCGCCGCGACGCACTCCGCCGGAACGCGCGACGGGCAGGCGCCCGCACGGGAGGACGCCCTGCCGGTACGGGTCACGGCCGGCACCGGCGCGCTCCTGCTCCACGGCACCAACTACGGGACCTGCCAGGACTTCGCCGGACAACTCGCCGCCGTCGCCGAAGGACTCGGCTGCGCCACCCAGGTCGCCCCGCTCGACGCGCACACCGCCGCCCTCCCCACCGACCGGCCCGTCGTGATCGTCGCCGCCTCCTACAACGGCCGGCCCACCAACGACGCCGCCGCGTTCGTCCGCTGGCTGGAGGAGGCGGAGCCGGGCGCCGCCGACGGGGTCACGTATGCCGTCCTCGGCGTCGGCGACCGCAACTGGGCCGCCACCTACCAGCGCGTCCCCACCCTCATCGACGACCGGCTCGCCGCGCTCGGCGCCACCCGGCTGCTGCCCCGCGCCGAGGCCGATGCCTCCGGCGAACTCACCGCGGCCTTCGACACCTTCGCCGACGACCTCCGCACCACCCTGCTGGAACTCCACGGCGACCCCGGCGCCACCGGGGCCTCCGCCACCACCGACGGCGCCACCGGACCCGCGTACACCGTCACCGAGATCACTGGAGGCCCGCTCGACGCGCTCGCCGCCCGCCACGGCATGGTCCCGATGACCGTCACCGAGAGCGCGCCGCTCACCCACGAGGACCACCCCCGGGTCAAACGCTTCCTGCGGCTCGCCCTCCCCGACGGCGTCACCTACCGCACCGCCGACCACCTCGCCGTCCTCCCCGCGAACGGCCCCGGCCTCGTCGAGCGCGCCGCCCGGGTCCTCGGCGCCGACCCCGGCACCGTCCTCGGCATCACCGCCCACCGCCCCGCCCGGGGCGCCGTCGCCGTCGACCGGCCGCTGACCGTACGCGAACTCCTCACCCACCACGTCGAACTCCAGGACCGGCCCACCGCAGCCCATCTGGCCACCCTCGCCGCGCTCGACCCCTGCCCGCCCGAGCGCGCCGCGCTCACCGCCCTCGCCGCCGATCCGGAGGCGCGCGCCGCCGACCACCGCACCCTGCTCGACCTGATCGAGGACCACCCCGCCCTGCGCGACGTCCTGTCGTGGCCGGTCCTGCTGGAGCTGCTGCCGCCGCTGCGCACCCGGCACTACTCGATCTCCTCCGCCGCCGGGCCGACCCCGCGCCACGCCGACCTGATGGTCTCGCTCCTGGACGCCCCCGCGCGCTCCGGGCGCGGCGCCCACCGGGGCGTCGGCTCGGGCCATCTCACCGAACTCCGCCCGGGGGACACCGTGCTCGCCCGCGTCCAGCCCTGCCAGGACGCCTTCCGGGTCCCGCACGACGCGGCCACCCCGGTCGTGCTGATCGCGGCGGGCACCGGGCTCGCCCCCTTCCGGGGCATGATCGCCGAGCGGCAGGCCCGCGCCGCCGACGGCCCCGCGCCGGCGCCCGCGCTCCTCTACTTCGGCTGCGACGACGAGGACGCCGACTATCTGCACGCCGGCGAATTGCGGGCCGCCGAGGCGGCCGGGGCGGTCGCCCTGCGCCCCGCCTTCAGCCGGCCCCGTACCGGAGCGGGCCGGTTCGTCCAGGACCGGATCGCCGAGGAGGGCGACGAGGTCTGGGCGCTGCTGAGCGCGGGCGCCCACGTCCGGGTCTGCGGGGACGGCGCCCGGATGGCCCCCGGCGTCCGCGCCGCGCTGCGCGCGCTGTACGTACGCCACACCCCCGGCGCGGACGAGGCCGCGGCCCGCGACTGGCTCCAGGAACTCATCTCCCGGGGGCGGTACGCCGAGGACGTCCACATCGGCGGCTGACCGCGCGTCCGGTCGAGGCCGCTCGGGTTCGACCGGGCCAGGTCGAGCCCGAGCGGATCCTCCACAACCGCTACCCAAACGGCTGGAAAGCGCGCAAAATAGGACTGTTGCGGCTCGATGCCGTCGACAGCGGTCAGACTTGCGCGAACGAAGGAGGCGAGTCGTATGGCCGACGTCTCACATGCGAGGGGCGACCTGTCCAGTCACCCCGATGTTCCCGAGATGCGCGCCCGGTACGGGCGGGTGCTCGGCGGGCGTGGCGCGGCGCTGCTGGACGGGCCGGTGTTCCTGGTCGGCCTGTTCTGCGCGCTGTCGCCGTGGATCATCCACTTCACCGGCAGCCAGCCGGCCCTCGCGGCCCACAACCTGATCATGGGGGTCGCGATCGTGGTGCTGGCCCTCGGCCTCACCCTCGCCCCGGTCCGGATGGCCGGGCTGAGCTGGGCCCTCTGCGCCATGGGCATCTGGATGATCATCGCGCCATGGATCGTCGGCAGCGCCCCCTCCGCGGGGGTCGTCTGGACCAACGTGGTGATCGGCGCGCTCACCTTCCTGCTGGGTCTGGCCTGCGCCGGTACGGCGGTGAAAGCACTGAAGGGAGCCCGCGGAGCGTGACCTGAAGTCGCCGTCGCCGTCCCCCACGGGTGAGATCATCGGACGATGAACCTCATCGACCTGGTGGACTCCCTCCTCGAAACCGCAGGCCCCGCCCCCATCGTGGTGGCCGGTGACCCCGTCCTGCGGCGCCCCTCGGCACCGTACGACGGGCAGTTGGGGGACGAGCGGCTGGCGCGGCTGATCGAGCTGATGCGCGCGACCATGCTCGACGCCCCCGGTGTCGGGCTCGCGGCCCCGCAGATAGGGATCCCGCTCCGGCTCGCCGTCATCGAGGACCCGGCCGAGGTGCCCGACGAGATCCGGGACATCAAGGGCCGGGTCCCGCAGCCGTTCCGGGTGCTGGTCAACCCGGCGTACACCCCGCTCGGCGAGCGCGTCGCCTTCTTCGAGGGGTGCCTCAGCGTCCCGGGGTACCAGGCGGTGGTGGCCCGGCACCGGACGGTCCTGCTGCACGGCGAGGACGAGAAGGGGCAGCGGATCGACGAGGAGTTCACCGGCTGGCCGGCCCGGATCGTCCAGCACGAGACGGACCACCTCGACGGCACCCTCTACCTCGACCGCGCCGAGTCCCGCTCCCTCTGCGCCAACCACCAGGTCGCCGAGCGCTGGGCCCAGCCCACCCCCGAACACGCCGCCCGCGAACTGGACTTCCCCGTTCCGTCCCGTACGGCCTGAGCCCCGGACCGCATACGGTCCGAGCCTCGCCCCGTGCCCCTCGCCCCGCGCCCCCTCACGTGACCGCTCCGTGGACAGGGGGGCGCGCGGGCGGGCGGGTCTGGGGTACCGTGCCCGCCATGGGTACACACTCTCTCTTCCGTGCGGTGGAGTCGCGCCTCGGCGACCCCCACGGTGTGTGCCCGCCCCGCGGCCTGAGCCCGTTGCGCCGCCGCGGCCGGGTGGGATCTCCCCCGGCGTCCTCCTGTACCTGCCGCTGACCCGCGCCCCGGGCCGGCCGCGCCCGTAGCCCCGCGCCACGCGCCGCCGCCCCGTCGGGCCCGGTCGGCGCCCCCCCCGCCGGACCCCGCCCGCCCTCGCGCCGTCCCGTCGCACCTCCGTATCCGTGCCGACCTGAGGAGACCCGTGACCACCACCGCCCAGCCCGTCACCGCCGAAGCCGCCGCCACCCCCGCCGCCGTACCGCCGCCCCCGCTGCGCGAGCACCGGATCCCCGCCGACGGGCTCTACGAGGGCCACCGCGAGCTGCGCCGCCTCCCCGAGGGGTGGCAGGAGCGCCCGTACGAGCGCTTCCGGCTGGTCCCGCTGGCCCGCACCATCGGCGCCGAGATCCACGGCCTCGACCTCTCCCGCCCGCTCGGCCCCGCCCTCCGCGACGACCTCGACCGCGCCCTGCTGGAGTGGAAGGTCCTCTTCTTCCGGGGCCAGCACCTCACCTCCGAGGCCCAGCGCGCCTTCGCCCTGAACTGGGGCGAACTGGAGACCAACCCGCTGCTCGCCACCGCCGGCGCGCCCGATGTCGTCCGGTTCGACCGCACCGCCGTACCCACCTTCGAGAACGTCTGGCACACCGATGTCACCTTCCGCGAGCGGCCCGCGCTCGGCGCCGTGCTGCAACTGCGCGAGGTGCCGCCGAGCGGCGGCGACACGATGTGGGCCGACATGGCCGTCGCGTACGACAACCTTCCGCAGGAGGTGAAGGAGCGGATCGACGGGGCCCGCGCCGTCCACGACTATCTGCCGGGCTTCGCCCGCTTCTCCTCCGCCGAGCACCTCGCCGCCTTCCAGGACGAGTTCCCGCCCGTCGAACACCCGGTGGTACGCCGCCATCCCGCGACCGGACGGCGCATGCTCTTCGTCAACACCTCGTTCACCACCCGGATCGTGGGGCTCGGCCGGGACGAGAGCGACCGGCTGCTGCGGTTCCTCTTCCAGCAGGCCCATGTCCCCGAGTACCAGGTGCGGTTCCACTGGCAGGCGGGGGATGTCGCCTTCTGGGACAACCGGGCCACCCAGCACTACGCGGTCAACGACTACGCCCCGCACCGCCGGGTCGCCGAGCGCGTCGCCATCGCGGGCGACCGGCCCTTCTGACCCTTCCGCACCGGCTTCCTGCCGGCTCCCCGCCGACACCTCACCGGCTTCCCCTGTACGGGGCCGGGCCTCGGCCCGGCCCCGTACGTACGCCAAGACCCGGCAAGATCCCTGTTCAGGCCCTTGACAGCCGCCGTTCACGCACATCAGGATGCCCGGGTGAACCTGTCAGACAGCCAGACAGCCGGGGGCGCCCCCCGAAGGATCAGTGCGATGGAAGCCGTGCTGACCCATTTGCGCGGCGCCATCGAGCGGGGCGAGTACGCGGTGGGGGAGAAGCTCCCCTCCGAGGCCGAGCTCTGCCGACGGCTCGAAGTGAGCCGGCCCGTGCTCCGCGAGGCCCTGCGGGCACTCCAGACGATGGGACTGACCGTCTCACGTACCGGAAAAGGCACCTTCGTCGTCTCCAGTGGCCCGGTGGAGGACCCCACCTTCGGCGACTACGCGGCGAGCGACCTCCTGGAGGTACGCCGCCATGTGGAGATCCCGGTCGCCGGATACGCGGCGGCCCGCCGTACCGCCGAGGATCTCGACCACCTCAACCATCTGCTGGAGCGGATGGAACACGAGACCGACACCACCGCGTGGGTGGCGATGGACACCCTCTTCCATCTCGCCGTCGCCCAGGCGGCCCAGAACCCGGTCTTCCGCCGGGTCATAGAGGAGATCCGTGACGCACTGGCCCGCCAGTCGGCGTTCCTCAACGAGCTCGGCGGACGGCGTGAGCAGTCCAATCTCGAACACCGGGCGATCGTCGAGGCCATCGTCGAGCGGGCCCGGCAGGACGCCATGGATGCCATGACCCACCACCTGGCGCGGGTCGAGTCGACCCTGACCACCATCGTGCGCTCCGGCCCCCGGACAGCACCCCCCGAAGAAGGCGTAGACCAGACGTGAGCGACCAGACCCTCCAGACGACCGAAGAGCGCGGACCGGAGAAACCACAGGCCCGGGAGGCCGCGCATGTGGACGCCGGTGACGCCGGCTACAGCAAGAGCCTCAAGTCCCGCCACATCAACATGATCGCCATCGGCGGAGCCATCGGCACCGGGCTCTTCCTCGGCGCCGGCGGCCGGCTCGCCAGCGCGGGCCCCTCCCTCGCCGTCGCCTACGCGGTCTGCGGCCTCTTCGCCTTCCTCGTGGTGCGGGCCCTCGGCGAGCTGGTGCTGCACCGGCCGTCCTCCGGGGCCTTCGTCTCGTACGCCCGCGAGTTCATGGGCGAGAAGGGCGCCTTCGTCGCCGGCTGGATGTACTTCCTCAACTGGGCCACCACCGGGATCGCCGACATCACCGCGGTGGCCACGTACACCCACTACTGGGGCATGTTCTCCGACATCCCCCAGTGGGTGCTGGCGCTCATCGCGCTCGCGGTCGTGCTGACCGTGAACCTGATATCCGTGAAGATCTTCGGCGAACTGGAGTTCTGGTTCGCGATCATCAAGGTCGGCGCGCTCGTCGTCTTCATGCTCATCGGGATCTTCCTGCTCGCCACCCAGCACCCGGTCGACGGCCACACCCCCGGCCCCTCGCTGATCACCGGCAACGGCGGGGTCTTCCCGGCCGGCATGCTCCCGATGCTGCTGGTCATCCAGGGCGTCGTCTTCGCGTACGCCTCGGTCGAGCTGGTCGGTGTCACGGCCGGGGAGACCGAGGACCCGGCGAAGGTCATGCCGAAGGCGATCAACTCCATCATGTGGCGCGTCGCCCTCTTCTACGTCGGCTCCGTCGTCCTGCTGACGATGCTGCTGCCCTGGAACAAGTACTCCGCAGGGGAGAGCCCCTTCGTCACCGTGCTCTCCAACATCGGGGTCCCGGCCGCCGCCGACGTGATGAACCTCGTGGTCCTCACCGCCGCCATGTCGAGCCTCAACTCCGGCCTCTACTCCACCGGCCGCATCCTGCGCTCCATGGCGATGTCGGGCTCCGCGCCCAGGTTCACCGGCGCGATGAGCCGGAGCCAGGTCCCCTACGGCGGCATCCTGCTCACCTCGGCCGTCTGTGTGCTCGGGGTCGGCCTCAACTTCGTGGTGCCCAAGGACGCCTTCGAGATCGTCCTGAACTTCGCGGCGATCGGCATCCTCTCCACCTGGGCCATGATCATGATCTGCCACCTCCTCTTCTGGCGGAAGACCCGGGCCGGGCTCCTCGACCGCCCCGGCTACCGGCTGCCCGGCTCCCCCTGGACCGAGCTGGTCACCCTCGCCTTCCTCTTCTCCGTCCTGGTCCTGATGTACGCGGACGGCGGCGCTGGCCGGACCACCGTGCTCTGTCTGCCCCTGATCATCGCGGCGCTCGTCGGCGGCTGGTACCTGGTACGCGACCGGGTCGGCACCCTCCGCGACGCCGCCGCCTCCGCACCCACCGGCGCCCCCGGCGACCGCACCACCGAGAGCTGATCACCCGATGAACCACCCCACTCCCCGCGCCGCGCCGGGCGAGCCGCCCGCCGTCCGTACCCCGGGCCATGTCCCGCTCGCCCATGTCGTCCGGGGCGGCGTCGTCGAGGGCGTCCACCACGGCTCGGTCGTGGTGCTGGCCGCCGACGGCGGTGTGGAGTTCCTGGCCGGGGACATCGAGGCGGCGTTCTACCCGCGCTCCGCGCTCAAGCCGCTCCAGGCCGTCGGGCTCCTCCGGGCCGGCCTCGACCTGGCGGAGGACGACACCGAGGCGCTCGCCCTCACCGCTGCCAGCCACTCCGGCGCCCAGGTCCACCTCGACCTCGCCCGGCGCATGCTCGACTCCGCCGGACTCACCGAGGACGACCTGGCCAGCACCCCCGATCTGCCGTACGGCGCCGCCGAGCGCGAGGAGTGGCTGCGCGCGGGACACGGCCCGAGCCGGCTCGCCCAGAACTGCTCGGGCAAGCACGCCGCCATGGTCAGGACCGCCCAGGCCCGCCGGTGGCCGCTGACCGGCTATCTCGACCCGGGCCACCCGCTCCAGCGGGAGCTGGCCGCCACCGTGGCGGAGCTCACCGGGCAGCGCATCGCCCAGGTGACCGTGGACGGCTGCGGCGCCCCGCTCTTCTCCGTCTCCCTGCACGGCCTCACCCGCGCCGTCGCCCGGCTCACCACCGCCGGCCCCGGCACCCATGAGCGCCGGGTCGCCGACGCCATGCGCGCCCACCCCGAGCTGGTCTCCGGCGAGGGACGGGATGTCGCCGGGCTGATGCGGGCGCTCCCCGGGGCGCTCGCCAAGGACGGCTTCGAGGGCGTCCAGGTCGTCGCGCTCCCGGACGGCCGGGCCGTCGGGGTGAAGATCGCGGACGGCGCGGACCGCGCCCGGATGCCGGTGACCGCCGCCGCCCTCGCGCTCGCGGGCGTCGACCCCGATCTGCTCGCCCCGTTCGCCCGTACCCCCGTCATCGGCGGCGGCCGGGAGGTGGGGAGCCTCCGTGCGGCGGGCGCGCTGGCTCCCGTATCCGACCCCGGGCCCGCCGTCCCGGCCGCGTGACCGCCGGCACCGTGCGATGCCGGCGCCGCACGGTGCCGGCCGCCCGGCCGCTCCGCCCGACCGCCCCACCCACCCTCACGAACGACCCTCACGAAGGAAGCCCTGTGCCATGACCGCAGGACACCGCACCGAACACGACCTCCTCGGCGACCGGGACATCCCGGCCGACGCCTACTGGGGCGTGCACACGCTGCGCGCCGTGGAGAACTTCCCCATCACCGGGACGAAGATCTCCGCGTACCCGCATCTGATCGACGCGCTCGCCGCCGTGAAGGAGGCCGCGGCCCGTGCCAACGAGGACCTCGGGCTGCTCGCCGCGGAGAAGGCCGCGGCGATCGCCGCCGCCTGCCGGGAGATCCGGGAGGAGGGCAGGCTCCACGACCAGTTCGTCGTGGACGTCATCCAGGGCGGCGCCGGCACCTCGACCAACATGAACGCCAACGAGGTGATCGCCAACCGGGCGCTGGAGCTGCTCGGCCACGCCAAGGGCGACTACACCCGCCTGCACCCCAACGAGGACGTCAACCTCGGCCAGTCCACCAACGATGTCTACCCGACCGCCGTCAACGTGGCCACCATCATCGCGGTGCGGGAACTCCTCGACGCGATGACCGTGCTGCGCGAGGCGTTCGCCGCCAAGGCCGCCGAGTTCCACGGCATCCTGAAGATGGGGCGCACCCAGCTCCAGGACGCCGTGCCCATGACGCTGGGCCAGGAGTTCTCCTCGTACGCGGTGATGCTGGAGGAGGACCAGAGCCGGCTCGCCGAGGCCGTTCTGCTGATCCACGAGATCAACCTCGGCGCCACCGCCATCGGCACCGGCCTCAACGCCCCGGCCGGGTACGCGGAGGCCGCCCGCCGCCATCTCGCGGACATCACCGGGCTGCCGCTGGTCACCGCGGCCAACCTGGTGGAGGCCACCCAGGACTGCGGCGCGTTCGTCCATCTCTCCGGGGTGCTCAAGCGCATCGCGGTGAAGCTCTCCAAGAGCTGCAACGACCTGCGGCTGCTCTCCTCGGGGCCGCGCGCCGGCTTCGCCGAGATCAACCTGCCGCCGGTGCAGGCGGGCTCCAGCATCATGCCCGGCAAGGTCAACCCGGTGATCCCCGAGGTCGTCAACCAGGTGGCCTTCGAGGTCATCGGCAACGACGTCACCATCACCATGGCCGCCGAGGCGGGGCAGCTCCAGCTCAACGCGTTCGAGCCGGTCATCCTGCACTCGCTCTCGGAGTCCATCACCCATCTGCGGGCCGCCTGCCTCACCCTCGCCGAGCGGTGCGTGCGCGGTATCACCGCCAACGAGGAGCGGCTGCGGGCTTCCGTGGAGAACTCCATCGGCCTGGTCACCGCGCTCAACCCGCACATCGGGTACGCCGCGGCCACCGAGATAGCCAAGGAGGCGCTGGCCACCGGCCGGGGCGTCGCCGAACTCGTCCTGGAACACGGTCTGATCCCGGCCGACCGGCTCGCCGCCCTGCTCCGCCCGGAGGAGCTGGCCGGCACCGGCACCCGCCCCGCCGTTCCGTAACTCCCGGGCCGTGCGGGGCGCCCGCCGGTTCCGTACGGGTCCCACCGGGGGAGCGTACGGAACCGGCGGGCGCCCCTGTACGTACGGCGTGCGCCCCAGTATGCCCGTCCGGTAGGTCCGTTCCGGCGCTCAGAGCTCGTGGGCGCCGGGCCGGCCCGCCTCGGTGATGAAGGAGGTCCGGGTGGTGACCGGGGCGCCGGGGGTGGTGACGTACGGCAGTACCCGGAAGTCGGCGCGGCAGCTCTGCGGGGTGAGGGAGCAGCGGACGTAGCCGCGCTGGTAGCTGGTGAACTTGATGTGCCGGTTGGCGGCGAGCAGATTGGCCCCTGAGGGGTCCAGGTCCATGCCGTCCATCTTGGTCGAGACGGAGGTGCCGACGAACTCGACCCCGATGGTGGGGGAGTCCGGGTCGTCGAAGTCGCGCTTCAGGTCGGCGACGAGGTGCCGGTGCATGTCGCCGGTGAGGACGACCGGGTTGGCGACATGCCGGTCGGAGATCTCCTTGAAGAGCCGGTCGCGGGCGGCCACATAGCCGTCCCAGAAGTCCATCACGAAGGACTGGCCGGGGCCCGGGTCGGTGTCCACCTGGTTCATCGCGATCTGCTGCGGGATCAGGTTCCACCGCGCGTCGGAGCGGCCCAGGCTGTTGTAGAGCCAGCGCTCCTGCTCGGGGCCGAGGATGGTGCGGTCCGGGTCGAGACGCTCGTCGCAGCCGGTCTTGGTGCCGTCGCCGCAGGGCTGGTCGTCGCGGAAGAGCCGGGTGTCGAGGATATGGAAGGTGGCCATCCGGCCGTACCGGAGGCTGCGGTACATCCGGGCGTCGAAGCCCTGCGGCTTGTTCGGCAGCCGGAGCGGCAGGTGCTCGTAGTACGCCTGGAACGCGGCGGCGGCCCGGAGCCGGAAGACCGCCGGGTCCACGTCGGCGTGTTTGGAGTGGTCGCCCGCCCAGTTGTCCTCGACCTCGTGGTCGTCCCAGACCACGGCGAAGGGGTGGGCCTGGTGGGCGGCGATCAGGTCGCTGTCGAAGCGGTGGAGCGCGTGCCGGTTGCGGTACTGCGTCAGATCCATCGGCTCGGCGCGGAGCTCGGCGGCGACCGGGGTCTTGCGGACGCCGCCCATGGCGTCGATGGGGTTCTCGTAGATGTAGTCGCCGAGATGGAGGACGAGGTCGACATCCTCCTGGGCGAGGTGGCGGTACGCGGTGTAGAACCCCTCGAACCAGGCCTGGCAGGAGACGAAGGCGAACTTCAGCGAGCGCGGGTCGCTGTTCGGGTCCGGCGCGGTGCGGGTGCGGCCGACGGGGGAGAGGACCCCGCCGGCCTGGAAGCGGTAGTAGTACTGGCGGCCGGGTCTGAGCCCGGTGACCTCGACATGGACGGAGTGCGCGAGTTCGGCCATGGCCCGGGTCCACCCCCGGCGCACGACCCGGCGGAACCTTTCGTCCTCCGCGACCTCCCAGAGGACCTTGACCGCGCGCGGGTCCATGCCGCCGGTGCCGTCCGGGGCGAGCGGGTGCGGGGCGAGCCGGGTCCACAGGACGAAGCCGTCCGGCCAGGGGTCGCCCGAGGCGACGCCGAGGGTGAAGGGGTCCTCGTGGAGGCGGCGTTCGGCGGCGCCCGCCCGGCCGGCCGAGAGGGTGCCCGCCGCGACCGCCAGCGCGACCGTTCCGGTGGCGCCGAGCATGGCCCGTCTGCCGAAACCGGTGACGGAGTTGATTCCACTGTTCACACGCATGAATCCTGGTCCGTTCGTCGTGAGCGATCCCCGAGCGAGCCGGGGCGGAAACGGCACGTGATTTAACGTCAGTTCATGTGGTAATCACACGCTGAATATCACACGTATTCACCCGTCACAAGACCACCCGCCGCCCGGTCGACAACGCCTGTCGGAGGCGACTGTACGGCCGCGTCGCGACGGAATCCGGGCACCTGATGGGGTGTCCGGTCAGCACCTGTGTAACACCCTTGACACCTCTCGCGGGCTGCTCATAGTGTCCACGCCACAGAATTCACGTTAGATTTCACATGGAGACGTGTCGTCTTCACGCCGGGCAGGTGGTGAACGACGGCGTACGAGGGATCGTGACGCGCCGTCGGCCGCGGCGCTCAGGAAGGACGTGTCCATGTCCGCTCCGTCCATGTCCGCGCCGCCGTCCGCCACCGGGCCCCTGCGCCCCTACGGACTCCGCTGCGACCACCGCGTCACCCCGCTGGGCATCGACGAACCCGCCCCCCTGCTCTCCTGGCGGCTCGCCTCGGACCACCGGGGCGACGACCCCACCGCCCACCGGGTACGCCTCGCCCGCCACCCCGGGGAACTGGCCCCCGGCGGCCGGCCCCTCTGGGACAGCGGGGAACTGACCGACCCGGGCGCCACCGGCGTCCCCTACACCGGGCCCGCGCTGGAGCCCCGTACCCGCTACCACTGGCAGGTCACCGTCGCCTCCGCACGGGACCAGGAGCCCGCCCCGGCCGCCTCCTGGTTCGAGACCGGCCTCACCGTGGGGCCCGGGGGACAGGACGCCTCCGGGGAAGGCCCCCGCGCCGCGTGGATCACCCACGCCCCCGGCCGGATCGACGTCATGGACGCGCCCACCGAGGGCGCCAGCGCGCTGAACCACCACGGACTCGCCCCCTGCCCCCAGCTCCGCCGCGCCTTCGACGCCCCGCCCGCCCCCGTCGTCCGCGCCCGGCTCTACGCCAGCGCGCGCGGCCTCTACGAGATCCGGCTCAACGGCACCCGGGTCGGCGACGCGGAACTCGCCCCCGGCTGGACCGACTACCACCGGCGGATCCAGTACCAGACGTACGACGTGACGGAGCTGCTTCGCACCGGCGAGAACGTCCTCGCCGCCACCCTCGCCGACGGCTGGTGGAGCGGGTTCGTCGGCTTCGAACCCCGCAGGGCCGGCGCCCACTACGGCACCGAACCCCACCTCTTCGCCGAACTCCATCTGCTGGACGGCGAGGGCCGCACCACCAGAATCCTCACCGACGACTCCTGGCGCACCCGCACCGGCGTCATCCGCCACGCCGACCTGCTCATGGGCGAGTGCCACGACCTGCGCCACCACACCGACGGCTGGGAGCTGCCGGGCCACGACGACCGCGACTGGTCGCCCGCCCGGGTCACCGGCACCGACCACCGCCTCCTGGTCGCCGCGCCCGACGAACCCGTACGCGCCACCGCCGAACTCGCCCCCCGTACCGTCACCCGGCTCCGCGACGGCGTCCACCTCGTCGACTTCGGCCAGAACCTCGCCGGACGGGTACGGCTCCGCGTCCACGCCCTCCCCGCCGGCGCCCGGGTGACGCTCCGTCACGCCGAGGCGCTCGACGAGGACGGCGCGCTGTACACCGCCAACCTGCGCACCGCCGCCGCCACCGACCTGCTCATCGGCGACGGCCGCCCGGACCATGTCTTCGAGCCCCGCTTCACCTACCACGGCTTCCGCTACGCCGAGGTCACCGGCCTCCCCGAACTGGCCGCCACCGACATCGCCGCCGTCGCCCTGCACAGCGACACCCCCTGGACCGGCTCCTTCGACTGCTCCGACCCCGGCCTCCGGCGCCTCCACTCCTGTATCACCTGGGGCCAGCGCTCCAACTTCGTCAGCGTGCCCACCGACTGCCCGCAGCGCGACGAACGCCTCGGCTGGCTCGCCGACGCCCAGGTCTTCCTCCCCACCGCCGCGCTCAACGCCGATGTCGCCGCCTTCTTCACCAAATGGCTCCGCGACGTGGACGACGCCCGTACCCCCGACGGCGGCTTCACCAATGTCGCCCCCCGGCTGGCGGGCGTCGCCGACGAGGGCGCCCCCGGCTGGGGCGACGCGGGCGTCCTCATCCCCTGGCACCTCTACCGGACCTACGACGACCCGCGCTTCCTCGCCCGCGCGCTCCCCGGCATGCGCGCCTGGGTGAGCCTCGTCCAGCTCCACAACCCCGACCTCGTCTGGCGCCACCGGGTCGGCCCGCACTTCTCCGACTGGCTCGCCCCCGGCACCCCCACCCCGCGCGACGTGGTCGCCACCGCCTACTTCGCCCACAGCGCCCACCTCACCGCGCGCGCCGCCGAGGTGCTCGGCCACCACGACCCCGCCCGCGACCACCACAAGCTCGCCGCCGCCGTACGGGACACCTTCACCGACCGCTTCGTCACCTACACGCCTGCCGACGGTGCCGGTACGGAGCCCGACGGGCGCGCCGACGGCGCCGCTGAGGAGCCCACCGGCAGCCTCCGGATCGAGGGCGACACCCAGACCGGCTACCTCCTCGCCCTCGCCTTCGGCCTCCTCCCCGAGGAGTGGCGGGAAGCCGCCGCCCGCCGCCTCGCCCACCTGGTCGAGGCCGCGGGCCCCGGGCTCGTCACCGGCTTCCTCGGGGTCGCGCTCGCCGCCCCCGTCCTCGACGCGTACGGCCGCGCCGACCTCGCCCACGCCCTGCTCCGCCGCACCGAGGCACCGTCCTGGCTCTTCCCGCTCCGCCACGGCGCCACCACCATCTGGGAGCGCTGGGACGGCTGGCACCCCGACACCGGCTTCCGCGCCGCCGCCATGAACTCCTTCAACCACTACGCGCTCGGCTCCATCGGCGAATGGCTCTACCGGGGCGTCGCCGGACTCGACCAGAGCCCCGGCTCCACCGGCTACCGCCACCTTCTCGTCCGGCCCGCCCCCGGCGGCCTCGCCCACGCGGGCGCCCGCTACGAGTCGGTACGCGGCACCGTCGCCGTCCACTGGGAACGTACGGGGAGGACCCTCGCCCTCCGCGTCCAGGTCCCGCCGGGCGCCACCGCCGAGATCCACGTCCCCACCACCGACCCCGGCTCGGTCCGCGAGTCCGGCGGGATCCCCGCGGACGGCGCCCACCTCACCCGCGCCGGCACCGCCCCGGGACACGCCGTCTACCGGGTGGCCTCCGGCGTCTACCGCTTCACCGCGGCCTACGTACCCCACGAGGAGGACATGACATGACCACGGGTTCCGGCATACCCTCCGCGCTCCGCTCCCCGGTCAGCCGCCGGGGCCTGCTCCGCACGGCCGGCGCGGCGGCGGCGCTCACCGCACTGCCCCCGGCCCTCACCGCCTGCTCCGGATCGAGCGGCTCCGGCGACGGGAAGATACGTATCGTCGGCGTCACCGACCAGCAGAAACCCGTCGAGGAACTCGTCGCCCGCTACCGCCAGAGCCACCCCGACACCGCCTTCACCACCTCCTTCGCCCCCACCGACCAGGCCCAGACCGCCGTCCGCACCCAGCTCGCCGGCGGCAACGCGCCCGATGTCCACGTCCTGTACCCGGGCAGCGGCAGCGCCATGTCGATGGTCGAACTCGCCAAGGCGGGGCTGCTCACCGACCTCTCGGACCAGAAGTGGACCGCGTCCATACCCAGGAACTTCGACGCCGCCTACCGGTACGAGGGCAAGACCTATCTCTACTCGGCGGGGTCCACCGTCATCGGCGCCATCCACAACAAGAAGGCGTTCGCCAGGGCCGGGGTCGAGCCGCCGACCACCTGGAGCGAACTCCTCGACGTCTGCGCGAAGTTGAAGGCCAAGGGCATCGTGCCGATCGCGCTGGGCGCGCAGACCCCCTGGGTCACCCAGCTCATCACGTACGCCCTGGTCCCCAACGCGGTCTACGCCGAGAACTCGAGCTTCGACGCCGACATGGCCGCCGGACGCACCACCTTCGCGGACTCCGGCTGGGCCGACGCCCTCGGCAAGTACAAGGAACTCCAGACCCGGGGATTCTTCAACGACAACCCCAACGGCACCACCTTCGAACAGCAGACCTCCCTCGTCGCGAGCGGCAAGGCGGCCATGGCCGTCCAGGTCTCCGCCGTCCTCGGCCTCTTCCGCGAAGCTGCCAGAACCCCGGACGACCTGGGCATGTTCCCCTTCCCCGGCGGCGAGGAGGCCGGGAAGCTGTGGATCCCGGCCGGTATCGTCGTCGGCCTCGGCGTCGCCGCCCACGGCAGGAACCAGGAGAAGGCCAAGGAGTTCGTGGAGTTCCTGGCCCGCCAGGAGAACGTCAACACCTGGGCGACCGCCGTCTCCGCCATCCCCTTCCGGCGCGACGCCTCCACCACCATCGACCCCGTCCTCGACGGCTTCCTGCCGGTCATCGACGACAACCGCGCCGTCCCCTTCATGGACCAGGCCTGGCCCAACGCCGAGGTGCAGCCCGCCCACTTCGCCGCCGTACAGGACCTCCTCGCGGGGAAGACGGACGTCAAGGGGGCGCTCGGCCAGATGGACACGGCCTACGGAAAGAAGTCGTGAAGCCCTCGCGGCGCGGCTCCACCGTACCGCCGTGGTACTTCGTCGCCCCCGCGCTGCTGGTCTACGCCGTCGTCGTGCTCTACCCGAGCCTCGCCGGGGTCGTCTACGCCTTCACCGACTGGTCCGGCGTCGGCGGCTTCTCCTTCGTCGGCACCGACAACTTCCGTACCCTGCTCGACGACCACCGCGCCCTGGAGTCCGTCGGCAACACCCTGCTGCTCACCCTCGCCGTGGTCGTCGTCCAGAACGGGGTGGGGCTGCTCCTCGCACTCGGTGTGCACACCACCGTCCGCTCCCGCTCCCTGCTCCGGGTGATCTTCTTCGCGCCCGCCGTGGTCAGCCCGGTCATGGTCGCCTTCCTCTGGAAGTACGTCTACAACCCGGACAACGGCGCCGGGCTCAACGGGATCCTCGGCGCGCTCGGCCTCGGCGGACTCCGGCAGGACTGGCTCGGCGACCCCTCGCTCGCCCTCTGGTCCGTCGCCGCGATGGTGGTGTGGCAGTACGCCGGCTACTCCATGGTCATCTTCCTCGCCGGGCTCCAGGGCGTCCCGGCCGAACTCCACGAGGCGGCCCGGATCGACGGCGCCGGAACCTGGCAGCGCTTCCGCTTCGTCACCTGGCCGCTGCTGGCCCCCGCCCTCACCGTCAATCTGATGCTGTCGACCATCGGCGGCCTGAAACTCTTCGACCAGGTGTACGCGGCCACCAACGGCGGCCCCGGCACCGCCAGCGAGACCCTGTCGACCGTGCTCTACAAAGAGGCTTTCGTCTACGGCAAGTTCGGCTACAGCACCGCCGTCGCCCTGGTCCTCGCGCTCTTCGTGGCCGCCGTCTCCCTGGTCCAACTCCGCTATCTGCGCGCCCGGGAGGTCACCGCGTGAAGACCACCACCGGCCCCCGACAGCCCAAGGCGCCCGGCCGGTACGGCAGTTACCTGCTCGAACTGGTGATGGCCGCCGTCGCCGTGGCCTTTCTCTTCCCCGTGTACGCCCTGGTCACCCTGGCGCTCAAGGACCCGCGACAGGTCGCGGAGTCGCCGCTCGCCCCGCCCCTGCCGCCGACCTTCGCCAACTTCGGCTCCGCCTGGAACTCCGCCTCGCTCGGCCCGGCCCTGGTCAACAGCGCGGTCATCACCACCGTCAGCCTGCTCCTGCTGATCGTCCTCGGCTCGACCGCCGCCTACGCCCTGGCCCGCCGGGCCACCGGACTCGGCTACGGGCTCTACATCCTCTTCCTGCTCGGCATCGTGCTCCCCTTCCAGCTCGGCATGATCCCGCTCTACAAACTCGTCGACGACCTGGGCTGGCTCGGCACGTACCAGGGCATGGTCCTCTTCTACACGGGCATCCAGCTCCCGTTCACCGTCTTCCTCTACACCGGCTTCATCCGCGCCCTGCCCCCCGACTACGCGCAGGCGGCGCTGATCGACGGCTGCGACCACCGGCAGGCGTTCACCCGGGTGGTCTTCCCGCTGCTGCGGCCCGTCACCGGCACCGTGATCATCCTGAACGCGGTCTTCATCTGGAACGACTTCTTCACCCCGCTGCTCTACCTCGGCGGCTCCGGCCGGGAGACCGTGCCCGTGGGCGTGTTCTCCTTCGTCGGCCAGTACGTCTCCGACTACGGCCTGGTCTTCGCGGGTCTGGTGCTGGCCGCGCTGCCGGTCCTGATCGTCTTCCTCTTCCTCCAGCGGTACGTCATCAAGGGGTTCGAGGGCGGCCTCAAGGGGTGACCGGCGGTGTCCCCGTGGGGGCGCGGGCTCGGGGCGCGGGCTCAGGGGGCGGGGTCGGGGCCCCGCCACCGGGCCCGCGCGCTCTCCACCCGGAACAGGTACTCCGCGTACGCCTCCTCGTAGAACGCCACCCCCGCCGGATCCGGGTCCACCACCGCCTCCGGCGCCGTCCACGCCGCCGCGTCCACCTCCCGGCCCAGCTCCGCGCCGCGCGCCGCCACCCCCGCCAGGACGGCGCCCCGCGCGCCCGGCTCCGGGCCGCGCGCCACCCGCAGCGGCCGGCCGATCACATCGGCGAACAGCCGCAGCCAGGCCAGGGTGCGCGCCCCGCCGCCGCAGACCGCGAGTTCGCCGGTGAGGCCCGCCGCCTCCAGACAGTGCCGGGCCGCGAAGGCGATCGCCTCGCACATCCCGCGTACCAGATCGGCCCGTGAGGACCGCAGATCGAGCCCGGTGAACTCGGCGCGCGCCGTGGGGTCGACGAACGGGACGCGCTCCCCGGAGGGCGAGAGATACGGCAGCGCCGCCACCCCCCTGGCCCCGCGCGGGGTGGCGTCGAGCACCCCGGAGAGCTGGTCGTGCGAGGTGCCGGTGATCCCGAGCACCCAGTCCAGCGCGACCGTCCCGGTCATCGCCGGCAGCGCCCGCATATGGCGGTCGGGCCGGGCCAGCGCCAGATGGAAGCCCACCGGATCCGCGTCGAACGCGACCCGCTCCACCACCACCTGACAGGCCAGCGTCGTCCCGACGATCAGCAGCCCGTCCCCCGGCTCGGTCACCCCCGAGCCGATCGCGCACGCGGGCAGGTCGTACGGGCCCGAGGTCACCGGAGTGCCGTCCGGCAGCCCGGCAACCCCGCCGCGCGCCCGCCCGTAGGGCAGGGTCGGGGAGATCGGCGGCAGCAGCCCGGCCCGGTGGCCGACACCGAGCGCGGCCAGCGCCTCGGGCGCGTAGCCGCGGGTGCGCGGGTCGAGGAAGGGGACGGAGGCGTCGGAGAGATCGGTGGCGCGCTCGCCGGTCAGCCGCAGATGGATGATGTCCTTGCAACTCGCGGCGGTCGCGGCGGCGTCCAGGGCGGCCGGTTCGTACCGGTCGAGCCAGGCGAGCAGCGGCCCGGGGGAGCCGGGGAAGAGCACATTGCCGGTCCGCCGGTACATCTCCCGCGCCGTACCGTCCGCCATCCACCCGGCGACCAGGCCGCCCGCGCGCCCGTCCATCCAGGAGAGCGCGGGCCGCACCACCCCGCCCCGCGCGTCGGCCAGCCAGAGCCCGTCGCCCTGGCCGGTGAGCGCGACCAGGGCGGGGGTACGGCCCCCGGTCACCGCGCCGATGACGGAGGTGGCGGCGCGTACCACCTCCTCGATGTCCTGCTCCACCTGGTCGCCCCGCCCGCCCAGCGAGATCGGGACCGACTCCACCCCCAGCGCGGCGCCGTCCTCCCCGAAGGCGACCGCCTTGGCGACCGAGGTACCCATGTCCACTCCGACGAACACCGTGTCTCCTCCTGCCGATCCGAACGTGCCGGTTCTGCCGGCGCGATCCCGCTGAGACGTGCTCCGTACCGACGTGCCGTGCCGACGTGCCGTACTGGTGTGGCGTACTGGTGTGGCGCAGGGGCGTGCCGTGCCGACGTGCCGTGCCGGTGTGGCGTGCCGGGTCAGGCGACGCGGTGGCGGGGCGGCTCGCCGCGCAGGAAGCGGCCCACCTCGGCCGCCGCGATCCGCGCCGCGTTGTGCGCCACCGCCGTGTTCGCCCCCGCCAGATGCGGCGTCATCACCAGCCGGGGCGCCGAGCGCAGCCGCGACCCGGCCGGGGGCGGCTCCACGGCGAAGACATCGAGCCCCGCGGCGCCGAGCCGCCCCGACTCCAGCGCGTCGCAGAGCGCCGCCTCGTCCAGCAGGGCGCCGCGCGCGCAGTTCACCACGACCGCGCCCGGGGGCAGCAGCGCCAGCTCCCGGGCGCCGAGCAGCCCCCGGGTCTCCGGCGTCAGCCGCGCGTGCAGCGACACCACGTCCGAGCGGCGCAGCACTTCGTCCAGTCCGGCGACGGGCGTGCCCACCGCGCGCAGCGCCTCCTGGTCCGCGTACGGGTCGTACAGCAGGACCCGCGCGCCGAACGCGGTCAGCGCGCGCGCCACCCGGCTGCCGACCGCGCCGCAGCCGACCAGCCCGACCGTCGCCCCGTCCAGCCCCGGCCCGCAGTTGTCGTACGTGTAGAACTCGCCCGCCCAGCGCCCCGCAGCCAGCGCGGCCGAGGTCTCCGGGATCCGGCGCATCGCGGCGAGCATCAGCCCCACCGTGTACTCGGCGGTGGCGGCGGCGTTCCGCCCCGGGGTGTTGCAGACCTGGACACCGCACTCCCGCGCCGCGTCGAGGTTGACGTTGACGGGACCGCCCCGGCCGACCACCACCAGCCGCAGCTCCGGGGAGGCTTCGAGGACCTTACGGGTGAACGGGGCCATCTGGGTGACGCAGATCGCCGCCCCCTCCAACGCGGCGAGCAGCGTCCGCTCGTCCCCCGACGCCTCCTCGACCTCGCCGACCGGGCCGAACGGGGTCAGCGGCCACTCCAGCATCAGCGGGTCGACCGTATGGTCCCGGCCGATCTCGGCCGCCAGCTCCCGGGCGAACAGGTCGGGGGCGACGAAGTGGTCGCCCGCGGCGAGGATTCTCATCGGCGCGGTCTCCTTCGGTGGGTCGGAAGGCGGGGCGGACAGCGGGTCGACGGCGCTCGGACGGTGGGTCAGACGGCGGAGGTCCCGGCGATCTCGTACGGGACACCGCGCTCGTCCAGCGAGCGCAGCGCTTCGGGCGGGGTGCGGTCGTCGATCAATATCAGATCGAAGGTGGTGAGCGGGGTCAGCCGGTGCAGCGCGGTGCGGTCGAGCTTCGAATGGTCGATCATCAGCACGGAGCGCCCGGCCGCCTTGAGCATCGCCCGCTTGACCGCGACGATGCGCTGCTCCTGGTGGAAGGCGTAGTCGCCGTGGACGGACGAGGTGGAGACGAAGCAGAGATCGACCCGGAGCGCCTCGACCGCCTCCACACACGGCACCCCGAGGAACGAGTCGTGCAGCGGGTCGTAGTCGCCGCCCAGCGCCATGAGATGGAGACCGCGCTCGTCGGCGAGGAGGTTCAGCACCTCCAGGAAGTTGGTGACGACGGTCAGCGGCTCGATCCTGGGGAGCAGCCGGGCCAGCTCCAGGGCGGTGGTGGAGTCGTCCAGCATCACCGACATGCCCGGCTCGATCAGCGCCGCCGCGCGCGCCGCGATCGCCGCCTTCTCGCGCCGCATGGACTTCTTGCGGAACGCCACGTTGGACTCGAAGACCCCGGAGGGCTGGCCGGTGACCCCGCCCCGGAACTTCCGCAGCACGCCCTCGCGTTCGAGCTCGTCGATGTCGCGGTAGATCGTCATGACGCTCACGCCGAACCGCTCCGCCAGATCCGAGGCGGAGACCGAACCCTCGGTCAGCACATGGTCGGAGATCTCGCGGCGGCGCTGGAGGGGGCCCCGCCGGCTCGTGTCCTGTGACATTCCTCGGTCCTGTTCCAGCGATGCCGCAATAACATCAAGCTCTGAGGATATAACATCGTTTGATGATGTACCGTCGGCAGTGTTCCCCACGGACGGCCGGCAGGTCAACCCGTCGGCGGAGTCGGCGGAGCGTTCCTCACCAGGCAGGACACCGGCGACCGGAGTGACGGCCGGCTGCCGGGGCGGCGGCCCCGGGGCGCCGGAGCGGGTGTGAAAAGCGGCGCGGAGTCACGCGCCCGGGATCGGCGGCCGGCGGTGGTCGGCGCGGGCGGCGACGGGAAGGCGGGAGCTTGTGACGGAGGCACGCCGGACGGACGCGGATGGCGGGAACGTACGCGGCGGGGACACCCGCCGGGGGGATGTGTGGATCGGGGTCGACCTCGGCACCCAGAGCGTCCGCGCGCTCGCCGTCACCGACGACGGCCAGGTGGCCGGACGCGGCTCCGCCCCGCTCACCGGCGACCGCGAGGGCGACCGCCACGAACAGTCCCCCGCCGACTGGTGGTCGGGGGTGTGCACCGCGCTCCGCGCCACCCTCCGCACCGTCGCCGCCGCCCGGGTGCGCGGCCTCTCCGTCTGCTCCACCTCGGGAACGGTCCTGCTCACCGGGGCCGACGGGGCGCCGCTCACCCCCGCGCTGATGTACGACGACGGGCGCGCCGGAGCGGAGGCGGTACGCGCCCAGGAGGCGGGCGCCGAGGTCTGGGAGGCGATGGGGCACCGGATCCAGCCGAGCTGGGCGCTGGCCAAACTCCTCTGGCTGACGGGCGGTCCGGGCGGGGGAGTCCGGAGGGGCGCGCGCGTCTGCCATCAGGCGGACTTCGTCACCGCGCGGCTCGTCGGCCACCCCGTGCCCACCGACACCAGCCACGCGCTGAAGACCGGGTACGACCTGACCACCCGCTCCTGGCCCACCGCCGTCCACGACCGGCTCGGCCTCGCGGAGCTGGACTTCCCCGAGGCGGTCCTCCCCGGCACCCCGCTCGGCACCGTCTGCGCCGAGGCGGCCGAGGCGACCGGGCTCGCCGAGGCCACCCCCGTCCTCGCCGGGATGACCGACGGCTGCGCCGCCCAACTCGGCTCCGGCGCCTGGGACATCGGCCAGTGGAACACCGTCCTCGGCACCACCCTGGTCCTCAAGGGCGTCACCGCCGAACCGCTCCACGACCCGGCCGGCGTGCTCTACAGCCATCTCTCGCCCGAGGGCCACTGGCTCCCCGGCGGCGCCTCCAGCGTCGGCGCCGGCTCCCTCACCCGGGCGTTCCCCGGGGCCGACCTCGGCCACCTCGACCGGCTCGCCGCCCACCGCGAACCGGCCGGCGCCGTCGCGTACCCCCTGGTCTCGCGCGGCGAGCGGTTCCCCTTCCTCGCCGCCGACGCCGAACCCTTCGTCCTCGGGGCGCCCCGCGACGACGCCGACCGGTACGCCGCGCTGCTCCAAGGGGTCGCGCTCGCCGAACGGCTCTGCCTCGCCTACCTCGGGCTGCTCGGCGCCCCCGTCGACCGGGCGGTCACCTTCACCGGGGGCGCCACCCGCAGCACGTACTGGAACCAGCTCCGCGCCGACATCCTGGGCCGCCGCGCCACCGTCCCCGCGCTCACCGACTCGGCCCTCGGCATGGCGGTGCTCGCCGCGTACGGGGTACGGAGCGGGGGCGCCGGGGCGGGCGGGGAAGCCGGTACGGGCGGCGCGCGCGGGTCCCTCTCCGCTCTGCGGGGGATGGTCCGCGTCCGTACGGTGCTGGAGCCGCGCCCCCGGGTCGGCGCGCGCTTCCAGGACGCCTTCGTCACCCTGGTCGACGCCCTGGAAGAGCGCGGCTGGCTGCCCGCGCCGACCGCCACCTACGCACGGGAGCACGGTTGAACCCCGTATCGGATCCGCATCCGCACCCTTCCCCTTCCCCTTCGCCGGAGCCGACGGCCCGGTCCGCGCCCCAGGCCCCGGCCGCCGCGACGCTCTTCCTCGCGCGCCACGGCGAGACCGTCTGGCACGCGGAGAACCGCTACACCGGCGTCAGCGATATCGGGCTGACCCCGCGCGGTCTCGAACAGGCCGGGGAACTCGGCGTCTGGGCGGGCGGCGCCCGGCTCGACGCCCTGGTCACCTCCCCGCTGAGCCGGGCCCGGCGCACCGCCGAGCCCGCCGCGCGGACCACCGGTCTGACGGCCGCCGTCGAACCGGAGCTGACCGAGCTCGACTTCGGCGTCGCCGAGGGGCGTACGCTCGCCGAACTCCGGCTCTCGCACCCCCGCGAGACCGCCGCCTTCCTCCGCGACCCGGCCGCCCATCCGCTCCCCGGCGGCGAGGACCCGGGGGCCGCCGCCGGGCGGGGCGCCGCCGCGCTGCTCCGGATCGCGGCGGCGGCGCCCGGCCGGCGGGTGCTGGTCGTCGCGCACAACACCCTTTTCCGGCTGGTCCTGTGCCGGCTGCTCGGCATCCCGGAGAGCTCCTACCGCCGGGTCCTGCCGGGGCTGCGGAACTGCGCGGTCACCGAGGTGCGGGTGACCGGCGGGCAGGCCGCGCTCCTGTCCTACAACGTGCCCACGGAGAACATGCCGACGGAGAACGTGTCCGCGGAGCGCCCGTTCTGACGCCGTCGCCCCGGCCATCACCCCAACGGCCCCGGGAACGTGCCCTCCACGGCGTCCCGTCGTTGGAGCGGGCATGAACGTGCAACGGATTCTCACCGCGGCCGCCGCCGGTTCCGCGCTCCTCGCCGCCGTCGCCCCCTCGGCCCACGCCCTCGACCTCGGCTCCACGCTGAACAGTACGGCGCAGACCGCCACCGCCGTCGGCGAGCAGGCCAAGCCGGTCGTCCAGGGCGCCGTCGGCGACAAGGTGGGCAAGAAGGTCGGCGCCGTGAAGAAGGCCGTCCAGGCCGGAGCGGACGCGGTCCAGGCGGGCAACGAACTGATCAACTGATCCCGACGACAGAACAGATGGGGCGGGGCGGTGCCGGAGGGCACCGCCCCGCCCCGCGTCGTGCGGCGGGGCGCTGTCCCGAACACCCCATGCGTGGTTGCCCGTTGGGATCCCCGGGTCAACAATGCCCATGACAAATCACCGAAGGAACTTCGGTCACAGAGGGGACCCCACATGAGAAGACCTCTCATCGGCGCGCTGCTCGCCGTCCTGCTCCTCGGCGGCGGCGCGGCGCCCGCGCTCGCCGCGCCGGTCGCCCCGGCGCCCGGCGCCGTCGGCACCATCACCGACACCGACACCGCCGCACCCGAACCCCGGCTCGCCGCGGTCGACTTCGCCGGTACGGTCGCACTCAGCAACTGCTCGGGCTCGGTCGTCAGGACACCCCAGTCACAGCCGTCCGACCCCGCCCTGGTGCTCTCCAACGGACACTGCCTGGAGAGCGGCTTCCCCGCCGCCGGGCAGGTCATCGTCAACCAGGCGTCCACCCGCTCCTTCACCCTGCTCAACTCGGCCGGTACCGGCGTGGCCACCCTGCGGGCCTCCAAGGTCGCGTACGCCACGATGACCGACACCGACATCTCGCTCTACCAGCTCACCACCACCTACGCCCAGATCCAGAGCGCGTACGGCATCACGGCCCTGGAGCTGAACGCGGCCCGCCCCGCCCAGGGCAGCGCGATCAAGGTCGTCTCGGGGTACTGGAAGCGCATCTACAGCTGCTCCGTCGACGGCTTCGCCTACCAGCTCAAGGAGGCGAGCTGGACCTGGAAGGACTCGGTGCGCTACACGTCCTCCTGCAACACCATCGGCGGTACATCGGGCTCGCCCGTGATCGACGACGCCACCGGGAAGGTCGTCGCCGTCAACAACACCGGCAACGAGGACGGCGCCCGCTGCACCCTCAACAACCCCTGCGAGGTGGACGAGAACGGCACGGTCACCGTCCGCCAGGGCATCAACTACGCCCAGCAGACGTACCCCCTCGTCGCCTGTCTCACCACCGGCAGCGTGATCGACCTCAACGCCGCAGGCTGCACCCTGCCCAAGCCGTAGGCGTGGTGTGCGGCCGTACCGGGCACCCGCCGGTACGGCCGCACGGGCGGGCGGCCGGGTCGGGAAGGCGCCGGTACGGCCGCACGGGCGGACGGGCCGACAGGCCGGGAAGCCGCCGTACCTGTCAGGGGGTCAGCGGAGTGAGGCCGAGGAGCAGACAGGCCGGGGCGGGCGGCAGCTCCACCGTCAGCTCCGCACCCTCCGCCCGCCACCGCGCCCGGCCCGGCGAGGCCAGGGGGTGGAGGATCTCCACCCGTACGGCCCGGCCCGCCAGATGGGGCACGGAGAGGGTGCGGGCGGCCTCGCCCTCCCGGCGCCAGAGCGAGAGATACGTGGTGGTGCCCCCGGCCGGCGGAGCCTCCCCGGCCACCGCGGGCCCGCCAGGCCGCAGGCCGAGCGCGAGCCAGGGGTCGGCCCACCCCGGCAGACCCAGCGGCCAGAACGGTACGGCGGTGGGCAGATCGCCGCGCAGCCGCTTGTACGCCGCCACCGCCTGCTGGACCAGGGCGAGTTGGGCGGGCGCCATATGGTCGAGATGGCCGGAGAGATGGATCCGGCCCAGCAGCGCGGAGCCCAGGGTGAAGGTGATCTCCTCCGGGGTGAACTCCGGCTGCGGGTACGCCCAGACCGCGCCCTGCTCCGGCGGTACGGCCGTGGGCGCCGAGGCGGCGATCGGCGGGTAGTACCGGGCGTCCTGCTGGTCGCTGGTGGACTGGAGCTGGCTGACCGCGAGCGACGCGCCGTCCATCCGCATCCCGCCCGAGGCGCAGTTCTCCACCACCAGCCCGGGGTGCCGGTCCAGCACCCCGTTCAGCCAGGCCAGATGGGCCCGGGTGTGGCCGAGCAGCCCGCCCCCCGGTGAACTGTCCCCTTCGCCCACCGTGCCCGGCGCCACCCGGATGTTGTAGTCCAGCTTCAGATAGCCGACGCCCCACTCCCCGACGATCCGGTCGACCGTGGCGTCGAGATGCGCGCGGGCCGCCGGATGGCGCAGATCGAGCTGGTGGCGGCCGTGCTCCGTGATCCGGACACCGTCGCGGCGGAAGAACGCCTCGGGTGGCAGCGCCCCGGCGACCGGGCTCCGTACCCCCACCACCTCCGGCTCCAGCCAGAGGCCCGGGACCATCCCCCGGCCACGGATATGGTCCAGCACCACCTGGATACCGCCGTCCGGGAAGCGGAGCTCCGAGGGCCGCCACTCCCCGACACTGTCCCACCACCCCTCCGCCCGGTCGTCGTACCACCCGGAGTCGATGCAGAAGTACTCCGCGCCCGCCTCGGCGGCGGCGTCGACCAGGGGCAGCAGCCGCTCCGTGGTCGGGTCGCCCATCAGGGTGTTCATGTAGTCGTTGAAGACCACCGGCAGCGCGGTGTGGTCCGGGTGCGGGCGGCGCACGGCGCGCCGGTACGCGGTGAGGTGGGCCAGCGCCTCGTCGAACCCCGCGCCCAGCGCCAGCGCCGCCGGGACCGTGGTGAACTCCCCGCCGGGCGCCAGCCGTTCGCACCACTGGTGGCCCTCGTCGGTGGGCCCGTTCAGCGCCAGATACGCCGCGCCCGACCGCTCCCCGGTGTCCCAGCGCCACCCCGCCGCCGACTCGATCTGCCAGAGCGCCGCCCAGCCGCCCCGCCGGTCGGTCAGCCCGCCCATCGGCAGATGGCCGTCGCTGGGCCAGCTCCCGCGCCCGGTGAGGGTGAGCGCGGCGCGGCTGTCGTGCTCGTGGGCCGCGCGGTTGAGCCCCGCGACCGACGCCCGCAGCGGCTCGGCGTACCAACGGCACTCCGCGAGCCAGTCGTTCCGCGCCCGGTGCACATCGAGCACATCCGGCGAGGGGAGTCCGCCGACCAGCAGACTGCTGACCGACTGGACGAGCAGCGGCTCGGTCCCCTCGTTGCGGAGGCTCACCTCGCCGCGTACCACCGCCACCCCGTCCGGAGAGGAGAGCCGCACCTCGGCCGTCAACCCGCTCCCGGGGTCGTGGAGTTCGACGGTGAGCCGGTGCCACCGGCCGTCCCGCGCGGAGCGGTGCGCGCGGTACCGCAGCCGCGAGCCGAGCGCCCCGTCCAGGAAGCGCTGCCCCGACCATCCGCTGCCGTGCCCGAGCGCGGTCACCTCGACCAGGGGCAGCGGGGCCGAGGGGTCCACCGGCCCGGGGGAGGGGGCGCCGGGCCCGGTGAGCCCGGTCATCCGCACCTCCCCGCCGGGCGCGGCGGTGAACTCGGCGCGGAGCGCCGCGTGACCCCACGTGAAGGTCTCTCCCGTGCTGTTCGCCGGCTGACCGGTCAACGTGCCCCCTCCCGATCCCGCCGTCACGGCGGTGTGGGTCCGATGCGTGCGTCGTCGTGTGAATCGTTGGTTACGGTCTCTTGACGGGCCGTGTGTGACCGGTCACAATCCTGGCATGAATGTGACCGGTCACACAAGGAAGCCGGCCAAGGCGGGCACGAAGGCCGGGCCGAGCATCCGGGATGTCGCCGCCCGGGCCGGCGTCTCCCACCAGACCGTCTCCCGTGTGATCAACGGCCATCCGAGCGTCCGCCACTCCACCCGCGAGCGGGTCCTCGCCACCATCGAGGAGCTGGGGTTCCGGCGCAGCGCCACCGCGCTCGCGCTGGCCAGCGGCCGGTCCCGGGCCGTCACCGTACTCACCGCCAACACCACGCACTTCGGGTACGCGGCGATCCTCCAGGGCGTCGAGGAGGCGGCCCGCGGCGCCTCGTACGCCCTGGGCATCCGGGTGCTGGAGTCGGCGGAACCGGGCGCCGTCCGGGCCGAGGTCCAGCGCGCCGCCGACACCGGCGGCGGTCTGGTCGTCATCGCCTACGATCCGGCCGGGGTCGCCGCCCTGAACGCGGTCCCCGCCGGGCTCCCTCACGTCGGTGTGGTCGAGACCCCCGCGCGCCCGCCGGGGGAGGGGCTGCCCTGGGTGTGGACCGACGACCGCAGGGCAGCCCACGAGGCCACCCGCCATCTGCTCGCCCTCGGCCACCGGACCGTGCAGTACGTGGCGATCCCGTCGAGCACCCGGCGCACCGCGCCCCGTATGGCCGGCTGGCGGGCCGCGCTGCGGGAGCGGGGCGCGGAGATCCCGCGCCCGCTCCAGGGCGGCTGGGGACCGGCCGGCGGATACGCGGCGGGGCGGAAGCTCGCCGCCGACCCGGCGGTCACCGCGATCCTCTGCGGCAACGACGACCTGGCGCTCGGGGTGCTCAGGGCGCTGCACGAGGCGGGCCGGTCGGTCCCCGGCGAGGTGAGCGTGGCCGGCTTCGACGACGCGCCGGGCTCCGCCTATCTCACCCCGTCGCTCACCTCCGTACGGCTGGACTTCACCGGCCTGGGCCGGGCCGCCTTCGGGCTGCTGCACGGGGCGGTCGAGGAGTCGGCGCCGGTGGCCCCGCACCCGCTCTCCGTACCGGAACTGGTGGTACGGGAGAGCTCGGGGCCGCCCCCGCACCCCGCACCCTGAGCGTCGCACGTGCCATGTCCCTCCCCGCAGTGAGGCAGAGCAAACGATGCAGAGAGTCCGCCCCGCACTCCCCGTCCTCCGTGCCCTCGCCCTGATATGCGCGACCGCCCTCGCCGCCACCGCGTGCAGCGACCCCACGGCCGGGGACGGCGGTGGCGGGGGCGCGGGCTCCTCGCCCGCCGCCCGGGTGGACCCCACGGCCCGGCTCGACGGGGTGAAACTGACGATGTGGACGGCGCAGAACACACTGGGCGCGCCCCGGCAGGTCATCGACGCCTTCGAGAAGGCCACCGGCGCCACCGTCGAGGCCCAGGCCGTCCCCGACCTGTACGAGCAGAACGTGCCGACCAAACTCGCCTCCGGCGACCGCCCCGACCTGATGTTCTGGCAGCCGTCCGTCTCCACCCTCCCCTTCGTCCAGCCCCACCGGAACCTCCTGCCGCTCGACGGCGAACCGTGGGCGGCGAAGCTCGGCGACACCGAGAAGTCCCTCGGGGTCGTCGACGGCACCCGGTACGCCGCCATCGTCACCAGCCCCGCCGTGCTCGGCGTCTACTACAACAAGGACGTCTTCCGGAAGGCCGGCCTCACCGAGGCGCAATTCCCGCATGGCTACGCCGAGTTGCTGAAGCTCGGCCACACCGTCAAGGACCGGGCCGGGGTCGCCGCGTTCTACGAGTCCGGCGGTGACAAGTGGCCCCTCCAGTGGCATACCCAGGTCCAGCTCACCGATCTCGACCAGCGGTGGTGGGACGGCCTCAACACCAACAAGGAGAAGTGGACCGACCCGGCCGTCGTCCGGGCCATCACCACCTACAAGGACCAACTCCTCGGCGCCGGGCTCGCCCAGAAGAACTACCGCACCGGCACCTTCACCGGCTCCGCCGACGCGCTGTGGAACGGCGAGGCCGCCATGGTCCTCAACGTCACCTCCTTCCAGACCCAGTTGCAGGCCCAGCACACCACCGCGGAGATCGACCGCCGCATCGGCTGGTTCCCCGTCTCCAACTCCGACGCCGACGGCCTCTACTCGCCCGACCAGACCAACGGCGTCGTCGCCTTCAGGACCGGCGACGAGAAACGGCAGAACGCCGCCCGCCAGTTCCTCGCCTTCTGGCTCGGCCCGGACTACCCGGCGTACATCGAGGCGATGAAGATCCCGTCCGTCCAGCCCGCCGTCCCCAGCCCCGACGGGCTGCCGGAGACCTCGCTGGCCCAGCTCAAGGCGTTGCCGACGGCCGACGGGGTCTTCCAGGCCAAGGCGATCGTCGCCCCCGACACCCACCTCTGGCTCGCCGACATGATCTACGGCAAGAAGACCCCGCGCGAGGTCGCCCAGGCCATCCAGGACCAGTTCGCCCAGGTGGCCAAGGCGCAGGGCGCCCCCGGCTTCTGACGTACGGACGCACCCGCCGCAGGACACACCGTACGAGCGCCACCTACCGCATGACCCCGACCCGCCGAACAGGCCCCGCACACCGATCGAGGGAGGCCAGCCGTGACGGAGACTGCACCGCGCACGCGCGGGACGGCCCCGCCGGGGAGCGCCGAGCCGCGTCCCGTGGGCCGGCTGCCCCGCGCCGCCGTCCACCACCCGTGGTGGTTCGCGCTTCCGGCGGTCCTGTTCTTCGCCGCCTTCTTCCTCCTGCCGAACCTGCTCAACTTCGTCTACCCGTTCACCGACTGGTCCTCGTACCACGCGGGCATCGCCTTCACCGGGCTCGACAACTTCGCGACGATCGCCGACGACGGCTCCCTCCTCAGAGCCCTCAGGACCACGCTCCTCTACGCGGCGCTCGCCGCCCTCTTCCAGAACGGCCTCGGCCTCGGTCTCGCCCTGCTGCTGGAGGCCGACTCCCGCTTCAACCGCTTCTTCCGCGCGGTGTTCTTCCTGCCCGTCCTGATCTCCGCGCTCGCCGTCGGCTATGTCTTCCAGGCCCTGTTCGACCAGGACGGCGCCGTCAACTCCCTGCTCGGCACGGACATCCCCTGGCTGGGCTCGCCCACCTGGACGCTGGTCCTGGTCTCCGCGGTCCACGGCTGGAAGTGGATGGGCCTCGCCATGCTGATCTACCTCGCCGGGCTCAAGGGCATCCCCGGCGAGTTGCTGGAGGCCGCGAAGGCCGACGGCGCCGGGCCCTGGCGCACCTTCCGCTCCGTGCGCTGGCCGCTGCTCGCGCCCGCCCTCACCTTCAATGTGACCACCGCGCTGATCGGCTCCATGAACACCTTCGACATCGTCCAGGCCACCACCGGGGGCGGCCCGGCCGCCTCCACCGAGGTCTTCAACATCTATATGTTCCGGGTCTTCGGACAGGGCCTGTACGCCCAGGCATCCGCCATGAGCCTGGTCCTCTTCCTGGTCGTCGTCGCCCTCGCCGTCCCCCTCGTCAGCGGGCTGCGCCGAAGGGAGCGGATGCTGTGACCGCCGTACGACCCTCCCGCGCCTGGCGGTACGGGCGCCCCGTGCTGGTGGCGGCGCTCGCCGCCGTCGCCGTCGGCATCCCCCTCTGGCTGGTCCTGGTCACCTCGGCCAAACCGCGGGGCGAGGCCGTACGCCCCCGCCTCGACCTGCCGCGCCACTGGCAGCCCGCCGACAACTACGCCGCCGCCGTCGGCCAGGGCGACATGGTCAAGGGGTTCGTCAACTCCCTGCTCGTGGTGGTCCCTTCGGTGGCCCTGGTGCTCATCCTCGGCGCGGGCGCCGCCTGGGTCTTCGCCCGCCGCTCCTCCCGGCTGGTCTCCGCCGCGTACGCCCTCACCATCAGCGGACTCCTGCTGCCGCCCGCCGTGATCACCATCGTCATGGAGCTGCGCCTGCTCGGCCTCGCCAGCACCCGGCCCGGGATGATCGCCGTCTACACCGGGATGTACCTCTCCACCTCGGTCTTCTTCATGACCGGCTTCATCCGCACCATCCCCCTGGAGCTGGAGGAGGCCGCCCGGATCGACGGCGCCCGGCCGCTGCGGATCTTCCTCCGGATCATCCTGCCGCTGCTCCGCCCGGTCATCGCCACCGCGACGATCATGGTGATGCTCTACGCCTGGAGCGACATCTTCTACGCCTTCTTCGTGCTCGGCGGCTCCGCGGCGGCGACCCTGCCCCTCAATCTCTTCCAGGTCGCCGGAGCCCAGCTCTACCTCAACAACTGGCATCTCATCTTCGCCTATGTGGCCGTGATGAGCCTGCCGATGGTCGCCGTCTTCCTGGTCGCCCAGCGCACCATCGTGTCCGGAATCACCAGCGGAGCCGTCAAATAACCGGAGGTCACCATGGAGGTCCCCCGTACGACCCGCACCAGCCGCACCGCCCGCACCAGCCGCACCATCCGCACCGTCCGCAAGAGGAGACGACGGCTGCCCGTCGCCCTCGCCGCCACCCTGTTCGGAGCCGCGATCATGGCCGCCTCCCCGCCCGTCTCCCCACTCGCAGCGCCGCCCGCCGCAGCGGCCACCCAGACCCTCACCGTCGACCTCGCCACCACCGAGGGCCCGGTCCTGCGCGGCGCCAACGGCGCGCTCTACGGGCTCGGCGACGACGGCGTCCCGAGCGACGCCGCACTCGCCCCGCTCAAGCTCACCTCCGTCTCCCAGAAGCCGGAGGGCGGCGCCCAGCACCCCAACGGCGACGCCATCTCCGTCTCGAAGTCCTTCTTCCGCAACGGCGGCGGCGACATCCTCGTCCTGATGCAGGACATGTACGCCCAGTGGCCGTACGAGGACCTCGGCATCGACGACTACCTCACCAAGGTCGACGCGATCGCCAAGGACATCGCCAAGGCCCCCAACAGCGAACACTTCATCTATGTGCCGTTCAACGAGCCCGACCAGATCTGGTACAACCTGGGCGTCGCCGACCAGAGCACGTACGAGACCAACCGCGACCGGTTCCTCAAGGACTGGAAGACCGTTCACCAGCGCATCCGCGCCGCCGACCCGAAGGCCAGGATCGCGGGGCCCAACGAATCCTCGTACCACACCCGCCTGTTGACCGACTTCCTCACCTTCGCCCAGCGCGAGAACGTACTGCCGGACGTCACCACCTGGCATGAACTCGGCCCGGGCTCGCTCCGCGACTTCCAGGGCCACCACGACAACTACCGCGCCATCGAACGGAGCCTCGGCATCGCGCCGATCCCCGTCAACATCGACGAGTACGCCAACCGCCGCGACCTCTCCGTACCCGGCCAACTCGTCCAGTGGGTCTCGATGTTCGAGCGGAACAAGGTCTACGCCAACCAGGCGTACTGGGACGCGGCCGGCAACCTCGACGGCAATGTCGTCCGCACCAACATCCCCAACGGCGGCTGGTGGTTCTTCCGCTGGTACGCCGGGCTGACCGGACAGACCGTCCGGGTCACCCCGCCCGCCGCCAACACCGTCGACACCCTCCAGGGGCTCGCCTCCCTCGACACCGGACGCCGCCAGGCCCAGGTCCTGCTCGGCGGCGCGGCGGGCGACACCGAGGTGGCCGTACGCGGGGTCGACCCGGCGGTCTTCGGCACCTCCGTCACCGCCACCGTCGCCGAGGCCGCCTGGTCCGGATACGAGGGCCGGCACGCCGCGCCGCGCGTCCTCAGCCGTACGAAGCTCACCGTCGCCGCCGACGGCACCGTGACCGTACCGGTGCGCTCCCTGCGCCAGATGTCCGCCTACCGGGTGCTGCTCACCCCGGCCGGCACCGGCACCCCCGACGCCGCCGCCGTCCCGTGGAGCGCGTCGTACGAGGCGGAGGACGCGGCCATCACCGGCGGACAGGTCTACACCCAGGGCACCGTCTCCAACGCCAACGGCTACGCCACCTCCGGCACCAAGGACGTCGGATCGCTCAACACCGCCGCCAGCAAGGTGGAGTTCACCGTCTCCGTGCCCGCCACCGGCAGCTACGACCTCGCGATCCTCTACGGCAACCAGCACGGCACCCCGACCACCCAGCGACTCCTGGTCGACGGCGCGGAGACCGCCACCGTCTCCTACCCCTCCACCCAGAACTGGACCTACCGGGGCAAGCGCGAACTCCCCGTCCGGCTCACCGCGGGAACCCACACCCTCACCCTGGCCAAGGGCGACGGCGAGGTCACCCTCGACCGGATCGACCTGACCGCCGCCACCACCCCCTCGGCCCGCTACGAGGCCGCCTTCGCCGACCTGTCCGGCCCGGTGACATACGACTACCGCGACTCCACGGGGACCGGGACCGGCGCCGTGGTGCTGGGCACCGGCGGCGCGGCGGTCCTCGACGTCTACGCCCCGGCCGACGGCTACTACACCGTCACCCCGCGCTCCTCCGGACCTGTCAGGCTCGCCCTGCACGGGGAGAGTTCGACCGCCGCCGACGGGCAGGCGCTGACGCTCTACCTCGTCGCGGGCAACAACCGGATCACCGCCACCGGCACCACCGCCACCACGGCCCTGCGCACCCTCGATGTCACCGGCGCCGGATCCACCTCCGGGGTGCTCACCTACGAGGGCGAGCGGGCCCGACTCGCGGGCGGGGCACGGCTGGTGGAGAGCGCCTACGCCTCGGGCGGTACGTATATCGGCTGGCTCGGCAACAGTACGGCGTCCACCGCCACCTTCACCGTGGACGCGCCCCGCGCCGGCGCCTATGTCCTGGTCCTCTCGTACGCGCACAACGACCGGCGGGACAACGGCCACGCGTACAACACCGACATCCTGTCGCGCACCGCGACGGTGACCGTCAACGGCACGGCCCAGCAGGTCACCTTCAAGAACACCTGGAGCTGGGGCGACTTCTGGACCCTCGGCGTGCCGGTCACCCTCCGGCAGGGCGCCAACACCCTGACCCTGGGCAACCCGTCCGCGTGGGCACCGGACATCGACAGGATCGAACTCGCCCCGGTCCGGGGCTGAACTTCCCCCGTACGCATATCCGTTCACCCCTACACACGCACCGAGGACCGGCCGTCGCGGCCGGTCCTCGGTGTTCCGTGCGGAGCCGTACGGTCCGCCCGCGCTACTTCACCTCGGTGACCTTCCAGCGCTGGTTCGTCCCGGAGTTGGGCGTCCACACCGAGACCTTCGAACCGTCCGCCGTGGCCTGGCCGGCGACTTCGAGGAGCTGCCCGCTCTCCGCGCCGACCAGGGTGTACGTGCCGTCCCCCGTGGTCGACAGGATCCACTGGGCGGCGGCCGGCGCCCGGCCCCGGTCGGGCTCCAGCACGGCGGCGCCGTCCCGCACCGCCAGCCGCGTCTTCCGCTCGGCGTTCCGTACGACATAGCGGTCCCGGTTGCCGGTCGACCCGGACACCTTCTCCACCCGCCACCGCTGGCCGGTGTCGGCCGTGTCGGTGGTACGGATGACGGTGCCGGTGGCGTCGTCAGCGACCCCGAGGGACTTGCCACTGCCCACCCCGGTCAGGGTGTAGGTGTGTCCTGGACGTATCTCCGCGGCGCCCTTCGCCACCCCCGATACGCCCTTGACCAGCAGACTGGTCACCGACTCGGCCGGTACGGTCACCGTCGCCGTACCGCCGCGCACCGCCACCGGGGCCCGCTTGACCAGGGCGCCGCCCGCGTCCGTGACGACCGGGGTGACCGTGGCGTCCTTGGCGATCCGGCCGAAGCCGGAGAGGTCCACCGTCACGGCGCGCGGGGCCGCGGTGTCGTTGACATGGACGACGGTGGCGCCCCGGCCCGAAGCGGAGACCGCCGCCGCGCTCGTGGTGTCGTCCGTCTTCACCAGCCGGTCGCCCGGCCTGATGAAGTGGGTGAAGTTACGGGCCGTGTCGAACTTGGTGTTGGTCCGTACCGGGCAGCTCTTCAGGGTGTCCTGGGCGGTGCAGCTGAACGGCACCTGGATGGAGCCCCAGTTGCCGCCCTTCGCGGACTCGCCGCCCGGCTTCATGTTGTCGTAGTCCTCCACCGGCTGCCAGAACAGCCAGGCGGTGGGCTCCAGTTCGCGCAGGTCGTCCACGATGTGCCGGGCCAGTCCGAGCCCCGGCCGCATGCTGGTGAAGTCCTGCCCGTCGCCCCAGTCGCCGTCGACCTCGCTCATCCACAGCGGCTTCTCCGCCGCCTTGGCGAGATCGCGGACCGTGGTCCGCCCGCCGGTGCCGTACGTGTGCACATTGAGCTGGGCGACCAGGTCCCGTACGTCCTGCGGGTAGGAGCCCCAATTGCGGGCGAACGTCGTCGGGTTGGTCTCGTCCATCGCCGAGATCACCGCGTCCGTACGGGAGGTGGCGAGCTTCGCCGCGAGCGCCTTGATGACCTCCTGCTGGCGCTCCGGGCCGACATGGGCGCCCTCCTGCCGGCCGCCGACGGGCTCGCCGTCCGGGCCCAGGGTGGTGCCCCAGTAGGAGGTGTTGGGCTCGTTGAACGGGTCGAGGGTGTCGACCTCGATCCCGCTCGACTTCTCCAGCCGCTCCACCGCGCCGGTGAGATACGCCGCGAAGTCGTCCACCGAGCCGGGCTTCAACTGGTCCTGGCCGGCCTGGAAGTTGCCGGAGACGTAGCCGCTCTCGGTCATGAACCACGGCGGAGAGTTGGAGAACGCCTCCCAGTGGGTGATGTCCCGGGCGATCCGCTTCACCCACCAGCGCTGGGTGGCGTCGGCGTCGGCGTTCCAGTGGTCCGGGTTCTCCGCCGACCACCACGCGGTGTCGTGGCGGGTGGTGCCCTCCGGGGCCTTCCACCACCCCTGCACCGCGCCGCCCGCGCGCAGATAGTCCTTGACGTCCGGCGCGTTGCCACCGCCGATGTTGTACCGGGCGATGTTCAGCGCCAGTCCGTCGTCGCCGAAGACGAGCCGGGCCAGCTTCTCGCGGATCTCCGGCGGATAGCCGCCGGTCGCGTTGGCGAACCAGACCAGGCTGGTGCCCCAGCCCTCGAACTCCTGCCCCTGGTAGGAGGGGTCGGGCCGGACCGTGACGGCCGGGCCGGAATCCGCCGCCGCGGCGGCCGGCAGCGGTCCGCCGGCCAGCACACCGCCGGTGGCCAGGACGACGGCCAGCGCCGCCGGCAGATACCGGATGGTACGGGGTCGCTTCATCGTGGGGTCTTCCCTTGTCCTCGTCGCGTCATCGGGGAGAACTGCGCACGTGCCCTGGGGAGCGAGTGGGTCGCGGTGGGTCACACCTCCGTTCACGGGGGGATCCCGGGCCGGGGCCCGGCGCCTGGTCAGGCCCCGGGCCCCGGATCCGTGGTCTCGTCGGGGGCGGCGCTCAGCGGCGTACCACCGCGACCGCGCGCGGCCCGAGCACCAGGGGCCCCTGCCCCGACGGGTCCGGCCGGGTGCCGTCCGTCAGCGCCAGCAAGGTGCCCTCGGCGCCGGGGAGTTCGACAGGTTCGTCGGTACGGTTGACCAGGAACCGGTACTCGGCCTCGCCCTGTCCGCGGACCACCAGCTCGACCCGGCCGCAGGCCGCCGGGGGCAGCTCGGGGGCGACCCCGGCGCCGTCGAGGAGCCGGGCGAGCACCCCGCGCACCCCCTCGGCGCCGAGCCGGGTGGAGACGTACGCGGCGGAGCCCCGGCCCACCGGCCGCCGGGTGACCGCGGGGCGGCCCGCCTGCTCGCCACTGGTGTACGAGGCGAGCACCTCCACCGTGTCATCGGTGACCGTGACCGGGTCGGTCCACAGTGTGCCGGTGGAGCCGTCGTCCAGGGTGACCGAGGCGCCCTCGGGCAGCGGCGCGAACTCCTCGATCCGGATGCCCAGCAGCTCCCGGAGCGCGCCCGGGTAACCGCCCAGCCAGGCGTGGTCGTTCTCGTCGACCACCCCGGAGAAGTAGGTGGTGACCAGATGGCCGCCGCTCTCCACGTACCCGCTCAGCTCCTTGCCGAGCGCGCGCGGCACCACATGGAGCACCGGCGCCACCACCAGGTCGTAGCCGTCCAGCGCGCTCCCGGCGGGGACCACATCGGCCCGTACCCCCAGGGCGAGGAAGGCCGAGTACCAGTCCAGCGCCTCCTGCCGGTAGCGGAGCAGCGCGGTCGGGTGGGAATCCTGCTCGCTCGCCCACCACGACTCCCAGTCGAAGAGGATCGCGGCCCGCGCCGGATGCCGGGTCGACCCCGCCACCTCGGCCAGGTCGCCGAGGAGCGCGCCGAGCCGGCTGACCGAGCGGAACACCTCGCTGTCGGGGCCCGCGTGCGGCACCATCGCCGAGTGGTACTTCTCGGCGCCCGCCGCCGACTGCCGCCACTGGAAGTAGCAGACGGCGTCGGCGCCGTGCGCCACATGGACCAGCGCGTCCCGAGCCAACTCGCCCTTCCGCTTCGGCAGGTTGACATGCTGCCAGTTGACCGCGCTGGTGGAGTGCTCCATCAGGAACCACGGATGCCCGTCCGCCAGCGAGCCGGTGAGGTTGGCGGAGAACGACAGCTCGTCCAGGGCCTGTGGTCCCGGGTGCACGTAGTGGTCGTTGGAGACGAAGTCCACCTCGCGGGCCCACTCCGCGTAGTGCATGCCCTTGGTCTCGCCCATCACCATGAAGTTGGTGGTGACCGGGACATCGGGGGTGATCCGGTAGAGCACGTCGCGCTCGGCGCGCAGGTGCTCCTTGAGGGCGTCGGAGGAGAACCGCTTGAAGTCGAGCTGCTGGCCCGGATTGGGGTGCGAGGCGGCGAGCCGGGGCGGCAGGATCTGCTCCCACTCCGTGTACCGCTGGGACCAGAAGGCCGTGCCCCAGGCGTGGTTGAGGGCGTCCACCGTGCCGTACCGGCCGGCCAGCCAGAGCCGGAAGGCGCGCGCCGCGTCCTCCGAGTAGTCGTGGACGTTGTGGCACCCCAGCTCGTTGGAGACATGCCAGGCGACCAGCGCGGGGTGGTCCGCGTACCGCTCGGCCATCCGGGTGGTGAGCTCCAGCGCGTACTTCCGGAACACCGGCGAGGTGGGCCGCCAGTGCTGGCGGGCGCCGGGCCAGATCGTCTCGCCGCGCGGCCCGACCGGCAGGATCTCGGGGTGCAGGGTGGTGAGCCACGGCGGCGGGGACGCGGTCGCCGTGGCCAGGTCGACGGAGATACCGCCCTCGTGGAGCAGCTCCATGATCTCGTCCAGCCAGCCGAAGTCCCAGACGTCGGGGGCGGGCTGGATCCTGGCCCAGGAGAAGATGGCGAGGGAGACGATGTTCACCCCGGCCTCGCGCATCAGCCGGACGTCTTCCGGCCACACCTCACGTGGCCACTGCTCCGGGTTGTAGTCGGCTCCGTAGGCGAACCGCGGGGCGGCGGGGGCGCCGTGCGGCCGGCGCAGCCAGCGGGGCGACGGGGCGCGGGTCATCTTGCTCCTCGGGAAGATCGGGCCGGGTACGCGCGGTCCGGGCGGACCGCGCGCGCGGTACGGCGCCGGGCCGGCCCCGCCGTTCCGACCGGGCCGGGACCGCCGCCGTACCGCACGGCCGGGGTGTTACTTGGCGATGGTGAAGCCCTGCTCGGCTCCGTAGTCACGGGACTGCTTCTGCCACTGGGCCAGTCCCTCGGTGAGCGTGGTGCCGGACGCGTACGCCTTGCCCACCGTGTCGTTGAAGATGGAGTTGGCGTAGACCTGGAAGGGCAGGTACGTCCAGTCCGGCGCGACCTCGGCGGCGGAGGCGGAGAAGATCTTGTTGGCCTCCTGGCCGCCGAAGTAGTCGAACTTCTTGTTCAGGAACTCCGGGGAGTTCAGCTCGGCCGTGGTGGCGGGGAACGCCCCTTCGTCCACGCGGGACTTGACGCCCGCGCCGTTGGCCGCGTACTCGGTGAAGGCGTAGGCGAGCGCCTGGTTCTTCCCCGCCGAGGGGACCGCGAGGGAGCTGCCGCCGTTCTCGGCGCTCACCTTGTCGCCCGCCTTCCACTGCGGCAGCGGGGCGACCCGCCAGTCACCCTTCGCCGCCGCCGCGCCGGTCGACAGGTTGGTCGGCATCCAGGCGCCGGTGGGCAGGGTGGCGATGGTGCCGTCGCCCAGGCCCTTGAACCACTCGTCGGTCCAGGAGGTGACGGGCGCCAGCAGCTTGCCGTCGATCAGCTTCTGCCAGGTCTTCGCGTAGAGCGCGGAGCCCGCGTCGGTGAAGTCGACGCCCACCTTGGTGCCGTCCACCGAGTACGGGTGACCGCCGGCCTGCCAGATCATGCTGGTCGCGAAACCGGCCTCGCCGGTGTCCGCGCCGATGTACACCTTCGGGTCGGCCTTGTGGAGCTTCTCGGCGGCCGTGACGTACTCGTCCCAGGTCTTCGGCACCTCGATCTTGTGCTGGTCGAAGACCTTCTTGTTGTAGTACAGCGCCATCGGGCCCGAGTCGAGCGGCAGCCCGTGCACCCCGCCGCCGGAGGTGACCGCGTTCCAGGGGCCGGGGGAGTACGCGTCGCCCAGCTTGTCCGCGCCGAACTTGGAGAGGTCGGTGACCGACTTGGCGAGCGAGAACTGACCGAGCGCGAAGTACTCGATCTGCGCGACGTCGGGGACGCCCTTGCCCGCCGATATCGCGTTCTGGAGCGCCGTGTACTGGTCCTTGCCGGTCCCCGCGTTGACGACGTTGACCTTCACCTTGGGGTGGGCGGCCTGGAAGTCCTTCGCCACCTTCTTCATGGTGAGGTCCCAGGTCCAGACGGTGAGGGTACCGCCCTGGTCGAGGGCGGCCTTGACATCGCCGGGGCCCGTGTCCGCGCTGTCGTCGGAGGAGCCGCCACAGGCCGTCAGGGTGAGCGCGAGCGCCAGGACGGAGGCCAGTCCGGCGCCGCGCACGGTGCGGCGCGCTGTGTTGAACATCAGAGTCATCTCACTTCGTTGTCAGATCTGCTGAAGGCGGTGAAGGCGGTGAAGGCGGTGAGGGCGGGGGGTGGTGGTGCGAAGGTCACTCCTTGACGCTGCCCGCCGCGAGCCCCGACTGCCAGTACCTCTGGAGCAGCAGGAACGCGGCGATCAGCGGCACGATGGTGAGCAGCGAGCCGGTGATGACCAGGTTGAAGATGGCCTGGCCGCCGTTGGTGGCGGCCTGTTTGTTCCAGGCGTCGAGCCCCAGGGTGAGCGGATACCAGTCCGGGTCCTTGATCATGATCAGCGGCAGGAAGTAGTTGTTCCAGGTCGCGACCATGGTGAAGAGCAGCACGGTGACGATCCCGGGGGCCAGCAGCGGCAGGCTCACCGTGAAGAACGTACGGATCTCGCTCGCCCCGTCGATCCGGGCGGCCTCCAGCAGCTCCCCGGGGACCGCGTCGGCGGCGAAGACCCACATCAGATAGAGGCCGAACGGCGAGATCAGCGAAGGGATGATCACCGCCCAGGGCGTGTTGGTGAGCCCCATCTGGCTGAACATCAGGAAGGTCGGCACCGCCAGCGCCGTCCCCGGGACCGCCACCGCCCCGATGACGATCGCGAAGATGCCCCGCTTGCCGGGGAAGTCGAACTTGGCCAGCGCGTAGCCGCCGAGGACGGCGAGGAAGGTGGCACCCCCCGCGCCCACCACCACGTACAGCAGCGTGTTCAGCAGCCACCGCACGAACACACCGTCGTCGTACGTCAGTGTGTCGGCGATGTTCCCGAAGAACGCGAAGTCAGAGTCGAACCAGAGGCCCGGCGAGGTCAGCAGACCCTTCTGGGTCTTGGTGGAGTTGATGAGCAGCCAGGCGAGCGGCACCAGCGCGTAGAGCAGCACCAGGCCGGTGAGCACGGTGAGCAGCACACTGCGGCGCGGGTGGTTGACACTGTGCCGGCGGCGCGGGGCCCGGAGCGTGGCGGCGGACCTCCGGGCGGGGGCGGCGGTCCGCTCGCCGGGTGCCGCGGCGGTCGGGGCGGTGGCTCCCATCGTCACGCTTCCTTTCGCATGCCGCGGAGCTGCACGACATAGGCGATGACCATGGTGAAGAGCCCCATGATGATCGCCACCGTGGCCGCGTAGTTGTGCTGCTGGCCGGAGAAGGCCAGCGAGTACGTGTAGTAGTTGGGCGTGAAGTACGTCGTGATGGCGTTCGGCGCCAGCTTCTGGAGGATGCTCGGCTCGTTGAAGAGCTGGAAGCTGCCGATGATCGAGAAGATGGTGGCGATGACCAGCGCGCCCCGGATCGCGGGGAGTTTGATCGAGCGGATGACCCGGAACTGCCCCGCGCCGTCGATCTCGGCCGCCTCGTAGAGCGAGTGCGGGATGACCCGCAGCGCGGAGTAGAAGATCAGCATGTTGTAGCCGACGAACTCCCAGGTCACGATGTTGCCGATGGAGGCGAGCACCAGATCGGCGGAGAGCGGGTTCGGCAGGTCGACGCCGAACGTCTCGTTGATGTCGCCGATCAGGCCGAACCTGGGCCCGTACATGAAGCCCCACATCAGCGCGGCGACCACGGCGGGCACCGCGTACGGCAGGAAGATCGCGATCCGGAAGAAGTCCCGGCCGAAGAGCCGCCCGCTGTCGATGGCCAGCGCGACCAGCAGGGCGATCCCCAGCATCACCGGCACCTGCACCGCGAGGAAGGCGGTCACCCGGCCGAGCGCGGACCAGAACTGCGGGTCCTCCATCGCCCGCCGGTAGTTGTCCAGACCGACGAAGGCATTGCCGCCGACCAACTGGTTCCGGAACAGGCTCAGATAGAGCGAGTACGCGATCGGCGCCAGGAAGACCAGGGCGAACACCGCCATGAACGGGCCGATGAAACCCCAGCCGATCCAGGACCGCCGGTGCTTGATGCCCTGGGGAGGGGCGGGACGCCCCGCCGCGGAGGGCGGTGACAAAGCCGTCATGACTGGTTCCTCGCTGGTCGTCCACTGCCATCCGGCACCCGGCAGCCGGAGGGGAAACGCGCGTAAACAAGCCACCGCCGGAAGCCCCTCCGGCCGACATGTTTACGTAAACATCTGTTGATGGGATGCTTACATTGGGTGCTGGAGGGCGTCAAGATTCCCGGCGGAACCAGTTTTCGCCGAAGGGGGCGCCGACTACACGGGGTGAGGGCAGGGTGAAGGAGATCGCTGACAGCGTGGACAGCGCGGCGACGGACGACCGGTCGCCGCAGGCCGGGGCGGTTCGCCCGGCGGCGGCCGGGACGAGCCGCCCGGCGGTCGGCGCGCCGCGCCGTCGCAGAGTGTCCATGGCGGATGTCGCCCGGCGCGCCGGGGTCTCCTCACAGACCGTGTCGCGGGTCGCCAACGGCCACCCCGGCGTGGTGGACACGACGCGGGAGCAGGTTCTCGCCGCGATGAAGGAGCTGGGCTACCGGCCCAACAGCGCGGCCCGCGCACTGAAACGGGGCGAGTTCCGCACCATCGGCATCATCCTGTTCACCCTCTCCACCACCGGCAACGTCCGTACGCTGGAGGCGATCGCCACCTCGGCGGCGCAGCAGGGGTACGCCACGACGCTCCTGCCGGTCGCCATCCCCACCCAGGATCAGGTGCGGGGCGCCTTCACCCGCCTCGGCGAGCTGGCGGTGGACGCCATCATCGTGATCATGGAGGTCCATCTGCTGGACGCGGCCACCATCTCGCTCCCGCCCGATGTCGGGGTCGTGGTGGTCGACTCCAACGCGGGCGACCGGTACAGCGTGGTCGACACCGACCAGGCGGGCGGCGCCCGGGAGGCGGTGCGCCATCTCCTGGACCTCGGCCACCGTACGGTCTGGCACCTCGCAGGACCCGAGGAGTCGTACGCCGCCCAGCACCGCGCCGACGCCTGGCGGGCCACCCTGCGCGCGGCGGGCCGCGAGGTCCCCCCGCTGCTCCGCGGCGACTGGTCGGCCGAGTCGGGGTACCGCGCCGGGCAGCGGCTGGCCCGGGAGCCCGGGTGCACGGCGGTCTTCGCGGCCAACGACCAGATGGCGCTGGGCCTGCTGCGCGCGCTGCACGAGGCGGGCCGCGCGGTCCCCGGGCAGGTCAGCGTGGTCGGCTTCGACGACATCCCGGACGCGGGCTCGTACGTACCGCCGCTGACCACCGTCCGCCAGGACTTCGCGGAAGTGGGCCGGCGGTGCGTGGAGGGCGCGCTCCGCCAGATCAGCGGTCAGGGGGAGGAGCGCGGGACCACCCTGGTCCCCACCCGCCTGGTGGTCCGCCACAGCACGGCGGCCCCACCGGCGGGCGTCTGACGGGGCCGGGGCCTCCCGTACGGGCGGGAAGGGTCCCGTACGACCGGGAAGGGTCCCCTTGCGACCGGATGGTCCCCGTACCGCCGTACGGGGACCATCCGGCCCCGACAGGGCGCCGGGCCCCGGGCGTTCAGCCCCCGAGTTCGGGGAAGTAGGCGCTGCCCTTCCTGATGAAGTGGCCCGCGTACCCGCCGCCGATGAAGTTCCGCCGGCGGAAGGTCGCGGTCCGGCCGGTCGACAGGTCCACCACCACCGGCCGCGCCATACAGGCGAAGTCGTTGCGCTGCTTCTCCTCGGCCCAGGCGAGCGCGGCCGGATCGACCTGCTCGGCGACGAGGACGGGGAAGACGCCCACCCCGTTCTGGAGGCCGACCGGGAGCCCGCCCTTCTTCTCCCGCGCGTACCGCAGGCTCTGGGTGGTGAACCCGGCGATGGTCGAGATGCCGACCACCGGGACCGCCGTGGCGATGGTGAAGAGATGGAGTTTGGTGGCCATCCAGCGGAGCCGGAAGTCCGCGCGCCGCCCGACGAGCACGGGCGCGCCCGACCAGTTGTCCTGGTAGGTGGTGCACCCGTCCGCGGCCAGCCGCTCGGCGAGGCCGTTCAGATAGGCCGAAGCCTGTTCGGTGGTCATCCCGGGATCTTGTCAGGTCCGCGACGGCCCCCCGCTCGGGGGTCCCCTTGGGGCCCCCGGTCCCCGGCCCCCCGAGGGGTCCCCGGATCCGGAGCGGCGTCCCGCCCGGAAGCTCTAGCATGCGGAGATCCACCGGGAGACCGACTTCCGGCGGGCCGACGGCGAGAGGGGCGGGCATGCGCGCGCGGCAGTGGACCGGGGTCGTGACGTACCACGGTGAGGGGCCCGGCTGGGACCCGTACACCGGGCAGCTCAGAGTGGTCGACATGCTCGCGGGTGACCTGCTCACCTTCGACACCGACGGCGCGGGCGGCTACGCGCGCCAGCACCTCGGCGAGGTCGCCGCCGCCTGGCGCCCCCGGCGCGCCGGGGGAGTGGTCGCTGCGGTCGAGCGCGGCTTCGCGCTGATCGCGGCGGACGGCACCGTCACCCGGGGCGAGGAGCTGTGGCAGGACGCCGGGATCCGGATGAACGAGGGCGGCTGCGACCCGGCCGGCAACTTCTACTGCGGCTCGATGGCGTACGACACCCGCCCCGGCGCCGGCACCGTGTACCGGCTCGCCCCCGGCGGCGAGGTCTCCGTCGTCCACTCCGGGGTGACCATCTCCAACGGGCTGGTCTGGGCGGCGGACGGCACCTTCGCGTACTACGTCGACACACCCACCCAGTGCGTGGCGAAGATCCGCCTCGACCCGGAGACCGGCCGCTTCACCACCCCCGAGCCCTGGGTCACCGTCGATCCGGCCGACGGCGCGCCCGACGGCATCGCGCTCGACGCGGAGGGCGGCGTCTGGGTGGCGCTCTGGGGCGGCTCGGCGGTCCGCCGGTACGCGGCCGACGGCACCCTGGACGCGGTGGTCGAGGTCGACGCGCGCCAGGTCAGCGCCTGTGCCTTCGGCGGGGACGACTACCGGCGGCTCTACATCACCACCTCCCGTCAGGACCTCCCGGAGGGCGCGGACCCGGCGGCGGGCGCGGTCTTCACCGTGGAGCCGGGGGTCGCCGGGCGCGCCCCGCTGCCGTACGCGGGCTGACCCGGCCGGAGCCGTACCGTACGGGGCGCTCAGAGGCCGGGGGCGCCCCAGACCGGGAACCAGCGGGCGAGATCCCGCTCGATCCGCAGATCGTCCCCGAGAACCGCCCTGACCTGGAGCTCGCGCTGGTTGTCGCGCTTCTCGCCGGCGCCGGGCAGCGGGGCGAAGGGGTAGAAGGTGCCGCGCTTGTAGAGGTAGACGAGGGCGAGCGGGCGGTGCTCGGCGTCCTCGAAGCCGAGCAGCGAGCAGAGCAGATGGGGGCCGAACCCGCCGTCCTGGAGCAGGGTGTTGACCGCGTGCAGGTCGTTGACGAGCCCGGCGGTGTCCTCCGGCGGGCGCTGGGCGAGCAGCCAGGTGTAGCCGTACGTGTCCTCGCTGAAGGTCACCGGCGTACCGGCCCGCGCGCGCTCGCTGTCCGCGTCGAGCAGCTCCGCCACCTCGCTCCGGATCCGGCTGAAGCCGCCGCCCTCGACGCCCGCGAAGCAGACGGAGCCCCGTCCCGTGGGGGTGAACCCGGCACCGGCCTGGAGGGTGAGGGCCGCTGACGGCAGGGAGAAGAGCTGGTCGAGGTCGGGGCGTACGGGCTTGGAGCGGCCGAGGATGGTGTCGAGAAGGCCCACGGGGTTCGGTTCCTCACAGAGGGGGTAGAGGGGTCGGTTCCGTACGGAAGGATCGGTTCCGTACGGAAGGGGGCAGAGCGAGGGGACGCCGGAGCTGCGTTACGGGCGGGCGAGGTCGGCGGAGATCCGGGCGAGCTGCTCCAGCCGCTGTTCGAGCGTCGGGTGCGAGGAGAGGAGCTGTCCCAGGCTCTCCTTCGAGGCGAGGGCGGGGACGAAGAAGAAGGCGTTGAACGGCTGGGCCTTGCGCAGGTCCTCGGTCGGGATCCGGGACATCTGGCCGCTCACCTTGGTCAGCGCGGAGGCGAGCGCCGAGGGGCGGCCGGTGAGCAGCGCGGCGGCGCGGTCGGCGGAGAGCTCGCGGTAGCGGGAGAGAAGCCGGGTCAGCAGGAAGCCGATCACATAGACGACCGCGCTGACCAGCGGGACGATCAGGATCAGCAGCCCGGCGGGACCGGCGTTGCGGGCGTTTCTGCTCAGTCCGCTGTAGAGCGCCATCCGGGTGATGAGGCCGGCCAGCACGCCGATGAACGAGGCGATGGTCATGACGGCGACATCGCGGTGCGCGACATGGGACATCTCGTGCGCGAGGACGCCCTCCAGCTCCTCGGGCTCCAGCCGGCGGAGCAGCCCGGTGGTGGCGCAGACCAGTGCGGTCTTCTCGTTCCTGCCGGTGGCGAAGGCGTTGGGGATGTCGCTGTCGGCGATCGCGACCCGCGGCTTCTCCATGTCGGCCAGCGCGCAGATCCGGTCGATGGCGCCGTGCAGCTCCGGCGCCTCCTCCGGGGTGACCTCGCGGGCGCCCATGCTGAACGCGGCGATCTTGTCGCTGAACCAGAACTGGACGACGAAGAGGCCGCCGACGAAGATCAGGATGACCGGCCAGGCGTTGCTCGCCGCGCCGACCAGCACGCCGACCAGGACCACGTAGAGCAGCCCGATCAGGAACATGGTGGTCACCATGCGTGTGGTCAGACCGCGGTCCGGGGCGTAACGGTTACGTGCCATCGTCGCCTCCACTCTCTCTGCTCTCCTGCCATTTTCCTCCCATCGTCGTGAAACGGAGTAAGGGGGGTGTATGGATGTTCGACCGAGGGGGGCGCGCGGTGGCGCACTGCGGTACGAGGGGGGCTCGTGCCGCGAGGGAAAGTGCCCCCCGTGCTACGAGTCGAGTCCTTCTCACGGGATTGATCTGCGCAATGGCCTGTATGCGGCGCTAATAAATGACCATCATTTCATTGGGTAGACGGTGGGACTAGGGAGGTGGCGCCATGATCCGGGTTCATGTGGTGCACGGGGTGGGGTTGTTCCGTTCGGCGCTGGTGGCGTTGTTGCGCACCGAAAAAATGTTCGATGTTTCGGCGGCGTCCGGACGTACCGCATTACGGGGTCCGTACGGTGTTCCCCCGCATGTCTATGTGGCCGATATCGACTCCCTGGATTCCTCGGAGTACCGGGAGAGAGCCGGCGCCACCCGCGATGACCTGGGGTATGAACCGGCGCTCCTGGTTCTCGCCGCGGTCCGGAGACCCGGATCTCTCCGCAAGGCTTTCGACGCGGGAGCGCTGGGATACGTCAACAAGGACGGGGAGCCGGGACTTTTGATGGATGCCATCCACAACGTCGCACGCGGTGAGCGATTCATCGACGAATCGCTCGCCTTCGATTTTCTCCAGGCCGGGAAGATACCGCTCACCCCGAGGGAACTCAGCGTTCTGTCGATGGCGGCGGAAGGAGCCCCGATCGAGGACATCGCGAGATCGCTCCATCTCTCCCAGGGCACGATACGGAACTATCTGGCCGCCGCGATACGGAAGACCGGCGGCAGAAACCGGATGGACGCGGTCCGGATTTCCCAGGGCGCCGGGTGGCTCTGAGACTCAGGGGCCCTCCGCCCCCCCGGAGGCCCCCGGGCTTCCGTCAGGGGCCCGCCGCTCCGTCCGTCGCCCAGTGGCCCGTGAGATCGCGGTAGAGGGCCGACCGGGAGAGCAGCTCCTCATGGGTCCCGCACTCCGGCCGCGTACCGTCCAGCACGAGGACCCGGTCGGCGCGGCGCGCCGACGACAGCCGGTGCGCGACCACGACCAGCGCGCCGGGCCGCGCCGCCAGCGCCTCCTCGGCCCGCGCCTCGGCCGCCGGATCCAGATGGCAGGTCGCCTCGTCCAGGATCAGCAGCGGGGCCGCGGAGACATACGCCCGGCAGAGGGCGAGCAACTGACGCTCCCCCTGGGAGAGCCCGCCGGGCCGCACCGTCGCGTCCAGTCCGCCGAGCCGGCCGACCAGCGCGTCCGCGCCCAGCGCCTCCACCGCGCGGACGAGTGCGTACGGCGACACGTCGGGGCGGGCCTGGCGCAGGTTCTCCCGGACGGTCCCGGTGAACACGTACGCCTCCTGCGGGACCAGCACCCGCAGCGCGGCGAGCTCCCGCGCCCCGCGCCCCGCCACGGGCACCCCGGAGAGCGCCACGGCCCCCCGCCCGGGCGTGAGCATGCCCGCGACCACCCCGGCCAGCGTCGACTTGCCGATCCCGCTCGGCCCCACGACGGCGAGGTGCTCGCCCGCCCCGACGGTGAGGTCGAGCCCGTCCAGCACGGGCGGCGCGCCGGGCCCGTACGCGACGGTCACCCCCCGCACCTCGGCGGCGGGCGCGGGGGGCGCGGGGCGCGGGGGAGACGCCGAGGGTGCCGGGGGAGTGCGGCGCGGCAGGGGTACGGGGCGGGGCGCGCCGCCGGGAGCCGCGCCGGGAGCCGCGCCGGGCGCGGGCGTGGCGGCACCTGGCCCTCCGGCACGGACTCCCGCGCCCCGCACATCTCCCGCGTCCCGCGCGTCGCCCCCGCCCCGCGCGCCATCCGAGATCCGAGGCGCCCCGGGCCCCTCCGTGCCCGTGCCCGTACCCGCATTCGGCCGGGTATCCGGGTCCGGGTCCGCCACGAACCGGTCCAGCACCACCAGCAGCCGGGTGCCCGCCGCGCCGAGCGCCGTCATCAGCGTGTGCAGCGCGGGCAGCAGCGACTGGACCAGATAGGCCAGCGCGCCCATCAGCGCCCCCGCCGTCACCCCCCGGCCGACCAGCCAGGGCGTGGCCGCCAGCAGCAGGAACACCGGGACCTGCCCGGCCACGCCCAGCGCCAGGGTGCGGAAGGCCGCCCAGCGGGCCAGGACCCGGGAGGCCCGGGCGGCGGCCTCGATCAGCCGCTCCGTACGCTCGGCCTCCGCCGCCCGCGTACCGCACGCGGTGATGTCCCGCAGCCCCGCGCCGAGGGCGCCCGCCCGGTCCGCGACCGCCTCGTCCAGGTCGAGGAAGGCCCGCTGGGCGCCGGCCATCGGGACCAGGGTGGCGAGAAAGAGACCGAGCCCCAGCGCCAGCGGGGGGACCACGATCAGCAGGAACTCCGGGGCGAGGGCGAGGAGTCCGGCGAGCGCGCCCACCGCGGTGAAGACGAACGACCGGGCGGTGAGCACCAGCCCGGCGAAGCTGTCCCGGACGATCTCGGTCTGATGGGTGAGCCGGGAGACCGCGGTGCCGTCCACCCGGGCCGGACCCGCCACCGCCGCTTCGAGCGAACGGCCCACCGCCCGGCGGACCAGCCCGTCCCGCAACGGCTCCACCAACGAGGCGAGCTGGGCGAACACGCCCCGCACCACCGGCCCCCCGAGCAGGATCGCCACCCCGGCGACGGCCAGCCACCCCAGCCCGGTACCGGTGCGTCCCGCGAGGAACCCCTGGTCGAGTCCGCGCGCCAGACAGTAACCGCCGAGAAAGGTCCCCGCGGACTCCAGCACCGACCAGCCGGCCAGCCGGACCAGCACCCCCTTCCTGGCCGTCAGGAAGCGCCACCCCAGCGGCACCACCCGTCGCACGGCCCCCCGCCCCCGTCCCCGCGCCTTCGCTCGTTCCTCTCGCCGCGCCCGGCTCTCCCGGCTCGTCTGTCTCTTCCGGCTCGTCTGTCCCTCCCGGCCCGTCTGCCCCTCCCGGTCCCCGGAGCCCCGTACCGCCACGGCCTTCCGCCCGCCCCGGCTCCCGGGGCCCCGTCCGGACCCGGCCCGGCGGCCCCGCAGGCGCGGGGCGAGGCGCAGCCCCCGGCGCCGGCCGTCGCGCCGCGCGTGCCGCCCCCCGCCCGAGCCCCGCGCCGGGGGGCCGTCCTCCCGTACCCCCGTGGCCGTCACCCCCGTGCCCCGGACCCGGTGCCCTCGGTGGGCGGCGGGGTGGTGAAGAGGGCGCGGTACTCCGGGGAGCGCCACAGCTCCGGGTGGGGGGCGACCGCGCGGACCCGGCCCGACTCCAGCCAGACCACCAGGTCGGCGCGGGCCGCCGAGGAGAGGCGGTGGGCGACGATCAGCCGGGTGGACGCCCGTACCTCCGTGGCCAGCGCCCGCGCCACCTGGTGCTCGGTCACCGTGTCCAGGCTGGAGGTCGCGTCGTCCAGGATCAGCAGCCGGCCCGCGTGCGCGAACGCCCGGGCCAGGCCCAGCCGCTGGAGCTCCCCGCCGGAGAGCGGCGCCTCCGTGCGCGGGGTGTCGTAGCCGTGCGGCAGCAGCCGTACGAAGGCGTCCGCGCCCGCCGCCCGCGCCGCCGCCAGCACCGCGTCCGCCGGGGCCCGGTCGACGCCCCGGGCCAGCGCCTCGCCGATGGTCGCGCCGGAGAGGACGGGACGTTCGAAGGCGTAGCCGACCTCGCGGCGCAGCTCCGTACGGTCGACGCGCTCCAGCCGTACCCCGTCCAGCAGGACCACGCCCGCGTCCGGCGCGGTGAGCCGGCCCGCCACCGCGGCCAGCGTCGACTTGCCCGCCCCGGACCGCCCCACCACGGCGGCCGAGACCCCGCCGGGCAGCTCCAGGTCCACCCCGTCCAGCAGCGCCCTGCCGTCCCGTACGACCCGGACCCCGCGCAGGGCGAGCGCGCCGGGCCCGCCCTCCGGCAGCCGCTCCGTACCGTGCTCCAGGGCGGGGAGCGCCACCAGGCCGGCCGTCCGCCGGGCCGCCGCCCCGGCCCGTACCAGCGCGCCCAGCACCCCGGCCGCCGCGCCCACCCCGGCGGCGAGCGCCGCGTACCGCGACACCGCCAGCAGCTCCCCGACGCTCAGCGCGCCCGAGGCGAGCCGGACCCCGCCGACCGCCACCACCCCGGTGGTCAGCAGCGGCAGCAGCACCCCGCTGTGGGCGACCGCCCGGCCGTGCACCGCCCACATCCGCCGCCCCTGCACGCCGAGTTCGGGCAGAGGCGCGAGGATCCGGGCGCGCTCGGCGGCGGTTGTCCCGGCGGCGGCGATGGTGCGCGCCCCGCCCAGCGCCTCCAGCAGCCGGGACGCGATGTCCGCCTGGACCCGCTGGTACCGCGCCACGCTGTCGGAGGAGCCCCGGGCGAAGGCGCGCAGCAGCAGCAGAAGCAGGGGGACGCCCGCCAGAAAGGCCAGCGCGGTCCACCGGTCGATCAGGAAGAGCGCGCCGAGCGCACCGGCCGGCGCGAGCAGCGAGGCGGCGAGGCCCGCCGCGCTCACCGGCGCCGTACCGGCCTCGGTCGCGTTGGCGGAGAGCCGGGTCGCCACATCGCCCGGCGGCAGCCGCCCGCCCTCCTCCGGCGAGGCGGCGAGCAGCCCGGTCAGCGCGCGCCCGCGGAGCCAGCCGGTCGCCCGGGCGCTCGTGGCGCCGCCGGCCAGGGCGACCAGGGCGTCGAGGACCACCTCGGCGGCGACCACCAGCGCGCAGAGGGCGAGCCAGCCGCCGGGCCCGTGACCGGCCCTGGGCTCGCCCGAGAGCAGGACGTCGAGGGTGGCGCCGACGACGGCGGGCAGCGCGAGCGCGGCACCGGCGGAAGCGGCCGAGCAGACCAGGACCGCCGCCGTACCGCCCGCGCAGTGCCGCGCGGCGCCCCACAGCAGCGCGGAACCGGTCAGCGCCGTCGCGGGCGCCGGGCGTGTCGGTGATGCCGGGGGTGTCGGTGAAGTCGGGGGCGTCGGGGGCGTCGGGGGTACGGAGCCGGTCTGCCGCACAGCGGCGTCCTCCTCACCGCCGGCGGCCCGGCGCGGCACATGGGGCGGGTCCCGGGCGGCGGACCGCCCGGGACCCTGGGGCCTTCCGGCCCGGCCGTGCGTGGCCGGGCCGGAAGGGAGACGTCCACGGGACGGGACGTCAGTTACAGGTGGTGACGCTCAGGCTGCTGTCACCGCAGAGCAGCAGGCTGGCCCGGCTGCCCGTGGCCACGTCGCCGGTCGCCTCTTCCTTGGGGATCTCCAGCGACTGCAAGTCGAACAGGTTCATGGTCGTTCCTCTCCTTCATGGGGACGTCGTCCTGAGGACGTCGTGCTGGGTACGGCTCCGGGAGGAGCCGGCTGAGGGGCCGCCCGAAGGGGCGGGAGGAACGGCAGGTGCGCCGCTCCGTCGGGGGTGGGCGAGAAGGCGGCGGCCAGCGCCAGGAGGCAGCCGGCGGTGCCGGTCGCCAGGTCCATGGAGAGCCGCATCATCTGCTCGCCGGGAAAGGCCAGATGACCCTGGTAGGTGAGGGCGTGCCAGGCCAGCGCGCCGACCTGGCGCCGTACGGCGGCGGGCCCGGTCCCCGGCCCGGCCGCGGGGGTACGGCTGAGGTGCAGCACCATCCCGGCGGCGCCCCGGAAGAGCCCGGGCTGCGCGTAGAACAGCGCCTGCGCCGCCCGTACGATCTCGTCGCGCGCCCGCGCGAACGCCTCGTCGGGCCGGTGGGCCAGACAGTCGTCGAGCACCATCCCGATGCCGACACTGCCCGCGCCGAGATACGGCATGGTGCGCCATCCCTCGTCGACCTGGAGCGTGCCGCCCGCGCCGTGGGTGCACCGGGCGAGATCGCGGCGGAGCGCGTCCGCCGCCAGGTCGAGCAGGGCCGGGTCGCCGGTGCGTTCATGGAGCCGTACGAAGAGCAGGGCGGGGCCGGAGGCTCCGTACAGCAGCCCGGCCCGGGAGAGCCCGCCCGACACCGTACGCGCCGACACCTCCGCGCACCGCAGGGCGGCCTCGCGCAGCCTCGGCTCGCCGGTGGCCGCCGCCAGCGCGTCGAAGGCGAGGCCCACCCCGGCGGCGCCGCCGTGCAGATCGGCGGGGAGTTCGTGCCACGGCTGGTCGAGCACCCGCTCGGCCAGCTCCATGGCCCGGTCGCGGTGGCCCAGGCGCTCCAGCGTCCAGGCGAGCCCGGCCAGCCCGTCGTAGAAGCCGAGCGGGGTGCCCGAGGCGGGCTCCTTGGTCCGGGCCAGCAGCCACTCCTCGGCCATCGCGCACCGCCCGGCCCCGGCGGCGTCGAGCGCGTAGAGCACCCCGGCCGTGCCGTAGCCGAAGGAGAGTCCGCCGCCCGCCGTGGCGAACTGCGCGATGTCGCCGGGGAAGCACCGGTCCTCGCGCTCCGGGGTCGCGGAGGCGAGCACGGCCCGCACCATCGAGTCCCGGCTGCGCGGCCAGTCGCCCGGCTCCACCGGAAGATACGGCTCCGGCGCGCCCCCGGTGCCCGGACGGTACGGCAGCGAGGCGCCCCCGGGCCGCACCGGAGCACCCGCCTCCGGACCACCCGCCTCCGGTACACCCGCCTCCGGGACACCGACCCCCGTACCGCCACCCCCCGGATCGCGCACGATCTCCGCCACCGCCTCGTCCAGGAACGCCCGCTCCACCGGGAACTGACGGGCCACCACCTCCGCCAGATGGCGCGCCTTGCCACGGTCCAGGGCGAAGAGGCTGGTCAGCGGGGTGAAGAGAGCCAGCCGCAGACAGGCCAGCGCATACCGGTCCACATCGAAGCCGCGCCGGTCGGCGGGGGCGACGAAACCGGGGTTGGCCACGGTCTGGCGGGCACCGTCGGCGGCCGGCGCCGCGGCCTCGAAGTCCAGCAGGACCACCGAGTTCTCGTCCTCGGAGACCATGATGTTGAAGAGGTGCAGGTCGTTGAAGACCACCCCGCGGCCGTGCACCGCCGCCACGGCCGCCTCGACCAGGCCGTACATCCGCACCGCCCACGCGGTGTACTCGGCGAGCCGCTCCGGTCCCGGGTCGGCGTCGATCAGCGGGTGTCTGCGGGCGAAGAAGGTGTTGAGGGGCTTGCCCTCGACATGGTCGAGGACGAGGAAGTGGTGGTCGCCGGCGACGAAGCCGCCGCGCACCCCGGGGACGCACCCGAGCCCCGAGAGCCGCTCCAGGGCCTCCTGTTCGCGCCGGAGCCGGGTGACGGCGTCCGCCCCGTCGGCCGCCAGACCCGCGTGCGGTCTCGCCTCCTTCAGGACCACCCGCTCACCGGTGGCGCGCTCCCTCCCCACGTACACGCCGCCGCCGTTGGAGAAGTGCAGCGCCCGCTCCACGGTGTACGGGAGGTCGGTGACGGTCGTCGCGGCGCGCGCCGCCAGATGGGGCGCCAGGAACGCGGGCGGCGTGACCCACTCGGGGACCCGGAAGGCGGGGCCGCGCGGGTCCGGGACAAGTCTGCCCTCGGCGTTCTCGACGGCGGGGCGCAGCACGCCCTCCGCGTCGTAGCAGTGCCGCTGGGTGAAGCTGCCGTACCGCAGATGGACCGGCCCGGCGCCCCAGCGCAGGTCGCTCAGGATGTACGGGCCCGGCTCGCCGGCCAGCAGCGTGTCCAGTTCCTCGGCGAGGGTACGGCACTGGTCGTCGTCGGCCGGGTAGACGGTGATGAACTTGCCGCTGGCCGAGCGGTCCGCGTACTTGGCGTTGCGGGTGTGCAGCAGATACCGGCTCGGCACGAACTTGAAGGCGATACGCCGGGCGAGGCAGTAGTCGGCGACCCGGTCGAGAACGGACTCGGCGTTGGCGAGACAGGCCGACACATGGATCTTCCACCCCTGGGCGGGGAGCCGGGCGTCGAGCGGGCGCAGCGCCAGCCAGTCCCCGCTGCGGTGGCGCTGCCACCCGGCCGGGACGGGGCGCAGCGCCGCCGCGTACGCGCTCTCGGGGGCCGACGTGGCGAGCCGGTGCGGTGCGTCGTAGAACTGCCGGTCCGCATCGCAGAACACGGCGTACCCCTGATTCACACGGACTCCCTCGGACGGCGACAGCGCCCACCGTGTCACGGCGGACGAAAGCCGAGACAGTCACCGATGTCACCTTCACGGTGTGGGATCCGCATGGTGTTACCGGCGGAAACGAGGGAGCGGCGGGAGCGCGGCGGCAGGCACGCCAGAGGACCGGCGGCCCCTCCTCGGGGCCGCCGGTCCTCCCGTGAACACACCCGGGAATCGCGGGAGTTACAGCGCCGGGTACGCGTTCTTCAGCAGCTCCTGGAACTGCGCGGAGAACCAGTCACCCGAGAGCGGCGCGTTCGGCAGGGCGCCCGACATGTGGTTGTTGTTGCGCGGGTTGCCGCCGTACGTCGGGTCGCACATCCGGTCGAACCCCTTGCCCTGGTCGTTCGGGATCTCCCGGCTCGCCCCGTCCGACTCCCCCGGGGGCTTCATCCAGACGTACGCGTCGATCCCGGCCGCCGGGGACGCCTTCGGCCGCTCGCCGAGGCCCGCCCCGGACTGGTTGCACCAGTTGCCCAGGTGGATCCTGCGGTCGTACCGCCCGCCGTCCACATAGGTGTCCACCGTGGTCTGCGGCCCCGGTCCGGAGGGGCGCGCCGTGCCGCCCCAGCCGTTGCGCGAGGTGTCGATCAGCATGCCGATGTTCGACGGGAAGCCCTGGTTGATCAGCTCCTGCCGGAACGACTGGGCGAACGACTGCTCGTCGACATAGCGGTTCCAGTCCACCCACGCCGACTCGCGGACCGACTTGCCGGCGATGTTGTCGTTGATGGAGAAGTGGGTCTCCGTCGTCGCCCCGTAGTTGGCGGTGTTGACGATGAAACCGGCGACCTTGTCGACCGTGCTCCCCTCGGCGGTCGCGGCCTGCTTGAAGATCTGCGCGGAGGCGCCGAAGTTGTCGTCCCAGCCGATCCAGCCGTGGTGCCCGGCGTCCACGTAGTTGTAGACGTTGTCGATGGCGCCCAGCTTGTTGAGCGCGTAGCCGACGCCCTTGATGTAGTTGCCGTTCGCCTTCATCACATCGCACTGGGGGGTGGCGGTCGGCCGGGGCTGGACGTTGGTGACGAGGTTGGGCAGCGAGTCGATCTCGACCGTCGTCACGATCCGCAGACTGGCGTACTTGGAGTCGGCGAGGATCGCGGCGATCGGGTCGATGTACTGCGACTGGTAGCGGCCGATCTCCGTCGGGCCCAGCTCCCCGTTGGAGGCGAGCGCGGCACAGTCCCGCCCCGGCAGGTTGTAGATCACGAGCTGGATGACGAACGGGTTGCCCCCGGACTGCCGCAGCGCCTCGTCGAGATGGGCGCGCAGCCCCATCCCGCCGTTCACGCCGTTGATGGCGGCGATCCGGTCCAGCCAGACGCCGGTCGGCTGGTTGGCGACCCGGGAGCCGCCCGGCTCGGCGGCGGCCTTCGCGGACCACTCGGGGTTCACATAGACCCCGGCGCCCGCGTACGGGTTGTCGACCTTGGCCAGGGCGGCGGAGGGGCCCTCCAGCGCGGTCGCCGTGCCGGCCGCCGAGGCGACCAGCGCCAGCGCGGCGAGCAGCGCCAAGCGCGCCCGGCGGCGGGGGGTGTGGGTGCGGCTCATGAGAGTCCTTTCAGATGGTCACGGAGTCCCACGCCGAAGGAGGTCGGCGTGCCGGTGTAGTCGCTGATCAGAGCCGGACCCGAGGAACAGTCCCAGGTGTTCCAGGTCCAGCCGAGGTACGAGGCGCCCCGGGCGTCGAGCCAGGCCATGACCTGGTCGATGAACCCGTGCGCACAGGTGTTCTCGCCGATCTCGCCCGCCACCAGGGGCACCTGGGCCAGGACCGGCGCGAGCTGCTCGTCCCAGCAGCTCACGTTCGAACAGGTGTTGAAGTTGTACGTGTGCCACGCGGCGGCCGTGTTGCCCGCCGGGTCGCTCGGCCGGTACGTCAGCCACTGGCGGAGGTCGTTGGCGTACGCGAGCCCGGGGACCAGCACCAGGTTCCGGGCGCCCGTCGCCCGTACGGAGTCCAGCAGCGTCTGCATCCCCGCCACCGGGTAGTCGATCCCGGGGCAGGTGCCGCCGTCGCGCCAGCACCGCCACGCCGCGGTGAGATCACCGGTGGCGCGGTCCGGGAACGGCTCGTTGAAGAGGTCGAAGACCACCGCCCGGTCGTTCTTGAAGGTGTCCGCGACCGAGGACCAGAACGCCGGGGTGTACTGGGCGTTCGGCATCGGCTTCTGGCAGGTCGCGTACGCGGTGTCCGGGCAGTGGCTGTCGCCGCCCGTGTACCGGCCGTGGCTCCAGTGCAGTTCGACGACGGGGGTGATGCCGTGCGCCTCCAGACGGGAGACGAACGCCCGGACCGCCGCGATGTAGGTGGCCCCGGAGTACGCCGGGTTCACATGCGGCAGCCCGAGCCAGCACTCCTCGTTCAGCGGCACCCGTACGGTGTTCACCTTCCAGTCGGCGATCGCCTGGACGGACGCGTCGTCCACGGGCCCGTCGAAGATGCCGTAGCCCTGGATGCACGCGAACTCGCCGCCCGAGCGGTTCACACCGAGCATCCGGCGTGTCGTGCCGTTCTGATCGACGAGCTTGTTCCCCGAGACCTTGAGCTCCGGCGGCGCGGCGGCGAGCGGCTCCGCCGGACACTCCTCGGCCTGTGACGGGGTGGTGCGGTACTCGACGGCGCAGTCGGCCGCGGCTCCCGACGCGGTCGACCGCGGAGCGAAAGCTGTCCCCGCGACGACCAGGGCCGCGGCGGCCAGCAGTGCGCAGAGGCGCGGTGGTGCTCGCATGGAGCGACTCCTCGCTGCCCATACGCCGCCTGACACGGCGTATGACTGATGGAAGCGCTCCCACTGGTTCTGTTCGACGGTAGCGCCGAAGTGGCGTGAGTCAACAGCTCCGTTGGATTCTTTTATCCGTCAACTCGCTTAAACCCATGTCGTGTTCAAAGTCTTGACAGGTCCACGCTCCGCCTTGACGCTATGGGAGCGCTCCCACTGGTTCGTACCTCAACCCCCCACCCGCACGGACCGCGAGGAGGATCCCTCCATGCTCCGCATGCTCGGCTCACGAGGCTCACCACCAGGCGCGTCCGCCCCACCCGGCAGGGCCCCCGGCCCCCGCCGCCCCGTCCGGGGGCCGCGCGGCCTCCGCAGGACCGTCATCGCCCTGACCGCCGCCCTCCTCCTGCCGCTGAGCCTGACCGCGGTCGACACCGCCCCCGCCCGCGCCGCAGCCCACCACCCGCCCCTCGCCGTACTGACCAGTCCGGCCCCCGGCGCGGTCTTCGCCGAGGGCGACACGGTGCCGCTCGCCGCCACCGCGGTGGCCGCCGACGGCGCCCGCGTCGGCAAGGTCGAGTTCTACGACGACACCAGACTGCTGGGCACCGCCACCTCGGCGCCGTACACCCTCGACCTCCGGGACATCCACGCCGGCGACCTCTCGCTCTACGCCAAGGTGTACGACGCGAAGGGCGCCACCGCCGAGTCCACCCCGGTCGGGGTACGGGTCACCGAAGGACCCACGGTCATCGCCACGCCCGGCCAGGCCGGGGTGCGCCAGGGGCGTACCGGCACCCTCGCGGTCCGGCTCGCCACCCGGCCGAGCACCGACGTCCGGGTCACCGTGGCCCGTACCGGGGGCAGCTCCGGACTGAGCGTCACCTCGGGCGCCGCCCTCACCTTCACCCCGGCCGACTGGGCCATCCCGCAGCGGGTGACCCTCACCGCCGGGCCCAGCGGCACCGGCGTCACCACCTTCACCGCGCGCGCCGCAGGACAGGCCCCGGCGGAGGTGACCGTGGCCCGGCTCGGCGCGGCGGCCACGTACGACGACCGGTTCCTGGAGCTGTACGCCAAGATCACCGCACCCTCCGCCGGGTACTTCTCGCCCCAGGGCATCCCGTACCACTCGGTCGAGACCCTGATCGTCGAGGCGCCCGACCACGGCCATGAGACCACCTCCGAGGCGTACAGCTATCTCATCTGGCTCCAGGCGATGTACGGCAAGGTCACCGGCGACTGGTCCAGGTTCAACGGCGCGTGGGACATCATGGAGAAGTACATGATCCCCACCCACGCCGACCAGCCGACCAACAGCTTCTACTCCGCGTCGAAGCCCGCCACCTACGCGCCCGAGCACGACGAGCCCGCGCAGTACCCCTCCCAGCTCAACGGGGGCGTCCCGGTCGGCAGCGACCCGATCGCGGGCGAGCTGAAGAGCGCGTACGGCACCGACGACCTCTACGGCATGCACTGGCTCCAGGACGTCGACAACGTCTACGGCTACGGCAACGCCCCCGGCAGGTGCGAGGCGGGCCCCGGGACACCGGGCCCCTCGTACATCAACACCTTCCAGCGCGGCCCCCAGGAGTCGGTCTGGGAGACGGTCCCGCAGCCCACCTGCGACGCCTTCACCTATGGCGGCCCCAACGGCTATCTGGACCTCTTCACCAAGGACGCCTCCTACGCGAAGCAGTGGAAGTTCACCAACGCCCCCGACGCGGACGCCCGCGTCGTCCAGGCCGCCTACTGGGCCTCGGAGTGGGCCAAGGAGCAGGGCAAGGGCGGCGAGGTCGCGGCCAATGTCGCCAAGGCCGCGAAGATGGGCGACTACCTCCGCTACGCCATGTACGACAAGTACTTCAAGCGCGTCGGCAATTGCGTGGGGGAGACCACCTGCCCGGGCGGCAGCGGCAAGGACAGCTCGCACTACCTGCTCTCCTGGTACTACGCCTGGGGCGGCGCCACCGACGCCTCGGCCGGCTGGGCCTGGCGGATCGGCTCCAGCTTCAGCCACAGCGGCTACCAGAACCCGATGGCGGCCTGGGCGCTCAGCTCGTACGCCGACCTCCGGCCCAAGTCGGCCACCGGGCAGCAGGACTGGGCCACCAGCCTCCGCCGCCAGGTGGAGTTCTACCGCTGGCTCCAGTCCGCCGAGGGCGGCATCGCGGGCGGCGCCACCAACAGCTGGCAGGGCCGGTACGCGACACCGCCGGCCGGCACCCCGACGTTCTACGGCATGTACTACGACGAGGCCCCCGTCTACCACGATCCGCCGTCCAACCAGTGGTTCGGCTTCCAGGCCTGGTCCATGGAGCGGGTCGCCGAGTACTACCACCGTACGGGCGACAGCGCGGCCAAGACGGTCCTCGACAAGTGGGTCACCTGGGCGCTCTCCCGGACCACCGTCAACGCCGACGGAACGTACCGGATCCCCTCCACGCTCCAGTGGTCCGGCAAGCCGGACACCTGGAACTCCGCCTCCCCCGGCGCCAACTCCGGGCTCCATGTCACCGTCGCCGACTACACGGACGACGTGGGCGTGGCCGCCGCGTACGCCAAGACCCTCTCGTACTACGCGGCGAAGTCCGGCCACACGGCGGCGCGCACCACCGCCAAGGCGCTTCTGGACGGCATGTGGGACCACCACCAGGACGCCCTGGGCATCGCCGTCCCCGAGACCCGCGCGGACTACAGCCGCTTCGCCGACCCGGTGTACGTCCCGAGCGGCTGGACCGGCGCCATGCCCAACGGCGACCGGATCGACTCCTCGGCCACCTTCACCTCGCTCCGCTCCTTCTACCGGAACGACCCCGACTGGCCGAAGGTGGAGGCGTATCTGCGCGGCGGCGCCGCCCCGGTCTTCACCTACCACCGCTTCTGGGCCGAGGCCGACATAGCGCTGGCCCTGGGCGCCTACGGGGACCTCTTCGAATGAGACCCCGGGCGCCCCGCGGGCCCCGCGGGGCGTGACGCTCCCTCACCCTGCCCTGGTCCCCGGCCCACGCGCCGGGGACCAGGGCAGGACGGGTCTACTGCTGCTGACCCACGAGCGCGGCCAGCTCCGGGTCGTTCTCGTACCGCCGCCGGTGCAGGTCGGCGATCTTCGCGCCCATCTCCGGGTCCTCGTCGTCGGTGATGTCGTACGAGTCGTACTTCGCGACCAGGGGCATACCGATCCGGTCGGTGTGGGCGTGCGCCGGGTGCGTCAGGTACTCCCAGTAGCTGTCGAGGTCCTCGATGACGAACATGGCGGCATAGTCGTAGTCGCCTCCGAAGTCGCGGCCGACGACGAACTGCTTCACGGCGGGGATGACCCGGCCCTGGTTGCGCATGCTCTCCACAGCCTCCTCCAACTGCTCCTGCGTCACGCCCTCCCGGGCCTTCAGACGGATGCCGTGGTAGATCATCGTGCTCCCCTTCGCAGGTGGTGACAGGTATGCCGGCGGCATGGTGCCGAGCGCGGTCATGAGCCGACTGTGCCCCGGACCGGTCTCCCGCCGCATCGGCATGAGGTGCCTATCCGCCGCCGACGGCATCTCGGCACACCCCCTGGCCCCTGGGCGGGCAGCAGGCTCAGGGGCTGTCGGGCCGTTCCCGCGCGACGAGGCCGGGGTGGTCCTTGAGCTGCCTGCGCGAGGTGATGGCGAGCTTGCGGAAGATGTGGCGCAGGTGGGCGTCGACGGTGCGTTTGCTGACATGGAGCTGGACGGCGACTTCGTTCGAGGTGGCGCCCGAGGCCACCAGGCGGGCCACCGCGACCTCCTGCATGGTCAGCTTGTCGTACGTCTGCCCGGACGGGGCCCGGACCTTCTCCCCGGTGGCGCGCAGCTCACCGGCGGCCCGCCGGGCAAAGGCCTCCGCCCCCGTCCTGGACAGCATGTCGTGGGCGGTACGCAGGTGCTCACGGCAGTCACGCCGGCGGCCTTCGCGCCGCAGCCATTCGCCGTACAGGAGGTGCGCCCGGGCCAGATAGGGGAGGAGCGAGCTCTCGGCGAGCAGATCGACGGCTTCCCGGTAATGGTCCTCGACGCCGGTCACCAGCCCCCGTGAGTAGGCCGCGACGCCTCGGCCGGCGACGGTTCCGGCGGCCGAGGTGCGCTCGGCCAGGGAGTCCGCCGCCCGCGCCGCGGTGACGCGGTCGCCGCAGCGGACCGCGGCTTCGACCAGCTCCGGCAGGGCCGCTCCGGTGAGGAACAGATCGCCGTGCTCGGTGGCGCCGCGAGCCGCCGCGAGCGCCGCCGGGTAGTCGGCCAGCCCGTTGTTGAGCAACGCCGTCGTCCAGTGCAGGTTCATCACCTGCCCCGGATCTCCGGTGGCCGGGTCCTCTCCGGCCGCCTCGCGTCCGGCCGCCTCGCGCAGCCGGCGGAACTCGTCGCCTCGGCCGCGGTGCGCGGCGAGATGGAGCCGGTGATGGAGCAGCGGGGGCGCGCCGGCCGCGTCGGCGATCGCCTCCTCCTCCGCGGTGGCCGCGATCGCCTCCCCGAGGTCACCGGTGAGGGTGGCGTCGACCGCCTTCTGCGCGAGGCCGAGCCGGAGCAGCAGCGGCGAGCCCGACGCGCGGCCCGCCTTCACCAGCCAGGCGGCGATCTCGGCATTGGTGTCCATGGACCACAGCTCGAAGGCGATCATCGTGGCGAGCGCGGGACGCCGCGTCCAGAACGCGGTGCCGCTGTCGTGGAGGGCGTGGCGCAGCAGCGGGAGCGCGGTCTCGTACGCGCCGGTGGCCAGCACCATCAAACCGTCGAGGACATCCGGCGGGCCGGCCGCCGGCGCCGTGGACCGGGCGGCGGTGAGCACCTGGTCGATGACGGCACCGCCGCGCCCGACCACCAGGCTCATCTCGACGGCATCGAGGAAGGAGTCACGCGCCCGGCCCGGATGCGGCGCCGCCAGCCGCCCGGCGGCGCGCACCATCAGCGCCGGTCCCGAGCCGTCGCCGGGCCGGGTGAAGGCGATGCGGCCCCGCAGCAGGTCGGCATCGGCCCGCTGGACCTCGTCCAGCAGGGCGGTGTCCAGGGCCGCGAGCAGCGTGGCCGCCTTGCCGGACGCCCCCGCTTCGAAACCGGCCTCGGCGGCGCGCAGCGTCCGTTCGACCCGGCGTGCGGGATCCAGCGACAGCGCCACCGAGCGTTCGAGGAAGGCCGCCGCGGCTGCCACACCCCCGCGCGCCCGGGCCCGCTCCGCGCACCGCTCCAACTCGCCCGCGACCTCGTCGTCCGGTCCTGAGCAGGCCTGGGCGCGGTGCCAGGCCCGCCGGTCGGGCGCCGTGACCGGGTCGGTGACCTGCTCCAGAGCGGCGTGCGCCGCGCGGCGCTGGGCCGGGTCGGCGGCCCGGTAGACCGCCGAACGCGCCAACGGGTGACAGAACCGGATACGGGTACCGAACGCGACCAGCCCCGTCGCCTCCGCCTCCGCGCCGGCCGGTACCACGGTGAGGTTCAGCCGGCGCGCGGCCGGCCAGAGCAGGCCGGGGTCGCCGGTCGGGTCGGCGCTCGCCAAGGTCAGCAGGGACCGCGCCCCGGCGGAGAGACCGGTCAGGCAGGACCGGAAGCCGTGCTCGATCCGGGTCGGCACCGAGGCCAGGTCCGGCGGGACGAAGCCACCGGCGCGGTCCAGCTCCAGCAGCGCCAGCGGGTTCCCCTGGGCCTCGGCCACCAGCCGCTCCCTGACCTGGTCGTCGAGGGGGAACGGGCTCCGCCGCGCCAGCAGCACCCTGGCGTCCTCGTCGCTCAGCCCGCGGACCGCCGCCGTCGGCAGCTCGCCGAGTCCGGTCGCCGGATACGCCGGCCGCGCCGCGAAGAGCATCGCCACCGGGTCGACGGCGACCCGGCGGGCCAGGAAGACCATCGCCCGCGCGGAAGCGGTGTCGACCCACTGCGCGTCATCGACCAGACAGAGCAAGGGCCGCTCCCGGGCCGCCGCCGTCGCCAGTCCCAGGGCCGCCAGCCCGATGAGGAACGGGTCGGGTCCGCCCTCGGCCAGCCCGAAGGCCACCCGCAGGGCGTCACGCTGCCGGGCCGGCAGCTCGGCGAGGTGCTCCAGCAGGGGCACGCAGAGCTGGTGCAGCGCGGAGTACGGCAGTTCCTGCTCGAACTCCGCCCCGGACGCCCGGACCACCCGGAACCCGCGCGCCGCGTGGTGGGCGTGGTCCAGCAGGGCGCTCTTGCCGATGCCCGCCTCGCCTTCCAGCACCAGCGCGCCGCCCCGCCCCGCCGACGCGGCGCCGGTCAGCTCGTCGACGCGCCGCAGCAACTCGTCTCTGCCGACGAGCGGTTCGGTCGGACTAACAGGTGTCGGCATACGCTAACGGTAAGTGACCGACAGGGGTGGCCGGCACCGCGACCGCACCTTCCGGCCAGGGACTTCCCTCCTTGCGCCCCTCAAGTCGCTTTGTTTTAGGACCGTTTGATGTATTTATGGCGCTCTGTTTTGACAACAGAAGGTCAAATCCTGGTTTCTGATCTGTCGGAACGAGTCCTGTCGATGTCACTCTCTGGACGGCTCACCGCGCGTAGACCCGGCGGTGGGTCGTTCCGTGACACCCGTACGCCTCTCAGCACCTTCTTCGGGCGTCGGCCGCACCCGGGCCGCCGCTTCCCCCCAGAGGGCCGCCCACGCGGCGGTCCGCCACCCTTGGAGACTGAGTGAGACTCGTAGCGTCCACCCCCCGCACCTCCCGCAAGGCCCTGCGCGTCACCGCGCTCGTCGCCTCCGCCGCCATGGTCGCCGTCGCCTTCCAGTCCGGCACCGCCGCCGCCAAGACCGACCCCACCCGGGAGCGCGGCGCCCTCGCCCTGGAGCTGACGCCCGCCCAGCGCGTCGAGGCCATCAAGACCGCGCAGGCGGAGACCGCCGGCCAGGCCAGGTCCCTGGGGCTCGGTGCCGCCGAGAAGCTGATCGTCAAGGACGTCGTCAAGGACGCCGACGGCACCGTCCACACCCGGTACGAGCGGACCTACGAGGGGCTGCCCGTGCTCGGCGGCGACCTCGTCGTCCACGCGGCCCCCTCCGGGAAGCAGCAGGTCACCAAGGCCACCTCGGCCCGGATAGCCGTGGCCACCACCGACGCCGCCGTGGCCGCATCCGCCGCCAGGACCAAGGCCCTGAAGGCCGCCTCCGCCGAGAAGACCACCGAGGCGGCGGCCGAGAGCGCGCCCCGCAAGGTGATCTGGGCGGCCTCCGGCACCCCCGTGCTCGCCTGGGAGACCGTCGTCCACGGCTTCCAGCCCGACGGCACCCCGAGCGAGCTGCACGTCGTCACCGACGCGGCCACCGGCGCCGAGCTCTTCCGCGACGAGGCCATCGAGACCGGCACCGGCACCGGCAAGTACAACGGCACCGTCACCCTCGGCACCACCCAGAGCGGCAGCAGCTACAACCTCACCGACGCCGGGCGCGGCGGCCACAAGACGTACGACCTGAACCAGGGCACCTCCGGCACCGGCACCCTCTTCACCAACTCCAGCGACACCTGGGCGGGCGGCCGGCTCACCGCCGGGGTCGACGTCCACTACGGCGCCGCCACCACCTGGGACTTCTACAAGAACGTCCTGGGCCGCAACGGCATCAAGAACAACGGCGTCGCCTCGTACTCCCGCGCCCACTACGGCAACAGCTACGTCAACGCGTTCTGGAGCGACTCCTGCTTCTGCATGACGTACGGTGACGGCTCCGGCAACAGCAACCCGCTCACCTCCCTCGACGTCGCCGCCCACGAGATGACCCACGGCGTCACCTCGGCCACGGCCAACCTCAACTACAGCGGTGAGTCCGGCGGCCTCAACGAGGCCACCTCCGACATCTTCGCCGCCGCCGTCGAGTTCTACGCCGCCAACCCGAGCGTCCCCGGCAACTACCTGGTCGGCGAGCAGATCAACATCAACGGCAACGGCACCCCGCTCCGCTACATGGACAAGCCGAGCAAGGACGGCGCCTCCAAGGACTACTGGTCCTCCTCGCTCGGCAGCGTCGACGTCCACTACTCGTCGGGCCCCGCCAACCACTTCTTCTACCTGCTCGCCGAGGGCAGCGGCGCGAAGACCATCAACGGGGTGAGCTACAACAGCCCCACCTACAACGGCGCCACCCTCGCCGGCATCGGCCGCGACAAGGCCATCAAGATCTGGTACAAGGCCCTCACCACCTACATGACGTCCACCACCAACTACGCGCGGGCGCGCACCGCCACCCTCAGCGCCGCAGGCGACCTGTACGGCACGAGCAGCACCGAGTACCAGGCGGTCGCCGCCACCTGGTCCGCCATCAACGTCAACTGACGGCCCGGCCTTAGCCCGTACGGGCGTACACCCGTACGGTCGCGTCCACCACCCGGGGCACGGTCCGCGCACTTCGCGCGCGCGGACCGTGCCCCTTCGCCGTAGGGTGCGGACCATGGCCGGACAAAAGGGACCCGGACCGGGGGAACAGGGTGCGGGGCACCCCGCCGCGCCCGCCGCGCCGCCCGGTCCCGCCGCGCCGGACCCCCGGCGGTGGCAGGCGCTGGCGGTCTGCCTGGTGGCCGGGTTCATCGTGCTGCTGGACGTCTCCATCGTCAACGTCGCGCTGCCCTCCATCCGCGAGGGGCTGCGCACCCCGGTCTCCGACCTCCAGTGGGTGGTCTCCGGTTACGCCCTCTCCTTCGGCCTGCTGCTGATCCCCGGCGGCCGGCTCGGCGACGCCCGGGGCAGACGCCTGGTGTTCCTCTGGGGGCTCGCCCTCTTCATCCTCGCCTCCGCGCTCTGCGGAGCCGCCCAGTCCAGCCTCTGGCTGGTCCTCGGACGGCTGGTGCAGGGGATCGGCGGCGGGGTGCTCTCGCCCCAGATCTCCGCCCTCATCCAGCAGCTCTTCTCCGGCCGGGAACGCGGCCGGGCCTTCGGCATGTTCGGCACCGTCGTGGGTATCTCCACCGCCGTCGGGCCCCTGCTGGGCGGCCTGATCATCCAGGCGGCCGGAGCCGAGGAGGGCTGGCGGTGGGTCTTCTACGTCAACCTCCCGATCGGCGCCGTCTGCCTGGTCCTCGCCCACCGGCTGCTCCCCGACACCCCGTCGGCCGGTCCGGTGACCCTCCGCGACCTCGACCCCGTCGGCGTCCTGCTGCTCGGCTCCGGGATCCTCGCCCTGCTGCTGCCCCTCGTCCAGTCGGAGCAGTGGCACGGCGGCACGAAGTGGCTGCTGATGGTGGCCGCCGCGGCGCTCCTCGCCGGTTTCGTACGGTGGGAGGCGCGCTGCCCGCGCCGCGGCACCCAACCGGTCCTGGACCTCTCGCTCTTCCGGATCCGCTCCTTCCGGCTCGGCTGCGCGCTGATCCTGCTCTACTTCGCCGGGTTCACCACCGTCTTCTTCATCAGCACGCTCTACCTCCAGAGCGGACTCCACTACACCGCCCTCCAGGCGGGCCTCGCCATCACCTCCTTCGCCCTCGGCTCGGGGGCGGCGGCCGCCCTCGGCGGACGGCTGGTGGGGCGCTTCGGCCGGCCCCTCGTGGCCGTCGGGCTGACCCTGGTGACCGCCGGACTCGTCCTCACCGCCGTCGCCGTCCACCTGGTGCCGGGGCGGAACGCCGGCTGGGCGATGGCGGCGCCGCTGCTGCTCGCCGGGATCGGCAGCGGCCTGGTCATCTCGCCCAACCAGACCCTCACCCTCGCCTGTGTCCCGGTGCCCATGGCGGGCAGCGCGGGCGGCACCCTCCAGACCGCCCAGCGGGTGGGGTCCGCGCTCGGCATCGCCGTCGTCGGCGACGTCTTCTTCGCCCAGGTGACGGAGGACGGCTGGGCCAGGGCCTTCGACCACGGACTGGTGGTCGCCGCCGGGTTCACCCTCGCCGCGCTGGTGGTCGCGCTCGCCGACATCGCGGTGGCCCGCCACGACGAGCGCCGGCGCGCCCCCGTGCCCCCCGCCCCGCCGTAGCCGGGCCCCTACGGCCGTACCGCCCGCACGCCGGTATGCCCGGACCCGTGGGCGCCCTCGCCCCCGTACCCCCGCCGCCGACCGGAGAGAGGAACCAGCGATGACGCCGCCCACCGAGCCCCAGGGATCCGAGGGACCGGAAGGCCCCGCACGCCCCGAGGGGAACGCCGCGTACGGCAAGAAGCCCTTCCAGCGCTCCCGGAGCCACTTCGCCGACCGGATCACCGCGGACGGCGCCGACGGCTGGCCCGTCGAACCGGGCCGCTACCGACTCGTCGTCAGCCGCGCCTGCCCCTGGGCGAGCCGCGCCCTCGTCGCGCGCCGCCTCCTCGGCCTGGAGGACGCCCTCTCCCTCGCCGTCGCCGACCCGATCCAGGACGACCGGAGCTGGCGCTTCACCCTCGACCCCGGCGGCCGGGACCCCGTCCTCGGCATCCGCTACCTCGCCGAGGCGTACGACGCCCGCGAGCACGGCTATCCGGGCGGCGTCAGCGTCCCCGCCGTCGTGGACATCCCCAGCGGCCGGCTCGTCACCAACGACTTCCAGCGCATCACCCTCGACCTCGCCACCGAGTGGACGGCGCTGCACCGCCCCGGCGCCCCCGACCTCTACCCCGAACCGCTGCGCGCGGAGATCGACGAGGTCATGGAGGGCGTCTACCGGGACGTCAACAACGGGGTCTACCGGGCCGGGTTCGCCGCCTCGCAGAGCGAGTACGACGAGGCGTACCGCACCCTCTTCCACCGGCTCGACCTGCTCTCCGAGCGGCTCACGGCCCGCCGCTACCTGGTGGGGGAGACCCTCACCGAGGCCGACATCCGGCTCTTCACCACGCTCGTCCGCTTCGACGCCGTCTACCACGGGCACTTCAAGTGCAACCGCTCGAAACTGACCGAGTCCCCGGTGCTCTGGGCCTACGCCAGGGACCTCTACCAGACGCCCGGCTTCGGCGACACCGTCGACTTCGACCACATCAAACGCCACTACTACCTGGTGCACTCCGGGATCAACCCGACCGGGATCGTCCCGCTCGGCCCCGACCCCTCCGGCTGGACGACCCCGCACCACCGCGAGGAACTGGGCGGCCGGCCCTTCGGCGACGGCACCCCGCCGGGCCCGGTCCCCCCGGACGAGGAGATCCCGCCGGCGGGCCGCCCCTGACCGTACGCCCTCAGCCCCGTCGCCCCTCCCCGCCGGACCCCTCCGCGCCGGGCGGATGACGCAGTACGTACGCCCCGACGCACCCCGACAGCACCACCACACACGCCGCGAACATCAGCCCCGCGCCCCGGAGCCCCAGCACCAGCGTCAGCGCGCCCACCCCGACCACCGGCAGCGCGATGCCCAGATACGCGACGACGAAGAAGGCGGAGAGCGTGGCGCCCCGGTGTTCCGGCGGCGCCGCCCCGCCCACCGCCGCCAGCGCCGCCCGGAACCCCAGCCCCTGCCCCAGACCGCCGCAGAGCGCGCCCGCCACCAACAGGGGCAGCGACCGCACCGCCAGTGAAGCGGCCACCAGCGCCAGCCCCGCCACCAGCACCAGGCAGCCGCCCGGCAGCGCCGCCCGCACCCCCAGCCGCCCCGTCAGCGTCTGACCCACCGTCGACGCCAGGAAGACCGAGAAGACGACCGCGCCCGTCACCGCCAGATTCCGCTCCGCCAGGGTCTCCGAGAGAAAGCTCGGCGCGACCGCGGTGAAGAGCCCCAGCAGCGCGAACCCGGCGAAGGCGGCGAGCGCCGCGGGCACGAACACCCCCCGGATCCCGGGCGGCAGCGCGAGCCCCCGCAGCCGCACCCGGACCCGCTCGGGCCGGTCCACCGTCTCCGGCAGCCGCCAGGTCAGCACGGCGGCCACCGCCACCAGCGCCAGATGCGCCAGGAACGGCAGCGCCAGCGGCCAGGGCGCGTACTGCGCCAGCACCCCGGCGAGCAGCGGACCGCAGCCGAGCCCGCCCATGTTCGCCGCCGTCGCGGCGAGCCCGGCCCGCCCCTCCTGTCCCGGCTCCGCCAGCTCCAGCACATACGCGGTGGCCGCCCCGCTCAGCAGCCCCGCGGCGAAGCCGGAGAGCAGCCGCCCGGCGAAGAGCGCAGGCAGCCCGCCCTCGAAGAGGAAACAGAGCGCGCCGGCCGCCGAGAAACCCAGCGCGGCGAGCACCACGGGACGCCGCCCCACCTGGTCGGAGAGGTTCCCGGCCAGCAGCAGCACGGCGATCACCCCGAGCGCGTAGACGGCGAAGACCACCGTCACCATCAGCTCGGAGAAACCCAGGCGCTCCCGGTAGAGGCCGTAGAGCGGGGTGGGCAGCGTGGTGCCCGCCATCCCGACGGCGAACACCCCCGCCGCCACCGGATATCCCGGCCGCCGGTGTCCCTCGCCCGCCATACGACCTCCGCCCGCCGGGCCCGGCTCACTACTGGCCGCGCTGCTCCGCCTCCACGGTCTCGTAGATCAGGCCCTGGAGCCCCTCGGGGTCGGGCACATGGCGCAGCGTGAGCATCCCGTGCTCCGAGGCCGACTGGATGGTCAGCGTGCCCTCCCGCAGCACCCGCTCCCACAACGTGGCCCGGAACGCCACATCGTTCACCCGCACCAGCGGGATGCTGTGCCCGGTCTTCGTCAGGAACCCGCTGCGCACCGAGATCCGCTTGGTGGTGACGATGTACACGGTGGTACGCCACTTGAGCAGCGGCACCAGCCAGAACCACACCGAGCCGACGACCGCCGCCGCCAGCACCACCAGCGAGGCGATGTCCGCCCAGCCCTCCCCGTTCGGCAGCACCCACAACAGCGCGCCCGCCACCGCCCACACCACCACGAGGACGACGAACTCGCCCACCAGTTCGGTCCAGTGCTGGCGCGTGGCGTGCACCAGTTCCTCGTCCTCGGCCAGATGCCGTCGTACATTCACCATGCGTGAAATCCTGGCACAGTCGGATGACCACACCATTCAGATGGGGTATCGGTCCGTTCACGGTCTTGTCCGACGACGGGCTCGTCCGTTCACCGTCTGGTGGGTTCACCGTCCCGCCCGGGCACCGGGGCCGTCCGCAGCGAGGACTCCACCTCGTCCAGCGCCTGCCGCGCCGCCGTGATCCGCGCGAGCAGCACCGCCCGCGCCTCCTCCGGGCCGCCCGGCGCCACCGCCCGCTCGTGCACCGGTCCCCGCGTCTCCAGCTCCCGGGCCTCGTCCAGGGAGTTGATGACCACCCCGATCAGAAGATTGACCAGCAGGAACGACCCCAGCAGCACGAACGACGCGAAGTAGACGATGGCCCAGCGGGAGACCTCCAGACCGCCCCGCACCGCGTCGCCCAGACCGTCCAGCGTGATCAGCAGGAAGAGCGTGAGCGCCGCGCGGCCGAGCGAGCCGTAGTGCTCGGGGTCGGCACGGGCGAAGAAGACCCAGCCGAGCATGGCGTACACGTACAGCAGCAACGCGCCGATCAGCACGAAACTGACGGTGCCCGGCAGGCTCTTGCCGACCGCGACGATCACGATACGGAGCTGCGGCAGGAAGCGGGCCGCGCGGAGCACCCGGGCGAGCCGCAGCAGCCGCAGCAGTGTGGTGTTCTCCTGGGCGAACGGGGTGAGCGCCAGCGCGACGACCGCCAGGTCGAAGACGTTCCACGGGTCGCGGACGAACTCCCGGGGACGGTCCGCGTAGGCGGCGGCGCGCAGCAGGATCTCCGCAGTGAACGCGGCGAGGAAGAGGTGCTCGGCGAGCTTCACCTCGGTACGCCACTCCCGCATGAGACCGGTGTACGTCTCCACGCCGAGCAGACACGCGTTGCCGACGATCAGGAAGAACACCGTGCCGGTGAAGGCGGGGGAGTTGACGACGCGGCGGCTGTGCACGGCGAGGGCCCGAGGCCCTAATCGACCGGTCCCGTGGGGCATCGGGGGCGTCGGGAACATCGGAAAAGCGACTCTTTTCGTGAAAGCCGGATGTAAACACCGGCGTGAAAGCCGGGAGCGGCCGGTGCCCGGGGCGGGGCACCGGCCGCTGGCATGCTGTCCGGCCGTACGGTGGGGGGTAGGGGGTGGAGGACGGGGGCGGGAGACGGGCTGGCGGGGTGTGGTTACGCGGTCACGGGCGGGCCGGTGGCGGGTCCGACCAGCTCCTCCAGGACATCTTCCATGGTGACGAAGCCGATGACGGTCCCCTTGTCCCCGGCGACGGCGGCGAGATGCGTACCGGCGGCGCGCATGGCCGTCATCGTGTCGTCGAGCGGGGTGTCGATCTCCACCCTGATCACCGTGTGCAGCGCGGAGCGCGGGAAGGGCTCGGTGCGCTCGGTGGCGCCCAGGGCGTCCTTGATGTGGAGATAGCCGAGGATCGTCCCGTCGGGCCCGGTCACCGGCAGCCGTGAGAAGCCGGACTCCACGGCGGCGCGCTCCAGCTCCCGGGGGGTGGTGAGATGGCCGACGGTGACCATCCGGCCCAGCGGCACCATCACCTCGCCGGCCGGCCGGGTGCCCAGCTCCAGCGCGTCGCGCAGCCGCTCACCGTCCGCCGGGTCGAGCAGCCCCGCCTCGCTGGAGTCCGTGACCAGCCGGGCGAGTTCGTCGTCGGTGAAGACGGCGGCGACCTCGTCCTTCGGCTCGACCTTCAGCAGCCGGAGCAGGGAGTTGGCGAACGCGTTGATCGAGAAGATCACCGGACGGAGCGCCCGGGTCAGCCAGACCAGGGCGGGGCCGAGCGCCAGCGCGGTGGGCGCGGGCGCGGCCAGCGCGATGTTCTTCGGCACCATCTCACCGACCAGCATGTGCAGATAGGTCGCCAGGGTCAGCGCGATGACGAACGCGATCGGGTGGATCAGCGTCTCGGGCACCCCGATCGCCTCGAACGGCGGCTCCAGCAGATGCGCGATGGCCGGTTCCGCGACGGCGCCCAGCACCAGCGAGGAGATGGTGATCCCGAGCTGGGCGGTGGCCATGGCGGCGGAGAGGTGCTCCAGGCCCCACAGGGTGCTCTTCGCCCGCCGGCCGCCCTTGGCGGCCAGCGGCTCGATCTGGCTGCGCCGCACCGAGATCAGGGCGAACTCGGCGCCGACGAAGAACGCGTTGGTGAAGAGGGTGAGCACGCCGACGGCGAGCTGGAGGCCGGTCATCGGGTCTCCTCCGTGAGCTGGGCGGCCGGGGCGGGCGCGGTGAGCGCCAGCCGGTCGGCGCGGTGGTGCTCGACGCGCAGCACGGTGAACCGCCAGCCGTCGATCTCCAGGGTGTCGGCGGGTACGGGCAGCCGCTCCAGCCGCGTCGCGACCAGCCCGGCCAGCGTCTCGTACGGCCCTTCCGGCGCCTCGAAGCCGATGGCGTCGAGCTGGTCGAGGCGTACGGAGCCGTCGGCCTCCCAGACCGGGCGCCCCGCTCCGTCCGGCCGGCCAGGGACCAGGTCGGGGGTCTCGTGCGGGTCGTGCTCGTCGCGCACCTCTCCGACGACCTCCTCCACGATGTCCTCCACCGTGGCGACGCCGGCGGTGCCGCCGTACTCGTCGATCACGACGGCCATCGTCCGCGCGGCGCGGAGCCGCCGCAGCAGCCGGTCGACCGGGAGGGAGTCGGGCACCAGCAGCGGGCTGGTCGCCAGCTCGGTGACGGGGGTGGTGGCGCGCCGCTCCTCGGCCACGGCGAGCACATCGCGGATATGGACGGTGCCGATGACCTCGTCGAGGGTGTCCCGGTAGACGGGGAAGCGGGAGAGGCCGGTGGCGAGGGTGAGCACCGCGGCGTCGGCGGCGGTGGCGTGCGCCTCCAGGGCCCGCACGTCGACCCGCGGGGTCATCACGTTCTCCGCGGTCAGCTCGGCGAGGTGCAGGGTGCGCACGAAGAGTTCGGCGGAGTCCGGCTCTATGGCGCCCTCCCGTGCCGAGTGGCGGGCGAGCGCGACCAGCTCCTCGGGGGTACGGGCGGACGCCAGCTCCTCGGCGGGCTCCAGGCCGAACCGCCGGACCAGCCGGTTGGCGGTGTTGTTGAGATGGCGGATCAGCGGGGCGAAGGCGGCGGTGAAGCCGCGCTGCGGCCCGGCCACGACCTTGGCGACCGCCAGCGGGCTGGAGATCGCCCAGTTCTTCGGGACCAGCTCGCCGATCACCATCAGCACGACGGTGGAGAGCGCCACACCGAGCAGGGTGGCGGCGGTGGAGACGGCGCCGGACGGCAGCCCGGTGGCCTCCAGCGGGCCGCTCAGCAGCACGGCGAGCGACGGCTCGGCGAGCATGCCGATCACCAGGGAGGTGACGGTGATGCCGAGCTGGGCGCCGGAGAGCTGGAAGGTGAGCCGCTTGGCGGCGGCCAGCGCCCCGGCGGCGCCCCGCTCACCGGCCTCGGCGGCCCGTTCCAGCTCGCCGCGCTCGATCGTGGTCAGGGAGAACTCGGCCGCCACGAACACCGCACAGGCGAGGGTGAGCGCGAGGGCGAGCAGCAGCAGAAGTACTTCGGTCACCGTGCCACCTCCGTCCCCGGGCTCGGCGGGACGGGCATGGCACGGCTCGTACTGGGAGGCTCACCCATTGCGGGAACGTGGCTCCTTCATCGTTCAGTCATGACTCGGCGGTCCGGCCGTTGGCGGCCGGCCGGTGGCGGGGACGGAAAGTGTCCCCGTCGTCCAAGAGTAAAGTAATCGCAAAGCAGTGCAATGTGGTGATCATCTCAATCCCTGGAATTCCTTGCCGACGGTCAGCGTGACCGCACCCGCCGTGGCCGTCGCGTCCTCCTTCAGGACGCTGCCCGGCAGCCGGGAGGCGAGCACCTCGGCCCCCGCCTTCTGGTCCGGCGGGTAGCTGACGGTGGTCTTCTTCGCGGCCTCCGCGTTCCCCACCGGCAGAACGGTGAAGCCGGCCGTGCGCACCGTCTCGGCCACCTCGGCGGCCCGGCCGCCCACCCCCGTGCCGTTGAGCACCTGGACCCGTACGGCGCTCGCGTAGAGCGGGTCCTTGGTCTCGGCCTCCAGCTTCTTCTTGTCGGTCTCCTTGTCGCCCGCCATGGCGGTGAAGAGGTTCCCGGCGTACGGGTACTGCCAGACGACATTGGCCTTGTCGGTCGGGACATCCGCCTCGCGCGGATAGTTCGGCACCGTGAGGAAGGTCAGCCGGTCGCCCGGGATCTCCTTGATCTCGTTGGCGAGCGCGGTCAGCTCCTTGATCCCGGCCAGCTCCTTGTCCGTGGTCAGCGACTTGGTCGCGGAGTCCAGGAAGCCGTACATCGCGTTGGGGCTGGTCAGCTTCTCCTTGGCCTTGGCGGCCACGGCCTCCATGAACTCCTGCTGCCGCCCGATGCGCCCGATGTCCGAGCCGTCCCCGACGCTGTAGCGGGTCCGTACGTACCCCAGGGCCTTCTCGTCCTTGACCGTCTGGCACCCCGCCTCCATGTCGAGGTGGGCCTTCTTGTCGTGGATCGCCGTCTCCGGGCAGACCTCGATCCCGTCCAGCGCGTTGACCATCCCCTTGAAGCCCTGGAAGTCGACCGACATGAAGTTGTCGATGCGCAGCCCGGTGTTCTGCTCCACGGTCCGGATGGTGCAGGCGGCGGCGTCCGCGACCTCGCCGGTGGAGCCGCCGATCGCGAACGCCTCGTTGATCTTGAAGTGGTGCGGCTTCGAGGGGGTGCCGCTCGCCTGCTCGCACTCCGGGATGTTGACCCAGGAGTCACGGGGGATCGAGACCACGGTGGCCCACTCCCGGTTGGCGGCCAGGTGCATCACCATCAGCGTGTCCGACTGCATGGTGGTCAGGCCCTTGCCGTACTTGGCGTTGTCGCCGTCGCGCGAGTCCGACCCCACCACCAGGATGTTCTTCGAACCCGGACTGGAGTTGACCGGACGGTCCCCGCCGATCTTCCCGTCCAGGTCCGCGGAGTGGATATTGCCGTCGAGGCTCTGGTACACCCAGGCCCCTGCCCCGGCCACCCCGAGCAGCGCCACGGCCAGTGCCCCACCGCCCCAGACCGCTATTCGCCCGCGCCGGGTCAGCCGGGACCGGCTCACCCCGCGGCCCGAACCCCGGGCCGCGCGCCGGCCGCTGCCCGATGGGCGGCCGCGCCGCCCCCTGGATTGACTGCCCACGCTCTGGTCCTCCGTGCCCCGTACCCGGCCCAGGTCACCCGTCGGACGGGCCGGATCGCCACGCCGGGCGATGCGTGCACTCTACTGCTTCTACAGAGGTGTAGAGGCCGCTGCCCGGATCCCGCCACTGACCAGCGGTTTCCCGCCCTCGGTGAAGGCGGATTCACAGCTTCTCCACAGCCGTACGGCCGTTTTCGGGGGCCGTACCGGCGGGTCGCGCTACAACGGCGTGGCCGCTTCGAGAACCAGGAAGAGCGCGGACGCCGCGTTCAGCGCGGAGACCGTGGACGCGGCCGTCCCCGCGGCGGCGACATACGCGGCCATCCCCGCCCGGGTCAGCGCCGGCGGCCAGCTCCGCCGGGGCGGTACGGGGCCGAGCAGCGCCGCCACCCGGCGCGGCACCGGGCCCGCCGAGGCGAACGCCGCGAACCCCGGGGGCGAGACCTGGCGCGCGAAGAGCGCCGCCTTGCCCACCGCCCGCGCCGTCGTCCGCCGGTCCCCGGTCGCCAGCGCCGCCTCCTCGTCCGCCCAGCGCTCGGTCGAGTACGTCACCGCCGCGGCCAGCGGGCGGAGGAACGGATTGGCGCACCCCGCGAGCCGCACCGCCAGCAGCAGCCGGTGGTGGCGCCCGGCGAGATGCGCGTGCTCATGGGCGAGTAACGCGGCCCGCTCCCCGGGGTCCAGACAGGTCAGCATCCCCGTGGAGACCACGATCCGGCCGGGCGAGCCGGGCAGCGCGTACGCGTACGGCAACCCGTCGTCCAGCACCGCGAGTCCGGGCACCGCCGCGTACGCCGGCCCGTACCCGGGCGCCTCCGGCAGCCCCGCCAGCGCCCGGTGGGCACGGGAGCGGAAGCGCAGATGGCGCCGGACCGTCTGGGCCGACGCCACCACGACCAGCAGCAGCGCCACGATCGAGGTCTTGCCGGCCACCTCGTCGTACGGCACCGCCTCGCGCACCTCCGGGTCCGACCAGCTGTCCGGCAGCGGATTGCCCGGCAGTTGGGCCGTCCCGACCACCACGAGCAGCCCGAGACAGAACGTGCTGCACGCCGCCAGCACCACGGCGACCGAGGTGAGCAGCCGGGCCGCGCCGCGCGGATGCAGATGCTGCTCCGCCAGGCGCGCGATCGGCAGCGCGGTGAGCGGCAGTACCAGGGGGAGGAAGACGAAGACACCCATCGGTCAATTCTCCGCCTCGTCCGGGGCCGTGCCGACCGAACGGGCCACGGGGGAGACCCCGGGCGCCCCGGACATGCCGGACACCCCGGGCGCCGCCGCGTCGCCGGCGGCGCTCAGCAGCGTACGGAGCACCCGCTCGTCGTGCGGCGAGAGGGCCGAGACGAAGCTGGAGAGCACCGCGTCACGGTCGTCGCGCTCGTCGAGCAGCCGGCGCATCCGCAGCGCGGTCAGCCCCGCCTCGTCGGCCACCGGGGTCCAGAGGAAGGAACGCCCCGAGCGGGTACGGGTCACGGCCTGCTTGCCCAGCAGCCGGGTGAGGATCGTGATCACCGTGGTGTACGCCAGCTCCCCGTCGAGCCGCTCCTGGACCCAGGTCGCCGCCACCGGACCCGAGGCCGACCCCAGCACGGCGAGCACCTGCGCCTCCAGTTGCCCCTGGCCGCGCCTGCGGGTACGGGCGCCGCCCCGGCCGGGAACGGTCCTCCCGGGCTCCCCGATGGCTCTGATGTCTCCGGCGTCTCTCGTGTTACCGGCGTTCCCGGCGTTCCCGACCACGGACGTGGCCTCCTCCCACACTGCCGCCCCAGCCGCCCTGGCGCCGGGGCATCCTAACCAGCGGCTCATTTCTACAGTGTTGTAGATTTGTGAGCCCGGTACCGCACGGACGAAAGGAAGCAACATGGGTGTGAGCCTCGCCAAGGGCGGCAACGTCTCGCTGAGCAAGGAGGCCCCCGGTCTCTCCGCCGTTCTGGTCGCGCTCGGCTGGGACGTGCGCACGACCACCGGGGCCGACCACGACCTGGACGCCAGCGCCCTGCTCTGCGACGCCGCCGGGAAGGTCGTCTCCGACCAGCACTTCGTCTTCTACAACAACCTGCGCAGCCCGGATGGTTCCGTCGAACACACCGGCGACAACCTGACCGGTGAGGGCGACGGCGACGACGAGACCGTCAAGGTCGACCTCGCCGCCGTGCCCGCCGAGGTCGCGAAGATCGTCTTCCCGGTGTCGATCCATGACGCCGAGGCCCGCGGCCAGAGCTTCGGCCAGGTCCGCAACGCGTACATCCGCGTCGTCAACCAGGCGGGCGGCGCCGAACTCGCCCGCTACGACCTGAGCGAGGACGCCTCGACCGAGACCGCGATGGTCTTCGGCGAGCTCTACCGCAACGGCGGCGAGTGGAAGTTCCGCGCCATCGGCCAGGGGTACGCCTCCGGCCTCGCCGGGATCGCCTCCGACTACGGCGTCAACGTCTGACCAGGCCTCCGACCACCAGGAGTGAAGATGAGTGTCAACCTTGCCAAGGGCCAGCAGATCAGCCTGACCAAGTCCGGCGGGGGTGAACTCACCGTCGTCCGGATGGGACTCGGCTGGCAGGCCGCCAAGAAGGGGTTCTTCGCCCGGTTCACCGCCCAGGAGATCGACCTCGACGCCTCGGCGCTGCTCTTCGCCGGCAAGGAGGCCGTGGACGTCGTCTTCTTCCAGCACCTCACCAGCGACGACGGCTCCGTGCAGCACACCGGCGACAACCGGGTCGGCGGCGCGGGCGAGGGCGGCGACGACGAGTCGATCGTCGTGGACCTCCAGCGGGTCCCCGTCCATGTCGACCAGATCGTCTTCACGGTGAACTCCTTCACCGGACAGACCTTCGAAGAGGTCGAGAACGCCTTCTGCCGGCTGGTCGACGAGACCAACGGCCAGGAACTGGCCCGCTACACGCTCACCGGCGGCGGTGGCCACACCGCCCAGATCATGGCCAAGGTGTACCGCTCCGGCGGCGGCTGGCAGATGGCCGCCATCGGCACCCCCGCCGAGGGGCGCACCTTCCAGGACCTGATGCCGGCCGTCGCCCCGCATCTGTGACACCGGCGGAGCCGGCCGGGCCGGGCTCGCCGGCCCGGCCGGACCTCCGCCGTCCCGACCGATCAACCGACTGCCCGACCGATCAACCGACTGAACGACCAGGAGAAGCCACGTGGCCCTGTGGGACCGCATCAAGGATTCCGCGTCTTCGATGCAGACGCAGCTCAATGCGAAGAAGAATGATCTGAAGAGCGGCGCTTTCCGTGACGCGAGTATGGCCATGTGTGCTCTGGTGGCGGCGGCGGACGGGTCGATCGACGCGTCGGAGCGTCAGCGGGTGGCCTCGCTGATCATGACCAACGACGTGCTCCAGAACTTCCCCGCCGAGGATCTTCAGGCCCGTTTCAACGACTACTGCCAGAAGCTCACCGCCGACTTCGACTTCGGCAAGGTTGCCGTCCTCCAGACCATCGGCAAGGTCGCCAAGAAGCCCACCGAGGCCCGCGCCGTCATCCAGATCGGCATCGTCATCGGCGGCGCCGACGGCGACTTCGACGACAGCGAGCGCGCCGTCGTCCGCGAGGCCTGCTTCGCCGTGGGCATCGCGCCCCACGAGTTCGACCTCTGACCGAGCCGCTGACGCGGCCTCTGCCCCGGCTCCGGGTACCGGCGGCGTCGCGACCGGGGCCCGGGGCCGGGCGGCGCCGTCAGCCGTCCTCCGCGCCGGGGCCCGGCGCGGGGGACGCGTCCGTGTCCGTCCCGGTCCCCGGTGGCGGCGCGGCCGCGAGCGCCCGCCGCAGCCGTACATGGGTACGGTGCTCGTGCCAGAGCCGGCCCACCAGCGCGCCGCCGTACACCACGAACCCGACCCCGACCAGCCAGGACTGGAGCACCAGCACCGTCCCGAACGGGCCGTACGTGACCGCGTTCGAGGCGATCAGCGGCGAGAAGACCAGGCGCGAGAAGATCCGCAGCCCGAGCAGGCCCAGAGCGGTCGCCGCGGCCCCCGGCAGCAGCGCCCGCCAGCGGACCCGGCCGGCCAGCAGCACATGCTGGGACCACCAGAAGAAGAGCAGCGTCCCGATCAGATCGGCGGTCGTGGCGAGGGTCAGGACGAAGGCCGACCCCGATGTCACCGGCGTGTTGACGAAGAGCACCAGGAAGACCACGAGCACCGCCAGCCACACCACATGGCGCCACATCGTGTGCCAGCGCGCCGTGGGCAGCTCCCACACCCGCTCGTACCCCGTCTGTACGGCGCCCCCGAACGTCAGCCCGAACGCGGCGAGCGCGGCGAGCCCGAACGCCGTCGTCCGCTGGAGCGCCTGCCCCGGCCGGCCGAAGAGCTGCTGGATCTCCTGCTGGGAGGCCGCGGAGACCCCGAGCCCCTGCCCCAGCCAGCGCGCGAACCCGGGCCCGCTCGCCGGATCCGCCGCCGCGACCAGGATCAGCAGCGGCACCAGGGTCAGAAAGCCCAGCGCCGCGAAGCTCATCGCCCGGTGCATCAGCTCCATCTCCCGCCCCCGGTTCCAGGCGAGCGCCGTCTGCGCCGCCAGCCCGCGGCCCAGGCCCGCGCACCGGCGCCGCTGCGCCCCGAAACGTTGACGGCTCACCCCAGGTGTCTACCCCGGTACCGGAGCCGGCCGCCGGGCCTCCCCCCGACGGCCCCCGGATGGCTCCCGTACGGCTCCCCGGCGGCGCGCCGGTACCGGGATACCGGCGCGCCGGTACGGGGCCGGCGTCCCCATCCGCGTCCCGCGAAACGCAGTGGCCGGCGCGGAGCCCCGCCGGGCATGCTGTCCCCATGCTGATCAGGGAGACCACCACCGAGGACTGGCCCGCCATCTGGCCGTTCTTCCATGAGATCGTCGCCGCCGGGGACACCTACACCTATCCGGTCACGCTCGGCGAGCGCGAGGGCCGTGACCTCTGGCTCCAGCAGCCGCCCCACCGCTCCGTCGTGGCGGTGGACGACACGGGCACGGTCGTGGGCACGGCCAAGATGAACGCCAACCACCTGGGCAACGGCTCCCACATCGCGGGCGCCAGCTACATGGTCGACCCGGCGCACGCGGGGCGCGGCGTGGGCCGTGCCCTCTGTACGTACTCCATCGACTGGGCCCGCGCCGCCGGGTTCCGGGCGATCCAGTTCAACGCGGTCGTCGAGACCAACGTCCACGCCATCAAGCTCTACGAGTCGCTCGGCTTCGAGATCCTCGGCACCCTCCCCGAGGGGTTCCGCCACCCCACCGAGGGCTTTGTCGGCCTCCACATCATGCACCTCAGGCTCTGAGCGGCCAGGCCGACAGGGCCTAGGGCCCGCATCACCGCCCAGGACACCGCGGCGCCCACGGCCAGCCCCAGCACCACGTCATGGGGGTAGTGCGCGCCGATCCAGATCCGGGAGGCGGCCATCGCCAGTGCGGCCGGGACGGCGAGCGCGGCGAGCCGCCGGTCGATGAGGAGGAGCGCCACGGCGGCGGCGCCCGCCACCGTGGCGTGGTTGCTCGGCAGCGACCAGTCGCCCAGCGCGGGGCAGGCGTCGACGGTGACCACGGGGAGGCTCCGGCAGGGCCGCTCCTCGCGCAGCAGCACCTTCAGCCCCGAGGAGACCGCGAACGCCGCCACCACCGCCACCGGTGCGAGGAGCGCGTGCGCAGCCCTGTCCGGGTCCTCCGCCCTCGCCCGCCACCAGGCCGCCGCCAGCAGCAGGGCGAAGAGGGCGAGACCGTACAGGGACCAGAGCGAGACCGCGGTGTCGAGCCACCCGGGGGAGCGGTGCGCGAGTCCGGTGACCCGGGTGTACAGGCCGTCGTCGAACCAGCGGTCGCCGACGGGGAGCGCGGATACGGTCCTGGCGGGGCTCATGGCGGGGCGGCTCCCATAATGAGGGGCAGGGTGTCCTGCGGGACAACTATGACTACAGTTCTGTAGACGGTCTACGCAACTGTAGACGAAGAATGCGGGAGGAGCGTTCCCATGGGCGGTGCGGGCGGCAGGAGCGGTACGGGCGGGAGCGGCGACCCGGGCGGTACCGGCTCCACCGGCGGGCCTGGCCCCGAACGGCGCCCGCCGGGCGAGCTGGAGTCCGGGGTGCTGGCGGCGCTCTGGGCCGCCGACGGGCCGCTCACCCCCGGCCGGGTCCAGGAGGAGCTGGGCGGTTCGCTCGCCCGCACCACCGTCACCACGATCCTCACCCGGCTCTACGAGAAGGGCACCGTCACCCGGGTCAGGGCCGGGCGCGGCTACGCGTACACCCCGACCGAGGACGCCCCCGGGCTCACCGCCCGCCGGATGCACACCGAGCTCGCCAAGGACGAGGACCGGCGCGCCGTCCTGGCCCGCTTCGTCTCCCAGCTCGACGACGAGGACGAACGGGTGCTCCGCGCCCTCCTGGACGGCGAGGGCGCGTGATCCTCCTCCTCGTCTGCGTCCCCCTGCTGACGCCCTTCCTGGCGGTGCCCGCGGCCCGCCGGGCCGCCGCCGTGCTCGCCCCGCGCGCCGCCGTCGCGCTGCTCACCGCCACCGCGCTCGTCCTGGCGGCGAGCGCCACCGCCGCGCTGGCGCTGCTGGTCGTCCCGGGCGCCTCGTACCTCCCGGCCGTCGCCGTCCTCGAAGAGCTGGGCCGGCCGCTCACCATCGGCCCGCCCGTGGTCACCGTCGGGCTCGCCCTGGCCGCCGCCGGGGCGCTGCTCCGGCTGGTCCTGCCGGCCGGCGCCGGGCTTCTCCGCGACCGCGCCGAGGTGCGCCGGGCCAGGGCCGCCGCCGGCCCCGGCGGCGGCGAGCTGGCGGTGCTGCGGGACGCCCGGCCCGACGCGTACGCGCTCCCCGGCCGCCCCGGCCGGATCGTCGTCACCACCGGGATGCTCCGCGCCCTGGAACCCGCCGAGCGCGAAGCGCTCTTCGCCCACGAACGCGCCCATCTGCGGGGCCGCCACCACCTCCACCTCCAGGCCATGGAGGTGGCCGCGCGCTGTCATCCCGCCCTGCGGGCGCTCCGCGAACCCCTCTGTTACGCCCTGGAGCGCACCGCCGACGAGGCCGCGGCGACCGCCGTCGGCGACCGGCGGCTCGCGGCCCGCGCCATCGGCCGCGCCGCCCTCGCCACCCGGTCCGCCCCCGCCCCCGTGGCACACCGGCCGCGCGCCGCCCTGGCCGCCGTCGCCGGCCCGGTGCCCCGGCGGGTCGCCGCCCTGCTCGGCGCCGGGGACTCCAGGGCCACCCGGCCGCGCGCGGGCCGCCTGGTCGCGGGCGCGCTCCTGCTCTGCCTGGCGGTCTCCGGCGGTACGGCGCTGGGCGCGGCGGGCGAGGTGCACGCCCATATCGAGAGCGCCCAGGGCGAGACCTCCGGCCCCTGACGCGCCCGCCGGCGGACGGCTCACCCCAGCAGCCGCCCCAGCGGCTGGGTGTCGCCCGGCAGGGCCCCGTGCGTCTCGTACCCGGGCCCGTACGCGGCCCTGTATTCGTGTGGGGCCGCCTCGTGCGGGGCCGCCTCGTGCGGGGCCGCCTCGTACCGGGCCGCCGGACGCGCCGCCGGGTGCGGGTAGGCCGGATACGACGGCCCCGCGTGCGGCGGCCCGGCATACCCCGCCGGGTGGACCGGGGTCCACAGCGGCTCCGGCTCCGCCCCCGCCGGCGCCAGGGGTACGGGGTGCGGGTGGGGCGCCCGGGGCGGGGCGAGATCCCGCGCGCCGGGGGCCGGCAGCGCCCGGTCCATCCGCAACGCGTCGACCGACTCGGCGAGCAGTTCGTACTCCGTCGTGTCGTCCCGGGTGGCCACCCGGATCAGCCGCCCGGCGGCCAGATGCTCCGCGATCATGTCCTGGTGCGCCAGGTCGTCCCGCCAGGCGCGCAGGGTCGTCGGGACGTCGGGCACGCCCCGGGCGACCGGGGCGAGCGCCTCGGCCGGAAAGTGCCGGTTCTCGGGGCTGGGGTCGAGTCGCTCCGCGATCCAGGTCGCCCGGTCCCGTAACCACCACAGTGCCAGGGCCAGTGTGGGGGCGCGGTAGGTGCCGAGCGGGACGCCGATCCGCTGTCCGCCGGCTGTTCCGTACGCGGTGACATGGCAGAGGAATTCGTCATGCACGGCCGCTCTCCTTGCGCCGTTCTGTGGGGCCGGGTGGCCAGGGCCGCAGTGCTGGGGAGGTGCTCGGTCGGTGCTCGGGGTGGTGCGCGGGTGGTGCTATGGGGGGACGTACGCGGTGGTGCGCCGGGCGGCTCCGCGGGGCTGTTCACCCCTGCTGAGGGAGATGCCCCTTCTGCGCTCCGAAGGCCCGAACTTCCAATTATGCGCGGTGTGTTGACGGGTTGTCACCAGGCCGTTCCGGACAGATTCCAGCCGCCGTCCGGGCCTGTCGGGGGGCGAGCGTGTATTCGTTGCCGGTTATATTCCCGATGAGGTATGTTGGATCCATGTCCATACCGTTCGACGTACTCGCGGAGCCGAACCGGCGGAAGATCCTCGACCTGCTGCTGGAGCGGCCCTACACGGTCGGCCAGCTCACCGAGCGCCTCGGCCTCAGCCAGCCCGGCACCTCGAAACACCTGCGGGCGCTCCGGGAGGCCGGGCTCGTCCGGGTCCGCCGGGAGGCCCAGCGCCGCTGGTACGAGCTGCGGCCCGAGCCGCTCGCCGAGCTGGACGCCTGGCTCGCCCACTACCGGCATCTCTGGTCCGGCGCGTTCGACGCGCTCGAACGGCATCTCGAAGCGACGAAGGACGACCCCTCATGAGCACCACCCCGCACGACGCCACCCTGACCACCGACGACGGCCGCACCGCCCTGCGGATGGAGCACCGGCTCCCGTACCCCCCGGAACGGGTCTGGCGGGCCCTCACCGACCCCGCCTCCCTCGGCCGGTGGTTCCCCTCCGAGGTCACCCTCGACCTCGCCCCCGGCGGGGCGATGGAGTTCCGCTTCCCCGGTGCCGCGCCCGGCACCCCCGTGATGACCGGCACCGTCACCGACGCCGACGAGCCCCGCCACTTCGCCTTCACGTGGGGCACCGACCACCTGAGCTGGACCGTCACCCCGGACGGCGAGGGCTCGCTCCTCACCCTCGTGCACACCTTCGGCGACCGGCCCGGCGCCGCGAGCTTCGCCTCCGGCTGGCAGCTCTGCGTCGGCGCGCTCGACCGGCTCCTCTCCGGCGCCCCGCCGGTGGCCGTACGCGACGGGGGAGCCCTCCACGAGGCGTACATCGCCCGGTTCGGCCTCGACCGGGGGGCGGCGGGCGCCGCCGGGGCGGGGCGGGAGGTCCGCTTCGAACGGCAGCTCGTCCGGCCCGCCGAGACGGTCTGGGCGGTGCTCTCGGACGGTATCGAACCGGTGGCCGGCCTCCCCGTCCCGGAGGGCTTCACCGCCGTGTGCGCCCCGGCGGGCCCGGTCACCGAGGTGCGGGCGCCGCACGGGCTGACCTACGCCGTGGGGGAGGACTCCTCGGTCACCTGGGAGCTGCGCCGGGGCACCGGCCACGGCGCCCGGCTCGTCCTCACCCAGACCGGACCCGCCGGATGGGACACCGGTGCCGCGCTCGCCGCCTGGCGGGACCGGATCGAACGGCTCGCCGCCGCGCTCCTGGAGAGCTGACCGCCGCCGACCACTGCGGAGCGGTTCATTCCGGTTTGCTCCGCCCGATTGGAGCGGGGGCGGGGCGGCTCGCTAGGGTGCCTGCAATGTTTGCTCCGCGAAATTCCTCCACGAACGTGTTCAGAGCCGCACGCGACGCCCCTGGTTCCCTCCGGGGGGCGACATGACCCAGATCACCGGAGAACGCGCTGATGGGACACGGGCGGAGGAGGCCGGGACCGGCGCGTCCACGGCCGCCACGCCTCCGCCCGCCCCCGCCGCACAGCGCGACGCCTTCTTCGACAACGCGAAGTACCTCGCCATCGTCCTGGTCGCCATGGGACACGCGTGGGAGCCGCTGCGGGACGGCAGCCGCGCGGTCTCCGCGCTCTACATCGTCGTCTACAGCTTCCACATGCCGGCGTTCATCATCATCTCCGGCTACTTCTCCCGGAGTTTCGACTTCCGCCCCGACCGGGTGCGCCGGCTGCTCACCGGGGTCGCCGTCCCGTACATCGTCTTCGAAGTGGCCTACAGCCTCTTCCACCGGTGGGCCGACGACGACCCGTCCATGCCGGTCAGCCTGCTCGACCCCTGGTATCTGACCTGGTTCCTGCTGGCCCTCTTCATCTGGCGGATCACGGCGCCGATCTGGCGGGTCGTCCGATGGCCCCTCCCGGTCGCGCTCGCCATCGCCGCGCTCGCCACCACCTCGCCCGAGATCGGTGACGACCTCGACCTCCAGCGGGTCCTCCAGTTCCTGCCGTTCTTCGTGCTCGGACTGCGGCTCAGGCCCGAGCACTTCCAGCTCGTACGGTGCCGCGAGGCCCGGCTGCTGGCCGTCCCGGTCGCCGCGGTGAGCGTCGCGTTCGCGTACTGGGCCGTCACCCGGATGAACATGGCCTGGTTCTTCCACCGCGACAGCGCGGAGGAACTGGGCGCGCCCTGGTGGAGCGGGGTGCTGATGACCTTCGTGCTCTTCGGCTGCTCGCTCGCGCTGACCGCGTGCTTCTTCGCCTGGGTCCCGGGCCGCCGGACGTGGTTCACGGCGCTGGGCGCGGGCACGCTCTGCGGCTATCTGCTCCACGGCTTCCTCGCGCAGTCGGCGTCCACCTGGGGGTGGTACGACACGGGGTGGCCGCACACCCCCCTGGGCGCGGTCCTCGTCACCCTCGTCGCCGGGGCCGCCGTCACGCTGCTCTGCACCCGGCCGGTCCAGCGGCTCTTCCGGTTCGCCCTGGAGCCGGAGATGGCCTGGGCGTTCACGAAGGACCGGCCACCACCCGGGAGAACCGGCGCACGGGCGTGAGCGCGTAAGGCGTAAAGGCGCGGGGTGGTGACCGGAGGACCCGGTCACCACCCCGCGTCACGCGGATCGGAGCCGTATCAGAGGTCGAACTCGTGCGGCGGCAGGCCGAGCGCGAAGCACGCCTCCCGCACCACACCCTGCTCCGTCTTGTCGAAGTCGCCGTCGGCGCCGCCGATGACGATGCCGATCTGGATGACGGCGCGGGCCTCGGTGGGCTTCTTGGCGACCTTGCCGATGGTCTGGAGGACGGCGACCTTGCCGAAGTCGAAGTCGGCGGTGAGCTTCTGGCAGTAGTCGTTGAAGCGGGCCTGAAGATCCTCGGCGGGGAAGTTCTGGAGCACGTCGTTGGTCATGATCAGCGAGGCCACCCGCTGACGCTCCGACGCGTCGATCGACCCGTCCGCCGCCGCCACCAGAGCACACATGGCCATACTCGCGTCACGGAAAGCGCCGCTCTTCAGATCATTCTTCTTCGCATTGAGCTGCGTCTGCATCGTCGCAGCGGATTCCTTGAACCGGTCCCAGAGGGCCATTCGCTCATCTCTCCTCGGATGTCACACCTACGACACCGACAACGCGCGGGACGCCCCCGGCGTGCCCGTACCGGGAGACGCGTCCGCGCCTTTCCCGCCGCCCCGTCGGGCGTAGGGTGCGTACCGCCACCGACCGCGCACCCCACCGGGAGCACCGCACATGACGACCGAGCCGACCGAGCCGTCCACCCCGTCAGCGCCGACCGGAGCGAGCGGGGTGAGCGGGGCGAGCGGGACGGGCCCGCAGAACGTGACCTTCCCCAGCGCCGGGACCACCGCGTACGGCTATCTCGCCGTACCGCCCGCCGGGGAGGGCCCCGGCGTCATCGTCATCCAGGAGTGGTGGGGGCTGACCGCCCACATCAAGGACATCGCCGACCGGCTCGCCCGGGCGGGGTATGTCGCGCTCGCCCCCGACCTCTACGGCGGCGAGGTCGCGCACGACGCCGACGAGGCCCTGCGGATGATGACCGGAGTGCCCACCGCGCGCGGTGTCGAACTCCTCTCCGGGGCCGTCGGCTACCTGCTGGAGCGCCCCGAGACCCAGGGCACCACGGTCGGCGCCGTCGGCTTCTGCATGGGCGGCGGCTTCGTGCTCGCCCTCGCCGCCGGGGACCCCCGGGTCTCGGCCGCCGTGCCGTTCTACGGGGTGATCAGGGAAGGACTCCCGGACTTCGCCGGGCTCCGGGCCGAAGTCCTCGGCCACTACGGCGCGGAGGACGGCTCCGTGCCGGTCGCGAGCCTCGACGCGCTGCGGGCCGCCATCGAGACGGAGTCCGGCATCGTCCCGGTCTTCCACGTCTACGAGGGCGCGGGCCACGCCTTCTTCAACGACGGTCGCCCCGCCGCCTACCACCCCGAGGCGGCCGCCCGCGCCTGGGACCGCACCCTGGCCTTCCTCGCCGCCCGCCTCGGCCCCGCCTGACCCGTCCCGCCCCGTACGCCCCCTACCACCCGGTCCGCCCCGGCGGGGTGACGGCGCCTCAGCCCTGTGCCGCGCCCCGCCACAGCAGGAGGGCCACGTCGACCGCGGCGACGGCCACCGCCGCCAGGAACGGGGCCTTCGGGCGGGCGGCTCCCAGGACCGCGCCCGCCAGCGCCGCGCCCACCGCCGCCGTCAGCGCGAGCGCGGCCGCCGGGCCGGGGCGGCCCAGGGTGAGCAGGGCCGTGGCCGCCACCAGCGGGGCCGGCAGCAGCCACCGTACGGCCGTCGGGCCCAGCCGCTGGGGCGCGCCGCGCACCCCCGCCGCCAGGTCGTCCGCGATGTCCGGCAGCACATCGCCCAGATGCGCCCCGACCCCCACCAGCGCCGCGGCGGCCACCATCCACCACACGGGCGGAGGGTGCCCCGGCAGACCCAGCGTCACAAAGGCGGGCAGCGCGCCGAACCCGACCGCGTACGGCAGCCAGGACACCACCGTCGCCTTCAGCCCCAGGTTGTACGCCCACCCCGCCGCCACGCCGAGCAGATGCACCGTCCCCGCCGCCGCCCCGTACCCCAGCGAGAGCGGTACGCAGAGCGCCAGCGCGACCAGCGCCGCGACCCGTACGGTGCCCGCGCCCACCGCACCGCCCGCCACCGGCTTGTCGCCGCGCCCCGCCGCGCCGTCCCGCGCCGCGTCGACCGCGTCGTTGCTCCAGCCGACCGAGAGCTGCCCCGTCACCACCGCCGCCGTCGCCAGCGCCGTACCCCGCCCGTTCTGCCCGGCCGCCATCGCGAGCCCCGCGACCAGCAGCGTCACCGCCACCGTCGGCCCCGGGTGACACGCCCTCAGCAGCGCCCCCGCCGGCCCGCCCCACCGCCGTTCCGGCTCCCCGCCGAGCCGGCCGGGCGGGGTGAGCGGACCGGCCGGACCGGGTGGACCTGGCGGACCGGGAAGCGCGATGTCCGCCGGCTCCTCCGTCATCCGGCCATGGTAGGCACCGGCGTCCACCCCCGTCCGGTGCGGAGGGCCGTACAGGCGACTTCGCGTGTGGCGCGGCGGAGCGAGGGCAGGGATGGCACGTCACCCCCCGGCTCCTCCCCACCGTCCCACCGACCTCGCGGGACCGCAGATGACTCGGATCGCAGCCGTCCACGGAGTTCTGGCTCCGCATCAGCACCGCCAAGCCGACCTCACCGAAGCCGTCGCCCGGAGCTGTCTGCCCGCCGGGGGAGACCGCAGGCTCCTCGACCGGCTGCACCGCGCCGCCCGGGTGACCACCCGGTACACCGCACTGCCCCTCGAACAGTACGAGGCCCTCGACGGCTTCGGCGCGCTCAACGACGCCTTCATCGAAGCCGCGGTCCCGCTCGGCGCCGAGGCCGTCGGGGGCGCCCTGGACACCGCGGGGCTCTCGCCGCGCGATGTCGACCTGCTGATGTTCACCTCCGTCACCGGCATCGCCGCGCCCTCCGTCGACGCGCGCCTGGTCGGCCGGCTCGGACTCCGCCCCGACATCAAGCGGGTCCCGGTCTTCGGCCTCGGCTGTGTCGCGGGGGCGGCCGGGATCGCCCGGCTCCACGACTACTTACTGGGCCACCCCGACGAGGTCGCCGTCCTCCTCTCCGTGGAGCTCTGCTCCCTCACCTTCCAGCGCGACGACCCCTCCCCGGCCAATCTGGTCGCCTCCGGGCTCTTCGGCGACGGCGCGGCGGCCGTCGTCGCCTGCGGCGCGCGCCGCCCGGCCGCCGGACCCGCCGTCGTCGCCACGCGCGGCCACCTCTACCCGGACACCGAACGGGTGATGGGGTGGGACATCAGCGGCTCCGGCTTCCGGATCGTGCTGGACACCAGCGTCCCCGAGGTCGTCCGCAAGAACCTCGCCGACGACGTGGACGGCTTCCTCGCCGACCACGGTCTGGTACGCGAGGACATCACCGCCTGGGTCTGCCACCCCGGCGGGCCCAAGGTCCTGGAGGCGGTCGAGGAGGTCCTCGCCCTGCCGCCCGGCGCCCTCGGCCTCACCTGGCGCTCGCTGGCCGCGGTGGGCAACCTCTCCTCCGCGTCCGTGCTGCACGTCCTGCGCGACACCCTGGCCCTGCGGCCCCCGCCGGCCGGCACGGCGGGGCTGCTGCTCGCCATGGGGCCCGGGTTCTGCTCCGAACTGGTCCTGCTGCGCTGGTAGTTCCCGGAGAACGGAGGCCCGGAGATGGTCTGGTACACCCTGCTCGTGCTCGCCGTCGGCGCCGAGCGCGGCGCCGAACTCGCCGTCGCCCGGCGCAACACGCGCTGGAGCCTGGCGCGCGGCGCCGTCGAACGGGGCCGGGGCCACTACCCGGCCATGGTCCTGCTCCACACCGGTCTGCTCGTCGGCTGCCTCGCCGAAGTGACCCTCGCCGGGCGCCCGTTCGTGCCCGCGCTCGGCTGGCCGATGCTCGCCGTCGTGGTCGCCGCGCAGGCGCTGCGCTGGTGGTGCGTCCGCACCCTGGGGCCGCGCTGGAACACCCGGGTGCTGGTCGTGCCGGGGCTCCCGCTGGTGGCGGGCGGCCCGTACCGGCTGCTGCGCCACCCCAACTACGTGGCGGTCGCCGCCGAGGGCGTCGCGCTGCCCCTGGTGCACGGCGCCTGGGTGACCGCGCTCGCCTTCACCGTGCTCGACGCGGCGCTGCTGACCGTACGGCTGCGATGCGAGAACGGCGCCCTCCGTCTCGCCGGTCCCGGTACCCCGCCGTGATCGACCTGCTGGTGGCCGGCGGCGGTCCGGCCGGACTCGCCACCGCCGTACGCGCCGCGCTCGCCGGCCTGGAGACCGTGGTCGTCGAGGCGCGCCCGGCCCCCGTCGACAAGGCGTGCGGCGAGGGCGTCCTGCCCACCGGCGTACGGGAGCTGGCCGCGCTCGGCCTCGGCCCCCTGCCGGGCCGCCCCCTGCGCGGCATCCGGTACGTGCGCGGCGCGCACCGCGCGCAGGCCGCCTTCGACGCGGGCCCCGGCCTCGGCGTCCGCCGCACGGCCCTCCACACGGCGCTGGCCCGGCGCGCCGAAGCGCTCGGCGTACGGACCGTCACGGGCCGGGTCGGGGAGGTCGGCCAGAGCGCCGACGGGGTGGCGGCCGCGGGGCTCCGGGCACGCTGGCTGGTGGCGGCGGACGGGCTGCACTCCCCGGTACGGCGCGGCCTCGGCCTGGAGCTGCCCGGCCGGGGCCCCCGGCGGTACGGGCAGCGCCGCCACTACCGGATCGCGCCGTGGACGGAGTTCGTCGAGGTGCACTGGTCGGCGACGGGCGAGGACGGCGAGGCGTATGTCACGCCGGTCGGCCCCGACCTGGTCGGCGTCGCCGTCCTGAGCACGCTCCGCCGGGGGTACGACGACCATCTCGCCGCCTTCCCCGCCCTGCGCGCCCGGCTCGCCGGCGCCCCCGCCGGACCGGTGCGCGGCGCGGGACCGCTCCGCCGCCGGGTACGGAGCCGGACGGCGGGGCGGGTCCTCCTGGTGGGCGACGCCGCCGGGTATGTCGACGCGCTCACCGGCGAGGGCATCGCGCTGGCGCTGCTGTCGGCCGGGGCGGCGGTGACCGCGCTGCGCTCCGGCCGCCCCGGGACGTACGAGCGCCGCTGGCGGGCCCTGACCCGCCGCCACCGGCTCCTCACGGCCGGCCTCCTCGCCGTCGCCGGCCACCCGGCCGCCGCCCGCCTTCTGACCCCGGCGGCGGCCCGCGCCCCGGCGCTCTTCACGGCGGCGGTACGCGCGCTCCAGTGACCGGCGGGCGACACCGGCGGGCCTGACCGTCCGGCACCCCCTGCCCGCACCCGGGCCGCCGGGCGGGGTGCACATGCGTTTACCCTGGGGTGAACGCATGTGCACCCCCGCCGTCCGCCACCCCTACGGAGCGAGATGTCCCCAGCGATACCCCCGTCCGGCCCCGCCGCCCCGTCCGACCCTGCCGACCCCGAAGAACCCGTCGCCGAGGCGCCGCACCCCCGGTTCCTCGTCGCCGTGCTGGCGTTCTGCGGGGTCGTCGTCGCCGTCATGCAGACCCTTGTCGTGCCGCTGCTGCCGCATGTCCCCGCGCTCACCGGGGCGACCCCGACCGCGGCGAGCTGGCTGGTCACCGTCACCCTGCTCACCGGGGCCATCTGCACCCCCGTACTCGGGCGGGCCGGGGACATGTACGGGAAGCGGCGGGTCCTGATCGCCTCGCTCGGCGTGCTCGCCGCCGGCTCCGTGCTCTGCGCCGTCAGCTCCCAGATCGGGGTGCTGATCGCCGGGCGCGCCCTCCAGGGCGCCGCGCTCGCCGTACTGCCGCTCGGGATCAGCATCATGCGGGACGAACTCGCCCCGGAACGGGTGCTCTCCTCCGTCGCGCTGATGAGCTCCACCCTCGGCATCGGCGCCGCCGTCGGGCTGCCCGTCGCCGCGCTCGTCGTGGAGCACTACGACTGGCACACCATGTTCTGGGCCTCCGCCGCGCTCGGGGCGGCCGACATCGTGCTCGTCCTGCTCTGCGTACCGGAGTCGCCCCGGCGCTCGCACGGCCGGTTCGACGTGCTGGGCGCGCTCGGCCTCTCCGCCGCCCTCGTCTGCCTGCTCCTCGCGGTCACCCAGGGCGGCGGCTGGGGGTGGGGCTCCGCCCGTACCCTCGGACTCCTCGCGCTCGCCGTGGTGATCGCCCTCCTCTGGGGCCGCTACGAGCTCCGCGTCGCCTCGCCCCTGGTCGACCTGCGGGTCTCCGCGCGCCCCGCCGTGCTGCTCACCAACATCGCCGCCCTCCTCATCGGCTTCGCCTTCTACGCCAACTCCCTCTCCACCGCCCAGATGGTCCAGGAGCCGACGTCCACCGGGTACGGCCTCGGCGCCTCCATCGTCGTCAGCGGCCTCTGCCTGCTCCCCGGCGGCCTCACCATGGTCGCGCTCTCCCCGGTCTCCGCGCGGATCTCCCGGAGGTACGGCCCGCGCACCACCCTCGCGCTCGCCGCCGCGATCCTCGCCGCCGGCTACCTCGTCCGGTTCTTCACCAGCCACGCGCTCTGGACCATCGTCCTCGGCGCCACCGTCGTCGCCGCCGGCACCGCCATCGCCTACTCGGCGCTGCCCGCCCTGGTCATGCGGGGCGTCCCGGTGAGCGAGACCGCCGCCGCCAACGGGCTCAACACCCTGATGCGCTCGGTCGGCCAGGCCTTCTGCAGCGCCGCCGTGGCCGCCGTACTCGCCCATACGACCTTCGACGCCGGCGGCCACCGCGCCCCCACCCTCGGCGCCTATCTCCTCGTCTTCGTCCTCGCGGGCACCGCCGCGCTGCTCGCCCTCGCCGTCACCCTGTGTCTGCCGCGCCAGGCCGGGACCGCCCCCGGTAACCTCGGCGGGGACCGCACGAGCACCCAGGGCACCCGACAACTCGCGGAGGGCACATGAACGGGCCGGCCGCCCCCGCGGACGCCCCGGCGGGCACCGACCCGGTGACCGGCCGGGACGCCATCCTGCGCGCCGCCCGCCGGGCCTTCGCCTTCCGGCCGTACGCCGAGGTGACGCTCCGCTCCATCGCCGCCGACGCGGGGGTCAGCGCCTCCCTGATCGTCAAGCACTTCGCCACCAAGGAAGGGCTCTTCAACGCGGTCGCCGACTTCGGCCCCGCCGCCGACCGGCTCTTCGCCGCGCCCCTCGACGCCCTCGGCCGCCATCTCGTGGTGACCCTGGTACGCCACCGCCGCGACCACGGCGGCGACCTCCTGCTCCGCGTGGTCTTCTCACTCGGCGACGACGACGAGCGCACCCTGCTGCGGGAACGCTTCGACCAGCAGATCACCCGCCGCCTCGCCGCCCTCCTCACCGGGCGCGACCGCGACCTGCGCGCCGAGCTGATCACCGGCCAGCTCCTGGGCCTGGGCAGCGCCCAGAGTCTCAACCGGACGGGCGCCGTGGCCCGCGCCACCCCGGAGGCCCTCGGCGACCTCTACGGGCCCGCCATCCAGCGCCTGATCGACGGCTGACACCCCGGAGGACGACGCCCCGGCCGGGGCGGGGCGCGCGCCTCAGCGGGTCAGCAGCAGCTCCGTGTTGCGGTCCGTCGACTTCCCCGCCGGGGCCGTCGTGGAACCGGGCGCGTTGTGCGAGAGCTCCCGGTAGAGCGCGGCGAGCCCGGTCTGCGACAGGTCCCGGAAGTCCGTACGGTGCGGCGCCGCCGACTCGATCAGCGTGGTGAAGAGCGAGAGCGTGCCGTCCCTGTTGTCCGCGATCTCGATCACCCGGGCGAGCTGCGGGAAGTCGATGTGCGAGGCCGTCGAGATCTCCCAGAAGCCGTCGCGCGCCGCGACCGCGTTGCGGTGGCTGTGCCCGTTCACCCACGCCACCACCTGCGGGCTCCGCGCCAGCAGCGCCAGCACCTCGTCCCCGCTGTGCCGCGCCTCGCCCGGGTGCGCCGGGTCGGGGTGGGTGTTCGTCATCGTCCAGCTGTTGTGGTGGCTGAACACCACCACGTACCCGTCCCGGTGCTCCTTCAGCCGCCGCTTCAGCCACGCGAACTGCGCGGTGCCGAGGGAGCCCGTGTAGTGCCCGCCCCGGTCGGTGGTGTCCAGACTGATCCCGGTGACGTTCCCGCCCATCGGGAACGTGTAGTACAGCGTGTCCCCGTCGAGATTGGCCGCCGTGTAGCCGTGCCCCGCCGGGCCCGCCCCGGCGCGCGCCGGATCGAGGTGCGCCTTCAGATAGTCGCGCGGGCTGAACGGCGCCCGCGCCGGGTCCGGCGTGATGGTGCGCATCCGCCGCTTCGAACGGCGCAGCAGGTCGATCAGATGGGCACCGGACGGGTCGCCGCCCTTGCCGAGCAGCCGCAGCAACTCCTTCGCCTCGGCCTCCGGGATGCCGTACAGCTTCTTCGAGCCGACCGCGAACTCCGCCAGGAAGCCGCTCCGGTCGGCCATCGCACCGGAGGCGAGACCGTCGTGGTTGCCGGCCGTCGAGTACCACGGGATGCGCAGCCCCGGGCTGTCGACGGAGCGGATCGCGGCGGCGAGGAAGCCGTCGACCCGCGGAAAGCCGAGCCGCTTGTCGGTGTCCCGCAGCGCGTCCTCCGGGTGCCAGAACAGCCGCTCACCGGAGTTCTGCACCCCCTCGTAGCGGCGCGGGTCGCCGGTGTTGGGGGAGACCCGGCCCCCGTTCATCACCGTGAGGAACCACTCCAGCTCCGCCCGCGCGTTGTTGTCCGTGTTGTCGCCGGTCGTCACGGCGAAGGAGATCGGCGCCCCGGTCACAGGACCGCCCCGCAACGCGTTGATCTGCTCGATCAGCGCCACCGCGCCCGGTACCGTCAGAGCCTCCTGTGGACGCCACCCCGAGAGCTGCTGGGAACGCAGGTACTCGGTGCGCACCGGGTGCTGCACATCGACCAGATGCAAGTCCGTGAGCTGGACGAAGGACGTGAGAACGGTACGCCGTTCGGCCCGCCCGGCCCGGGGCGCGGCGAGCTGTTCCCGTACGACCCGGCGCCAGCCGGGCCCGTCACCGAGCCGACGGTACGGTACGGCCGTGTCGCGCGGGGTGGCGACCGTGTCCACCGTGGTACGGGCGGGCACCGCCGGGGCACGCACCGGCGCCGCCGTGTCCGCCGGCACCCCCGGCGTACGGGGCCCCGGCACCGCGGCCGAGGTGGCCGCGGCCTCTGCCGCGCCGGAGCCGCCGCCCGCGCCGAGGGCCAGCCCGATGCCGGCGGAGACCCCCGCCGCGCCGGTGGCCGCGAGGAAGGAACGGCGGTCGACGGCGGTGACTGCGGAGCGTATGCGTGTCATGGTCCGGTCTCCCGAGTACGAGCGCGTCGGCGTGTGCGCCGGGGACGGGCCCCTGGCCGCACTGTGATGCTTGACATCGGGCGTGGCCTGGGAGTGAACGACGTTCCAACGTCCGACACCCATCTCCACACAGGGATCACCGTGACGGCCGGGTGTCGCCGGCTCCTCGGCCGCCGGACCGGAAGCGGTCACTCACCGTTCACCGTGCGGGGAAGGGGCGTACCGTGGTGACCCGCCGGAGCAGGTCGGGAAAACCTGTACGGCGCGGGACGCATACGTTGCCCGGGAGCGGGCACACGGATTGACGAAGCCAAGCTCACGGCCCTTCCCCCTCGGCCGCATGAGCCTTCTGGGCCCCACCGGCGCACCCCCTCGCCGGTGGGGCCACCCTCTTCCCCGCCGTATCCCCTTGTCCGCGCCCGCTTTCCCGTTCTCCGCGCCGGTTCCCCGCCCGTCCGCACGGGCCCTCCGCGCCCGCGTGGCGGCACCGGCTCCGGCGCGGCGTTCCGTGACGGCGTGTCAGGACGGCGGCGTCCCGCGCCCCGGGGCGCGCGGGTCTCTGGCATGTGCCACCGTGTGCGCCTGCAACGCGGGGAGCGGCAGGTCCGCCCAGGTCGGCGCCGGTACGGGGGCACCGCACCGCCCCGGACCCGCCGGAGCGGGGCCGGCCGCCGGGCGCCCCGGGCCCGAACACGCTCCGTATTCCACAGGTTTCGGTTGGGTCACAGTTCCGCCGGGGCGGCGTGGGCTGTTCGCCCCGCGCGGACACCGGGCCCGCCCCGCCCGCCGGGTGCCCGGGCGGGGCGCCGCCCGGGCACCCGCCTGCCCGGCCCTGCCCGGACCCCGGAGCGGACGTGGCGCAGGTCACGGCGGTGCAGGTCAGAGCGGGGGGCGGGGGAGCGGGGCGCCGGACCCGCCCGATGCGGACGGATCCGTACCGGCTCCGCCGGGCTCCTCCCGGTACGTGACCCCGCCGCGACGCCACCGCGCCACCGGGCCGGGCCCGTTACCGGCGGGCGGGCATAAACGCGGGTGATCGACGGAGAGTTGCGAAAGATCAGCAAAGTGTTCGAAGGGCCGGATCGGGGCCCCTACACTGATCGCCGCAGCGGCCAGGAGGGTTCGAACAACTCGCCCGGCCGGCGGGCATGGCACCCCATCGCCCCGCATGCCCAGCCGTAACGCACCACCCCCCACCGTCCTTGAGGAACTATGCCGACCAACCACTTGTCCGGGCGCCCGCGCAGCAGAGGCGGCTGGCAGCACGGCGCCGCCCGCCCCTTCCGTTTCCCCGGACCACCAGGGACGGGGGCGGAGAGCCGGTGCTAGTGCTTCCGTCGGCTCGGCAAGCCCCCCGAGGCCCCCGTGAGACCCCCGCACGGCGGACGGGGCGTTTCTGATGGCCAGTGACAACTTCCGCCCCGTCTACCACCCCGCGGGCCACGACAACGAGCTCCGCGCCGCCGTCCAGGACCTGCGCACCGGCCGCTGGCTGGCGATGCGCAACCTCCTCGAAGGGACCCGTGCCTGGCCGCTCTGGACCCAGCGCACCCAGGTCCTCGCCGCCGTGGCCGCCGGCTCCGACGCCGTACAGACCTGGCGGAGCGAGGAGCCCGGCAGCACGGCCGCGGCCATCATGTACACCCGGGTCCTGGTCGAACGGGCCATCCGGGCGCACCGCGAAGGACACGCGCGCACCCAGGAACTCTGGCAGGAGGCGTGGGAGGCGTGCGGCAACGCCGCCAGGCTCGCCCCCGCCGACCCGGTGCCCTGGGTCTGCCTGCTCGCCCTCGCCCAGCTCGACACCGACCAGCGGCTGGAGGAACACCGGCTGCCGCCGCCCGGGCCGATGCTCTTCCCCGGCCCCTGGGCGCTGCTGGCCGAGGCCGACAAGCGCGACCCGTACAACCGCGAGGCGTACCACCGGATGCTCCAGTTCGTGTACGCGCGGCGCTCCGACGGCTCCCTCTCCGAAGCGGTCAACTTCGTCCAGTGGGCCGCCTCCTCCGCCCCCGAGGGCTCGCCGCTGCACGCCATGCCGCTCTTCGTCAGAGCGGAGCGCTACCGGCGCGACAAGGGCCACGAGAAGGCACTCGACCTGCACTGGGTCACCGAGGACGCCACCCGCGACGCCCTGCGCGCCCTGCACCTCTGGTTCGACCACGCCGTTCTCGCCGAGGCCTCGCTGCTCGACCTCAACCACCTCGCGCACGCCCTCTGGGGCGCCCTGCAGTTCGGCGAGGCGGCCCGCGTCTTCGAGGCGCTCGGCCCGTACTACGTCTCGGTGCCCTGGTCCTACCGCAGCCGCAGACCCGGCGACGCCGCCGAGGCCGAGGACACCTTCCTGCGGGCCCGCGGCCGCTCCCTCGGCGCCCGGGGCGACGCGCGCGGCGGCCCCCCGGGGTGAGCCCGGCTCCGTACCGGCATCCGCTCCCCGCACCCCCACCCCCACCCCCACCCTCACCCTCACTTTTTTGTGTGTTCCCCCGGAGGTAGTGCCATGTCCGTTTCCCCACCGACCTGGTCGAAGACCGAGCCGTCACCGGTGGACGAAGAACAGCGGCTGCGCGAGCTGGGCTACCAGCCCGTGCTCGCCCGCCGGATGGGCGGCTTCGGCAACTTCGCCATCAGCTTCTCCGTCATATCCGTGCTCTCCGGCTGCATGACGCTCTACGGCTTCGGCATGAGCACCGGCGGCCCCTCCGTCATGCTCTGGGGCTGGGCGGGCGTCGGGCTCATGGTCCTCTGCGTCGGCATGGCGCTCGCCGAGGTCACCAGCGCCTACCCGACCTCCGGCGCCCTCTACTACATGGCCGACCGGCTCGGCGGACGCAAGTGGGGCTGGTACACCGGCTGGCTCAACCTGCTCGGCCTCCTCGGCGCGATCGCCGGCATCGACTACGGCGCCGCCCTCTTCACCGGGGCCTTCCTCCACCTCCAGTTCGGCTTCGCCCCCACCGCCGGGTCGACCTTCGTCATCTTCCTCTGCATCCTCCTGCTCCACGCCCTCCTCAACCTCTTCGGCGTGCGGCTCGTCAGCATCCTCAACTCCATCAGCGTCTGGTGGCACCTGATCGGGGTCGCCGTCATCGTCGGCGCCCTCGCGATCGTCCCGGACCACCACCAGTCGCCGTCCTTCGTCTTCACCGAGTTCGTCAACGACACCGGCTGGCAGAACCCGCTCTACGTCGCCGCCATCGGCCTGCTCCTCGCCCAGTACACGTTCTGCGGCTACGACGCCTCCGCCCACCTCTCCGAGGAGACCTCCAACGCGTCCGTCACGGCCGCGCGCGGCATCGTCCGCGCCATCTGGGTCTCCTGGATCGCCGGGTTCGCGCTGCTGGCCGGCCTCACCTTCGCCATCCAGGACTACCTCGGCGCCCAGAACAGCCCCACCGGAGTGCCGCCCGCCCAGATCCTCATCGACGCCCTCGGCACCAGCGGCGCGACCGCGCTCCTCCTCCTCGTCATCGTCGCCCAGCTCTTCTGCGGCAACGCCGAGGTCGCTGCGGCCAGCCGGATGGTCTTCGCCTTCAGCCGCGACAACGCCCTGCCGGGCTCCGCGCTCTGGCGGCGCGTCAGCAGCCGCACCCAGACCCCCGTGCCCGCGGTCTGGCTCTCGGTGCTCGTCGCCGGCCTGCTCGCCGTGCCGTCCCTCTACTCCGAGACCGCGTACGGCGCGGTGACCGCGATCAACGTGATCGGCATCACCCCCGCCTACGCCATCCCGATCTTCCTGAAGCTGCGCGCCAAGGGCCGCTTCGAGCCCGGCCCCTGGAACCTGGGCCGCTGGAGCAGGCCCGTCGGCTGGATCGCCGTGGTGTGGGTGGCCCTGGTCACCGTGCTCTTCTGCCTGCCGCAGACCAACCCGGTGACCGTCGACTCGATGAACTACGCGGTGATCGCGCTCGCCGTGGTCCTCGCCCTGGCCACCGTCTGGTGGTACATCGCGCGCGGCAGCTACAGCACCCCGCAGGCGTACGGGAACGCCCGTGAGCAGGAGGAGATCTCCGAGGGCATCGTCTGACCCGCGACCGGACCCGGCCGGACCGGGGAGAGGGGGCGGCGCCCGAGGACCTGGTCCCGGGCGCCGCCCCCTTCTCCGTACTCTCCGGTCCGCGGGTTCTCCCGTCAGTTCTCGCTGAGGAACTTCCGGGCCAGCTCGGTCCCGAGTCGTACGGCCGCTTCGTGGTCCTCCAGCGGGGAGACCTGGGAGTGCTTGAAGACGATGTACGTCACCCCGGAGGGCACCCCGCCGCCGGCCGGGTCGGTCAGGATGCCCAGACCGCGCGCCGTGGCCAGCGACGCCTCGCCGATGATCCCGGGCGGCCCGATGTCCCCGACGACCGCGTACTGCACCGTGTTCCGGTGGATGACGGCGGCGACGGACCCGCCGTGGATCCCCGAAGCCCGGTGGTCCCAGATCCCGCTCGCCATCGGGATGACGATGTACGGCAGGTGCTCCGCGGTGAGATACCGGCCGTCGGACCGGGTGAAGGCGGTCTGCTCCTGGAAGTACGGGTCGGACGCGCGGTTGCAGCGCGCCGTGGGCTCTCCGTCGCAGTCGATGTCCATGTCGGCGTCGAAGAAGACCGCGCCGTTCGCGTCGCAGACCGCGACGGTGGGCGGCGTGTCGTCACGGGTGCGGTACAGCCCGTCGGAGACCTGGTTGCACCCGGCGCCCCCGGCGCGGGCCAGCAGCGCGGCGGCGGTCGGGGCCGGCTCCTCGGCGGGCGGCGGCCCGGCCGCGCCTGCCCGAACGGGCGGGTCCTCCCGTACGGGCGGACGCACGGCGGACGGTACGGGCGCCGCACGGCCGGGGGCGGCGGGCCCGGGGGCCGCGCGTCCGGGGGTGGCCTCGGCGGCGGGCGGCGGCCCGGTGGGGACGGCGAGGGCGGGCAGCACGGTCACGGGGACGACGGCGGCGGCGAGCAGCGCGCTGCCGGCGGTGATGAGGACCTGTGTGCGTGAGTGCACGGGGAAGTTCCCTTTCCTGGATGTCCGGGGAGGGCGACAGGGGTGGGGGAAGAGGCGGGGGAGAGGCGAGGAGCGCGCCACGGCGCGGTGCGGGCGCGTGCGCGGGCGTATGCGTGGGTCCCGCGCGGGCGCGGGCGAGCGCGGTGCGCGCGGCGCGCCGGGAGCGGTCGGCTCAGGCGTCCGTACGGGGCGCGGGGCGGCCGTCGGCTATGTACGCGCGGAGCCGGCCGAGGAAGACCCGCTGCCCCGCCACCAGCGGCTCCTCGGCCCGCTCCAGCGGGAACCAGGCGACCCGGTCCAGCTCGGGGAAGTCCCGGAACACACCGGAGCCCCGGGGCCACTCCAGGGTGAAGGTGCCGGGCACCACATCGGCGGGGTCGAGATCCCCCGCCACGGCCCAGACGGTGACCGTCTTGCCGCCGCGCTGCCGGGCCGAGCCGAGCGGGATCCAGGGGCCCTCGGGCACCGGCACCCCCAGCTCCTCCCGGAACTCCCGGCGCGCCGCGGCCTCGGGGGCCTCGTCGGCCTCGTACTCCCCCTTGGGGATCGACCAGGCGGCGGCGGAGCGGCCGGACCAGAACGGTCCGCCCATGTGCCCGAGCAGCACGGCCGCACCGGAGTCCGTGACCCGGTGCAGCAACACGCCGGCGCTCCGCCTGTTCGACATGGCGTCAAGTCTGTGCAGCCGCAAACCGGCTCGCCATCCGAACACCGCGCCGACGACCGGCGGCGGGGAGAGGGGAGGGCTTGGCGGGTACGGGGACGGGCGCCCCGTCCCACGATCGGCGCCTCCGGGCCGATCGTATGAAGGGTTCGGCCGGACGGGGGGAGGGAGGGCCGTGTCCGGCGGGGTCGAGGGACCGGGCAGTGGTACGGACGTCCCACTCCGCCCGGTCGCCCCCCACGCGCCTCCCGTGTCCCTCGTGGCTCTCCAGCCTCTCCGTGCTCCGTGCTCCGTGCCTGGCTCTGCGGTGTGGTCCGTGGTCTGTCGCTCCGCGCATCCGCGCATCCGCGCGGCGCGGGCCGCGTATCCGTGGTCCGGCGCCGGCCGGGTCCGGGCGTGCGGCGCGTCCTTCTTACTGCACGGCGACGGCCGTGACGGTGTACGGACAGATCGGTGGGCGCGGCGCGCCCGCAGACGGCCGGTACGGCGGCCTCACGGGGGGTGCCCCGGGCCGCCGTACCGCCGCTGTATCGTTTCGCCCCGCCGGTGTGGAAGCCACCGTTTCCCGGGGTTTCGGGGGGTTTTCCCGGGGGGCTCTTCGCCCCTTCGGCCCCGCCGGCTATCCGCCGTTCGCCACGCCGGCCGCCCCCAGCGCCTCCGTGACCGTGTCGAGGAAGCGCGCGTGGGCGCGGTGGCTCGCCGGGGCCTCCGGGTTCCACTCCACGACACGCGCCCGTTCGGCGATCGCGCGCCAGCCGGGGTGGGACGCGAAGTCCTCACGCGGCGCGGCGTTGGCCCGTACGTCCGCGAGAACGATGTCCGGCGCCAGCGCGGCGGCCTCGGACCACCCGGCCGTGCGCCACCCCACACCGCCGCCCTCGGCCGGCTCGACCAGCCCCACGCCCGCCTCGGCGAGCGCCCGCAGATCCGGCCACGCGTCCGGCCTGGCCAGATACGCCGTGTCGGGCCCGGCCGCGGAGAGCGCCAGCACCCGGGCGCCCGGGTGCGCCGCCACCTGGGCGGCGAGCCGGGCCCGTGCGCCCGCCAGCTCGGCCGCCGCGGGCGGCTCCGGGGCGCCCAGCGCCCGCGCCAGCTCCGTGAAGCGCTCCCTGACCGCGTCGAGCGAGCGGTCCTTGCCCACCTCGATCACCACGACCGGGACCTTCTCCTCCAGGTGCTTGGCGGCCTCCGGGTCGATGCCGTACACCTGTCCGGTGCCGTAGCCGACGGCGACCACCAGATCCACGTCCGCGGCCTCGACGGCCGCCGGGTCGAAGGCGCTGCCCGCGCCGAAGGAGCGCACCTCGGCGAGGGGCAGCCCGCCCGCCTTCGCCGGGTCCTGGACCTCGCCGTCGTGGTGGGAGCCGAAGATCCCCAGGGCGCGCACGCCGTGCTCCCACAGCGTGGCGCCCGCCTGTATGTATGCCACCACCCGTGTCGGGCGGCTCTCCGCCGTGCTGACCCTGCCGCGATCGTCCGTGAACTCCCAGCTTGTGCCCGGGTTCATGCCTCGCCTCGTTCCGCTTTTGTTGGTGCGGTGTCCTGGGCGTCCTCTGTACGCGGGTTCGTACCGGGCGCCCCCTCCACTCCATGCCCAACAGGGGACGCCCGGACTCCCCACACGCACGGGTGACACGGAACCGAAACCGACGAACGGAAACGAGACGCCCTGTTCCGCCTGCGGTTCGATGGGTCTTCGACGGTCTGCCGACGGGTCACGGCTCGATGAGACCGGCCCGGATCGCGTATCTGGTCAGTTCGAGCCGGTCGCGCAGCCCCAGTTTCTGGAGGAGGTTGGCGCGGTGGCGCTCCACCGTCTTGGCGCTGATGAGGAGCAGCCCGGCGATCTCCTTGGAGGTGTGCCCCTCGGCGACCAGCTTGAGGATCTCCTCCTCCCGGGGGGTGATCGCGCTCTCCGGGATGGAGTCGCCCTGCCGCACCCGGTCGAGGTAGTTGCGGATGAGGGCGGTCACCGCGCCCGGGTAGAGGAAGGGCTCGTCGCGCATGGCCGCCCGGCACGCCTCCACCAGATCCCGGTCGGCCACCGACTTGAGGACATAGCCGCTCGCCCCGGCCTTCAACGCCTCGAAGAAATACTGTTCGTTGTCGTACATGGTCAGCATCAGGATGCGCGTCTCCGGCTGGAGCCTGGAGAGTTCGCGGGCCGCCTGGAGGCCGGTGAGACGGGGCATCGCGATATCGAGGATCACCAGGTCCGGGCGTTCGGCGCGGGCCAGTTCGATCGCCTCGGCGCCGTCCCCGGCCTCGCCGACGACGGTCAGGTCCGGTTCGTTGTCGAGGATCAGCCGTACGCCGCGGCGGACCAGCGCATGGTCGTCCGCCAGCAGGATCCGGGTCGGTGTCGCCTCGGCCATGGTCACTCGCTCCCGTTCCCGATCGGCACGCGCAGCCGTACGTCGGTGCCGCCGTGTGTCCTCTGTGGTGCCTGTGGTGTCTGGTGTGCGTGGGGTGCCGCGGTACGGGGGGCGGGCGTCCCGGGGGCCGGGGGGCCCACGGTGAGTTCGGCGCCGACGAGCAGCGCCCGCTCCCGCATCCCCCGGATGCCGGCCCCCTCCGCCGCCGTACCGACCCCCCGGCCGTCGTCGGCGAGGCAGAGCTCGACCCCGGTGGAGGTGCGCCGGAGCGCGAGGTCGACCCGGTGCGCTCCGGCGTGGCGGACGATGTTGGTGAGCCCTTCCTGCGCCACCCGGTAGACGACCAGTTCGACATCCTCGCCCAGCGGCGGCAGATCGCCGTCGAAGTGCCGGCGCACCGTCAGCCCGGTGTGGGTGGTGATCTCGGTGGTCAGCGCCTTGAGCGCGCTGATCAGCCCCAGCTCCTCCAGCACCCCGGGGCGGAGCCGGCGGGCGATCCGGCGGATCTCGTCGAGGCTGCCGCGCGTCGTCTCCTGGACATGGAGGAGATCGGCGCGGAGCGGCGCGGGGGCCCGGTCGGCGACCCGCTTCAGCTCCAGCAGGACGGCGGTGAGGGTCTGGCCGATCTCGTCGTGGAGCTCCTGGGCGATCCGGCGGCGTTCGGCCTCCTGGGCGGAGAGCGCGAGCCCGCTGCTGGCCGCGCGCTCGGCCTCAAGACGGTCGAGCATCGTGTTGAACGTCATGATCAGCTCGGCGATCTCGCCGTGCCCGGAGACGGTGGGCCGGCGGCCGGGGCGGAGCAGATCGGTGGTGGTCATCGCCCGGGTGAGCCGTTGCAGCGGGGAGAGTCCCACCCGGAGCAGCGCGGCGTTGGCGACGAGCATCGCCCCCAGCCCCAGCGCCATGATCAGGGCCTCCGTGAGCAGGACGGGGGCCGAGACGGTGACCGGGCCGAGCAGCAGCAGGGCGGTGGCCGCGAACATGACCGCGGCGTTGAGCAGGAAGATCCGCCAGAACAGGGACACGGGGTGGGGCCTCCTCACGAGTGACGCCCCCCACTATCGCCGGTACGGGGGCACCGCCCCGACCACCGGGCCCGTCACCCCCCTGCGTCTACATGTCACCCACCCCCGGATGTGGGTGCCGCTGCGGATGGCGCCGGGGCGGCACGGCGGGCGAAGGTGGCCTGAGGGCGGAGCGGCACGGTGGCGGGGAGGCGGAGTATGGCGACGGACGAGGACCGGCTCCTCGGGGACCTGGCGGAGCGGCTCCGCCACGACGACCCCCGCTTCTTCCACGCGCTGGAGGCGGGCACCCCGTACCCCCCGCGCGAGTACCGGCACGGCACCGCGTGGCTGACGCTCGCCGTGGCGCTCGGCGGGCTCGCCCTGGGCATTGTCATCGGCCATGGGCTCCTCATCGCGGGCGGACTGGTGCTGGCGGGGATCGCCGGGCATCTCTTCGACCCCGACCGGGCCAGGGCGCGGACCGGACGGGGCACCCCGCCGCCCTCCTGGTAGCGGCGTACGGGGGGCGGGGACAGGCCCTTGTACGGACGCTGACGAAGAACCGCCGGAATGCTCCGGCGGTTCTTTTCGTTGCATACGTGATAATGCTGACAAATTATTTTACGTTAAAATAGCGTTCAGGTGACCAACACTCTCTTGAGCTTTGGTGTGCCCCTTAACTGAGATGCAAGGGCGGTCGGTCGAACGCGCCGGCACGGAGGGAGCGGTTCCATGGAGCGCGCCCGCCTTCGGATCCCCTTACCGGTGCTTCCTCGCGACGCATGATGCAGAATCTCCCAGTCCGGAGACGGACGGCCGACCCGGCCGCACCCCGTCGCCGTACCGGAGTTCAGCATGCCCGCACACCCTCACGCCACGCCCGCATGGAGCCGTTCCTATGGAGCACACCGCCCACGTCAGCAAGACCACCCTGCCCGGGGTCGGTACCCGCTATGACCTCAACACGGAGGCGGGGAAGCACCTTTCGGTCGTCGCGCACCAGGACGGACGCCGCATCCTCGCCTTCCACGACCCCGAGGACGACGACAGCTGCCGGGACGCCGCGACCCTCGCGCCGCACGAGGCGAGCGCGCTCCGCAAGCTGCTGACCCCGGACCCGGTCGCCCATCTGCACCAGCACATCGAGATCGACCTGCTCACCGAGCACATCCCGGTCACCAAGCGTTCCCCCTACGTCGGCAGGACGCTCGGCGACACCCAGGTGCGCAGCCGTACCGGCGCCTCCATCGTCGCCGTCCTGCGCCGCACCGACGCCTTCCCCTCGCCCACCCCGGACTTCCGCTTCGCCCTGGGGGACACGCTCGTCGTGGTCGGCACCCGGGAAGGCGTGGACGCCGTCGCCGAACTGATCACCGGAGGATAAAGCGCCCGTGCACGACACCACCGAACTGCTCATCGAACTCGGGGCCATCATCCTGGGCCTCGGGATACTCGGCCGGCTCGCCGGTCGGGTGGGATTCTCCGCCATCCCTCTCTACCTGCTGGCCGGACTCGCCTTCGGGCACGGCGGACTCCTCCCGCTCAACGCGAGCGAGGAGTTCGTCGCCACCGGCGCCGAGATCGGCGTGATCCTGCTGCTCCTCCTGCTGGGACTGGAGTACAGCGCGTCCGAACTCGTCTCCAACCTCAAGACGCAGTACCCCTCGGGGCTCGTCGACTTCGTCCTCAACGCCGTACCGGGCGCCGCCGCCGCGCTCATCCTCGGCTGGGGACCGGTCGCCGCCGTGGCGCTGGCCGGGGTCACCTGGATCTCCTCCTCCGGAGTGATCGCCAAGGTCCTCGGCGACCTCGGCCGGCTCGGCAACCGGGAGACCCCCGTCATCCTCGGCGTCCTCGTCATAGAGGACCTCGCCATGGCCGTCTACCTGCCGCTCCTCACGGCGCTGCTCGCCGGACTCAGCCTCGCGGGCGGGAGCCTGACCCTGCTGATCTCGCTCGGCACCGTCGGCGCCGTCCTCTATCTGGCGCTCCGGCACGGCCGGCTGATCAGCCGCGCGGTCTCCTCCGACAACCCCGAGATGCTGCTGCTCGTCGTCCTCGGCCTCACCGTGCTCGTCGCCGGGGTCGCCCAGGAACTCCAGGTCTCCGCCGCCGTCGGCGCCTTCCTCGTCGGCATCGCCCTCTCCGGCGAGGTCGCCGAGGGCGCCCACAACCTGCTCGCCCCGCTCCGCGACCTCTTCGCCGCCGTCTTCTTCGTCTTCTTCGGCCTCAACACCGACCCGGCCGCCATCCCGCCGGTCCTGGTGCCCGCCCTCATCCTGGCGACCGTCACCGCCCTGACGAAGATCGCCACCGGCTGGTACGCGGCGCGCCGCGCCGGGGTCAGGACCGCGGGCCGCTGGCGCACCGGCGGCACCCTGGTGGCACGCGGCGAGTTCTCCATCGTCATCGCCGGGCTCGCCGTCGGGGTCGAGCCCCGGATCGGGCCGCTGGCCACCGCGTACGTCCTCATCCTGGTGATCCTCGGCCCGCTGGCCGCGCGCTGGACGGAGCCGCTCGCCCGCCGCCTCACCCGGAACGCCCCCGCCCCCGTCCCGCTGGTGAAGACCGAGCCGGTCCCGGCCGACGGCCCCGTGCTGAGCGAGGAACACGCCCGGGCCGAGGCCGCCGTCACCGCCGAGGAGCCGGTACGGGCCGAGCCGCCCGTCTCCGGGGCCGGCGACCCCGCCTCCAGCCACGGCTGACCGGGGGCCCTGAAGGGCTCGGCTCCGGAACGACGAACGGGGCACAGGACGCGCGCCCTGCGCCCTGTGCCCCTCTCCTGTTCCGGCGGCCCGCTCCGGGCGTCCCCGGGCGGCCGGACCAAGAACAGGTCATGCGGAAGTAAAATCTACAGGAGTGTAGAAGCGAATGGGGAGCGAGAACCGGCCCGCTCCCGCCGGGTGCCACGGGGGCCCGGCCCGGTTCCCCGGCCCCCGCTCCCCGGGCGCACGGCGGGCGGGGCGGCGCGGCGGCTCCGTACCATGGTCCGGTTGGGCCCGCGGACACCTCCGCGCGGCCGGAGGGAGACCACGGTGACGGTGCACGGCACTCCCGGCGAACGCCCCCGCCGGCGCGGCCAGGGCGAGCTGGAGGCCCAGGTGCTCGCCGCGCTGCGGCAGGCCCCCGGGCCCGTCACGGCCGCCTGGGTGCAGGAACGGCTGGGCGGCCCGCTCGCCTATACGACGGTCATGACCATCCTCACCCGCCTCCAGGCCAAGCGGGCGGTGACCAGGGAACGCGCCGGCCGCTCCTTCCAGTGGCGGGCGGCCTCGGACGAGGCCGGGCTCGCCGCGCTCCGGATGCGCCGGGTCCTCGACCGGGAGGCGGACCGCGAGGCCGTCCTCGCCCGCTTCGTCACCGCCCTCTCGCCCGACGACGAACGGCTCCTGCGCGACCTGCTGACGCTCCCCGAGGGCGGGGCGGAGGGCTGAGGGGGCATGGGGGTGTTCGTCTTTCTGCCGCTCGTACTGCCGCTGACCGCGCTGCCCGTCGCCCGCCTCGCCGCCCACCATCTGCACCCCCGCCGCGCCACCCGGCTGCTCTCCGCGCTCGCGGTCGTCCTCGCCGTCTGCAGCACCCTCTGCCTCGGGCTGCTGGTGGTCGTCGGCACCGCCCAACTGCCCGGCAACCCGCTCCCCGACGCCTGGTCGGACGCCGAGGTACGGCAGGCCGTCCCGTACGACGGGATCGCGGGCAAGGCGGCGATGGGCGCCCTGCTCGCGGTCGCGGCGGGGTGTGCGGGCGCCGTCCACCGCGACCGGCGGGTGCGCCGGGGAGCGCGGCAGGCGCTCACCGGGGTCCCCGACGGCGAGCTCGCCGTCCTGGCCGACCCGGCCCCGTACGCCTACGCCCTGCCCGGGAGCGGCCGTGCGTCCCGTGCCACCGCCCCCTCGGGAGGCGGCCGGATCGTGGTCTCCACCGGCATGCTCACCTCCCTGACCGGCCAGGAGCGCGCCGCCCTGATCGCCCACGAACGCGCCCATCTGGCGGGCCGTCACCACCGGTTCCTGCTGGCCGTACGGCTCGCCGCGCGCGCCAACCCGCTGCTGCGGCCCCTTCGTACGGCCGTCGCCTACACCAGCGAACGGTGGGCGGACGAGGAGGCGGCCCGGGCGACCGGCGACCGCGCGGTGGTGGCCCGGGCCATCGGCAGGGCCGCGCTCGTCTCCCGCGCCGCCCCGGCGCCCACCCTGGCCGGATTCGCCGCCCCGGAACCGGGCCCCGTGCCGCGCCGGGTGGCGGCGCTGCTCGCCCCCGCCCCGCCGCTCCCGCGCTGGCCGCCGATACGGACCGCGGTGGGCCTGGCCGTCTGGGCGGCCGCCGCCGGAACGGCCGGCTCCGCCCTCTCCTCGGCCAACGCCACGGTCACGCTGCTCCTCGTCCTGCACACGGCCACGCCGTTCTGAGCCGGCGGCCCCTGGCACGCCACCGGCTCGCGTCGGCCCCGGGCTCAGTCGGCCGCGTACCGTACGGGCTCGGACTCCCCCGACCGGCGCCGCTGGCCCGGTGGCCCCGCAGCCTCCTGGCGCTGCTGCGGCCCCGGCAGGTCCGGTCGCGGCCGGTCGAAGAGGACCGCGCGCGCCACCCGGGGGGTGAAGAGCACCCCGGGGGGCGCGTTCAGATGCGTCACCGAGCGGAACGCGTCCCCGATCACCGGATCGCCCGGCGCGCGCGCCAGCACCCGCTCCAGGTACCAGGCGGCGGGGCGCTGGGCGGGGTGGACCCGTACGGCGCTGCCCCGCACCCCCTCGATGCCCCGGTCCGCGCCGGAGGCGATGTCCCACGCCTGCCGGGAGGTCCGCAGCAGCGCGAGCTGGACCCGCCGGGTGGTCGGGGTGCGGCGCGGGTCCGCCAGCGCCCGGTCCAGGGCGAGCGCGTCGAGCGCGGCGACCGACATGCCCTGCCCGTACACCGGGTTGAAGAAGCAGAGCGCGTCCCCGGTGGCGAGGAAACCGGCGGGCTGCGGCCCTGCCGTGTCGTACCGCCGCCGTACGTTCCCCGCCGAGCGGAACGTGTGCACCGGGGTCTCCGGCTCCGCCGCCGTCAGCCACGTGTGCAGCGAGGGGTGCGGGAGCCGGGCGGCGAAGCCGAGGAACGCGGCCTCGTCCGAGGGCGGCTCCGTGCCGCGCAGCCCGCTGAGCGTGACCAGATACCGGCCGCCCTCGGCGGGCAGGATGCCCCCGCCCTCCGCGTGCTGCCGCCCGCTGACGAAGAAGTAGCCGAGACAGTCCGGGCCCGGCGGGGGCTCGGGGGCGCGGTAGTACCGGCTCGCGTACGCCAGCCCCGTGTCCAGCGTGTCGGTCCCGGGCGGCCGTACCCCCAGCTCCGTCAGCCACTCCGGGGAGCGGGTGGCGCGCCCCGAGGCGTCGACCACCAGATCGGCGGTGAGCGTCCGGACATCCTGACGGCCCCCGGCCCCGCGCTCGCGCAGCCGGACACCCCGGACCCGGCCGGGATCCCCGGCCAGCCCGACCACCTCGGTGCCCGGCACCACCGTGATCCTCGGATCGGCGAGCACCCGGCGCCGTACCAGCCACTCCAGCAGCGGGCGGGAACCGGTGAGCAGATACGCCGAGGAGGGCGTACGCCGGAAGAACCGCCCGGCCTGCCACTGCAACAGCTCCCCGGGCATGCCGATCCGGGGCGCGCCGTGGTCCCGCAGCTCGGCGAGGAACCCGGGCAACAGCTCCTCCAGCGCCCGCTGTCCGCTCTCCAGCAGCACATGGACATGGCGGCCCTGGGGGACGCCGGCTCGGGGCTCGGGGCCCTCGGGGTAACGGTCCCGCTCGATCACGGTCACCCGGTCGGCGTGGTTGGTGAGCACCCGGGCCGCCAGCAGCCCCGCGATACTCCCGCCCACGACGACGGCGTGGCGCGCGCCTCTGCCGCCGCCTCCGCCGCCGCTGGTGACCGTGTCTCCGGCCGTGCCCGACAACTCCGCCATAGGTGGCCTCCCGTGGGGTTGGTGATGGCCCGGGTCGGCACCCACTATGCGGGGTTCCGCGCCCCGGCCGGCGGGGAAACCGCACAGAACCGGCCCTTCCGGCCCGGTCGGGCGCGGCGCCCCGGCCGGCGGGGAAACCGCACAGAACCGGCCCTTCCGGCCCCGTCGGGCGCTCTCCCGGCGGGCCGCCTTCCCCGGCGGTCACTCCTTGCGGTACTGGTACGCCTCCGCAGCCGCTGCCACCACGGCGTCCAGATCGCCGCCCGCCGAGGCCGTCACATACGCGGCCACCGCGCCCTCCACGAACGGCGCGTCCACCAGCCGCGCCCGCTCCGGGAGTTCGTCGCCCTCGGCCAGCATCGCCTTCACCGTCAGCACGGCACTGCCGAGATCGACCAGAAGGGCGACCCCGCAGCCCTGGTCGACCTCAGCCGCCGCGCGGGATATCAGCTCGGAGCTGGTGCCGAGACCGCCGTCCTCGGTGCCGCCGGCCGCGGCGACGGGGGCCTCGCCGCCGCCCGCGAGCCCCCGGGCGAGCGCCGCGACGGCGGTGGCGACCGCCGCGCTGTGCGAGACGAGCACGATCCCGACCCGCGCCCCGCCGCCCACCGGTCCGCCGCTCACCGGTCCGCCTCCGCCGTGCCGTCCGCCTCGGCCGTGTCGGCGAGGGCGGCGAGCAGCAGCGCCGAGGAGGTGGCGCCCGGGTCCTGGTGGCCGATGCTCCGTTCGCCCAGATAACTCGCCCTGCCCTTGCGCGCCTGGAGGGGTACGGTCGCCACCGCGCCCCGCTCGGCGGCGTCGGCGGCGGCCCGGAACGCCGGCGTACCGTCCCCCGCCGCCCCGGCCCCGGCCGCCAGTGCCGCCACCGCAGGTTCCAGCGCGTCGATCATCGTCTTGTCACCGGGCGCGGCGCCGCCGAGCTGGGCCACCGCCGCCACCCCGGCGCGCAGCGCCTCGGCGAAGGCCGCCGGGGTGACCTCGGGGCTGTCGCCGAGCGCCTTGCCCGTACGGCGCAGCAGCGTCCCGTACAGCGGTCCCGACGCACCGCCCACCGTGGAGATCAGCCGCCGCCCCGCCAGCGCCAGTACGGCGCCGGGCGACCCCGGTTCCTCCGCCGCCAGCGCCTCGGCGACGGCGCGGAAGCCGCGCTGGAGATTGCTGCCGTGGTCGGCGTCCCCGATGGCCGAGTCCAGCTCGGTGAGGCGCGCCGCGGCCTCCTCCACGGCGCCCGCCGCCACCACCCCCAGCCAGCGGCGGAAGAAGGCGGCGTCCAGCGTGCGTGCCGCGCTTTCGTCAGTCACGTGCTCTCCTCACCCCGTGGAACGCCCCGGTGTTCCGGTCCCCGCGCTCCGCTGCCCATGTCCTGCTGTTGTCGTAAGCGGCCGACGCGTCGCGCGCTCAGCGGCCCCACCGCAGAGCGGGGGTCTCGACCGGGGCGTCCCAGAGCCGCAGCAGCTCCTCGTCGACCTGGCAGAGGGTGACCGAGCACCCCGCCATGTCCAACGAGGTCACATAGTTGCCGACGAGGGTACGGGCCACCGCCACCCCGCGCTCGCCCAGCACCCGCTGGACCTCCGCGTTGAACCCGTACAGTTCCAGCAGCGGTGTGCCGCCCATACCGTTCACCAGGGCGATCACCGGGCCCGAGGGGCGCAGGTCGTCCAGGACGGCGTGGACGGCGAAGTCCGCGATCTCCCGCGAGGTCATCATGGCGCGCCGCTCGCGGCCGGGCTCCCCGTGGATGCCGATGCCCAGCTCCAGTTCGCCCTCGGGGAGGTCGAAGGTCGGGGAGCCCTTGGCGGGTGTGGTGACCGCGCTCAGCGCGACCCCGAAGCTCCGGGACGCCTCGTTCACCCGCCGCCCGACCGCCTCGACCCGCTCCAGCGGCTGCCCCTCCTCGGCGGCGGCGCCGGCGATCTTCTCCACGAAGAGCGTCGCCCCGGTGCCGCGCCGGCCGGCCGTGTAGAGGCTGTCGGTCACCGCGACATCGTCATTGACCAGGACCTTCCCGATCTGGATGCCCTCGTCCTCGGCCAGCTCGGCGGCCATGTCGAAGTTGAGGACGTCACCGGTGTAGTTCTTGACGACGAACAGCACCCCGGCCCCGCTGTCCACCGCCGCGGCGGCCCGGACCATCTGGTCGGGCACCGGGGACGTGAACACCTCGCCGGGGCAGGCGGCGGCCAGCATCCCGGGCCCGACGAACCCGCCGTGCAGGGGTTCGTGCCCGGAGCCGCCCCCGGAGACGAGCCCTACTTTCCCGGCCACCGGAGCGTCGCCCCGGATCACCACCCGCCGCTCGACATCGACGGTCAGCCGTGGATGCGCGGCGGCCATCCCGCGCAGGGCGTCCGCGACCACGGTCTCCGGCACATTGATGAGCATCTTCAACGGTATCTCCTAAGTAGGCTAGCAGATGGGCCCCTGACCAGTGTTTTTGCAGGTCAAAATGCGTGTGGGTGCTTTGTGATCTTGGCGGTCTTCGGCGCTTCGAAGCGGGGTGCGGCGGTACTGATGCTGACCTCATGCTGACTTTTCTGATACATCGTCAGCTCCCTGCGAGGGGGTCCGGTGCGGCAGGCTGCCGTCCGATTCCAGTATCGATCGAACCCGGCCCGGCGGCACGGTCTACGGCGAGATCGCCTGCGCGACGCGCATCTCGGCGCATCTGCTTCCGGGCCCGCGAGGGGGTGTCGCCTGGGTGGCCATGAGCGGCTTCAGCCAAATTGGGTGGCTCGGGAGGTCGTGTGCATTGGCCCAGTCCATGAGGAGGCGGGTGAACGGTCGATGAGCGCGACACTGCCCGCTGGTGACCCTCGGGGCCTGGCCAGGGAGCTGCCGTTGGCGCCTACGGGTGTGGGGTGTCGACGGGCTCCCGAACGCTGATGAGGGGTACGGCTGGGACGATACGCTGGCGGAGTCATTACTCCCAGACATGGAAGGTTGCTTACTGTGACCGTCGTTCCGGCCTCGTCGACTTCGGATTTCTACTGCCATCAGGCCATCCCGGGGCTTGTGCCGATCAAGGTAGTGGTCGAGACCGAGGACGTGCTCGCGTTCGAGCACACCAACCCCTCGCATCCGGTGCACGTCGTGGTGGTGCCGAAGAAACACACGTCGTCGCTGATCGACCTCGGGGCGGGGGGCGAAGAGCTGCTCGCGAAGGTGATGGCGGTCGTGGGGGAGGTGGCCGCGCAGGTGAAGGAGGAGCATGGCGCGGCTTCTGTCACCACGAATGTCGGGCTGTACCAGGAGTCGCAGCACCTGCACTTCCACGTCTGTCACCGTGGTGAGTCCGATGAACAGATCCTCGCGATGTACGGGCACCACGACGGTTGAGACCTCATCGGGCGCGGCGAGTGCGCCTCGACCTGGTGGCGGCGATGGTTTCGCGCACGATCAGGTCGGCAGCCCGGTGGATGTCCTGCGGATCGAGTTGTTCCCCCGTGGTCCGGCCGGGGCCGACGGTCAGTTCCGTACATGCCTCGGCCAGAGAGGCTCCGCCCCGCAGCTCTTCGTCGTCGGGGATCACGATGCACCGTCCGGGGTGCCGGCGGGCGTAGGCGTCGGCGTTGTCGAGCTGGTCGCCACGGCTCACGTTTGCCGGGAGCGGGATGAGTACGGCGGGTTTGCCGAGGGCTTCGAGTTCGGTGAGCGTCGTTGCACCGGCGCGGCCGATCACCAGGTCGGCGAGCCAGAGCGCATCGGCCATGTCGTCGTGCAGGTACTCCAGTTGCCAGTACCCCGGTACGTCGTGGAGTGAAGGTTCGAGGTTGCCTTTCCCCCGTACGTGTAAGACCGCGAAGCGCGCGCACAGGGCGTCGAGCTGGTTCTGCACGGCGTCGTTGATGCGCTGGGACCCGCTGCTGCCGCAGAAGATCAGGAGGACCGGCAGCTCCGCCGGAACGCCGAGCCGTTTGCGCAGCTTCTCCGGTTCACCGGTGGCGAGGTCGTGGCGCAGGGGCAGGCCGGTGACGGTGGATTTGCGAGCGAGTCGACGCGGTGTGCCGGCCGGGGACTCGACGGTCAGGCAGATCCGGGTCGCCATGCGGGCCACGATCTTGTTGGCGAGGCCGAGGGAATGGTCGGACTCGTGGACGACGATCGGGACGCGGCAGAGCCAGGCGGCGATGCCGACAGGTACGGAGACGTACGAGCCCTTCGAGAACAGGGCGTCGGGCCGCTCGCTTCGCATGGCCCGTACCGCGGCGATGATGCCGCGCAGTACGGTGAAGGGCATGAGCAGGTTACTCCATGATCCGTAGCGCTTCAGGCCCGCGGAGGGGACAGGGCGGAACGGGATTCCTGCTTTCTCGGCGTATTCGTGCTCGATGCTGTCGGGGCGTCCGAAGAAGACGACTTCCGTCGCGCCCTTTTCGGGGAATCGGGCAGCTACGGCAAGGGCGGGGACGACGTGTCCGGCGCTGCCACCCCCGGTAATTCCGATTTTCATCCGCATCGCACCTGGTCCGCATGGTTGTATTCTTGGTCGGGTCGGCTGGATTCGAACCAGCTCCTCGGCAACACTTATGCCGTGCTCCTGCCCTTGAGCTACGACCCGTTGACGCTTCCGAGACTAGGGATGATCGAGGGTCGGGGTCAACGCTGCGATCGGCTTTGGTGGTGAGTTCCGGTCACTTCTCTTCGCGCTTTCAGAGTCGGCTGTTTCTTGTTTTTCGGCATGCTGATTCTGGCTTCGGGTGATAACTGTTGAGCGGTTATTTGAGGCGGGTTCAGCGCTTGCCCCAGGTGCTTGGAAGCTGGCTGATTGATGTTCGGTGAGTCCGGGAGGTCCATCGGTTGACGAGTTCCACCTCGTCATTGTTCTGCTGGGGCGAGAGGACCAGGGCCTGGGGGAGGCCGAGGAGGTTGGCATAGCGGAACTTCTCGCCGGCGGGTTCGGGGCGGTCGTCGATGAACAGGGCTGCCCCGCGGTCTCGTAGGTGCCGTACGGCGCGGTCGGTGCGTTCGCGCATGGCGGGCAGGTCGGGGCGCAGGACGATGAGGTGGAGGTCGGCGGGCCCGGTTCCGGGCTTCCAGCGGAGGCCGTCCTTGTCGCGTTGGAGGTCGGCGAGGGTCTGGAGGCAGCGGGTGATGCCGATGCCGGAGCAGGCCATGTACGGGGTGCGCGCGGCGCCGTGTTCGTCGGTGAAGGACAGGTTCATCGGGGCGGCGTACTGGGTGCCCAGCTCGAAGACGTGGGCGACCTCGATGGCTCGGGCCTCGCGATAGTGCCCTTCCTCGCAGTGGCCGCAGCCCATGCCCTGGGCGGCGCGGTGGAGGTCGTCGGCGACGGGTGCGAGGGCTTCCAAGCCAGTTGTTCCCGACCAGGCCACGTTGCGGCGCAGGCCGGCGGTGCCGTCGGAGATGGCGAAGGCATCCAGGTGCGCGACGGAGGTGTCGAAGAGGAGGGTGGCCGTTCCGGCGCAGTCCCAGGGGGTGAGGGTGCCGGCCTTCGTACCGAACAGCCCGGGCAGGCGGGTCGGATCCAGGAGGTCGACGCGGGTGGCACCGGTGATGGCGGCGACTTTGCGGGGGCTGACCTGGAGGTCGGAGCGGATCGCCACCGCAGCCGGGGTGGTGGATCCGTCGGGAGAGGTGAGCGCGAAGGCGATGACGTTGACGACCGGGTCGTTCTGCGGGATCGGACGGGCGCGCAGGACGGAGCCGTCGCCGCGGTGGCCGCAGTGGTCGCAGACCAGGAGGGTGCTCTGCCCGATGTCGCCGAGGACCAGGTGCTCGGTGGTCGGTCCGGCCGAGATGCTGCCCCCGTCGGCAGCAGCCTGGAAGACGCCGGTCAGGCCCATGGCCAGGAGGGCGGCGCGGCACGCGTCGTTGAGGAAACCGACCGAGGCGCGCATCCCCTTGGGTGTGGTGTCGAAGGTGTAGGCGTCCGCCATGGTGAACTCGCGCCCCCGCATCAGCCCGCCGCGCGGCGCGATCTCGTCGCGGTACTTGGAGGTGCTGAGGAAGAGCCGGACCGGGAGATCGCGGTACGAGCGCAGGTGCTCGCGTACGGTGGCCGCCGCGATCTCCTCGGAGGTCGGGGCCAGACACATCTGCTCGCCGCTCCTGCTCGTGGCCGTCAGCAGCGCGCCCTCGGCCTGGTAGGTGGCCCAGCGGCCCGACTGCTCCCACAGCGTGCGGCTTTGAAGAGTGGGGAAGGCGACGGTGTTCGCGCCACGTTCTTCGAACGTTGTACGGGCGATCCGGGAGAGCCGGTCGTGGACGCGCAGCCCGAGTGGCAGCAGGGTGAACACGCCGGTGGCATCGGTCTTGCCGACGTAACCGAGGGATTCGAGCAGGTCCATGGTCGCGGCGGTCGCGTCGGCAGCGCGTCGGCGTACGGGGGGCCACAGGCGGCTGGCGTACAGCGGGGCGTCAGACACGGGCCGCACCGATCACGGACTTCGACAGGTCGCGCAGGCTCGTGGCGGTCGTGACGATGTCATGGCGGCGGGCATTGGCCGCTGCGGCGCGGCTCAGGGTGTGGCGGAGACCGGGGTCCTCGGCGAGCTGGTCGACGGCTGCGGCCAGGGCGACGGCGTTGCCCGGCGGGAAGGCCAGGGCGCCGGTGCCGAGGGTCTCGCGCAGGCCGGGCACGTTGCTGTGGATGACGGGGAGCCCGTGGGCCTGCGCCTCGACCGCGACCAGGCCGAACGCCTCCAACTGCCTGGTGGTGAAGAGGAACGCGTCGAAGTCGGCGAAGCGCTGCCACAGTTCCCTGCGAGGCATGAACGGTTCGAACCGGACCGGATGGGAGAGGCGGAGGCCGGCGCTCCGGGCCGTGAGAGCGGGTAGTTCACCACCGCTGCCGATGACGGTGAGGCGATGCCCCTCGGTGGTGAGGGACATCGCCTCGATCACGGTGATCGTGGACTTGTTCGCGTCGAGACGCCCGGCGTGCAGCAGCCGCAGCTCGCGCCCGTCGGTAGGTCGGACGCTGGGGTGGTCCGGCAGGGGGATGCCCCAGGGAATGGTGACCACCCGGTCGGTGAACTGCCCCTGAGTGAGGGCGTTCACCTGGTCGGCCATCGCGTTGTTCGGCACGGCGACGGCCGTACTGGCCTTTACGACCTCGATCAGCGCGTGGCGGGCCTGGTCGCTCTCGGCGGCGGCGATCACGTCAGTGCCGTGCGCGACGGAGATCAGCGGGATGCTGCCCGAGGCGCGGGCGAAGGCGAGCGCGAGCCCGAAGCCCAGATGCTGGGCGTGGATGATGTCGGGACGGCGGTCGCGCAGGAGCCGTTCGACCTCCCCGGTCAGCTCGTCGGCGTACCGGGCGAAGTGCGGGCCGTACGGGTGCTTCACCGCGCCGAGCGTGATGGTCTCCTCGAAGCGGTGCTGCCACCTGCCGGAGCCGGGCAGGGCGAGGAACGTGGTGTGGAAATCGGGGGCGAGCCGTTGGTAGACGTCGCTGCACCAGATGGTGGAGCCGCAGGAAGGTTCCAAGGGCAGGTCGATGCCGGTCATGATCCGCGGTCGGCTCATCGGGGTTCTCCCATCAACGCGGTGGGGCGGTAGGCGTGCAGGCCGGTGCGGAGCATGGCCGCCACTCCGGCCCAGCCGATCGCGCAGGCCGCGTCGACGACCGACAGGCCCGGCGCGAAGCCCTGCTTCGGCCACGCCTGCGCGTAGCGTGGGTGGCGGCCGTTGAACTCGTTCCAGAGGACGCTGATCCCGCGCTCGGCGAGCGCCGCGGTATCGAGGTACCGCCGCGTGCCCGAACCCGCCCACAACTCCGGCTCACCGGCGGCGGCGCAGATGTGGGCCAGGCGTCCGGTCTTGTCGGTGGATTCCGCCGGCGGAATCCGTGAGGTGAGGAACAGGGAGGCCCGAGAGCCGAGTGCGAGTGCGATCTGTGTCACGAGGTCGGTGTTCAGATCGGCCAGCCAGTTATGGCCGGCCGACAGAGGCGGCACGATGACCTGGAGCGCTTCGTCGGCGTATGGGCCGCGCCCGTAGGCCAGGCGTAGCGTTTTGACCATGCTCGATGCGTCGAAGCCCTCGGCGATTCTTGTCTCGCGGATGAGCTGCCCGGGGGAGTGGGTGACCGGGACGGTGAGCCATGCGGGGCCGTTGGCGGTTTTGATGCGGTTACGGTTCTGCCATCCGCCTTGGGTGAAGGCGACGTTGTCGTACAGCGCGACGCTCGTACAGGCGATCAGCGCTTCGCAGAAGCCCAGCCACGGCAGGAACGGCGGCTGCTCGATGTAGATCACGGGCTACTCCTGTCCCGGCTCGTGCAGCAGAGTGATCAAGGGCGTTTCGAACGCCTCAAAGGCGTGGCCCGTGGCGGCCTCGGAGGGGCGCAGCCGCCAGCCCGCGGATCCCGCGCGGTGGCGCGTGTAGCTCTCGCTCAGGTACCAACGGCCTTCTTGCGTTTCGTGTCGGGCCAGTGCCCGGACCTTGGCGCTGAGGAGGGGCGTGATGTCTACGAGCACGGTAGGGGCGAAGCCGCTGCGAGGGGCGTGTGGTTCGCCGTACAGAACGGTGCGGCAGAACGGCACGCGGGAGACGGCGTTGGCGGTCGCCGCGGCGAGGGCGAGGTGGTCCTGATGGTCGTTGTCCGCGTGCGGGCTGTGGGTGATCAGGGTCGTGCAGCCCAGGCGTACGAGTTCACCCTCGACCGCCGAGATCAGGCTTCGGTCGGCACGTAGTGCTCCGTCGGGCAGACCGAGGCACGTCACCTGGACGCCCGTGCCGTCCCAGGCCGCTCGCACCTCGCGTACGCGCGCCTCCTCGGTGAGTCGGATACCGTCTGCGGCGTCGGCCAGCGAGACACCGTTGGCGCCGTGGGTCGCCATCAGCACGGTGACACGGGCGCCGAGCCGGCGGTAGCGCCGCAGCGTGCCGTAGGCCAGCAGTTCGGCGTCGTCGGGGTGCGCCACCACCGCCACCACTCGTTCCGTGGCCCTCGGGTCCTTCGTCGGGGGCACCGGGTCACCGCCCCTCGAAGTCGCGGTGGATCTGGGAGGGCATCGCTTTCTCGGCGCCCTGGTACTTGCCGTCGTACAGGACGATGTCGCCTTCGACCGTCCAGAACGTGACCTGCCCGATCCGCAGGTTCGGGTAGATCCTCACGGGCTGCACCGCGTGGAGTTGAAGGGTGAGGCGGTTGTGCGAGCCGATGTCGATCAGGTCGGCGGTGACGTGGATGAACAGTCCGAGCCGGGCCACGGAGGAACGGGCACGGATGATCGGCACAAAGCGGTCGCTGCCGATGCGCTCCGCGGTGGCGGCGAGGTAGATCCGGTCCGGGGCCAGGAGCATGCCCTCGGGCGGGATCGTGTGCGACTCGAACGGGTTTTCCCGGGCGCAGTCGAGGGGCCGGTTCGTGTACCAACCGACGTTGTCGCCGAGGTGGAAGTCGTAGCTGTTGGGGCTCAGAAGGGCCGGGTCGAACGGAGAGATCTCGATCTCGCCGTTTTTGACCCTGGCGTGGATCTCCGGTCCGGTGAGGATCACGCCGCGGTCCTCTCGTGCGCCAGGGCGCCGGCCAAGGCACGTGGGGAGCAGGGGGACGGTTCGCTGAGCCTGCCGTAGTGCCCGACGTACGGCATCGCGGCACCAGCCCTCTCCCAGAAGGACACCTGGCCCACGCGCATCCCCGGGTAGAGGGTGAGGGGCTGGACGACGACGATCTCCAGCGTCCATCGGTGGATGGCCCCGAGCTGTCCGAGGTCGGCGGAGATCTGGAGAAAGCAGCCGAGGCGTCCGAGGGAGGACCGGCCGATGAGGCTCGGTACGTAGCGCGAGCTGCCGGTCCGCTCGACCGTCGCGCCGAGGTACACCGTGCGCGGATTCAGCTCGTACCCACAGGCCGGGATCCGGATCGTCTCCAGCTCCGTCTCCGCGCGGGGATCGGCCGGTCCGGCGACCGCGACCTTCAGCACCTCGCCGAGGCGGTAGTTGTAGCTGTTGGGGTTGAGCAGGTACGCATCGAAGGGTTCGATGGTGATGTCCCCGCGGACAACGGCCTGCTGGATGGCTGAGCCGGTGAGGATCACAGGCCACCGCCGATGCTCAGGTGTCCCACGTACCCCTGTTTCAGCAGGCGCCGTCGTCCGGCGGGAATCGCTTCCTGGCCCTGGCCCAGCGGCATCCGACCGTGCGCGTAGCGCCACTGGTCGAAGACGAGCAACTGCCCCGGGGCCAGCCGAACGGTGACGCGGTGCCTCAAGGCGGCATCGGCCAGCCGGTCGAACGCGTCGATGATGGAGGGGACGGCGCCGCTGTCGGCCTCGACGAGGTCGCCTCGCCGGAGGTGGGGGAGCATCTTGCTGGTGAAGCGGATCGGTGCGCCGGAGCCGATCCGCTCCGGCAGTACGGCGAATCGGGGCAGACTCTCACCGACACCGTGCACGTCCTGGTCGGCCCAGTACGAGAACGCCGGCCTGCCGAGCAGGTCCCGCTCGGCGACCGTCAGCTCGTCGGCGGCGGCCCACAGATCGGACAGAGCCGACGCACCCCCGCCCTGGAGGTCTTCGCGGACGCAGTACAAGGCGATGTAGCGCGGGCAGAGCGCGCGGTCCACGAGATCGACGTGGAGCCGGTTCTCGCCGACTCCGTGGGTTCGGGCGGGGTCGGCCTCGGTCCGTACCTCCAGGTCGCTCCAGCAACCGTCGGCCGGGTACACGCTCAGCACGGGGCCCAGTGCCGAGAGCAGTCCGATGCTCAGTTCGAGGTTGTGGCGGTGCTCCGTGTTCTCGGGGAAGGTGACCACGGCCTGTCCGGCTCCTTCGACGGCGAGGCGGCTCGCGAACTCGCGCGGTGCGGTGGGGCCGTACAGCAGGTCGTGGCTCTCCAGGGCCAGCACGTCGCTCATCAGGACTCCGTAACGAGATCGGTGAGGATCCCGCGCAGCGTGCGCGGGGGGACGACGGGCCGGGCCCCGAGGCCCAGCCGGTCGGCGAGGTAGCTCGTGGTCGCCAGCGAGTACGCGGAGGCCGAAGCCGGGTTCGCCAGGCTCGTGGCGAGTTCCTCGTTGAGGAGGCATGCCTGGTCCTGGACGGCGTCCATGGGGTGTTCGTCGTTCAAGAGGACAAGGTCGGTGTCGAAGGGGGCACAGTCCATGAGGGACTGGCGGGTGACGATCTGCGGCAGCCCGCCCCGTAGCGCCCACAGATTGAAGAAGAAGGCATCGGCGCCAGTGGCGGCCTGAGCCCGCTCGGCCAGCAGCCGCGCTACATTCCTGCGGTCCGGGAGGGGAGTGGGCAGGGTTCCGATGGGCTCGGCTCCCCAGGACACGTACCGGGACAGCACATCCCCCAGCCCGTCCGTGAACGTCGTGCCGGATGTGGCCGAGACGGTCTCGACAATGAACCGGTGGCCACCATGGCGGTCGAGGTCGAGGCGGAGATGTCCTTCGCCGGTCTCCGGTGCCTTGACGACATGCCGATCGGCGGACGCCCAGTGGTACCAGGGGCTGTGGCAGTGCCCGGATAGGACGGTGGAGAAAGGCCAGCCGTTCTCCTGGTCGGCGACATCGAGGGCGAAGCCGCTGTGGCTGACGCCGATCACGATGTCCGCTCCGGAGCACAGCAGCCGGTCCTGCTCGGCCGCGATCAGGTCGGCCGTCGGATCCACGAAGCCGAATCCGGCACGCTCTCCGGCAGGGACCGCCTCGTACGCCTGCCGGCCCAGGTATCCGACGACGCCCACCTTCAGCCCGCGTTCCGGAAGCAGGAGGCCGCTTTCCCAGCGCCCCGGGAATCCCGGCGGCGGACGCAGGTTCGCGCACACCACCGGAGGGAAGCGGTCCGGGCTCTCCAGCCGCCTCAGATCGGCGAGGTCGTGGTTGCCCGGTACGAGCGCGTCGTAGAGGTCCGCCAGGAGACGCTCCTCCACCCTCCCTTCGGAGAATTCGTGGAAGGCGTTGCCCCCGAAGAAGTCGCCGGCGTCCAGCACCCACGCGCCCCGGGCCCGGTACGCGCGTACGGCGGCGAGCATGCGCCGGCCCTGGGGGACGCAGGAGTGGAAATCGTTCGTGACGATCAGTGGCGGCGTGTCCATCACTGCCTCTCGACAGATACGACGCGCAGCGCGCCCGGCGCCTTCGGCCAGAACTCGGAACGGGAGATCCCGTCGACCTCCCTCACCCGCAGTCCTCCGGCCTCCTCCTCGGCCGCCCGGTACTGGTCCAGCGTCCGGCTCGGCACCACGACGGTCCCCCGGACCACCTTTGACGTGGAGCCGAATACGTGCCGGGTGAGCGCCGCCGACAGCTCCCAGTCGAACGGCATGATCGCCAGAAGAACGCTTCCGGGGTCGAGACCTCCGTCGAGGTCCACCTCACGGATATCCGCGATGCTGACGCGCGCCCGTGGGCCGAAGCGCCGCAGGGCGTCCAGGAGGATGCCTCCCAGTCGCCGATCCTTCTCCACCGCCCAGATCTGTCGGCCGGTGCCGGCCACGGCGGCGGACAGCGTGCCCAGCCCCGCCCCGACCTCCAGGACCTTGGCGTCCTCGGGCAGTTCGGCGCACTCCAGAAGCCGATGCGCCGCTTCCTTCGACCGCAGGAAGTGCTGGCCGAGATCGGCACGGGTGTCGAAGCCGGCCTGCGCGAGGAGGTCGGCGGTGGCCAGACCATCACAGGTGAGCGGCACACGGGCCCGCTCGTGGGCGCGAGGCGGCGTCGTTCGCAAGGACGTCACTTCAGGATGCTGGGGTAAGGCCGTCACTGATGTCGCTCCTATTCGGGCAAGGGGGGCGGTCGAAGAGCCATGACGCAACGGGGAGGCATGTACGGGTCATCGACGGACGGCGCCGGTACTGGCTGCGCGGCCGTCGGACGGGAAGGATTCGGGCCGCGCGATGGTGAAGGGCCGTTGCGCCGACGTGGCGCCGCACCGACATCGTCCTGCCGCCGAGAGGGAGAGTCATTGCCGCTGTCGGTTGCGGGCATTGCGGGCAACTCGCAATGTCCGTAGAGGAGGAGCGAGGCGCCCTCCCCGCAGCGCGGGGCCTCCGATACCGTGACGCACAGTCAGCCTCATCGCCGGGGGTGCGCAAATGATGACGGTCAGTCGATCGCGTCGCGCCGCTATCAGGAAGACCGCCGTCGAGATCCGAGCACGGTGCCTGCGAGGCGGATACGGGATGGAGCAGACGGCCGACATCATCCGCGCCGAACTGCCAGAAGTGCGGCCCCTGGAGGCATGGCGCCTCGCCCTCGGCTGGCCGCGGTCCCGCACTGTCGAACAGGTCGGTGTGCTCTACCGGACCCGGGGGCTGCTGCCGCCGGGCCTGTCGGAGTCGATGCTCTGCCGCTGGGAGCACCGGTCCTACGAGCGGCCGGGAGCGGAGTACGCCGAGGCGCTGTGCGCGGTCTACCGGGCCCGCCCGGAACAACTCGGGCTCGACCGCGCCACAGCCGGTGAACGAGCCTGGCGAGGGCAGTTCACTGGATACAGTGCCCCCGGGCTTCAAGCGTGCGACCCTCCCGCACGGGAAAGCATGGTGACCATGACGACCTCTGCCGGTCTGCCGGCCGTCCGGGACTCTCTGCACCTTGCGCTGCTCGCCGAGCCAGCAGGCAGCTCCACGGTGGCGGACCTGGCCGACGCCGCGATCGAGCACTATGCCCTCGGTTACAGCAAGCACCCGCCCCACGTACTCTTCGCCGAAGTGCACGGGGCCCGCGCACTGTTGAGGCAGGCCCTCACCAGCGCCCCCACGCCGCAGTCGGTCGAGACCGAACTGCGCCGGAGCGTCGGCCGACTCTCCGCCCTCCTGGGCAACATCGCCTTCCACCTCGGCGACCCCACCGGCGCACGAGCCCATCTGGCCACCGCCGTCAGCTACGGCCAACGTACCGGTGACGCCCGCCTGACGGCCTGGTCCTGGGGCGCGCAGGCGATGCTCGCGCGGGCCGCCGACCGGCACACCGTCGCCCTGGCCCACGCCGAACGTGGCCTGGCCTGCGCGCCTTCCGGACTTCCACGCGCCCAGATGCACGCGTGGGCGCGGCTTCCTTCCCTTGCAGCGCTCGGCCGGGAGCGGGAAGCCGACGAGGCACTGGCCGAGGCGATTCGAGAGCTGGAAGCGGACGCACAGGGGTGGGAAGCCGGGCGGTTCGGGTACGACCACGCCGAGCACACCCTCCACGAGGCTGATGCCCAACGCATCCTGGGCCGGACGCCACGGGCCATGGCCTGCGCCGAGATGTCCCTGAGCGCGGCCACCGCCGGAACGCCGGGCTGGGCCGCCGCCGCTCTGGTCATGGCCCAGGCCGAAGCCACCGCCCAGCCCTCCGACGCCGCGCAGCGCGCCAACGGAGTCCTCGCCCGGGTGCCTGCCGCGCGGTTGCGGTCCACCTCCCGCGCCCGCCTCGCGCAGCTCGACTCGGCTCTCGCCGGGACCGACGCGGCCGGAGTCGAGGACCTGCGAGAGCGAGTACGTACCCTGCCGCCCTCCATCGACGCCCACGGCGGAGTCGCGAGCGCCTGACTCGGCTGGAGCCGCCGGTGAGGCGCGTCGGTGGCCCGCTCCCCGCAGATTCACCGCGATCACTCCTCCACAGCGTACGGTCGGACGAAGCTGGCGATCCGCAGCCGATCCACGTCCGCCTCCGGCGGGCCGACCGTGCTCCACCGCTGGCCACGGCTTCATGGGCGTACTCCGAAGCGGAGGACGGCGACGAGGCGGCGCGCGGTCCGTACGTCGATGGAGCCGAGTTCGACGGCAGCGATCTCGTCGCATCGCAGGCAGTCAGGGTGGAACAGAGGATCAAGAAAGCCGCCGCCGGTGGCGGTTTTGAAAGCGGAACCGAGCCGGTCGATGACTTGCTGAGCCTCGGGCCACTCCGTGAGATCCACCCTGATGTCCTGGGGCGGCGCGCCAAGGAGGCACGCGAGGCGGTCGGCAGTCGGGACCGAGACGTCGCCGAGCCGGATCTTCCCTCTGTCCACGCAGATGCCGGGCGCCTCCAGTCCATGGCCGCCGAGCAACGTACGGAGTGCCTCGACGATCCTGTAGGTGCGCTTCATCCCTTGGCGGATCAGCCTGGTCAACTCGATGGCGGTCGCGGCGTCGAACGGACTCAACATGAGAAGCGACCCCTCAGAGGGGACTTTCGTGGACACGCGCAGGCCGGCAGCCCGCAGGACATTGTCCAGTTCGATCTCCGCGTGGCTGGCACGCATATGAAACTCCCTTTCAGCTGAGCCGTGTTTCAGTGATCGGACGGCCGTTCCGGGAATGTCTCGGTGGCCGCCGAGTGCCGTTGTCCGTCAGCACTCCGGGAAAGTGAGCGGAAGAGGGCCCGAGCCGGCCGGGCTCGACCACGTCAGGACGGACAACTCGCCTTCCGTCCATGGACGTTTGGAGCAGGTATCGATGGCGGGGAGCACGGAGACGGGACGGACGCTCCACGTCCACAGGCCGATCGATGTCTCCAGGGCGAACCCGTACGGTGTTCCCCTGCGCAGACTCAGGACGGCCGCGTTCACAGCCCGGTGATCGCCGAGCCAGCCCCAGACGTAGTGGAAGGTTTCGCGGTCCAACGTGGGACTCAGCTGGCGTACGGACTCGCGCACCCAGTTCACCGCCGTACCCGGCGCCGTCGTCGTGAGGTTGTTCAGCGGTTCCGCCAACGGCGAGTCGCCGACGAAGTCGACATGTCCCCAGAAGGCGCGCGGCAACGTCGTCACGCCGACCACCCGCTCTGCCCGACAATCTGCGAGGGCCCACCGACGGGACCGCCGGCCGGTCTCGGGTCACCGAACGGCTGTGCCAGCAGGTCCAGCGCTTCGAGCGCGGCCATCGCCAGGCGGCGTAGATGTCCACGGGCTGCTACGAACTCGACGGGCGCCGCCTGCGCACAGAGGGCCGACATGCGACCGGCCAACTCGGCGTCCATGTATGCCGATCCTTCGTGCGACTTCCGAAGGAGGTCGTCGCTCAGAGTGATCAGGGCCGCCCGCATCCGTTGGGTCAGCTCTTCGACTTCCCCCGGCGAAGGTTCCGCCTGCACGCCGAGAACCGATTCGAGATCGTCATAGATGTGGTCCGACCCGGCCACCGCATCCGGTACCTCGGGCTCCCGCAGCCCAGCCAGGATGCGATGAAGTGTGGCATTGTCCTCGCTCCAACGGCTCGGCCACATCAGAGGATCCGGGGCGGGGCGGGCGCGCCCCGCGGCAGTAATCGAATGGGCGGTGCTCACCAGGATCCCCTCACGGGCGCGACGGCGGGTACGTACGCCCGAACCGTTTTGCCGCCGCCCTCACGCAGGAACCACGAGAGGTGGGCCCCCAGCCCGCGGACGATGACGAGTCCCCGGCCGCTCTCGGCATCGACCCGCTGTTCGGCCACCGCATCGACGCAGTGGAACGCCCCGACGGGGTCTGACACGTCGAGGAGAAGGCCACCGTTGTTGAGGACCGCCGCGCTCAGCGTGAGCAGTTCCCCCGGGACTCGTGCGTGGACGACGGAATTGGACACCAGCTCGGACGCGATGAGTACTGCCTCCTCCACATCGCCCCGCCAGCCCATCCCCGTCACGTGCCGACGAACATGTATCCGCGCGAGATGCACCGAGCCCGGCACCATCGTGTAGTGCAGTGACCACTCGCGGGCCACGGAAACGGCCTCCACCGACTCGGTTTTCACGTTCAGGTCCTCCTCGTCGGCAGGTTGGCAACTTGCGACGTACAGCAGCTTTCGGCTGGCTCTGGTGGGCAGATCGCGACGGGCAGCGGCCCGAAGCAGTGCTGTTCGGCCCGATCAGCGTCACGCACGTCATAGTTAACATTCAAGGGAACGTGCGGGTGAATGGGCGCCTCAGCCCACATTGGCAAGTGCCCCGTAACCGACAGGGGGTGTTGCACGGGAGGCGGAGCGTGTCAGACTCCGGACTGAAACCCAGTCCCATTGGACAAATACTCTTTGCTGCCGGGCTGGGCCATCGGCCTGACCGACAGCACATCGAAGTGAGGGGACAGGTGGCCGCACGACGAGGACCGACATACCTCCGGGTCATGCTCGGCAAAGAACTCCAGACGCTGCGCCAACGCACCGGCGAGACCGCAGAGTCCGTATCAACGGCGCTCGGCTTCTCCCGCTCCAAGATCAGCCGGGTTGAGGCAGGCGACATCCCGCTGCCCAAGCTCGCCGACCTGGAAAAGATGCTGGACCGCTACGCGGTCGAGGATCCGGACGACCGTGCTGAGCTGCTGAAGATGCAGCGCGACTCCTTGAGCAAGGAGCCCTTCATCTCCTACCGGGGTGTCCTGCCCTCCGGCGTGATGATGTACGTCGGTCTGGAGCGGGACGCGATCGCGATTCGCGGATACGAGAACAACGTCGTCCACGGTCTCCTGCAGGACGAGTCCTACGCTCGGGCACTCGCCGGCTCGGCGAAAATCGTGGAGGAGCGCACCACTGAGTTCGTTGAACGTGGTGTTCGCCTGCGGATGGAACGCAAGGAACTCTTGTCGTCAGGTGGCACCGAGGTCCACATAATCCTGACAGAGAGCACCCTGCGTACGGTCGTCGGATCGGCTGACGTGATGCGCGCCCAGTACGCGGAGATCATTCGCCTCAACGAACTCGACAACGTCGAGGTGCAGATCATCCCCGAAGACCTGCCCACCTACCGAGCGGCCTTCAACTTCACGGTGTTGACGTTCGCCGATCTTGGCCCTGTTGTTCAGAGCGACAGTGCCAAGGCCACGACCATGTGGTCGAAGGAGTCGGATGTGGGGCAGTACCAGCGGCAGTTCGATGCCATGGTCAAGGCGGCGCCAGGACCGTCCCAGACGCCGCAAATCCTGAACGCCCTCGAAAAGAAACTATGGACATGACTCAGCAGAAGCGTATCCCCGTCTCCACCGACCTGGCTCCCGAGGAGAACTGGACGAAGTCGTCGTACAGCTCGCAGGACAACCAGAACTGCGTGGAGACGGCCAAGCTCGTGGGCCTCGTCGGCGTACGCGACTCCAAGGACAAGAGCGGGCCGGCCCTTGCTTTCGCCTCCGCAGCCTGGACGGGCTTCATCGGACTCGTGAACTCGGGCGAGGCCGACTCCGGGATTGTCGAACACTGATCGGCGCACCGCATCTCAGATACGGAGAGGGCCTCCCCAGGGCATGTGGGGAGGCCCCTTCACATTCAGCCACCCTGACGGACGGTCCTGGCATCCGCCAGAGGGCCTCGCTCTGCCCGTTAGCCGGGGAAGGGACGGCCGGCGGCCAGGACGAGGCGCACGCGCCTGAGGGCGTCAAGCTCATCGAGGGGGTTGCCGTTCACTACGAGGATGTCGGCGCGGTACCCCTCGGCCAGCCGTCCGGTGTCGGCTCCGATGCCCAGAGCGCGGGCGGCGTTGACAGTGGCCATGTCGATGATTTTCGGTAGCGGGATCCCCAGGTACTGGTAGAAGTCCATGCTGTTGACGATCTTGTCGAAGACCGCCCGCGTCACCCCGGCGTCCGTACCGGCGATCATCGGGACGTCCAGCTGGGCCATCCAGCGCATCGACGTGAAGAGTTCCTCGGCCCGTTCGTGGCCGACCCGTTCGGCGAACGCCCGCCAGTTGGGACTGGTGGCCGTGCAGACGTGGATTCCGGCGGCCTTGATCTTGGCGGCGAGATCCTCGCGGAGGTTGAATCCACCGTCCTCGGCCATCCACGTGCAGTGCTCGATCGTGTTCACTCCTGCGGCCACGGCCGCCTCGATGCCTTCGGTGCCATGCGCGTGCACCGCGACGGGCAGGCCGGCGTGGCGGGCTTCCTCGACCACGACGTGGAGGTCGTCCTCGCCGAACTGCGATTGCCAGACCGCAGGGCCGCCTCGGGTAAGTCCGCCGCCGGTGGCCATCACCTTGATGACATCGGCTCCGGCCTCTACGTTGCGCCGCACCATGGCTCGGATGGCGTCCTCGCCCTCGACCTCGCCGCCGAGGAACCAGCAGTGCCCGCCGGCCGAGGTCAGTGGTGTGGTCGCAGCCAGGATCCGGGGACCGGACAGGTCTCCTTCCGCGATTGCGTCGCGAAGACGTACGGCGAGCCCGTTCCGGTCGCCCAGGTCGCGCGCCGTGGTCACCCCACTGGCGAGCAGTTGGCGTGCCCGGTCGGCCATGCCGACCATGAGCGTCTCGTCGTCGCTGCCCTGGAGGGCGGCGACCGGGTCCGCACTCGCGTCGAAGGCGAGGTGGACGTGCGCGTCGATGAGGCCCGGCAGCACCGTGGCGTCCGGGAAGGACTTCGTCGGGATCCCGTCGGGCGCGAGCGCCGTGAGCGTCTCGGGCGGGCCGACCGCGGTGATGACACTCCCGCGTATGAGTACGGCGCCGTCCTCCAGGCATTCGCCGCCGGGCCCGGTGAGTACTCGACCGGCCGTGATCAGTAGGTCCGCCATGACGTGATTCCTATCCATGTTTCGCGAGTGCGTCGGAGAGGGCCACCAGCTGTCGCGCGTCGGCGTCGATGCTGTCCTCGCCCGGCAGGGCTACGGCGATGGCGTGCGGAGACGCCGGCTCGCCTGCTGCTTGGGAGCGCAGCGCCGGGCGCAGGTGGCTGGCCAGTGCCTCGGGGGAGAGGCCGTCCTGAACTGCCTGGTGGGCCATGTACGGACTGGCCCTGACCAGGCCGTCCCGGCATTCGATGACTCGGCGGTAGTAGTGGCGGTGTACTCCGCGTACGGTCAGGTCCTCGCGCCATATGACGGAGGGCTTACGGTGCAGAGCGTCCTGCGGGAACGCTTCGTGCAGCAGCTGCCACAGCGGGCGAAGGCGCCGGTACGTACGGCGATGCTGGCGCCAGATCCGGAAACCCGCCAGACGCAGCATGACACCGGGATAGCTCAGGCCGACGACAAAGACCGGTATCGCGAGCGCGAACAGCACGGCCACGCCCCGGTCCAGCCAAACCGGGACGGCCCCGCCGCGCCAATCGACTAGGTCCATCGCGATGCGCAGAGCGTTGGCCGCCGCCATGCACACGAGCGAACTTGCGGTCAACCACAAGCCCGTGGTCGCGGGCTTCTGCGAGACCCGGGCGTAGCGGCTGGTCCACCAGGCAGTGGTGGCCAGCGCGTAGACCAGATAGAGCTGGGCCGCGATGAAGAACGCCGCGACCTGCGGCGTGTGCAGATCGGCGGTACCGTACGGATGCCCGCGCACGGCAGCCGGTGTGGTCAGGGTCGCCAGCGTGATGACGATCACCGTCGTCATCAGCGGCACCACCTCAAGGCGGGCACGCCTACTTGCCTGTTGACGATCGGTTGCGGAGTGAAGATAGAAGGAGAGCAGCCAGTAGACGGCGCACAGGAGCAGAACGTTCCCGGCCAGGCTGGCCGCGCCCGTGCCCACCGAGGTGTTGAGGGCGCGTTTCTCAGTCGGCAGTCCGGTGGAGAACGATCCGGCCGTGCAGATGAGGCAGAAGGTGACCGCACGCAGAGCGCGGTCCCTCGGTGCTTGGAAGAGTTGGTAGACCTTCCACAGTACGGCGAGGAAGAGCAGCCCGGCGGTCAGGTACATGGCGGAGTTCACAGCCACCCCCGTCGGTCCCCGAGGGCGGTCTGGACGCGGTGCACCGACGGATCGCTTGCCCGACAGGGCGTTACGCGGTCCAGCACGGAGGCCCATTCCAGGATGATCGTGGCCACCAGTTCCGCCTGACGCTCGTGCGCCTCGTCGTACGAGGTGCGCCGCAGTGCGCGGGTGACCATGCTCGGTGAGACCTCGGGCATGGCTGTCTGCAGGAACTCGTCGTCGGTGTCGACACGCTGGTGATCGGCCAGGATGTGGCCGACCTCGTGCAGGATGATGTGGTCCTGGTGGGTCTTGCTGGTTTCCTGCTGGTACAGGATGTAGTCGGCCGCGTCCGTCGCGATCCATACCCCGAAGGGCCCAGGCATCGGAAGCGGGTGGGCCACCAGCCGGATGGGGCGCCCACGACGCTCGCCGAGCTGCTCGCAGAGTACGTCCACTCGCAGTGGCGGCCGTATGTCCAGGGCCCGCAGTTCCCGCTTACAGCGGCGTCGAAGCTCTCGCTCCTTCATGAAGATCTCTCCAGCACATATTCGGCACGAACCTCCCCCTTCCTGCCTGCGAACAGTTCCATTCCGGTATTGATCAGTCGTTCGTGGTCTGGCCGCGCTCTGCCTGCTCCAGCCTGTAGACCACGTCCAGGAGATCCATCACCTGTCTGCGGCGTTCCGGCGACAGCTCGCCGGCACGCATCGCCATCAGCTTCACGTCGCCCGTGCCGATGGCCTCGCTCACGCGCTCCTGCTGAGCCCGTAGCGCCTCGATCTTCCCCTCGACTTTGCCGGCCACCCCGTCATCGACGAAGTAAGCAACGGGAACGCCGAAGAAGTCAGCCAGCGATTGCAGGTGGCTGATGGTCGGGTTGTCCTTCTTCCCTTTGCGTAGCTGCCAGATGTAGCTCTGGGAGATGGTGGTGACGCCGCCCTTCCCGATGGAGGCGGCCACGTACTCGTTGCTGTATTCCTGCCCGCTGGGCGACCTGATGGCGTCGAACAGATGGTTGATCTTCTCCGCCAGGCTGCGGGGGCCCTGCTCGCTCAAGCGTCCTCCTTCCGGGCCGATGGCCTCGGCCACCTTACCTGAGTGAAAACAACGCCAGGTGCGTCATTCACCACAGTGGACGTGGTGCTACGCTCCCCGGGCGGTTTCCACTGAAGTGGAAGTAGATGGCGATCACTTCTTCACGTCAGTGGATAGGGTTGGAGTGTACGGAGCAGACGAGACCTCAGCCTCGTACGTCCATGGCGTTCGAGAATCGGTCCGGGCAGCCGGGGGTGACTGTTGGACGAGAGGCTCCAGCCAGGAAGGAAATGGCTGGTGGGGCGGGGTAAACACTGCTGGACTGTTGCCGCCGCGTCCTCATATGGTGCTGCTCCCGCAGAGGGCGGGAAGCCGACTGGCGAAGGGGGGCACATGACGTACAAGCCGCCGTGACCGCCGAACAGCGGGGGAATGAGACCGGCGCCCTGGAGCTACCAACTCCGGGACGCCGGGCCAGCACCCCGAAGGGCACCGATTCACATCTCGCGGGCGGCGGGGCTTTTGCACGAGAACCGCCGCACCGCGCTCCTGCAAACAACGGAGTATCGCATGCTCGCCATGCCAAGCGAAACCCCGGCCTGCCCGGACACCGGCCGCCAGCACCGTCTCGTCGCCCAGCTCGCCGACATGATTCCCGGGGCGGCCACCATCCGCGTCAGCCTCACCGGCCCCAACGAGGTGTGGCCCCATCCGCACGCCACCGTGAAGGACCAGGCCGGGGAGACGGTGGAGTTGGGCCGCACGACCACTCGGATCGCAGCCCGCTGGATCCTGCGGGTCTGGCCCGACGTGGACTGGTCCCGTCCGCACACCCTCGACCTCGCCGACGCGACTCTCAACCGAAGCGACCTGAGCACCGCTGATCGGGGCCGCTGACATGGCGCGGATCCGAACCGTCAAGCCGGAGGCGTTCGTCTCCGAGTCGCTCGCCGAGGTGAGCGTCGAGGCCGAGCGAACCTTCTTCGGGCTGCTCACCCAGGCCGACGACCACGGCCGTCACCGTGACAACGCCGCGATCATCGCCGGGCTGCTCTGGCCCCTGCGCGCCGAGCACACCTCGGTCCACGTCGAGGACGATCTCCATCAGCTCGCGAACGCCGGCTTGATCTGCCGGTACACCGGCTGCGACGGCCGCCGTTACCTGCATATCGTGACCTGGTTCGACCACCAGAAGATCGACAAACCCAGCCAGTCCCGCCTGCCTTCCTGCCCGCAGCACCAGGGGGCCGACCGGTGCGCCCCCTGCAAGGGCATCTGCACCAAATGGAGCGAGGAGTCACCCACCCCTGACCGAGGGCTCCCCGAGGCTTCGCCGAATGCTCCCCGAGCTCTCGATCCGCCCGCGACGCCTCGCGGCCACGCGATCGAGGCTCCCGCAACCCTGCGGGACGCCTTCGACGGCATGGCCCGCACCCCCAGCCGCGTGGGCGTGAAAGCAGCGGGTCAGAACGGATTCGCCGAGGAATCCCAGAGTCTTCCCCGAAGTCTTGGAGAGGGCTCGGCGCCTGGATCTAGGATCTTGGATCCTGGATCTTCTATCCCTACGGGGCGCACAGCGCCCGCAGTCACCGTCTCGGTCAACCAACTTGTCGGCGAGTACATCGCTGCCTGCGAAGAGCGTCCGCCCAAGGACGTGATCGGGCACCTCGGGCGAATCGCCAAGACGCTCCTGGGCGAGGGGATCGCCCCGGAGCACGTCCGGGCGGGGCTCCAGAACTTCGCGGCCAACCCGAAGCATCCGAGCGTGCTGACCAGCATGGTCAACGAGGCCATGAACGCGCGTCCCGGCGGTTTGGCGCGGCCGGGGGTCCGGCCTAACGTGCCCGCTCACCAGGCGTGGACCAACCCGGTCGATGCTGCCGCCGCCTATGCCGAGGAGCTGTGATGCGCACCCGTACCCGCGAACCGCAGACCCTCGGCGAGGGCACCCTGGACCGGATGGCCCGGATCCTGGCCGCCCGCAACGTCGACCCGGCCGCCGTCGCCGCGCTGGTCGACGAGCCTGAGCCCTTCTCCCCGCTGGACGCCTTGTCCGCCGGGATGCCCCCGCGCTACCAGGACGCGGTCGCCGACCACCCTCGGGTCCTGGCCTGGGCCCGAGAAGTCGCCGAAGCGGCCGTCGCACCCAGTCGGGGGGCCCGGCGGCAGGTCACGACCGGCCCGAGCCTGCTGATGGCCGGGGTCGTCGGCGCGGGCAAGACGTACCAGGCGTACGGCGCGGTCCGGCGGCTGGTGCAGGGCGGGGTCGGCGTGCGCTGGCGCGCGACCACCGCCGCCGACCTGTACGCCGACCTGCGTCCCCGGCCCGGGGGCGACAGCGAGCGGGAGCTGGCGGCCGTGAGTCGGTGCCCGCTGCTGATCATCGACGACCTCGGCGCGGCCAAGGCGTCCGAGTGGGTTGAGGAAGTGACGTACCGGCTGATCAACAGGCGGTACAACCACATGCGCCCGACGCTGATCACCACCAACCTGCGCATCAGCGACCTGCGTGCCCACATCGGGGATCGAGTCGCCTCCCGGCTCGCGCAGATGACCACCCGGGTCGAGTTCGAACCGGTCGACCGCAGACGCCACCGCACCGCCACCTGACTCCGCCACAGGCCGCCACGTCGGACCGCGTCCTCAGCGCGCCGCCCCCACGCACCTCTCGACCCAGCGCACCTCTCCGCCGACACCCCCGCGAGTGGAGAGCGATCGGAGCAACCCCCATGACCCGTAAGACGATCAGCCCTGCCCGCCACCGGTCGCTCGGCGACCAGACCTGGCAGGACCAGGCCGTCTGCCAGAGCACCGAGTACAACCCTGTGGACCCCGACATCTTCTTCCCCGAGCCCGACGCGACCGCCAAGATCACCGCCGCGAAGTCACTGTGCCGCCAGTGCCCGGTCCGCCGCACCTGCCTGGACGCCGCCCTCGAAGGCGGCGACACCGACGGCATCCGGGGCGGGATGACCGAGGAGGAGCGCGGACCGCTGCACGAGAAGCTCGCCCGCCGCCTCGACTACAGCCGCGTCAACGCCACCATCGCCGGACGCGACGTCCACCTCACCAAGGCCGAGCGCCGCGCGGTCGTCCACGCCGCCTACCGTCACGGCCTCACCGAACAGCGCCTTGCCTGGCTGCTGAAGGTCACCGAGGAACACGCCCAGAAGCTGTACCGCGAGACCCGCCGCACCCTGCGCAACCGGGACTTGGGCCTGACCACGGAGGACGCCCCGCCTGTCGAGACCGAGGACGGGCGCCTGGGCCGCGACGACTTCGGGACGGCGGCGTGAGCACCGCGAGCGCGCCGAAGGCGGCGGCGCACATCACAGGCTGGGATCGCGCGGTGGTCATCGCGCTGGGCGGCGCGGGGTGCGCCCTGTCGTACGACGCCCTCCAGCAGATGGCCGTTGCCATCCACATCCGCGGTCTCCTCACCTACCTCTTCCCCCTGGTGATCGACGGGTTCATCGCCTACGGCATACGGGCCCTCCTGGTCCTCCGCGATGCGCCCCTGCGTGCCCGGCTCTACGTCTGGACGCTCTTCGGCACTGCCACCGCCGCCAGCATCTGGGCCAACGCCCTCCACGCGGTGCGACTCAACGAGGAAGCGGTCGCCGACACCGGCCTCCGCCTCGGGGACACGGTGGTCGCAGCGCTGTCCACCATCGCCCCGCTTGCACTCGCCGGAGCCGTACACCTCTACATCCTGTTCGCCCGGGGCCCGGTCAAGGGCAGTGGCCGAGAGGACCTCGGTCAGGCCGGTCACGACGGTCAGGAGGCTGACCGATCGGAGGCCATCGCGGTCACCCGGACTGACCGGGTCTGTCAGCAGCAGCCGCAGGCCGGTCAGGTCAGCGCCGGGCAGCCGGTCACTGCCCTGACCGACCGGCCGCGACTGTCCCTGGACAAGCAGACCCCGAGTCCTTCGGCACTGACCGGGGAAAGCGCACCGACGGACAGCAGCAGCCCGGTCACCGGTGACCGCGAGCAGCCGCACGAGACCGCTGACCTGCCCGGACAGTCAGACACGGCCCCGCCGGTCACTGACCGACCGGCCAGCACACAGCCGGTCACCGGCGACCAGGACAGCCTCCCGCCGGTCACTGACCGGGACACCCGGACAGCCCGGCGGTCTGACCCGGACACCGAGGAACTGTTGAAGATCGCCCGGTCAGCGGTCAGGGCCGAGGACAAGCTGACCCGCAAGGTGGTCGCCCAGGCGATCCGGGGTCAGCAGATACCCCTGTCCAGCGACACCCTGACCGCCCTGATGGCGCAGCTCCGCGAACAGCACGGACAGCCGGTCACCTCCGGCCGGAACTGACAGGACAGCACGAGGCGGGTGACCGATCCGGACACCACGGCCGGTCACCCGCCCCCGGACACGCGCCCCACATCCTTCCGAAGCGAAGCGGAGAGCAACCCCATGCGCACCCGCCCGGCCACACCCGCCGAGGTCAACTCCTGGCTGACCGTCCTGCACCAGCGCGGCCACCTGCACCGGGCCCAGTCCGGCCCCGACAACACCTGGATCGTGCAGCGAACCCGGGAAAGTCGCCCCTGGACCCTCCACCACCCGGTCCTGGCCATGGACTGGATAGAGGAACTCGTCCGCGAACTGCGGCAGGAAAATCCGGAGTCGAGCCGGTGACGGCCAACGATCCGGTGGTCACCACCACCGGTCAGCAGCGTGACCCCACGACGGCTCCTGGCGGAGCAAGTTGTCGCGTACGACGGTCCTACGGCCCGTCGTACGCACTTGCCCCCGCCCAGGAGGGCGGGGGAAGCCCGGCTGGTCCCCGAGCGAGGGCGCACGGAGACCAGCCGGACTCCCGGCACCAGGGGGTGCCGGTCGAGGGGGGAGAAGCAGACCGCCGCAGCGACCGCGAGCAGCCGAGCCCGAGCACGTCCCCCTTCCCCGAGCGCAAGCCGCGCCGCCGCAGCCGCAACCCGACCGAGCGCACCCGCAAGACGACCACCCGCCTCTCCGAGACCGAGCACGCCGAGATCGCCGTCGCCGCAGCGCAGCGCAGCGCAGCGTCACCGTCGCTCGTTTCCTCGCCGCCGTCGGCCTCGCCGCCGCCCGTGGTTCCACCACCCTGCACACCAACGAACAACTCGACGCCGCCATCGACGAGCTGGCCGCCCTGCGCACCGCCCTCTCCCGGATCGGCAACAACATCAACCAGATCGCCTACGTCTATAACGCCGGGGGGCAGCCCCGGCCCGGCGAACTGGAACACGCCCTCACGACCCTGCCGCGACTCCTGGCCCGCATCGACGACGCGGCCGACACCCTGGTGAAGAAGCGGCTCTGATGGTCCCCAAGATCCGACGCGGCTCACGAACCCACGGCTTGCTCGTCTACCTGTACGGCCCCGGTAAACGCGACGAACACACCGACGCCCACCTCGTCGGAAGCTGGGACGGCTTCGCCCCCGACCCCGGACGAGACACCAGCCCCGACCCCGACCCCGAGGTCACCCTCGCCCGCCTCGCCGCCGCCCTGGACCTGCGGGTCAAGCAGGCCGGCACCACGGCGCCTGCCCAGCACGTCTGGCACTGCTCGGTCCGCACCGACCCCGACGACCGAAACCTGACCGACGTCGAATGGAACACCGTCGCCCGCCGCCTGGTCCACGCCGTCAACCTCGCCCCCGAAGGCGACCCGGACGGCTGCCGCTGGGTCGCCGTACGGCACGCCGACGACCACATCCACATCGTGGCCACCATGGTCCGAGGCGACCTGCGCCGCCCCAGGATGAACTACGACTTCAAGAAGGCCCAGGCCGAATGCCGACGCATAGAGAAGGAGTGGGGCCTTCGCCGTCTCAAGCCGGGTGACGGCACCGGAGCCAAGTCCCCCACCAGCGCCGAGCGTTTCAAGGCCGAGCGAACCGGGCGTCCCGAGGCTCCACGCGAGACGCTTCGAGAAGCCGTCCGCCAAGCCCTCGCAGGGGCAGCCACCGAAGAGGAGTTCTTCACCAGGCTCCACGAGGCGGGCCTCCGCGTGAAGATCCGAAACGCCCCGTCCGGAGACGCCATCGGCTACAACGTCGCCCTTACCGGCGACCGTAACCGCGAGGGAAACCCGATCTGGTACCCCGGATCCAAGCTAGCCCCCGACCTCTCACTCCCTAAAATCCGCCGCCGCCTCGTCGACGGCACCGCTGACCAGATGACGCACCCGGCGGCGACCAGCGGCCGACCGGACTGGTCCCCGCCCGCCCGGGAACGGCGCAACGCCACCGGCATCGCCGAGCGCGCCGCCCTCCTGCTCGACAGCGACGACGAAGCCGCAGCTCAACTGGTAGGGATCGGCGAACTCCTGGACGCCGTGACACAGACCTCCCCGGCCGCCACCCGCGCCGAGCTAGGTGCCGCCGCCCGAGCCTTCGAACGCGCCACCCGCAGCCACGTCCGCGCGGAGCGTGCCGACACCCGGGCACTCCGCTCGGCGGCCCGGGGCATCATCCAGGCCGGCAGCGCCCTCGGCCGTGGCGAGGACGGAGGCACCACCGCCATGCTCCTCTCCACCCTGGTCCTGGTCACGCTCGCCGCCGCCCGCTGGCACTCCGCCCGCGGACACGCCCAGCAGGCCCACGCCTCCCGACAGACCGCCGAGCATCTGCGAGCCGCCTACCGACAGGCCGCCGCCACGCCCATACAGGCGCTGCACGACCAAGGCCGCGCTCTACCGGAAGCCGAACGCCGCACCCACCAGGCCACCATCCACGCAGCACTACCCAACGGGGTGATGCGAGCAGACAACTCGTCCACGAAGACCGATGCCCTGACCGCCACACTCGCCCAGGCCGAGCACGCAGGCCACGACCCCAAGGCCCTTCTCCAGCAGGCCATCGACATGCGCGAACTCGACACGGCCGACGACGTGAACGACGTGCTCGTCTGGCGACTGCGCCGCCTCGCCCAGCTTCCCGCTCACCCGGGTGAAGCAACGCGCCGTCGGCCGGCCGACACCAGCCAGACGAAGGCCCCGACCAGTCGCACCAACAACCGGACGGCTCCCACGGCCGCAGCTCGCCCCACCGTCTCCGACCCGCGCAACCGCCCACCGCGCCGCTGACGAGGGTCCGGCGGGCCGGGTTTATGGCCCCCCGCCGGCCATCGAGAAACCCCTGGACAACCACCTCCATCGGCTGTTACGGATGGAAACAGAAGTACCCCGACCGGGAGATGACGCTCGTGCTCAGAACCACCGAACGCCCCGCAGAGCCGACACCCGTGCTGCCCGTCCTTCCCACCGGCACCGATCCCTTGCTGCAACTCGATTACGAGACGCAGCCTCCCAGCGGACCCGGCGCGACGCGCTGCCTCAGCCACCCGAGAGCCCTGGCCCTTCGTGGCATCCCGGTGATGTGCACGGCCTGCCGTGCCCGGCGCGACTGGCTCCTCATCAACCACGGCCGAAACGTCTGGGTCTGCTGCCGCTGCAGCAACCAGTGGCTCGAACCCGAGATCAGCCGCGCCGACTTCGACGCCCTGATCGCCATCCCGGACGGAACGACCTATCCCAGCGTCGAGCAGGGCCTCGCCGCGCTCGGCTTCGACGGAGCCTTCGCCGGCACCTACCTGGATTAACGAGCGGAGTCGACATTTCCCGCGCCCTGGCGCGGGATACGCCGCGTAACTGCGTCGGCAGCTTCCCATCCCAGGACTTCGTGCCAGCCCTATGGGCGGCGGCCGGAAGTGCCCCGCGTACCTGGAGTGCCGGTGGAGACGCGGGGCGCCTGACGCTTAACATTCTGTGGGCCCTTGATCACGATTGGTCGGGGCAGGGGGAGAAAGGCGATCGATGGCGCTGCAGACCGGGCTCTACTACCCGTACGTACACCTGCGAGACGAGTCCTGGGCGAAGGCGGCGGCGCTGTACTGGCGAAACCTGGCCCGTGTGGTGCCGCCCGGTTTTCCTGTGCGAGACCGCGACGTCATCAAGGAGCTCAACCAGGGCACGGGATTCCTCATCGACACCGATCCACGACCGGCTGCCGAGACGGTCGCGCCGGCGTTCGTCGAAGCGATTCGGGACAACGCGGAGGCGCTGCGCGCCCGGTTCGCTGTGGAAGACCGCCGATTCACTTCGCGCCGACAGTCGGCCCCGATGCTCGCCCCGACCCCCCGAGACCTGACCGGCCTCTACCCTGAGGAGGTGCCCGCGGAGCTGGAGGCGGCGCTGGAGGAGGCTGGGCTCGCTTACCGGGACTGGCGGCAGATGGTCGGGCACCAACAGGTGTCGTGGGTGGTCGTGGACCCGGCGCTGGCCTGGACATACAAGTGCGCGATCACCGAGGAGTTGGCGCGTCGGACGGCGTTCGCGCCGGTCACCGACCAGCTGGACGCCTACATCGCGACAGGCGAGTGGACGGCCGAGCGCATCACCGACACGCTTCTGGGTGGCGCCGCGCCGACGGTCGGACGGGAAACTGCACAGGCCAGGATGGCCATGATGGCCGTGCAGTGCGTACTACCGGCAGACCTGCGCCACGTCCCGGCGGACAAGATCGTCCGACTGAGGACGCAGTACGCCGACGAGTTCGCCGCATTCGCCGCAGCGGTCGAGGCAGCGACGGCCGACGTGGTCGGCGCCACGCAGGAGGTTACCGACCGCGCCGCCTTCGAGCTGCACCTTCAGGGGGCTTTCGACTCTCACCTGGCCCAGCCGCTCGAATCGCTCCGCCAGGCGATGAACGGCCTGAAACTGAACACCGTCTTCACCACGCTCACCATCAAGCCGGAGGTGACCGTGCCCGGGGCCGGACTGGCCTGGCTGCTGGGAGGAACTGCCACGGCAGTCGGCACCGGCATCGCGTTCGCCGCCCTCGCGACCCGCCAGGCCGCCGCCCGCGAGCGCGACACCCTGGTGGCCTCCTCACCCGCGGGTTATCTGCTACGTGTAGAGAAGGAGTTGAAGCCGGCAACGATGCTCAGGCGTGCAGGCCGGGTGATGGCGCGTACCGCAGGCGTGGGGATCTGAATACCGAACGCCGCGGAGCGCCACCGATAGGTCGGTGGCGCTCCTTCGCGTGGCGCGATGGTCAGCCGCGGTTCGCGTTCTTCGGCAGTCCGCCTCGGAAGTCGCAGCCGGGGCACTCATCTTCGCCCTGGATATGGCCCTCGTACCAGCCGTGGACGGCGGCGTGAAGGATCGCCTCCTCCACGGAGGCTTCGCCGTTGCGGACTGATGCGAGGGCATTGCCGACGACCACCCGGAGCGCGGCATTGTCAGGCGAAGGGAACGGTGGGGAGGGCATAGGCGAGTCGGTCATGCCTTGAGACTAGGGGCGAACCTATCCGTCATTCAGCGGAATCGGCGGTCGGAGGGTGCTCGCCGGAACGAGCCAGACGGTGGATGCTGAGCTGGACTGTGGCGCGGCGAAGCCCAAGTTCGTTCGCCAAGGCGTCGACGGGATGCCTGGGCCGTTCTCGTAGCAGTGGAGGACCGCGCGGTCGTTCGCGGCGTCCTGAGATCGGCGGAGTAGGTGAGCGCCGCAGGCACCGGCCGCCACGGCGAACAAGGCAATGCTGCTGACACCGTAGTTGTGCTGCACAACGGCGGCGATGGCGGCGACCGCTCCAGCGGCGCCGATCAGGCAGGACCTGACGACGAGGCCGTTCATGATGCTCCTCATCCGGAGGAGGCCGGAGCGGCAGCAGAAACAGACTCGCGATGGAGGTCGCTTCGAAACCCCCGGCCGACCGGCGTCCAGCTCTGCATCGTGGCGGGCCGCCAGCGCGGGCGGTCCGGCACGATGGTGTTGTCAGGAGAGGGCAGGCTTCCCCGGCTCTTGCGATTACGGGCAGCCCCGACGCTGATGCCCAGGTGAGCGGCGACCTCGGGGTACCCCCAGAGTTGCTGGTCGTCGGTCATCGTGTCCTCCTCGTTCGTCGGTGATGAGCGTACGCAACATGCGGCTGGGTGTATGGCAAGGCCGCCCCTGCCTGATCGGCGGGGGCGGCCTTCTGCGGTTCGGTCAGACCTGGGCGAGGCGGTTCGAGAGGTCGAGGGCGGCGGTCGCGACCGCGAGGGCGGCGCAGAGGCCAAGTACCTCGTGGAGGGTTGGGCGGACCAGGCGCGGCCAGTCGTCCGGGGCGGCGGGCCACGAGGCGAGGTGTACCTCGGTGGTGGCCAGGCCCAGGTGGGCGGTGACGTTCCAGCCTGCGAGGGGGGCGGGCTCCCAGTGAAGGCTGATGCGGCCGAGGGGGAGCTTTGGGGTTTCGAGGGTGAGCCAGGTGACGTCGAGCGGCCCGTCGGGCTGTGCGGAGACGCTCTGGACCAGCGCGCCGCGCATGGCGGTCGGCATGGGACGTACGGCCAGGCCGTGCAGGGGAAGGACGTGAGAAGGGCGGGGTCGCGACGAGATAAGAGCCTCCGGGGCCTTTCGGTGGAGCGGGTCAGGACCAGGTGAGGGCGTCGCTGACCGCCGTCGGGAGGTAGTCCTCCTGGCCGTCGTCAGCGATGAACGCCTTGCCGTCCCGGACGATGACCTCCGCCCCGAGGTAGTGGGTGAAGGGGAAGTCCGGGTTGATGGCAAGGCGGATCGGCAGGCTGGGGTCGAGGTCCTGGAGCTGGCGGAGCAGGTGGCCGACGGTCAGATAGTGGGGCACAGGGGCCTCCGGGAGCGGTGTGGAAATGCCGGTGCGAGGTTGATGTGTGAGCGTCAGGACACGTCGAGACGCGCCAGGTTGCGGGGGACCTTCGGCCCCTGGGCGTGGCTGGCGAGGTGCCGCTTCCGGCTCTCGTTGACGTAGCCCTTGCCGGACTGCTTCATGTCCCAGCCGCCGCAGGAGCAGATGGCTTGCGTGTACGCGCGGCCGGAGCAGTCGGGGTGGAGCGGCTTGCCGGAGCTGGTGTGCTTGTGGTCCGCCGGGCACAGAGTGCCGTCGGCGTGGTGGTTGGTGAGCGGGGCGCGGTGTGCCACGGGGCTCCTCCGAGTCGGGTCGAAAGCGCGATCAGCGGGCGGGGGTGGCTATGAGCGCGGCGAGGAATCCGGCAACGGCCTCGGAGGGGGTGTAGAGGCCGAACTCCTGGACCCACGGGTCGCCTTCGGCGGGCTGCACTCGGACCTGCCAGACGATGCCGCGCTGCCACGCGGTGGTGTCCTCGGGGAGCCAGCCGACGTAGACGTGGCCGTCCGGGCTCGTCGCGTGGACGTTGGCCTCCGGGGTGTTCACGATCGCCCAGCCGAGGGCGTCGAGGAGGTCGAGCACCGGGCCTGCGCAGTGGTCGGAGGAGAGCCAGCGACGGTCTTCGACGGCCGGGCGGACTACGGCGGGCAGGAGGGTGGGGGAGGTGTTCATGGTCGGGCGATCCCTTTGTTGACCTGCGGTTTTTCCCAACACCCGTACGTTGACATGCGGTGTCCCGAAGTACGTAGTCCGTTCCCGGGAAGCGGCGTCTGCCGTGGGCGAACTGGCGGCCGTGCGTGGGGGGACGCTGGCGCCGGGAATGGATCGGTCAACGCGGTTGTCCTAGTTGGGTTGCGGCGATGGGCCGCACAGGATCGAAGGGGGGAGCAGGGATGACGGAGCCGAGCAGACACGGGGACGGGGCAGGGCTGGAACGCAAGATCCGCGCCGCCGGGCGACCCTGGACGGTGGGCGACGTCGCGATGGTCGCTGACGGCCAGTGGGCTGTCGGTGTCCAGTCCGACGGACGGCGAGACGAGGACGCCGTGGGGGAGGGGCGGAGCGTGGATGGACGTCGCGTCGAGTTGACGTTGGACGACCTGGCCCGCGCCGTGGGCTCCCGTATCTGGGACGCCCACCGTGACGAGGACCTCAGCTGACCATCAGCGGTGCGGCCCCAGCGCCGCCACCGACGGGCCGGAAGCGGCCGAAGGAGCGGGCTGATCGGGTGACTGGCCCAGGGCGCGCGAAGCGTGCCCCGAGCGGGCGACAGCGGCCTGGGCCAGCCGGGCTGCCGGGGCCCGGTCCGCGGTCGCGGCGGATTCACGCGCTTCGATCACATGGCTGATGGCCTGAAGAGAAGTCCGGCTCTCGGCTTGAGCGACGCGAAGGTCCGCCGCTGAGCCGGTGATCCGTTCCAGGTCGTAGAAGGCCGGCACACGGCCGGGCCGCGAGAGGGCGTGCAGACGGTCCTGGTGAACAGCCACGGCGGTGTCGGTGACGACCAAGGACGAGCGGATGTGCATCACCGAGCGCAAGAGGGGGTCCTCGCTGGGGCTACGGACCGCGATGGACTCCAGGGCCTCAATCGGGCGGCCCCAGGCTTTCTCGATCATGGCCGTGGCCTGATCAAGCGTGGTGGCGTCAGGCATGGTGAACTCCCGGCATTCGAAGGGCGCTTCGGGCGGAGGGGGTGTCGCAAAGGGCCGAAGCGGTCAGCGGCTCCGGCGTGAGGGCGCCGGTGTGGCCGACGGCCTGAAACCGGCAGCGGGCGCAGGGCTGCTCGACGGTTCTGCGCCGAGGCCCCTGTACGACTGCGCGCGGCCATGACCCGCAGGTCGGCGGCTGTCCGAGGAAAACGTGCGGCCCGGTGGACGGCCTGCGTGACCGCGGTACGGCGCACGTCAAGAGGGGTGGGAGCCCGAGGAACCTGGGGGACGGGCGGGCTGACCGGGGTGAGCGAGACCGCGTGCGCGACCTCGCGATGGATCATGGCTGGGGGTTCATGGGCCAGGCTCCGGGCGTGGGGGAACGCGCCCGCGTGCACAGCGGGAAGGGCTGCTCGACTACACGCGGGCGCCGTGGCAAAGAGGAGGCGTGTTCGGCTCTCAGCGCCACCCGGATCACCGGCCCCGTGAGGGCGTCGACTGGGCGGTGACGGCTGCGGGCACCCGCGGTTGCGGCTGCGGAGCGTGGCTGAACAGGGCGCTCGGCGCGGCGGCGCTCCGGCGCAGGGCGGCTGCGGTTCGAGTGTTGTCCGACGCCAGCGGGACTCCGGTGTGGGTCCGGGTGGCCGCCGCGACAGGGGCCGGCGGTGCCGAGCGGTGCCGCGTGGTGACGGGGCCACTCCAGTGCTCGACGGCTGCGTAGACGGGGCCGAGCGCCCGCCCGGCGTCGGTCAGGACGTACGGGTCGCCGTGGCGGGGCCCGGTACGGGCGACCAGGCCGTCGGCCTGAAGCCGGTTGAGTCGCTGCCTGGTCCAGCCGTTGTCCAGGTCGGCCTCCTCGGCGATGTGGACGAACCGCATGGGGCCGCCCGTGTGGAGAACCTGGATCACGGCGGTCGAATCCCGCAGGTGCAGACGCCGCACGGCGTCCTCAACGCGTTCGGCACCGGCTACCCGGCCGCCGAGCGAGAGGTTGGCCTGGGACCAGTCGGAAAGGGTGTCGTGCACCCGAGACAGCGATTCGCCGAAAGCGGTGAGCTGATACGGAGCCCCGTGGCGGTCGCCGACTCGGGTGACCAGCCCATCAGCGTGCATCTGGGCCAGCCGCTTGCCGACGAGCTGCTCGCTGACGAAAGGAAGCCTGGCGGCGACGTCGCGCACACGCATGGGGCTGCCCTGCTGCGCCAGGGTCTGCGCCGACCAGGTGGTCCACTTCGGTGCTATCAGGGAAAGCGCGTCCTCGACACGCTGGGCATCGACCGAGCCGATCGCGGTGGAGGACGAAGAGGTGGCGGACATGGGATGAACTCCATTGAGGCAGAGGGAATTGTTGGATCTGTGACTCGACCGGGCGGTCACCGGAAGGCGCTCTCGGCTCGAAGCCTCTGGAGCACGACGCCGAGGCGGCGGTTGCTGACGCGGACACCGCGCTTGCGCAGGCCACGCCGCAGGGCCTCGCGGTTGAGGTGAGTCAGGTCGGCGGCGACCTCGCGGGCGATGTCCAGCAGCTCCCGATCCTCAGGAGCAGGGGCGACTCGATGGGCCGACGACCGCCGAGCGGAACTCCGGTCCAGGAGGAGGCGGACATCCAACAGGTCCCAGACCGCTTCCGCCTCGCTCTGTTCATGGCGTTCGAGGTCGACGACTTCGGTCGCGTACAGGAGAACGAGATCCTTGAAGGAGGGTTCGCCGGAGCGGTGGCCCCTCCAGGCTGCTTCGAGGTTGCGGCGGGCTGACTGGGCATCGGCGCCGGTCTGAGCGAGTCCGTCGAGCCGTCGCAGCAGGATGGGCAGGACGGGGTCGTCGGACCGGCCGGAAGCGAGGCCGCGGTGCAGCTTCTCCAGCGGGTGGCCGTAGCGGTGTTCGACCAGACGGCGTGTGTAGATCACGGTGGACATGGGGGCGCCCTTTCAACGGGTATCTAGCGGGAACGGAGCGGCCTGGCGGTCGGGCTTGTCGCAGGTGCGGGCGGCGCACCGGGCTGCGCAATGGCGTTCTGCGCGTTCACTGCGTCGCCTCCATCCGCGCGAGCAGGGAGCGGACCAGGGTGGGCAGGCTCTCGGGTCCGTCGCCGATCGAGACCTGATCGGTCGCCTCGCCGAGGACGTATGCGGCGTCTTCCAGCAGGCCGCTGGATATCTCCATGCAGGCGTCGGTGATCCGGGAGGCTGAGAGCAGGGACTCGGAGAGCACCTCGACGTAGTCGACCGGCGCGAGGCCGGCGGCCTCGGCCGCAGTGCGGATCGCCGCCAACTCCAGGGCGCTGAAGGTGAAGTCGAACTCGGCGTTCTGCTCAACGCTGGCCCGTGCGGCGAAGGCCGGCTCCGGCGGCTGCGTGGGGATACCGACGCGCGTGCAGATGCGGTCGACCGAGGCGGTCAGCTCCGCGAGGGACTCGGTGAGCCATCCCAGCGCCGATGCGTAGGAGGCCAGGGTGAACAGACCCGCTGGCGTGGTGGGAAGGGGATCGTCGGCCACGAAGCCTTCGAAGCGGTCGCTCAGCTCGCAGACGACCCGGGGCCCGGCGGACAGTGCACCGAGCACAGGGTGCAGGTAGGAACGACTGGCGGCCGTCGGATACTCGGCAGTGAGGATGCCCGAGACGCTGTGCGCAACCTCGGTGAGGAGGTCGGCCAGTTCGGTACGGGCCAGGGGGGTGCGGTCGGCGGTCATAGCTGGGGAGCCCTTCGAGGAGCGGCAGCAGCGGGTTGGACTGCTGCGGCAGGAGTTGCCGGGACCGCAGTCGGCTGGTCGACCGCGCGGGGCGAGCGGGATCGGGCGGCCTGCACACGCGCTTCGGAGGCGGAGGCTGCCTCGGCGTCCTGGTGGGGGCCGGTACGCAGGTGCGCCGCGCGGTAGACCGCGTAGTCCTTCCTGCTGCCGGCAGCGACGAGATAGATCTCGCGCTTGTGGTGCGAGGTCGGCGGAGCCGGGCGGAACTGGATGACCATCCGGTAGGAGACGGACGGATCGACGTACACCTTGTGGAAGCCCGCGAGGCGACCCTTCAATGGCAGGCAGTCGTCGCTGCCGTGAACCAGGTTCTGCAGCTCCAGCAGAGCCAAGTCGCGCATGTCGTCGGGAAGTTCCCGGAGGTCCGCGATGGCATCGGGATGTGCGGCGAAGGCGAAACGGGCGCGGCTCACAGCAGCGGCCCCTGGCCGGGGCGCTGTGCTGGCCCCGGCGGTGGCGTACGGGAGGTGTCGAGTCCCGCCCCCCGCGTCGCGGAGGCACCTGTCGACCGGGCCAGGGCGATGCGGGCGACACGGGCCCGGACGACGGCGCCGTTGTGATCGCTGTACTCCGGCGGCTCCGGGAGCGGACCGCTGCGGTCGTCCAGCCAGGAGCGGGCGGCACCCTCATCGGCGAAGGCGCCCTCGCGCATCGTGTACGTGTGGGCGTCCGCGTCGCCCTCTTCGAGGAAGACTCGAATCGGTGCCTGGTCGGTGCTGGAGTCCCGGGTCAGGGTCCAGGTCTCGCACGGGTCGAAGTCCGAGGTCTCGCTGGCGAGGACCTCGTACCGGGCGCCCGACTCCCGTATCTGCTGCTCGATCTGGACGGTGAGGTCGTCGGCGGGCTTCATGAAGTTCCCGTCGACCTGAGCGATTGGCCCGGGTGGGCATCCGCGTTCGATCAGCCAGTTCTGGGCGAAGGCCACGGTGGCGTGGTAGGTCGACTCGAAGGTGAACGTGTCCAGGCTGAGATCTCGCGCGACCATGATCGCGACTACCTGCGGATCGCCCGGAATACCCCAGGTCATGGATCGGTCGTGGGCGACGACGAAGGTGTGAGAGCCGTGAGGAACGGTGTGGTGTTTGGCCATGACCGTCAGGTCGTCCGGCCAAAACGCCTCCGCCGCGAGCTTGGAGGCCGCGTCGGCAGGCTCGAAGTCGTCGAGACGGAAGTCGAGTTCGCTGGCCGCTGGGTCGGCGGGCCAAAACCACCCCAGCTCGGCGTTCGCGGAGTCCGCGTCGCCGAGCGCGGAATCGTAGGGGCCGAAGGCGGGTTCGTTGCTCATGCCGCCAGCCCCAGTTGCTCGGGCGCGGGGGTGGTCAGCACGCGGTGGTTGGGCCGGGTCGGGCTCGTCGTGCAGGCGGCGAAGGGGCCGTCGGGAGCGCGGAGATGGACGAGCGTCTGGTCGAGGTGGTCGCGGTGCCACACCGAGGGACCGGACAGGCCGGCCTCGGCGTCGGTGAGCTGCTGCCACGCGAGCCAGAGGGCGTGCAGTCGGGCGACGGCCTCGGGGTGTTCGTGCCACTGCGCGCACCACGGGCGGCTGGTGCTGATCTCCCGGCCGTACACCGGGAGAAACAGGTAGTTCACCCAGTCGCTGAGCGCGGCGATCTCGATCGCGTACGCCTCACCGCCCAGGGCGAGGACGAACACCGAAGCGGGGCCATCGCCCTGCGCGAAGTCTGCCCGGGCGGCCGGAACGCCGACAGGCGAAGGAAGCTCGGCGGAGGCGGGAGCGGGCTCGGAGCCCAGGCGGTCGAGGATGACGCCGTGCTGCCTGACCTCGGCCATCGTCTTGGCGAGGGTGCTGGCGAGGTCGTCGAGGTCCCCGTCGGGGACGCGGAACGGCTCAGGGCCGGGGGCGGTCGTGCTGGTGTCGGACATGGGGGCGTGCTCCATCTGTGAGACGGCGACATGAGGAAGAGGATCCGGAGAAACCGCGATTTGGCCCGGCCGGGAAAACCCGGTAGTGGGGCGCTACGCCGTCGCGCAGCGAGGGCAGCGCGGGAAGGGTGCAGCTAGCAACTGCACTGCTCGGTGGGCCTGTTGAGGCACAACGCCGTTGCCCAGCGCGGTGAGTTGAGCCGGTCGTCCGAGCCCAGGGGTGGCGGTGACCCAGCCGGGCTCCAGGCCCTGCATCCACTCCACGAAGTCGGCACGAAGGCGTCCGGCCGCATCGGTGGGCGGCGGCGCGGGGCGGGTGAGCATCTCCCATCGGGCGATGGCGGCTGCGTACGCCCCCCATCGCTGGTCGGCCCCTCGGTTTCCGGAGCCGATTCCGTCCAGAGCGGCAGAATCACTGCCGACAGCGGAGGGCGCCATCCCTTGCCTGGCCGGCGTCCCGGCGTGGCCGTGTCGCGGGCCCGTGGGGTGGACAGCAGTGACGCCGCCGCGCTCGGCAGGGTCATGTCCCCATTGCCGTGGCGCTGGTTGGGCGAGCCCTTGATTCCGTCCGATGCCTTCGGAGTAGGCAGGAGCCACTCCACCTCGTCGGCCAGGTTCGGGCCGTGTCCTCCGCTCTTCCTCTTGGAAGGGTGTTGCGAGCCGCCGTTCTTCGCGATGTTGCTGGTCGGCGTCTTGAACAGCGTGTTCGGCGGGCCAGGCGACGAGGAACGTGCGCTCGCGCCGGTGCGGGGCTCCGACATCGGAGGCGCGAAGCACGAGCCACTTCGCGTCGTACCGGAGGTCGGCCAGGGATCCGAGTACGGCACCGAGTGCTCGCAGAGGAGGCTGACCTGGGGTGTCTCCCAGACACCACGGGCAGAATTCCACGTTGCCAGGGGAACCGGCGGGGGAGGTGAGGAGGCCGCGCACATTCTCGATCACCACCAAACAGGGTCGGAGGGCTTCGACCGCACGGGCGACGTGCAGCCACAGCCCGGAGCGGGTCTGGGCGTTGAGTCCGGCCCGACGGCCGGCGACCGAGACGTCTTTGACAGGGGAAACCCGCTGTCAGGACGCACACCCGGGGCACGGCAGACCAGTTGACGGTCGTGATGTCGCCCAGGTTGGGGACGCCGGGCCAGTGGCGGGCCAGGATGCGCGAGGCGTTCGGATCGACCTCCGCGTGCCAGGCCAGCGTGCCGCCGAGCGCGGACTGGACGCCCAGGTCCAGCCCTCCGTAGCCGGAGCAGAGCGAGCCGATCAGCGGAGGGCCCGCGACGGTGGTCTGCGTGTCACCTACCCCGAGCGATTCGGTCAGGGCCAGGGCGTCGGAGACCGGGGTGTTGTTCATGGTGAATTCCAAGGGGAAGGACGAGCGACGTACGGGAGGGGAGGGTCAGCCGTGTCCGCGAGATGGCGGTCGCACGGCGGCCGGGCTGGGGGCAGACTCCGGCCGTGCCGAGGATGGCGAGGTTGGGCGCGGTGTGCTGCGGGCGAGCGCCGCGTGTACCTGCGCAGGGGGCGGCTCGGTCGGTGAGCGGGCCGGGGCCGGGGCCGTCGGCGTCGGTGCGGGGTGGCCGTTCGCGGCCTGCCAGCGGGAGCGCACTTCATCGAGGGGGCCGAGTGCATGCAATGCGTGATTGATGAGCCGCCCGGGGGCCAGAGCTTCGTCCTCTGCCAGGGCCCGGATAGCACGTGCGGAGGTCGCCGCCGTGCGGGTGACCGACGAGCGCATCACCAGCTTGCCGAGCCATTCGGTGCTGCCTGGGCCCACGCCGTCGCAGATGGCGGTGAGCCGATCGCTGGACAGCGTTCCGTCGGCCAGAAGCCCGCGCCGCTGGGCTTCCCAGAGCAAGGTGACCCGATCGATGGGCTCACCTCGGTGGTGCAGTGCGCCGAGGCAGCGGTAGAGCTGCCCGTGGGCGGGGTCGGCGAAGTCGTCAGGCCGCAGCCAGCCGGCAACCTCGTCCATGGCGTTTGGCTGCTCAGCGAGGACGGCGAGAAGGAACCTCTCGTCCTCGGCGACCTGGTCGGCGCGAACCGGCGGTGGCGCGGCTGGGACGGTGGTCGGCGGAGCAGTCGGTGGGACCGGGCGTGGTTCGGTGCCCCAGCGCTGTGCGAGATCGCTGAGCACGCCGGTAAGGACGTCCGCGTAATGCAGGGCTCCCTCGACTTCGCCCTGCAGGGCGTCGGCGCGAGCCGCCTGGTGAAGGCGGATCGCGTGTTCCGTGACGCTGCGATGGATCGCGCCCTCCAGCACCATGCGGCCGTACACCGGAGCGTGCGCGGGACGCGGGCAGGCCGAGATCAGGGAGTGGGCGTACACCGCGGTCAGCCCCCGTACGTGGAGGCCGGCCTCGTTGACTGCATCGGTTACCCAGGAGAGCGGTACGGACTTTTCAGCCAGGGCGGGGTGGCCGTCGTCCCGGAGCTTGCGCAACGCGGCGAACAGCGCCCGGTGAACGGGCCGATAGAAGTGGTCCGGCGCGAGCCAGTCGAGGTGCGAGAGCTGATCCGGGTCGAGCAGCACGGAACCAAGCACCGCCTGTTCCGCACGGAGCAGCGGCGTCACCGCGCACCCTCGATCCAGACACCGGACGGCGTGAGGTGTTGCTCGTCGAGCCGCGCGACGGCGTGGTCGGCGGCGGCCGTCAAGGTGGCGAGGCCGTCCAGCGTTCGGCTGAACTCCTCATCGTTGATGGGGACGGAGCCGATGCCGCTGTGCAGGCGCCAGACGCCCTGTCGACGCAGGGCGGCCGAGCCAGCCAGGTGGACGTCGTGCGGTGGCTGAGGTGTTGGGTGATGGAAGGAAGACATGGGTGGTCCTGATCGGTGATGGGGGCGGAAAGGTTTCAGTTCGCGAGGTCGAGGTCGTCCCTGACCGGGGTGCCGGAGCGGCAGGTCCAGGGTGAGCAGCCTTCGACGTCGCCGTTCTCCAGTTCCGTGTCCGCGATGGCGTCGAAGAGGTCGCCCTGGCGGCGGGACCACTCGTGCGCGGTGACGCGGTCGATGGGCGCCTGGCCGAGTGGCTGGCGGGAGCGGTGCAGGTACGCCTGACCGAGCAGCGGGTTGCCTTCGGCGGTCGCCCTGGCGTTGCCCGAGCGGATCGCGGCGTCGAAGGCGACGACGTCTTCCCATTCGTCGGGGGAGTCGTCCCGCAGCGCCCTCCACTGGGCGTTGCCGTGATACGGGCACCCCAGACATGCGCTCCGGGGAGTCGATGCGAGGCCGCGCGAGCGCAGCAGCCGTAGACAGTCCGCTCGGGAGAAGTTCTGCTCGATCAGGGGGAACCGGTTCTTCATGTAGGCTACGTCGGCGTCCTTCGCCCGGTGGAATTCGTCTACCGAGATGCCGATCCACTGCTCGACAAGGATCCCGGCGGGGATCCGCCGCGGATGCGGGTAGCCGAGCAGCTCGCGCACCTTCTCCTTGATGGGCCGGAGTTTGTACTGACCCGTGCACTGCCTACGCGACATCCCCTCAGTTCCTGCTGGGTTGAGGATGTGCAGCGGCATGGAAGCGAACCGCTTGGCCGGGTCCAGGGCGTCGGAGCGGATGTTGCCCGAAGACACCCGCAGGATCGGTATCCCGGCCGGCGCGGCGATCTCCCGGTCGATCCTGTCGAGGTGCTCGTAGACCGCGCGCGGCTCCCAGCCGGTGTCGGCGAAGACGGCCACGTCCAGTCCGGGCAGGTGCCCTTCGGCAGCCATCAGCAGCAGGCACGTCGACTGCACGCCGGCGCCGAGCGACAGCACCTGCAGGGCTGGGGCGCTCATGCCGACAGCCCGAAGTCGTCACGGACGTTGGCCTTCGCGAGGGCCCGTTCGGTGATCGCCTTCGTCGCACGGGCCGAAGCAGGGCCGACCACCTTGGCGGACGGCTCCCTGTACCAGGGCCGGAGGTCGAGCATGGCGACCCGGATGCCTGTGGCCAGGAGCAGCGCCTTGCCCTTGGGCAGAGCGCGGATCGCGTCGGGCGGCAGGATCCGCTCGGTGCGCATGCTCACCGAGGTGGACTTGCCGCCGTCGCTGGTCGATACCGAGGTGGTCTGCACGTCGTGGTCACCGACCTGCCTGCTGAGCCGGTCGGCGAAGTCCGCGTCGTCAATGCCACTTCCGATGATCTTGACGGTGGCGGCGGACCAGAGGGCGTCCATGCCGGCCTCGCCCCAGCAGCGCTGGCCCTGCCGGTAGGACTGCAGGATCGTCATCGGGATGACACCCCGGCTGCCCAAGTGGCTGTACAAGTCGGGGAGATCGCTGATCTTGCACACGTTCGCGGCCTCGTCGAGGACGCACAGCGCGGGCGGGTCCAGCCGTCCGCCGGAGCGCTCGGCGACGACCACGGCCGCGCGCATCACGGCGTCAGCCGCTGCGGCGATGATCGCGCTCGCGCTGCCGCCGCCGTCCTTGCTCAACAGGTACAGGGTGTCGCGGGACGTGGCGAACGCGAAGGGCTTGAACTCGGGGAGATCCTTGGCGGGGGTGACCCACGCTGCGACGTCCGGGTCGAGCAGGCAGCTCGCGTACTGCCGCGCCGTCTCGAAGATTCCGTCGCGGGTTTCCGTCGCGCCGGAGACGGTCCCCTGGAGCTGGGCCGCGACGGCGTCGTGGCCGGCGTCGGTGAGCAGGTCGACCGGGGTCCGGTCGGCGGGGGAGGCGAGCCAGGCCAGGACGTCGGTGATCGGGCGGCGGTGGCTGGCGGCAGCGAGGAACAGCGCGCCGAGGGTGTTGCTCGCCGCGGTGGACCAGAAGTCGGAGCCGTTCGAATCGTCCACGCTGGCGGCGACGAAGTGCCCGGCCAGACGCTTCGCCCCGGTCAGGTCGCGGGCGTCGGCCAGGATGTCCCACCACATCTCGCGCGGGTGGTGGGCGATCTGCTGCGGGTCGAGCGTCCAGATCGCACCGACCTCGCCCCGAGCGTCCACCGTCGCGGTGAAGGCGTCGTTCGCGGCTTTGTTACTGGTGAGCAGGACCGGGCCGGGCGCCGCGAGAATCGCGGGGATCGCGAGCCCGGAGGTCTTTCCGGAACGCGGAGCCATGATCGCGACGATCACGTCCTCCCAGGACGCGCGGACATGGGCCCCGCCCGGGGAAAGGGCGCCGAGAAGGATGCCGCGGTCGGCAGGGGCGACCTCTTTTACACTCCCGGCCGCTCAGGGACGGCCGCAGGCTCCTGGCCTTGGCGGTGCTCTCCTTGTCCAGCAGCGGGGCGAGGTCGGCCTTCCGGGCAAGGCCGTTCTTCGGGCCGCCGCGCAGGCGCATCCACAGCACCAGGCCGAGGACAGTGAGGCAGACGGACAGCAGGCCGGGGATGATCCGCGCGCCGACCAGCAGGGCGGTGGGGCTCAGGTTCGGCCACAGCGCTTCGGGATGAAGAAGTGTGTCAGTGGCCCTGTACGGAGAACAAGGCCCGCTTCCGAAAAAGGAGTTGGTGAGATTGCCGCTCAGCCAGGCCAGCGAACCGAAGGCGAGCGTGATGCCGAGTATGCCGAAGAGGAGGTAGAAGAGCGCGTCCGACCCGGTGGTGGTCGAGGGCGCGCTGGTGCGCGGTGCGGGCATGATGAGTCCTGGAAGTGAGCGCAGGCGAGTAACGGTGGCGGGGCGCGCGGTGCTCTTCTGCTGGTCATCGAGGAAGCTCCTGTTCAGGAAGGGAGTCGGTGGTCGGGGCTATCGGGTTCGAGGGCCGGGGGCTTGTGAGGGACGTGTGACCGCGCCGGCCTCTGGTGCCTCACCACCGAGGGTCGAGGAGACCTTGGCCTTGGCCGCTGCGGGCGAAGTGGCGAGAGCGGCGGTTTGGGGGCCGGGGAGCCCCGGAGGCTGATTCCGTGCCTCGGCCTGGGGCTGCTGCGTGCCGCCGATACCGAGCAACTCGACGTGTGAATCTTGGAGTTCCGACTGGGCCGAGCCGACGAATTCCGCAGCGAACCCAAACCGGTCGGCGAGTTGATACGCCTCGTCGTCGAGGTCGGTGATCTGTTCGCCTGCCGCCTCCAGCGCTTCCCGCACACGCTCCAGTGCGCCGTGTTCGGGGTGAAGAAGGTGGTCGACCGCCCGCCGAAGGTCGTCACCGTTCTCGGCTGACCTGATCTGGTCGGTGAGTCGGAGGAGTTCCGCTCCGGCGGTGTAGGGCCCGAGTGGGTTCGCCGGGGTGGCTGTCCGGGCGGCATCGAGAGAAGCGTCGAGGTCGACCCCATAGCGGGCGGCGCGGAGCATCTCGGCTGCGTGGGTGGCGATGGCCGCGCGGTCGACGGCGGGGGTCGTGGTGGGCAGGCGGTGGCGGCGGCCGTACCAGTCCTGGATCTGCTGGAAGCCGGCGTGTTTGAGGAGCGTGGCGGAGAGGTCGTCGCTGGCGCCCTTCGCCGAGACGCTGCCGCTGGGTTCGGCGGTGATGGTGATGGAGGGGGCGGGCACGTGGGTCTCCAGGGCTTGGGATATCGGTTCTGGCGGGGTGGGCAGGTGACCCAGTTCGGTGGCGATTCGGCGGCACTCCGTTTGGAGGCGGAAGGCGTCTCGGTAGGCGTTGTGGAGGCTGCCGTCCTCACGAGCGAGGGTGGCCATGACATGCACCTGCCGGGGCTGGTTGCGCAGGGCGATCCACCGGCAGGCGTCCGGATCGCCTTCTGGAGCGATGCCGGTGACGGCCACGAGGCGTCGGGCGACCGTGGCCCACTGCGAATCGGTGAGGTCCGGCCGGCACGGGTCGGAGCGGACCGAGCAGGTCCATACCGGCCGTTCCGGTGCGCGAACCCCGAGACGTTCAAGGGGAGCGTCGAGGGCGCGGGCCAGGTAGGGCAGCGAGCCGGACTCGGCGAGCAGCTCGATCGGGGCTCCGTGGCCCTCGCCTGCGATCAGGCGGGGACTGGTGTGGCTGCCGCGTTCGCCTGGCCCGTACAGGTACGAGAGCAGGCCGGCGGTGTTGCTGGCGCGCTGCAGGTGGGCGATCACGGCGGCTACCTCGATGGGGAGTGGGCGAACGGCAGCCCGGTCGGCGGGCTGTCAGGGGAGAGGATCCGCACAATCCGCGATTTGGCACGGCCGGAGATCCCTGGTAGACGCCGCCGCTTATTGCCAGGTGTCGAGGCCGTGGTCGTAGGTGAAGTTCGCGCACGCGGCACGGGCGAAGTAGGCGTCGTTGTGCAACCGGGCCCAGCGGCCGTCCTGACGGATGACGGTCGCCACGATGTCGAGCCCGCTGGCCTGGTTGCGCATGGCCACCCACCGGCAGGCCGCCGGATCGGCGTCCGGCTCTATCCCGGTGGCGTCGAGAACCTCACGCGTCAGCTCGAACCAGTCGCCGTCATCGAGTTCCACGTCGGTGGTGTTGCGAATGGCGCCGGACATCGCAGCGCAGGGGGTACTCGGGCATGGGCTATCAAGGTCCTTCATCAGATGCACGATTCATGCGGCGGACGGATGTGGTCTGGAGTGCTTGGCGGTGGTCTCGGGGACGCTTCCGCCTTCTGCCTTGTCTCAGCGTGTCCTGCGAATGGCGTTTGTCGCCGCCGTGGCGATGGCGGCGGGAGCGCTGGAGGGCTGGGGCAGGTGCAGCAAGGTGGTCCCCGGCAAGTGGCGGGACCCCGCGGTGAGGGTGACCTGGAGAACGGCGCAGCCGGCGGTCGTGAGCTGCTTGACGCGGGTGACGGCTTGAGCGGTTTCGTCCGGGGTGTAGACGGCGTCGGTGACGATCACGAGTAGGCGGCCGGCGCCGGGGCGGCTGAGTTCGAGGCCGTGGTCGAGCGCGTCCAGGGCATCGGCGAGGTTGTGACTGCTGCCGTTGGCGCCGAACGTTGTCACGCGCTCCGGTGCCCGGTGGGTAGGTCGGGTCAATGCGGTCAGGTGCCTGTCGTAGGCGATGGTGGCGGTGAGGGAGTCGGGGTCGGTCAGGGCTGCTGCGCGTGCCACGATCCAGGCAGCGGACGCGACGGGCGCACACGCGGCACGCATGGAGCCGGAGACGTCGACGGCGATACCCACACGCAGCGGTGGGGTGGGGGTATTCCGGCGGCGGGTGTGGGTGAACGGTTCCGCGGTGGGGACCGACCCGGCCGCGCGCTGAGCGTCGCGGGCGAGGGCCGCGCGCATGTTGAGGCGGCCGGGCGGGGTCGGGCTGGTGGTCCGCTCCTCGGTCCGCTCGCGGTAGGCGGCGGCGCGCAGGGCGCGGCTCAGGCGCGCGGCGGCGCTCTGCTCGGCGGCGGTGGGCCTGCGGGTGCCGGTGACCGGGTTGCCGTAGGGCGCAGGTGTGCCGTCGGGGGTGACGGTGGTGCCACGCTTGTTGAAGACCGACTTGGCGGTGGCGGCGGCTTTGCGTCGCTGGCCGGCCCGCTGGGCGCGGTCCTGTGCCTGCGCCTTGGACTGCGCGGCCATGGCGTTGGTCGCTGCGGCCTGTGCCGCGAGGTCGGCGGCGTCGGTGGCGGCCGTGCTGTCCATGACGACATTCACGGCGCCGGACAACAGATCGGTGAGGTTCTCCGGCACGGGCAGGGCGGGGGCAGCGGCGTCCAGAGCGTCGCACCATTTCTGTGCGTGCGCGAGCATGGTCGTGGCGTCGTGGTCGGCGCACTGGTGGGCTGCGGTCCAGATGCGGGTGAGGGTGGCCAGCAGGTCTGCGCCCAGCACCTTTTCGCACAGATCGGCGACTGCCCGGGTCTCGCCGGCATCCAGGATGCCCACGTCACGGCGGCCGAGGATCAGGGCCGCCACGCCGGCGGCGTGCTCGATGCCCTGGAGGGTGGGGTGGGCGATGTCGGGCATGACCAGGGTTCGGGCACTGGTGCGCAGGTACGTGCGATCCGTGGGCCGCCTGATCAGGTGTGCGCCTTCGACACGGCTCTCCTCCAGCAGGAGCGCGGCCTCGACGACACGGGGGTCCGCTCCGGCAGGCTGTGTCCAGACGGAGTGGGCCGCGTGCGCGGCCTCGTGGACGAACACTCCCCAGGCGGCGGGATACCGGTCCTCGTCGCCCACGATCCGCGGATGGATCTCGTGGGGCTGGAAGGGGGCGAACAGGCGGGCGTCGAACTCGACCTCGCCCAGAGTGGGGAAGAACGCGGCCGGTGCGCCGCTGCGCGTGCCGGGACGGCAGGTGACGAGGAGGTCCTGGCGGCCGGAGAGGGCGACCAGCCGGTCGCCGAGTTCGGCTCCCACACGCAGCCACGCGTCCGGGGAGGAACGGGGTTGCGCGGGCGGGGCGCCGTCGTCGTCCCAGCGCGCGAGGTCGGCGTCGTCGTCCGGCGTGGACTGGACGTGGTGGTGGGCGCTCATCGCGAGCGGCCCCGGTGCGCGGAGCCGGTGCTGCCCGGGGGCTGCCGGACGGCTGAGGCGGGGAGCTGCTTGCCGAGGGTGAGGGGCGCGATCTTCTTGACGCCGGCAGCCTTGATGACGGCGGCGGCGACGGCGTCGCGATCCTCCACAGGCGCGATGCCGACGAGGTTCGCGAGCGCGGCCCTGGTGCCGAGGACGGCCTCGGTCTTCTGGTAGCTGAGCAGTTCCCGCAGTTGGGGGGCCCAGCCTAGCGCGCCGAGTTCGACCTGGTGGGCGAGGTGTCGGGCGACCCGGACCACCCGGGCATCGATCCTCAAGGCCAGGGCGAGGTCATAGTCCGTGCCGATCTGGATCTGCACGCTGAACCGGGACGACAGCGCCTCCGTCAACACCGCCCCGTGGACGCCGGGATTGTGGCCCGCCACCACGTAGAAGCCCGGCTCGGCCTTGATGGTCTCGCCCTTGTGGGCCTTGACCTGGATCTGCCTGCGCCCGTCCATCGCGGGATACAGCGCCGCCAGGACCTTCGGTGAGATCAAGGTGGCATCGTCGATCAGCAGGGCGCGGCCCTCGGTCATCGCGGTGACCAGCGGACCGTACTGGAAGACGTAACCTCCGCCGTCGGCCTGCGTGTACTCGCCGATCAAGTCGCCGACCGTGGTGTCGCCGTCACCGGCGACGGTGAGCAGGTCCGGGAACGCCGCCTCGACCAGACTCGTCTTGCCGGTGCCCGGAGGGCCGTAGAGCAGCACCGGCACGTCGACGTCGCGCAGGCGATTCAACGCCTCGACGTCGGGCAGATCGGCCAGCTCCCGGGGGTGGTAGAGCTGGCCCCCCGCGCGGCGGATCGGACCGGTCTGCCTCGGCGTGGCTGCGGCGGTAATGGTCGTGCGGGCCGTGGCCGCCTGGGCGCGGGGAGAGTGGGTGCCCGGAGGGCTGATCACAGCGGTCTGCGCCGCTGCGGCGGTTTTCGCGTTCGCGCGGAACTCCGGCTGTCCGCTTCCGCCTTGATCGGCCTCACCGCGACGCACCAGGGTGAGAGCGGCATTGCGGACGGCGCCGTGGGAGTGGCCCAGCTGCCTGGCCATGTCCCCGATGGCGAGCGTGTCCGCCGGCCGGTCGGCCAGCAGTCGGGCCACCTTGGCCCGTAGTTCACCGCCCTTGGTGCGCGCTGGACTGGCAGGCGTTCCGGGTGCGGTCACAACGAGGGTCCTTCAACAGATAGGGGGACGGGAGGGGTTGGCGTGGGCTGGAAGGGCTGGCCGGTCTCGGAGCGGATCACGGACTGTGCCGACATCGGCGACCGGGCCAACCGGTGAGTACCGTCGGCGCTCACCGGCCGACCCCCGGCTCGGTCCAGGTGCAGGGGATAGCCGACGACGAGCAGCTCGCCGGCTGCCGAGCAGGCCGGTGCGTCCGCTCTGTACCGGGTTCCGTCGCCCGGCAGGCGCAGACGGGCGCCTCTTCGAAGCCGGCCTGGAGCAGGATCCGCCGGGCGGCGGCGTTGTAGCCGGTGGTCGTGATCTCCCCGGTGATGGCGTGCCGGATCGTCATGAACGGCTCCGCTGGAGCTTCGGGCACGGCGGATCTCCTCATGGAAGTTGGTTCAGCGGTTGCGGGAGAACGCGATGCGCGGGTCGACCGGCTGGGCCGCGGGGGCAGACGCGGCGGGAGCGGGTACCGGAGCCCTGCCCGGGACGCCGGCGCGGGTAGGGCTGGCGGCGAGCGCGGCGGCGCTGACGGGGAACTTGTGGGTGGCCAGACCCTGACCGCGCTCGTGGCGTGTGGCTGGCGCGGGTGCCGGAGGGCGGCGGGCCGCAACGTCCTGGGCGAGGCGCGGCTGCACCGCGACCTGAAGGTCGGATCGGTGCATCGACACCGTGGCGTTGGCGACCTTCTCCAGGGCCTCGCTGCGGTCGACGGTGGCGGGCAGCGTGTAGATGTCCAGATCCGGGTTCAGCCGCCAGCCGTGTTCCTCCAGGACAAGTCGACCGCTCAGTGAGGAGGAGTGGTCGCTGGTAGCGGCGACGATGCCGAGTTGCGGGAGCTCGGCGATGGCGACATCAGGTTCACCATTGGGGCCCCGGCTGGGGACCGGTGCTGCATCGTGCACCAGAGAGGGGTCGAGCGCGGCGTCCACGTCGACTCGGTAGCCGGCCCTGCGTAGCAGCTCGACTGCTCGGGTCGTACGACCTTCACCGTCACGGTTCTGATTGGCCAGCGCGTACAGCGTCGGCTGGTCTGGGACGGGCTGGAAGTCGAAGCCCTTCAGCATCCATGTGCTGGCTGCGAGGTTCTTCGGGTTCGCGGCGACGATGCCGTAGACGGGGTGGCGGCCGAAGGCCAGGTCGGGCAACACGTCGTAGTGGCTGGGCATGGCAGATCCATCCGGTGGAAGCTCGGTGGCCGGGGCGGTCGAGGGTCGGGATGGTTCTGGTGGGGCGGGCCATGGTGGACTCCGAGGCGGGAAGCGGTCAGCGACCGGAGGCGGACGAGGGACGGTCGGGCGGCAGCGCCGGGCGCATGGCCGACGCGGCTGGCTGTGGTGCCGGTATCGTGCGCTGGGCGGTCGGCGAGAGCGCGCGAGCGGCGTTCGCCCGTGGCGAGGCAGTGTCCGCCCGGGGAGTCACGCCGAGTTGATCAAGGCGCGAGTCGATCGCGGCGAGCAGACTCGGAACACTGCCGCCGTGCCGGGCGTGGGGGCCGTCCGGCTCCGAGTCGTAGATCACTTCGTGGACTGCGGAGTCGTCGGGGTGCCCACGGGTCACCAACCAGCTCTCCGGATGGCCGGGTGGGTGCTCGGTGGACGGCTCCTGGGGTGGCGAGATGATCAGCGCGCTGCCGTCGGGCAGTCCGACGTGGACGATGTAGTCGCTGAGGCCGTATTCGGCGGTGCACTCCAGGCCGCGCTGCCGAAGGGGGGCGGTTACGTGTCCGTACCCGTGCTCCCGTTCCACGGATGCCGCTGCGAAGCGCAGGGGAGGATCGCTGACGTGCGCGGTGACGTGAGTGCCCTCGGTATCGAGGGAGACCAAAGGCTGGTCGGATTGCATGGACCTCTCCTTGACCGGGTGCCCCAGCGGTCGACGGCGCGAACCGACGGCCGAGGGACGGTGAAGGTGTTGGCGTTCCACGAGGATCTGGAGATCGGCCGGTTTTGTGGTGCCGGAACTCTGTGTTACCAGCGTCAGCGGGAGCGACGCGGGGGTGACTGATTGGACGCAGGCGGTGCAGGAAGCGAAGCGGCGGGAGTGCCGCGGTTGCCTGGTCTTCGTTGGGTGCGGAGATTTCGGGCACGGTAGATCCTTCTTCCTGCGCCTTTGCTCACCGCGAGCGCGGTTGTGAGCGGACGGTAGAGGGCGAGATGAGGTCGGGGGCCGGGGCTTGCCGACCCATGGGGTGGCCGCTGACTGTCACGGCTGGGGAGACGCGAGCTGCTGCTGCCGTTCGACGGGAGCGGGAGTGGATCTCGTGGTCGAGGCTCTCCCCCACGAGGTGCAGCTCTTCGCCGAGATCGGTCAGGCGGTCGGTCAGGGTGTCCAACTCGGAGGCGCTGTCCCGGACCCCGTGCGTGCGACACCACTCCGACGCCGCTTCGAGCATCTGGTGCAGCCGGGCCACCGCGCCGAAGTCGTCCGTGAGGGCCCGGTGGAACACCGAGGCGAACTCATCAGGTCGGGCGGCGGCAAGGCGGTCGGCCCAGCCGTCGGCCGGTGCCGTGCTGCGCGGACTCGGGCCCGAGTCAGCGCCCTCTACGTGGACTCGGTCGCCCCGTCGCGGTACAGTCGACGAAATGTCTCAACGCCGTTTATTTAATGACTAGTTGAGCTAGACAGACATCCGGGCATCGGTGTCGAACAGCTCTCGCTCGGCGGGGTGCAGGATGTGCTGGGTGATGAAGCTCCTGCCCGCGACCTTCCACAGGCCCCGGCCCTTGGTCAGGGCGGACACGGCCTGGGTCTCGACGCCGGTTAGGCCGAGCAGGGAAGCGGCAGCAGTGAGCTGGTCGGGTTCCTGCCGGTAGATGATGCGGGTCGAGCAGTCGGCCAGCAGGCCCTCGGCGAGTACCCGCCCTCGCGAGCCGGCATCGCCTGCGCTGAGCAGGTCGCTGAGGCGGTGGATGACCATGAGGTTTGCGATGCCGAGGCCGCGTGACAGCTTCCACTGCGACTGCATGCGCTCCAGCAGGCCGACGTGCCGCATTACCCGCCATGCCTCGTCGTAGATCACCCAGCGCCTGCCTCCGTCCGGGTCGGCGAGGGCGGACTCCATCCAGGCCGAGGCGCAGGTCATCGCCAGGACCAAGGCGGTGTCGTCGCCGGAGCCGCCGAGGCGGGAGAGGTCGATGGACAGCATCGGGGTGGTCGGGTCGAAGGCCACCGTCGAGGGGGCGTCGAACATGCCGCTCAGATCGCCGTGAACCAGTCGGCGAAGGGCGTGCGCGAGGTCCTGTGCGGCGGGTCCCATACGTCCGGCCTGGTCGCCGAGGGCCCGGTCGAGGCGCTCGGGCGAGCCGAGGGCGTGCGCGATCTCGCCGAGCAGCGGCACCGTGCCCCCGGCGTCGGCCTCGGCGACCACCAGGTCGAGAGCGAGGTCCAGGGCGGTGTGTTCCATCGGCAGGAGATCGCGCTTCAGCACGGTGCGCGCCAGGGCCGCCAGGAGAAGGAGGCGGCGCTTGCGGACCTCGGTCGACCAGTCGCCCTCGCTCACCGAAGCGGGCCGGGCCGGAGCATCCAAAGGGTTCAGCCGACCCGGAAGCCCCGGCCCGAGCGCGATGCTGTAGCCGCCGAGGGCCTGCGCGACGGCCGTCCACTCTCCCTTGGGATCGCAGGGCACGTAGACGCGGTAGCCGTGGGCAATCGCCCGGGTGGCTATCGACTTGGCCAGCGCGGACTTGCCCATGCCGATGATCCCGGCCAGGACGGCGTTCGGATTCGTGAAGCCCTCGATCCGCCCGCTGCTGTACAGCGAGAACGGGTCGTAGCAGAACGCGGCCTCCGCGTGTACGTCCCGTCCGATGAAGATCCCCTCGGCGCCCAGGCCGCCCTCGGCGAGAAACGGATAGGCGCCGCTGACAGTGGCGGTGGTCATGCGGTGGGCGGGGAGGCTGAGCTTGCCGCCCCGAGCCGAGGAGGGACCGGGGCGTCCGGAGGGCGGGTAGATCGGCCGCAGTTCCGGGTCGAGGTGCTCCTCGGCGCGGTGCTTCGGCGGGGCTCCGGCGCGGCGGGCCTGGCGGCGGGCCTCGGCGAAGCCTTCGCGGGCGGCACGCTGCTCGGCGCGTGATGCCTTGCGGGGGACGAACAGGTGGGAGGCGCTGGCGCGGGTGCGGGGCATGAACGTTTCTCCAGACGGAAGGCGTGTCAGCGGCGGACGAGGCCCGTGAAGGGCGAGTGCAGGTCGGCCGGGGTGGTGCGGCGGCGCACCAGGTGCGCAGTGCGCTGGTGGCGCTGGCAGATGGTCAGCTCTGTTGCCCCCTCGGGCAGGCCCGCCTGGCATCCCTCGCGTTCGGGCACCTCGCCGGAGTCCGGCCGGGGTGCTGCGTGGTACGCGGCGTGGATGTGATCGGCGGCCTGCCAGATCCGGGTGCGGGTGGCGCGAAGCTGGTCGCCTTCGACCGGCACGAGCTGGCCGGTGCGGGAGGCGTGGGCGTCGAGCAGGCCGTGCAGCGAGACGAGGTGGGCGTGCAGGGTGTCCAGTTCGGCTCGGGTGGTGACGAGGGGGCCGCCTGGAATGTTGAGCGAGCGGTGGAAGTCGAGCGCCGCGGTGGCGAAGGGCACGAAGTCCTGCGCGGTCGGGCTGGCGGTGCGGGACATGGGGGTGCTCTTTCGGAGGGAGGGAGGGCCGGCATCAGGCGGCGAGGGCGAGTGGCATGGCGGCGACGGTGAACGCTTCGGCCTGCTGCCAGGTGAGCGGCCGGAGGTCGAGCTGGGCGCCGACGGCCGCGGTCTCCACGACGGCGCAGGCGGAGCGGAGTTCGTCCTCCGAGTCGGCCGAAACCGTCAGCAGTCCGGTCAGCGCGACATCCGCGTGGCCCGCGATGAGCTGACGCTCCCGGGACTTGATGTCCTGGTACTCGATCGAGTCCGCCTCGGAGTCGACCTGGCCCCGCCGGGCTCGCTCGGCGGCATCGGCAATCACGCTGGACTTCTTCCGCTGGACGTCGCGCAGGGCCGCGTCCAGTCCCTTCGGCTCGTAAGAGAGCGAGAGGGTGCGCCGGACCCCGGCGGTGAACAGGAGCTGGTGCAAGAAGCCGGCCGAGGTTTCGGTGCGGGGCCAGTTTTCCACCCAGTACGTGGCGTGGACGGCCGAGTCGGTCGCGATGTGGTCGGCCTTCTCGACGACCACGACCGGACCGGCAGCGGCGGGCTCGGCCTCGGGATGCCCTGCCGTGGACCAGCGGTCAAGCGTCGCAAGGGCCTTGGGGTCGTACGCGGTTCGCACGACGGCCGCGATCTCGCGGGCGGTGAGCCAGCCGGTGGGGTTGAGCCCGGCGGTTCGCGCGGCCTGATCGAAGGTCGAGGTCAGCTGTGCCAGGACGCTGAAGGACCCGGTGAGGCCGCCACCGGCCTGGTTGATCAGCCGCCTGGCGGCCTTGGAGTCCAGCGAGATGGCGACGTACGCCTCGTGCGGCGCTGCGGTCGGGCCGGCGCTCTGGATCAGCTCGCTGTAGATCGCGCCCGCCATGGGGGCATGGGGCTGGCCGTGCTCTTCCCAGTAGCGGCGCAGCGCGTCACCCGAGTCCGGGACGGTGCGCTCGATCACCTGGATACGGGCGACCTGGCCCGTGCGGGCGAGCGCGGCCAGCGCGCGACCCCATCCGTTCACGTTGGCGTTCTGGGTGCCCGGGTCGAGCAGCGCGTAGGCGCGGGAGGAGACCTTGACGACGGCAGTCAGCGTGCCGGTGTGGGGGTTGTGGACCGCTCCGTACCGGCGGTCGGGCGCGGTGACCACGCGCAGGCTTGCCGCCGTGCCGGGCAGGTGGAGCAGACCCTCGCGGATCGGACGGCGGGAAGGCCGGGTGAGCCAGACCAACTGGCCCCGCATTCGGCGCAGGGTGTACCGAGTGACGATCGGAGCCCAGTCGGCCAGGGCGCGGCCTCGGTAGCGGACGAAGACGAGGAGGGCGATGGCGGCCCAGACCGGGATGAGTTCGAGGGCGCCGACCACGCCGCGGGCGAGGATCACGGCGAGCAGGAGAAGACCGGTCAGGGACACGACGATCAGCTGCGAGGCGGTCAGGCCGAGCAGGATGCCGCGCCGCGAGCGGTGCGGGAACTTCACGGTGGCCGTGGTGGCTTCGGCCTGGTGCTTGTTGGACATGGTGGTTCCAGACGGTGGGAGCGGGCGGGGGCGGGGCGCGCGGCGTTCTTCTGGAGGTCATGGGGCTCCGTTTCTGGTGATCGGTGGTGCGGGGCGTCGGGGGCGGGCTGCACCCGCAGCCCGCCCCCGGAGGTGATGGGTCAGGAACCCGAAGGCGGCTGGCTGGGATGCACCCAGTTCGTCGGCGTCGGGGAACCGGTTGCCGAAGGCCCCGTGGAGGACGGCGGCGCTGCGGCGGGGGCCGCCGGCGGCGCGGCGCCAGCGCGGTTCATGCTGCTGCCCCCAGCCGGAGCGGCAACGAACTGGCCGCCCGCTTCTCCTTCGACGCCCCCCGATTCGCCCTCACCGGGTCGGGTGATGAGCGGCGGGATGCCGGGGCGCTGGATCAGGGCCCGGCCCTTGTCGCCGGAGGCGTTCGGGTCCTCGCCGTACCGGAAGCTGGTCTGCTGCTTGGGCGGTCCGGCGTCGATGCCTTCCTTGCTGAGGTTGCCGCCGGTGGGGTTGATGCCGGAGGCGACACCGTCGCTGCCCGCGCCGGGGACCTGGCTCGGCCCCTGCGGTGCAGGGGTACCGGTACTGGCCTGCATCGCCAGACTGCCCGCGGTCTTCGCGGCACCTGCGGCGACCGCCATGCCGGCGACGCCGGTACGGTGCACGTCGTCGTGCCCGCCTCCGTCGCTCGCCCAGTGGACGAACTTGTACGTCGCGTACGGGCAGAGCAGGACCAGGATCATCACGACGATGCCCGCCATCGCGTCGGACAGCGCCGACATTCCGTCGGTGGCATCGGACTTGCCCATCGCCGAAACGCCGATGAGGAAGACGATGGTCATCAGGAGTTTCGAGACGACCAGCGTGGCGGTGGCCTCGATCCAGCCCCTGCGCCAGCGCTTGGCGACTTCCCAGCCGCCGCCGGCTCCGGCGAAGACGGCGAGGGAGACCATGATCAGGACGCCGACCTTGCGGGCGACCATGACGCCCCAGTACAGGAACGCGCCGATCGCGCATCCTAGGGCGACCAAGGCTGGGACGCCCCAGCCCAGGCCGTACATCGCCCCCAGTTCGGTGACCTTGATGACGCGGCGGATCGCGTCCTCCACCGAACTGTTGGCCGCCTGGAACAGCCCGTCGGACAAGGCGTCGACCACGGTGATGGCGACGGAAGTGAAGGCGATGGCGCAGAAGCTGAACAGGACGCCGGTCATGGTGCCGATCGCGGCCTGGGCCAGGGCGCGTTCGTCCCGCCGCCAGGCCGCGAACATCAACTGAATGCAGAACGTGCCGACGGTCAGTGCGAGCCCGATGGGCAGCAGCAGTTCGTAGTTGTCCCGGAACCACCCGGCGTTGAGATCGATGGCAGTGGTCTCGTTGACGGCCCTCGCGGCGAGATCCGCAGCGGTGGCGGCCAGTTCGCCTGCGGACTTCGCGATCCATGCTCCGATGCCATCGGTGACGGCCCCGCCGGGGTTGGTGGCGAAATCGACAGCACCGCACACCTGGTCCATCAGCGGTAGGTCGCAGACAGCCATGGCGATACCTCCTTTCTGGATGGAACGGTCAGGGCGCGACGGACGGCATGACACCGGCCAGGGCGCAGGAGCGGGAGGGACGGCACTGAACCGCGAGGGTGGTGACGCGGCTCTCCGCACCACCGGCAGGCGAGCCCTTCCAGGCGATCGACTGTTTCCCAGAGACGGTCACGGCGTAGACGTACGCCTGCGTGATCGTTCCGGGATTCGCCTGGAGGGCCTGGGTGAACGAGCCGGGGAAGTGGCCCTCGTTGACCTTGGCCGTGGCGAACTGATCGTTGGCGGCCATTTCCTTCCACAGAGCGGCGGAAGGAACGACCGCGTCGACCGAGTCAGGATCGGCGTACTTGACCTCGGCGGTCAGCCACCCGTGCAGAGCGGTCCGCAGCTCTGCCTGGGAGTACGCGCGGGTGTCGTAGGACCACAGGGCGTCGGCGGCTGCCTTCCCGAACGCGATCGGATCGTGGGTGTCCGGCGGAGCCGGGAGAGACCGAGGGTGTGACCTCGGCGGGGGAGACCCGGACGGGGAGGCGCTCGGCGAGGAAGCCGAGGGCGAACTCGCGGGTGGAGGATCGGCTTCCGAGGAGCCCCTGCCATCGCGGGTGAGGTAGGCAGCCAGGCCGGCGAGGGCGACGAGCACCACCAGTACGGCGGTGCCGAGCAGCGCCCGGCGGCGCACGCGAGATGCGCCGCCGGGGTTCGAGGAGTGGGAGGGCATCAGTGGACCTGCGTCCCGAGCGTGCTGAAGAACGCGACCACGCCGTTCGCGGCGCCCAGCAGGAGGGCCGCACCAGCGCTGACCAGTACACCCTTCTTGCCGTTGGCCTCGGCCTGGTGGCCACCGGAGTGGTGGCCCCACGCCCACACGCCCGCGCTGACGGCTAGCGCGCCCACCACGGCGATGATGCCGAAGAGGTTGACGGAGCCGATCACCTGCTTGAGGACCGCGAGGCCCGGCAGGCCGCCCTCGTTCGGCTTGATCCCGGGATCGTAGGCGAGCTGGGTGACCTTGTCGGCGAGAAACATTACGAACTCCGGTTCGATTTAATGCACGCTGAAGCCCGAGAGGGCGGAGCGGGCGGTGCGAGAAGAAGGGGGAAAGGAGAAGCGCCGGTCAGACGACTCGGCGGACCGCGAGAATCTGCGACTTCCACGACGCGAGGGTCGCGATACGGACCACGTCACCGGTGCGCGGGGCGTGGACGATCAGGCCCCGGCCGATGAACATGCCGACGTGCCCAGGGACGTCGGCCGTTCCTTCGGTGAAGACGAGATCACCTGGCTGGAGGGCATCGGCCGAAGCCGCCTTGCCCTCCTTGACCTGCGTGTACGTCGTGCGCGACAGGGGGACCCCGGCGGCCTTGTACGCCTGCTGCATCAGGGAGGAGCAGTCGCACCGGCCCATGGGGTCGGGTCCGTGGGAGTCGGTGCAACTCCCGCCCCACTGGTACGGCGTCTTGAGCTGGCCGAGCGCCCAGCGAATCGCCGTCTGGACCTTCGCCGGCGCATCGGCCGGGATCTTGTACCCGTCCGGTACCGCGCCAGCAGGGATGGTTCCGAAGTCGGGTCCGTCCCCGCCGGCCATACAACCGCCCGCGGCATCCGATGGGGTGGATTCGGTGTCAGCAGAGCCAGACGGAGACGGGCTCGGCGCCGCTTCGCCGGACTTCGGCAGCAGGGGCGCGATGGCCTTCTGCAAGGCGGTGGCCAGCGGCTCCCACTTGGCGTACGCCTCCGGGAACCCGGACCTCTGTACGGCCTGAGCGGCCTGGGTGATGGACAGGGACTCCCAGCCCGAGACCTTCCGCAGCCCCTCGTAGAACTTGGTCGAGGCGTGGACCGGATCGAGAACCTCGTCCGCCGTGCCCCACCCCTGCGAGGGACGCTGTTGGAACAAGCCCAAGCTGTCGCGGTCACCGTAGGTCAGGTTCCGCAGGCCGCTCTCCTGCAGGGCGGTCGCCAGGGCGACGACCTGCCCGCGCGCCGGAATGTTCATCGCGACCCCGGTGGCCTGGATCGTCTTGGCGTTGGGCACCTGGTCGGCCGGGTCGTCCAGGCCCGGCACGGAGACCGAGCCCTTCTCGCCGCCGTCCAGGATGGCCTTCACCTGAGAGGCAACGGCTGCGGTATCCACAGACTGTGTACCGTCGGTTGAGCATGAGGCTGAAGCCGTCCCGACACCGACGGCGAGGATGGGCACGGCCAGCAGGAGCGGGCCGGATGCGAAGAGACCGACGACGGCTCCGGTGGTCTTCTTCATCGCCGCTGCCGTTCACCGGTACGGCGGTGCCCGCCGGACAGCGGTGTTGGGTCGGGGCGCGGGGGTGTCAGGGCATGCTGCATCGCAGCGGCTCCTCGTGGTTCGTAGGAGGCGCGGTGCCGACTTCTCGTGCAAAGCCGTCGGCACCGCGCCGAGGTGAATCCGCCTCTCAGGGCGAGCCCGGTTCAGAGGAGTTGGTAGCTCCCGGACACCGGTCTTGGGTCAAGCGCGGCAGCCAGCCGCGCTCCTAATCTCATGCGGTACACCGGGTCTCCTCACGGGTGTTCGAGCGGGGCGCCAATGTGCCTATCGCGCTGCTCATTTGGACGAAGCAGCACGGATAAGCACAGGTCAGCAGGGGTGGAGCGCTGCTTTGCCCCGGTGACATGGCGAGACAGTAGACCGGGAATCCGGCCGCACCAAACGCGGCCTCGGCCAGCGACACGGTTGTTAGGCGCGGCCGGATTTCGCGGCTAACCTCCGGCGCAACCCCGCTCGACGCGACCGCTGTTGAGTGACATCCGGAGCGGGTCCAGTCCCCGCCGTGCCCTGAAAGAGGCCCCGCACATGAACTACACGCTGCACCGAGGCGATGCCCTCACCGTGCTGAAGACCCTGCCGGACGAGAGCGTCAACGCCGTGATCACCGACCCGCCGTACAACTCCGGCGGACGTACCAGCTCAGACCGCACCGGTCGTACTGCACGAGCCAAGTACGTCACCAGCAACTCGGCACACGACCTGCAGAACTTCCCCGGGGAGAACCGCGACCAGAGGAGCTATCGGAGCTGGCTGACCGCGCTGCTCACGGAGGCGTATCGGGCTTCCACCGAGCACTCGGTCGCCATCGTCTTCTCGGACTGGCGCCAGGAGCCGACGACGTCCGACGCCCTGCAGATGGCGGGCTGGACCTGGAGCGGCACGATCCCGTGGATCAAGCCCGCCAGCCGGCCCCGCAAGGGAGGATTCAAGCAGTCGGCCGAGTTCATCACCTGGGGCGTCAAGGGAAGCCTGGCCAAGGACCGGGACCTGTACCTGCCGGGCCACTTCATCGCATCGCAGCCGCGCAAGGATCGGGTGCACATCACACAGAAGCCGGTCGAGATCATGCAGCAGCTCGTGCAGATCTGCCCCGAGGGCGGCACAGTCCTCGACCCGTTCACCGGCAGCGGTTCCACGGGGATCGCGGCCCTCCGCGAGGGACGCCGGTTCGTGGGCGTCGAGCTGTCCTCGCACTACGCCGACGTGGCGGAGCAGCGGCTCCTTGCGGAGCTGACGCAGGACGACTTCGTCCTGGCCGGACCGGAGGAGTGATCATGAGAGCGGAGAGGCCGGGCCTGGCGGCCCGCAGACGCCAAAGGGGCGGCTGGCGCATCGAGTAACGGATGCACCAGCCGCCCTTCTGTCTGCGTTAGGCCGCCTCGAACGCCCGCCTGATGAGAGGGGCCGCCTTCTCCAGGTCGGCCGCCGAGGCGAGGCGGACCTCCAGGTCTCCGGTCCCGAGGTGTCCGATGCCGCGCATGTCGCGGGTGAAGCCTTCCTCCAGTGCGACGGTGCCCGGGTCGAGTCTGAGGTAGACGAGGATCGCCTCGTGCTTCGGACGGAAGATCACGGAGGCGACGTTCACCAACCGCCGGTAGGCGATGTAGTGCCTGAGCGGCGCCACCTCTACCTCGCCCCACGCCGTGAGTGCGTCGTCCAACTCCGAGTACAGGTCCTGCAGGCACGCCGGGACGAGACCGGCGCCTGACGCTGCGGAAGGCACCGGGACCGGCGGCACGCTGATGGCCGCCGTCTCCCGCTCCCGGTTTCGCCGAGACGAAGCGGCGTTCGCCGAGCCGGGTGAGGAGTCCACGAGCAACAGGCCCAGCAGATCGCCCTCGAAGACGCGGTAGCGCACCAGGTCGATCCGCTCGGGCAACCGCTGGACCGCCACGCGGTCGTGGTGGGAGAAGCTGGCCGCGATGCAGACCATCCGCGGACGACGCCAGTCGACCGACTCGGCGGCCTCCGCGCCCAGCACTCCCCGCACGAGCGCCTCGAACTCGTGGTGCGCCGAATCCAGCCAGGAGAGGTAGGAAACGGCCTGCCACAGCACCCCGCTGTCGGAGCCCTTCTTGAACTCGATCACCACCGGGCTGCCGTTCTCGTCCAGTCCGAGGGTGTCGATCCTGCCCCGGTGCCACGGACCGGTCGCGTACTCCGACGCCAGGAACCGGATGCCCAGCATCGCCTCCAGGCCGGCCTCGACCCGCCGCTGCAGTTCGACCTCCAGCGCCACCGTCGAACCGCGCAGCTCGACGTCCCGCCCGCCCGCGTCACGCCGGAACATCATCAGCTCGGCCATCACCGTCCCCCTCCTGTGATCGGTACAACAGGAGCAATCGAAACGGCCAGAGCGGTATTCCAGACAGACGGCACCGCCTGCCTTCGGGACGGTGCCACCACACCGGCGGATCGTCACTCATGGTGACTGACGTTCTGGCACAGCACCAGCGGCTGGCGTATTGGAAGGCAGCCACACAAGGGCATGAGCAGGACGATGACGAGCGTGCCCGTCGTGCCGGGCACAGTACCGATGACGGGGGGAGGGCTTGCTGTGACGGCCTATGACGCGGATCCGCCATGCCTGTGTGGACTGTCTTGGCTGTACCGGTCACCCGCCGGAGTGGACGTGCCGCCGTCTGGATTGGTTGTCACTCGGGCAGGAAGGTCACCTGGGGTGTCCCCGTGCGCGGATGGATGGTGACCTCGCCGGTGACCTGGTAAATGTCTGCCAGCAGTCGGGGTGTGAGGACTTCTGCGGGTGGGCCGCTGGCCACTATCTCGCCTTCGTGAAGGACGTGGAGGTGGTCGCAGTAGTACGCGGCGAGGTTCAGGTCGTGCAGGGCGAGGAGGACGGTCGCGGGCAGGTGGCGGAGTAGGCCGAGGACGTCCAACTGGTGCCGGATGTCGAGGTGGTTGGTGGGTTCGTCGAGGACGAGGAGGCTGGGTTGCTGGGTGAGGGCACGGGCGATGAGGACGCGTTGGCGTTCGCCGCCGGAGAGCTGGTCGAAGGGGTGGCCGGCGAGGTGGGTGGCGTCCACGGTGGTGAGGGCATTGTCGACAATGCTGGTGTCCTTCGGTGTGTCGCCGTCGAGCAGCCGTTTGTGCGGGGTGCGGCCCATGGCGACGACCTCGCGGACGGCGAGGTCGAAGTCGGCCGCCGGTTCCTGCACGACGGCCGCCATGGTGCGGGCCAGTTGGCGCGTCGGGATCGTCCAGGCGTCGGTACCGTCGATGCGGACTGTCCCTGTGTCGGGACGCAGGACCCGGTAGACGGCCCGCAGAAGGCTGGATTTGCCGCTGCCGTTGGGACCGATCAGGCCGATCACCTGGCCGTCAGAGGCGGTCAGGGAGATGTCGCGCACCAGATGGCGGGCTCCGGCGGTGAGGGTCACGCCCTCGACGGACAGGTCGGCGGGGGGATTCATGCGGCTCCTCGGTCGGTATCGTGCCGGGCGTTCCGGCGCATCAGCCACAGGAAGAACGGTCCACCGCACAGCGCGGTGAGCACGCCGACCGGTATCTCCAGAGGCGCGGCAATCGTGCGGGCGGCGATGTCGGCCCAGATCAGGAAAACGGCTCCGGCCAGGGCGGCGGTGGGCAGTACGCGGCGGTGGTCGCCGCCGGTGAACAGGCGCACCATGTGCGGCATCATCAGGCCGACGAAGCCGATCGGGCCGGCCGCCGCGACCAGCACTCCGGTGACCAGGGAGAGCAGGACGAACATCCGGGCCCGGAAGCGGGCCACGTCCAGGCCCATGGTCGTCGCGGCCTCCTCGCCGGCCAGCAGCAGGTTGAGGTTGCGTGACTGGACCAGGAGGACGCCGATGCCGAGCAGTACCGCCAGAGCCGGGAGCCAGAGCGTGCCCCAGTTGACGCCGCCGAGGCCGCCGAGGGTCCAGGCGAGCACGGTCCGTGCCTCGTTGCCGCGGTCTGTGGTGAGCAGCAGCAGGTCGAGGACGGCCGTGAGTACCGCCGCGATCGCCACGCCGGACAGCACCAGGCGCGTGGAGGTGATGCGTCCTCCGGTGCGGGCGGTGGCGTAGACGAGGATCAGCGCGCCGAGGGCGCCGGCGAACGCGGCACCGGAGAGGGAGAGCGGCCCCAGGAAGCCGACGCCGAAGACGATGACCGCGACCGCGCCGAGGGACGCGCCCGAGGAGACTCCGAGGAGATAGGGCTCGGCGAGCGGATTGCGGATCAGTGCCTGCAGGGCGGTGCCCACCACTGAGAGGCCGGCGCCGGTCACCGCCCCGAGCAGGACACGGGGTGCCCGGACGTCCAGCACGATGGTCTCCCGCGCCCGTGTCCAGTCGGCCTGCGTCCAGTCGGCGCCCAGCGTGTGCGTCACGATGCCCCAGACCTGGCCGGGCGGTACGTGGACCGAGCCGATGGCCAGGCCCGCGGTCGCGGACGCCAGGAGAAGCACGGTCAGTACGACCAGTCCCAACGCGAAGGGCGTACGACGGCCTCGCGCATCGAGCCCCGGTCTCTTCCCGTCCGGTGTGACCGGATCGGAGGGTGCCCTGATGGGGGTTGGTATCACCGGAAGCTCTCGGGGTGCAGGCCCCGGGCCAAGCCGTCGACCGCGTACGCGGACCGGATGCCGACCAGGGTGGCCGTCAGTGGCAGGACGACGAACCGTTTGTTCTTCACTGCGGGGACGTCGGCGAGAGCGGACTGGGAGAGCAGGAATTTCTTCTTCCGCTCGACGCTCCCCGAGCCGGCGTAGTCGTAGATGGCGATGACCTCGGGGCGACGCTCGACGACCTGCTCCCAGGAGACGTCGCCGAAGACGTCGTCCAGGTCGGCGAAGACGTTCTTGCCGCCGGCCAGCCGGATCAGGTCGGTGCCCAGGCCCTTGCCGCCCGCTGTGAAGGCGCTCTTGTCGCCGCTGTCGTAGACGAAGACCGGCACGTCGGCCTTGTCCTCGACGGCGGACGCCGTCTCGCTGACGCGGAGCTTCAGGTCGGCGACCAGCTTCTCGGCGCGGTCGCGGACACCGAAGATCTTGCCGATGGTGCGGGCCTCGGCGTAGGTGTCCTCCATCGTCACCCGCTTCTCGCCGCAGTACTCGCGGTTGAGGTGGGTGTCGATGCCGGCATTGGCGAATGCCTTGCGGGAGCGGCCCTCCTTCTCGGCGAAGGCGCTGCCGTAGCCGCCGTAGACGAGGTCGGGCTCGGCGTCGAGGATCCTCTCGAAGGACGGCTCGCGTTCGGCGAGTTCGGGTATGGCCTCGTAGTCCTTCTTCAGCTCCGGCAGAACGGCCGAGTCGGGGAAGGCGGTCCCCACCATGCGGTCCTTCAGGCCGAGGGCGAGCATCAGTTCGGCGGGGTGCTGGTGGATGGTGACCACCCGCGACGGTGGCCTGTCGTAGGTCGTCCTCACACCGCAGTTGTCGACGGTGACCGGAAAGCCTTCCGGTGAGGACGCCGTCGCCGTGTGTTGCGCACCGGTGTCGCCGGACCAGCCGCACCCGGCGGTCAGCAGGGCCACGGACAGGGCGAGGGCCGCGGTGGTGCCGCGCACGGCCCGGTGGCGCCGGGCAGGGGAGAGCACGGGCGACACGTAGAGCCTCCTGGGGAGTCCGCGCTCCTCGGAACGGGCCCGCGACCGGCCAGTCTCCTGACTTCCGGCGATTCTTCTCTCCGTACTTGGCGTACGGATGTAAACGAACCGCCGGTCACAGTGGCGGGACCGTGCCGGAATCACACCGGCTTCCTGTCTCCCGTCGCGGCGATGACCTGGCGATATTACGTTCCTTCAGGCTTGCGGGAAAAGGGCCCCCTTGCTGACAGCAGGGAGAACGGGGTGGAAAGATGGCCGGAGTAACAAGGCGACGGCGGTCCGAGGAAGCCGGTGGAAATCCGGCGCGGTCCCGCCACTGTGATCGGCGAGCGAGCCCGCACACGACCACTGCCCGCACAGGGTGGGAAGGCGCGGCGCGAGCCTTGACCCGAGAGCCAGGAGACTCACGCGGTCGCCTCCTCGACGGACCAACCGGGGCGGATCTCCCCGGAAGAGAGGAACGATGCGGCATGTCCGCCGACACTGTCCCGCCCAGCGGCGAACCGGTTTCCTGCCGGGTCGTCGTGTGCCGTGACTGCTGCTGCGGCACCCCGAAGGTACCCGGCGTCGACCATGCCGCCCAGACAGCACGTCTGCGCGCCCAGGTGCCGGTGCGGGTCTCCGCCTGCCTGGACGTCTGCGAACAGGCCAACGTCATCGTCGTCCAGCCCTCCGCCGAGGGGCGCGCCGCCGGGGCCCGGCCCGTCTGGCTGGGACTGGTCAACGATCCGGACGCCACCGAGGACATCGCCGACTGGGTACGTGCGGGCGGACCGGGCGTCGCACCCCAGCCGGACATACTCGACCTCTACACCATCACCCCACCGCGACGGCGTACCGCCTCCTGACCATACGAACGGAGAGGCAGGAACCATGGACGACGTTCGTGCCCCCGCCGCGTCCGTCGCCGCCGCTCTGCACGATGTGGCGGCCCTCGGCGGCTTTTTCGCCCTGTACATCGGCGGACGGGACGACGGCTGGCATCCGCTGGCCCGTTCCTACGCGGTGGGCTGTGCCGATCTCGCCGAGGCCGTCGCCCGCCGCCACCACACCCCCGAAGCACGCATCGACGTCTCCATCGCCCAGCTCGGTCACGCCGCCCGTCTCTGGTCCCCGGCCCTGGCCTGCGTCGTACTGCACGGGATCGTCCCCGACCTGGAGGGACTGCAGCGGGCCGACGACGGACCGGCCCTCCGTGTGCCCCGCCCGGCCGGCTGGCACGTCGACCAGCTGGACGATCCCGTAGGCGCCCTGTACACACAGGTGACACGTCACCTCCAGGCACTGGCCGGTGGACTGCGCGTCAAGATCGCCCCGCGTCTGCTGGACGGCAACTCCGCCTCCGCGCTCGCCGGGGCTGCACACGCTCTGCTGGCGGCCCGTCCCGCCGTACGAGGGCCGCTCACCGATCTCACGACCACACTGCTGGGCACCGGACGCCTGGCCGGCACAGGAACGATCACCGGCCCCGACCTCGCGTTCCGCCGCCGAAGCTGCTGCCTCTACTACCGCGCGCCGAACGGTTCGAAGTGCGGAGACTGCGGACTTGCCGACCATACGTCCCAACGAGCCCTAGGATGAGACGACTTCCGCGCCCGCAGAGTCCCATGGGCCTGCGGACACGGAAGGGCGTCACCGCGTACGGCACGACAACCGCATAGGCGCGTGACCGGGGGAAGCCGGTGGAAGTCCGGCACTGACCTGCAACCGTGAGTGGCCCTCGGGCCGTGAGTCGGAGAGCCCGGCACGTGCTCGTCACCGCTTCCCACTGTCATGGTCCGCAGCGCGAAGCCGAGAAGTCCGTTCCTCGCCGCCTGCATGGGTGTGCGGGTCCGGTCTCGGACCTGTGCCGTGGGCCGATCCGCACAGGAAGGCTTCGCCATGCCACGCACCACACGCATACCCCGCACGCCATGCCATCTGATCGCCGCCACGGCCCTCGGGCTGGCTCTTGCCTCCGCCCCGGCCGTCGCGCACGCCGACACCACCGCCGGGGCAACGGGCGTTTCCGGCACGAACGCGCCCGTCAAGGTCTCTCTGATCGTGCGGGGCCCTGACGGGGTTCTCTTCACGGGGAAGATCAGGACGCGCGGGCACGAGGTCACCACTGCCACCGGCGGGACGCACAGATGCGACGGCACCAACGGCGGCGCCCACCCCACCGCCGTGCCGACACCGACCGCCGCGCTCGACGACGCCGCCCGCACGCAGGGCTTCACCTGGGACGGCACCTGGTACGCGTCCTTCGACGACTTCTCCGTCGACACCGTCAAAGACGTCAGTGGCGGCGGCGTCGCCTACTGGAACATCTCCGTCAACGGCACGCCGACCCCCGTGGGCGGCTGCCAGTTCGAGCTGAACGCCGGCGACAAGGTGGCGTTCACCTGGACGGCTTTCTGATCCCGCCGCTCACCGGGGCGCACCGGCTGGAAACGGCCGTACCTCGTCCTCGGTGACGGCCGCTCCGCTCCGTACTCCGTGCAGCACATGCGCCAGTACCTCCGCACCGCGCACCACGCGCGGACCGGGGCGGTTGAAGTACGCGGGGCCGTCCAGTACCAGGACCCGACCGGCCCCTACGGCCGGCAGGTCGGCCCAGCCGGGCAGGCGGGTGAGCAGGTGCGCCTCCCGCAGGGTGCGCTCGGGCGGAAAGCCGCACGGCAGGATCAGCACCACGTCCGGCCGTGCGGCACGTACCGCCTCCCAGTTCATCGGCTTCGTGTGCTCACCGGGTGCGGCCAGCAGCGGCTCGCCGCCGGCCGCCGCGATCTGCTCGGGGACCCAGTGCCCGGCGGGCCACAGCGGGTCGAGCCACTCGATTGCCACGACGCGCGGACGGGGCCGCCCCGCGACCGTCTCGCGGACTTTCGCGAGCCGGTCCAGCAGTTCGGCCCGTCGCCGCTCGGCGCGCTCGCGCACGCCGAGCAATTCACCGACGGTGAGCAGGCAGTCCACTACGTCGTCGAGCGTGCGGGGCTCCAGACTGAGGACCCGCGTGTCCGCGTCGAGGAGCCGTACGGTGGCGCTGACTCTTTCGTACGACACCGCGCACACGTCGCACAGGTCCTGGGTGAGGATCACATCGGGTCGCAGGGCGGCCAGCGACTCGGTGTCGAGGGTGTAGAGAGACGACCCCGAGTGCGCCGAGCCGCCGACCGCTTCTGAGATCTCCCGGCTGCTGAGCCGGTCCTGGTCGAGGTCGGCGCCGGTCACCACGGCTACCGGCGTCACCTCCCGCGGCGGCCAGTCGCACTCGTGGGTGCGGCCGACCAGCTGCTCGATGAGTCCGAGTTCGGCGACGATGTCGGTGGCCGCGGGCAGTAGGGAGACGATGCGCATGCCGCGACCCTATGGCCGGAACTGTGGCATCAGGCGCCCCAGCGCACCGCGATCGTGTCACCCACGCCCACCGCCGTGCCGCGTGCGGCGGAGGTGAAAGCCGAGCCGTCGACGCTGACCTTCCAGGTGCTGGAACCGCTGCCGGCCTTGCCGTTGATCGCCGTGATCGTGCCGGTACCGGAGGCCGGGGTCACCGAGGTTACGCATCCTGAGGGGGTGGCCGCGCTCAGCGCTGCGTCGAGGACCGCGCCCAGCGTGGTCGTTGTCCCGGTCGGGGTCAGGGAGACGGAGCACACCTTCAGACTTCCGGCGCCGTCGTCCACGGTCAGCGCCAACTTTGTCGCCGTACCTGAGGTGAAGGAGGACTGGCCCACCCACTGCGGCGCACCCGAGGTGACAGGGGCGGGTGGGGCAGCGGTGAAGCCGCCGCCGGCCACCGCGCGCAGCCCGTCGATGGAGGCGTATGCCGACGGACTCGTGTCGCTCGGCAGGTACTTGAAGCCGCCGCCCGGGTTGAACTGCTGGGCGATCAGGAAGTCGACCGGGGTCTTCCCCATGGAGGTCAGGAAGTCGCCGGTCTGGGGGTTGATACCGCAGGCGTTCAGGCCGGAGACGGCCCAGCCGTTGGAGTCGGTGTTGACGCCGAACATCGCGTTGAAGGCACCGCTGCTGGCGACCAGCTTGCTCTTGAGGAACGCCTTGGCCTGCACGATGTCGGTGTCGGTGTTTGGCACTCCCGAGACGCACAGGGCCGCCATCGCGGCGCCGGTCATGTCGATGTCGCTGGCCGCGGCCAGCTGGGAGGGGTTGCCCTCGGCCTTGCTGAAGTTCCAGCCGCCGTCGTTGTGCTGGTTGGCGCGGAGGCGGGTGACGATAGCGTCACGCAGGGTCTGGGGGACGCGGACCTGTCCGGAAGGGGTTTTCGCACCGTTCAGGGCGAGGGCGGCGAACACTGTGCCGTTGAAGTTGGCAGACGGGCCGAAGTAGCCGGGCTCGGAGGTCTGCCAGTAGCCGTAGATGTCGGCGACCAGGTTGCGGGAGGCGGAGACGCGGGCCGGGTCGATGCCGGCGGCGTAGGCGTTGAGGGTGGCGCGTTCGTAGTCGGTGACGACGGGGGAGGCGGACGGCCAGCCGCTGGTGGAGAGGAGGTTGCGGTAGACGGTTCTTGCGTTCTTGGTGGTGTCGCCGGCCGGGGTGACATCGACGGCCGCGGTACCCGCGGCGGCGAACGCGCTGAACGCCCACTCGTTGGACAGCCCCGATCCGGCGTACGAACCGTCTGCTGCCTGGAGGGACTTGAGGTAGGAGACGCCGTTGGTCTTCGACGTGGCGATCTGGGCCGGGGTGGCGGTCGCCGCCGCGGGCAGCGTGGTCAGCGCGAACGCGCCGAGGGCCGCTGCCGCGGTGAGAACTGGACGGCGGAGGGCTGCGGTACGGGACATGGCCTGCTCCTGGGATGAGGGACGCCGGCCAGGCCCGTGCCGGATCCAGCCTCGGTGTGGGCGGAGCAGCGGGCGGACCGTCGTCCGGAACGCGTGGACGGGCTGCCGAATTCGCTTCGCCGCCTGGGCATTCGGGCTCGGGCCGGTCCCCTGCCGGTCCACACCGCTGCGCGTCAGCCCCGGACTCCCACCGGGTTCCCCCATTCGGCAGTGCGGGACGGTACCCGAACACCATGCCCATCGCCAGAGGGGCTGCGGACCACCCGTGCGCAGACCTGCGCCGCACCTTGACGCCCTTGGTGAACCATGTTCAAATCCGGCTGATACGCAACAAGTTCCAGGGGAAGCCGGTCGAATCCCGGCGCTGACCCGCAACCGTAGGCCCCGCGTGTAAGCCGGGCGAGCCGGAATGCCTGGAGCGTGATCAAGCAACGGACGCCGTCGCGGACTACGGCGTGGTGCGACCAGCTCTCGTGCGCAGGGACATCGCCCGGCGCCGCGGGAGCCCTCAGCCACGTTCCGTCCCGCGCCGGACAGGGGACGGACGAGGGGGCCGCGGTGAGGACCGGAGAGCGAAGAGACGAACGGGTCGGCGCGTGGTCCGTGGAATGGCTGGCCCGTGCGGCGGCGCCGCTGGTGCTGGTGCTGCTGACCGCGTGTATGACGTTCCTCACCACGGCACCCCCGGCGGCAGCCGATCCGATCGGCGACTGCACCGCGGCCAAGGGTGCGATCGTGGCGGTGGACTTCGGACCGTTCGGCGGCACGGTCGAACGCGGCTGCGACGCCAGTCCGACCACTGGCTACGAACTCCTGCACGACGCCGGCTTCACGACCACCGGCACCCAGCACGATGGTCCGGCCTTCATCTGCCGTATCGGCAAGGGGGCTTCCGGTACCCAGTACCCGACTCCGGACAAGGAGCCCTGCGTACTGACCCCGCCCGCCACGGCCTACTGGTCGTACTGGATCGCCTCGCCCGGTCAGGACGAGTGGAGTTACAGCCAGTACGGCGCGATGGACCGCAAGCTCAAGGACGGCGACGTCGACGCATGGGTGTACGGCGGCACGGATGTCGGCGGCAGTACGGGCAGGCCCACGTTCAGTCCGGACGACGTCCGCGCCGGAGGCACCGGCAACCCGGACCCGGGTACCTCGCCCACCGGTGCGCCCGGCGAGGTCGACCTGAGCGCCGCCGTCACCTGGCTCAAGGGCCGCCTCACCGCAGGCGAGCGTGTCGACGACGACGCCGGCATCCCCAACCACCTCTTGACCACCGAGGCAGCGTACGCGCTTGCCGCAGCCGACGGCACGAGCACCGCCCTCGACAAGGTCACCGGCTACCTTGCCGCTCACGTCGGCGACTACGCCTACCCGAACGGAACCGACCAGGCCCCCGACGCGACAGCCGCAGCCCGTCTGGCCTTGCTCGCCGTGATCACGGAGCGGGATCCGCACGCCTTCGGCGGCCACGACCTTGTCGGCGACCTGGCCAAGAACGTGTGCGCGGCGGGCCCCGAATCCGGTGAGCCGACCCCCGGTTGCACCGCCAAGGGCGATTTTCTGGGCGCCGCGTACGCCGACGGTCAGGCCCTGTCCGTGCTGGCGATGCTGCGCGCCGGGGTGACACCACCGGCCGCCGCCGTGGACCGGCTCACCCAGCTTCAGTGCAACGACGGCGGCATCACCAGCATCCTCATCCGCCCCGGTGAGTACTGCGACGGCGACCCCGCCACCACCGGACTCGTCGCGCTGGTGCTGCACAGGGCGGGCGGATACGACGACGTCGTGACGAAGGCTCGTATGTCCCTGGCGAAGTCCCAGCGTGAGGACGGCGCCTTCCCCGGTTACACCGGTGCCGGCACGGGCAGCGTGTACGCCACCGCGTACGCGGCTCAGGCGTTGCGCGCGCTCGGCGCCGTCGACCGTGCGGACGCGGCCGTGGGGTGGCTGTCGCGGCAGCAACTCGACGGTGGGGGCTTCGGCTTCGAGGAGGGTGCCACCGACCCTGCCGTGTACCCGACTCCGCCGGCTGTCCTCGCGGGCGCGGACACCGACCTGACCACCCTGACCACGAAGAAGGCGGAGCCGACCGAGCCGCCGGTCTCCGAGCCCCCGGCGACGACGCCGGGCACGTCCGCCCCGGGCGAGGGTCCCGACCTGAAGAAGGGCGTCGCGTACCTCACCAGCGCCGCCCACCTCCAACTGGGCCAGTACTACCCCGCCGGACCCGGCACCTCCCGCGCTGACTTCGGCCTGACGATCGACGGCGCCTACGCACTGGCCGCGACCGGCCTGGACAACGCCAAGCTGCGTGGCATCGTCGACTTCCTCGACCGCGGCGGCAAGGACGGCGCGGGCCGCACCGTCAACGACTGGACGGGCATCGGAACCGCCTATGCGGCGGGCGGCTCCCTCGGCAAGACCGCCCTGCTCGCCGAGGCCGTAGGCCGCGACCCCCGCGACTTCGCCGGGCACGACCTCATCGGCGCGCTCGGCAGGTCCGTGTGCGCGACGCCGAGCACCGCACCCGACCGCTCATGCGCCGCCAAGGGCGCCTACACCTACGCGCCTTCGGTGTTCTCCCAGTCCCTCGCCGTCATCGCGCAGTTGCGTGCGGGGGAGAAGGCCGAGGAGCCGCTCGCATATCTGGCGAGCCTTCAGCAGGACAGCGGTGCGTGGCCAAGCCTGATCCCGTCCACGAACGACTCCGATGTCGACTCCACGGCCATCGCCGCCATGGCCCTGGATCTGGCCGGCGGCGCCACGGCGGACACGGCCGTGGACAAGGCGCTTGCCTGGCTCGCCGGGAAGCAGTTGCCGAGTGGCGGCTTCCCGGGTGCGGCGGGCGACTCGGTCAACTCGGCCGCCCTCGCCGTCCAGGGCCTGTCGCTGAACGGCGCCACCTATGCCGACGAGATCGGCGCGGCGCGGAAGTTCCTGGCCTCGCAACAGAACTCCGACGGCGGGTTCAACGTGGCCAGGGAGGGACAGCGGGGTTCCGACCTGCGGGCTTCCACCCAGGCGGTCGGCGGCTCGACGGGTGTCTCCTTCGCCGAGTTGAAGCGGGACCTCACGGGTACCTCACCGCAGCCGACGCCGAGCCCGAGCGGCGGAGCCCCGGACATCGTCACACCCGGTGACTCGGGAGGCTCCCAGGGCGGGTACGTCGCCGACGGAGGCAGCGATGGCGGTGGCGGTGACGGCGTGCTGGCGTCCACCGGCGTCCAGGTCGGCGTCCTCGCTGTGACCGCCGTGCTGCTGGTGCTCGCGGGCTGGCGCACGGTGGTCGTGGCCCGACGCAGGGCCGATGCGGGGGGAACGCCATGATTCCCAGGCGCTTGCCGAAGGCGTTGGCGCGTACGGCGGGCGTGCTGGGCCTGACGGTTGCCGTGCTCGCCGCGACCATCGCGCCGGTCGTGGCCGACCCGCAGCCCATGGGCCGCTGCACCACGTCCGCGGGTGTGGTGCTGGCCGTCGACTTCAGTCACTGGGGCGGCCCGATCTACCGCTCCTGCGGCACCACGCCGACCACCGGATACGAGCTGCTCAACCAGGGCGGCTGGCGGACCACCGGCACCGGACACGACGGCCCCGCGTTCATCTGCCGCATCGGATACAGCGGTTTTCAGAGCGGCAAGCCGTACCCGACCGCCGCCGAGGAGGACTGTGTCCTCACACCTCCTGCCTCCGCCTACTGGTCGTACTGGCACGCCGATCCGGGCGCGGAGGACTGGAGCTACAGCCAGCTCGGCGCCATGCTCTACAAGCCCAAGCCGGGCAGCGTCGACCTGTGGATCTTCGGCGGCACCGACATCGGGGGCACGGAGGGACGCCCGAAGGTCACCCCTGCGCAGCTGCGTGCGCACAACACCCGGCCGCAGGGAGACACCGGCAAGCCCGCCGCCACCGACAAGGCGCCTGTGCTGCCGCCGGATACGGACACCGGCCCCGCGCCCGAGCGCCAAGCCGGTGAGCCGCCCGAGACCGTCCTGCCGGAGCCGACGAAGACCAAGCCGAGCATGCCGTATCCGCCGTCACCGACCACGAGCCCGACATCGAGCCCGTCACCGACCCCGAGCCCGCCGAGCAGCGCCGCGAGTACTCCGCCGGCGGTCGCCGCTCCCCGCTCCGGCCCGAGCGTCGTCGATGCCGCCCCCGCCGCCGACGCCGGGCACGACTCCGGCTCGATCGCGCCGGTGGTCACTGGCGCGGCACTCGTGGTGGTGATCGGCGGTGCGGCGGTGTTCGTGGCACGCCGTCGCCGTGCCGAGTGACCGCGATGAGTCGTACGACCGTGGCGGCGCGTACCGCCGGGTCCGGTTCGTCGCCGGACTCGGGCGGGCGCCGTCTGCCGCGTCTTCTGCACCCGGTGGCCTGGTGGGTGTGGGCCCTTGCCCTGGCCACGGCGGTGAGCCGCACCAACAACCCGCTGCTGCTGTTTCTCGTTCTCGCTGTCCTCGGCTATGTCGTCACCGCCCGTCGCACGGAGGCGCCCTGGGCGCGCGGCTTCAAGTACTACCTTTACCTGGCCCTCACCGTCGTGGCGATCCGTGTCGTCTTCCGTGCCGTCTTCGCCACCGGCATCACCCCTCACGACCACTTTCTCTTCTCCCTCCCGCACATCCCCACCCCTGACTGGTATGCGGGCATCAAGATCGGCGGCCCGGTCTCTCTGGAGGCGCTGCTGTCGGCGGCGACCGACGGTCTGCGCCTGGCGTGCATGCTGTGCTGCATCGGCGCCGCCAATACGCTCGCCAATCCCAAGCGCGCGCTGCGTGTCCTGCCCGGAGCCCTCCACGAACTCGGCGTGGCGGTCACGGTCGCGATCAGCGTGGCGCCCCAACTCGTGCAGAGCGTGCAACGTGTCGCCCGGGCGAAGAAGCTGCGCGCCGGGCGCACGCGGGGTATGAAAGCGCTGCGCGGCATCGTGGTCCCGGTACTGGAGGACGCGCTGGAGCGTTCGCTGCGGCTGGCCGCGGCCATGGACTCCCGGGGCTACGGCCGCGCGGGCACCGCCACCCGCACCTCCCGCCGGGTCACCGGCGCGCTGATGCTGCTGGGTATGTGCGGCCTGTGTGCCAGTGCCTACGGACTGCTGGACGCGACCGCGCCTTCCTTCCTCGGCCTGCCCGCCATGGTGCTGGGCGCGGTGCTGTGTGTGACGGGCCTGCGGCTGGGAGGCCGGCGCGTCACCCGTACCACCTACCGTCCCGATGCCTGGCGGCTGCCCGAGTGGGCTGTGGCCGGCAGCGGGGTGCTGTCCGCAGCGCTGCTCCTGAGTAACCTCGGTTACGACCCCGCCCAGCTCAACCCCACCTTCTATCCGCTCACCTGGCCCGCCCTGCCGCTCGTGCCGACCGCCGCGATCCTCCTCGCGGGCACGGCCGGGTTCCTCGCGCCCCCGCCTGGCCCTCTCCAGAGAGGCGACGCCTCGTGATCACCTTCGACCAGGTCACCATCGAGTACGACGACGCGCCCGAACCGGCCCTGCGCGATGTCGACTTCACAGTGGAGGAGGGCGAGCTCTGTCTCGTCGTCGGACACACGGGCGTCGGCAAGTCCACACTCCTGGGCGCGGTCAACGGGCTGGTTCCCCACTTCACCGGCGGCACACTGTACGGGCAGGTCACCGTCGACGGCCGTGACACCGCCCACCACCCTCCCCGCGAACTCGCCGATGTCGTCGGCATGGTCGGACAGGATCCGATCGACGGCTTCGTCACCGACACCGTCGAGGAGGAACTCGCCTACGCCATGGAACAGTTGGCGGTCTCCCCGGCCACCATGCGTAAACGTGTCGAGGAGACCCTCGATCTGCTCGGACTGGCCGACCTGCGCCACCGCGCCCTGCACGAACTCTCCGGCGGCCAGCAGCAGCGCGTCGCGATCGGCTCCGTCCTCACCGCCCACCCCCGCGTCCTGGTCCTGGACGAGCCCACCTCCGCTCTCGACCCGACAGCCGCCGAGGAGGTCCTCGCCGCCGTCACCCGGCTCGTCCACGACCTGGGTGTCACCGTCCTGATGGCGGAGCACCGCCTCGAACGCGTTGTCCAGTACGCCGACCGCGTCCTTCACCTGCCCGGAGACGGCCACGCCCGCATCGGCGCGCCCGCCGACATTCTGCGTACGGCGACGATCGCGCCACCGATCGTGGAACTGGGGCGGGCCGCGGGCTGGTCTCCGCTGCCACTGTCGATCCGTGACGCCCGCCGCACCGCGGCGCCCTTGCGGGCCCGACTGGCCGACCGCGCTCCGGCCCCCGTCCGCCCGTCCCCGGCCGGTGAACGGCCGCCTCTGCTGACCGCGCGCGGTGTCACCGTCACGTACAAGAGCCTTCCGGCCGTTCGGGAAGTCGATCTGGACCTGCGGGCCGGTGAGGTGACGGCGCTGATGGGCCGCAACGGCTCGGGCAAGTCCTCGCTCTTGTGGGCGCTCCAAGGCTCCGGGCCGCGCCGCGCGGGGACCGTGAAGGTCACCGACCCGCGCGGCGGCGCCCGCGTCGACCCCCACGCCGTTTCTGCCATCCGGGCCCGCACGCTCGTCGGCCTCGTTCCGCAGACCCCTGCTGATTTGCTCTATCTGGAAAGCGTCGGACAGGAGCTCGACCAGGCCGACACGGAATCCCAGGGGACGGAGAGCGCTCGCTCCATCCTGGACCGGCTCGCACCCGGTATCGGTGACACCACCCATCCCCGTGACCTGTCCGAGGGGCAGAAACTCGCCCTCGTCCTGGCCATTCAGCTCTCCGCCGCGCCCGGGGTGCTGCTCCTGGACGAACCGACCCGTGGCCTTGACTACGGGGCGAAGGCCGCTCTGACCGGCATCGTCGACCTTCTCGCGGCGGAGGGAAGGGCGGTCGTGATCGCCACGCACGACGTCGAGTTCGCCGCACGCGCCGCCGACCGTGTGGTCGTCATGGCGGAGGGGGACATCGTCGCAGACGGACCGACCACGGAAGTCATCCTCTCCTCCCCCGTCTTCGCGCCGCAGACCGCGAAAATCTTCGCCCCGCTGCCCTATCTGACAGTCGGACAAGTCGTGGACGCAATGCCGGCCGCGGGCGATAAGGGGACGGCCCCGTGACGTCGCGTGTGGCCGCGGCCATCCGGCTCACCCCTCGCGCCGGCGTCGTCATGGTCCTTGCCGCCTTCCTCGGCGTCGTCGCGTTCTTCTGGCCATTCGTCGTCGCCCCGGGGACATTCAGCTCGAACTACGCGCCCCCGCTGATCTTCGGCGTGCTGCTGGTTCTCGTCCTGTGCGTGGTCCTGTCGGAGATCGCCGAGGGCGGCATCGACTCCAAGGCGCTGGCGATGCTCGGCGTCCTGTCCGCCGTCAACGCGGCCCTGCGCCCTCTGGGGGCCGGCACCGCCGGCATCGAGACTGTCTTCTTCGTCCTCGTCCTCGCCGGACGCGTCTACGGACCCGGCTTCGGCTTCACCCTCGGCTGCACCTCGCTGTTCACCTCCGCGCTCATCACCGGCGGAGTCGGCCCCTGGATGCCGTACCAGATGTTCGGCTGCGCCTTCGTCGGCATGCTCGCCGGGTTCCTGCCCCGAGCGAGCGGCCGGCGCGAGGTTCTGATGCTGGCCGTCTACGGATCGCTGTCCGGCTACCTGTTCGGCTTCCTCCTCAATCTCTCCTTCTGGCCGTTCTCCCTCGACCCGAACAGTTCCATCGCCTACCTGCCCGGCCTGCCCTTCACCGAGCAGTGGCAGCGCTACATCGCGTTCGACATCGCCACCTCGCTGGGCTGGGACACCGGCCGTGCCGTCACCAACCTCATATGCATCCTGCTGGCCGGGCCCGCGGTTCTGACCACCTTCCGCCGCGCTGCCCGCCGGGCCCGATTCCGTGCCCCGGTGCGCTTCGCCGCGCCCAGGTCGGCCGCATCCGAACCCCGCTGACCAGCAACGACAGCATCAGATGGCCCTGCGGACTAGATTTACTAGGATGTCCAACTATATAGTCGTGGTGAAGGCCCGCGGTGCAGGGAAGCCGGTGTGATTCCGGCGCGGTCCCGCCACTGTGACCGGGGAGTACGCCGTCGAGCAGAACGCCACTGACGAGCAGGATGTCGGGAAGGCGGACGGCGCGCGCTGATCCGGGAGTCAGGATACCGGCCGTGGGATGTTCCGTGTTGTCCACGAGGATGGAGCTGACACGCATGGCACCGGTGTGCATCCACGACTCCGGCGGACCCGCCCGACGAGGCCCACGGCACGTCCCGCATCCGGCCGTCACCGTCTGACGGTTCCCTCGCCATACGCGATCCCGCGTCGCCCGAGCACCCGCACGCCACCACGCCGGGTGTGACGGACCTGCGCGCCATCCCGGATCACCTGACGAGAGCAGGCACCCATGGTCCGCGTACAAGACCGCGCCCCCGTGCGTGAGTTGACCCATTTCGTCGGCGGCAGGCACACCCGGGGAACGTCCGGGGTCTACGGCGACATCCACGACCCCAATTCCGGAGAGGTGCAGGCCCGTGTTCCGCTCGCGAGTCGCGCGGAGACAGAGGCCGTCATCGCTGACGCCACCGAGGCGCAGGGCGAGTGGGGTCAGTGGAATCCGCAGCGCCGGGCCCGCGTCTTCCTCCGATTTCTTCAGCTCGTCGAGGGGCAGAGGGACTCGCTGGCCCGTCTGCTCTCGTCCGAGCACGGCAAAACGGTCGCCGACGCGCACGGCGACCTCCAGCGCGGCCTGGAGGTAGTCGAGTTCGCCGCGGGCATCCCGCATCTGCTCAAGGGTGAGTTCACCGACAACGCCGGCAACGGCATCGACGTCCACTCTCTGCGCGCCCCGATCGGTGTGGTGGCCGGCATCACCCCGTTCAACTTCCCCGCGATGATCCCCCTGTGGAAGGCGGCTCCCGCCCTTGCCTGCGGCAACTCCTTCATCCTCAAGCCCTCCGAGCGTGATCCGTCCGTCCCGCTCCGGCTCGCGGAACTGTTCCTGGAGGCCGGCCTGCCGCCGGGCGTCCTCAACGTCGTACACGGCGGCAAGGAGACCGTCGACACCCTCCTCGAAGACCCTCGCGTCGGCGCGCTCGGGTTCGTAGGCTCCACCCCGATCGCCGCGTACGTCTATGCGACCGCCGCAGCCCACGGCAAGCGCGCCCAGTGCTTCGGCGGCGCCAAGAACCACATGATCGTGATGCCGGACGCTGATCTGGACCAGGCCGTGGACGCCCTGATCGGCGCCGGGTACGGCTCGGCGGGCGAGCGCTGTATGGCGATCTCCGTCGCCGTCCCGGTAGGCGAGGCCACCGCCGATGCCCTGCTGGCTCGTCTGAAGGAACGCATCGGCTCGCTGCGGATCGGCCGCAGCGACGACCCAGAGGCCGACTTCGGCCCCCTGATCGGCCGGGATGCCGTCGAACGGGTGCGCGCGTACGTCGACCTCGGCGTCGAGGAAGGCGCGGAACTCGTCGTGGACGGAAGGAACTTCGTTCTGCCCGGCCACGAGAACGGCTTCTTCGCCGGTGCGTCGCTCTTCGACCGCGTCACCCCGGCGATGCGCATCTACCAGGAGGAGATCTTCGGCCCGGTCCTCTCGGTCGCCCGCGCGGCGGACTACGAGGAGGCACTGCGCCTGCCCAGTGAGCATGCCTACGGCAACGGCGTCGCGATCTTCACCCGTGACGGAGACACGGCACGTGACTTCACCCGCCGGGTGAACACCGGAATGGTCGGCGTCAACGTGCCCATTCCGGTGCCGGTCGCGTACCACACCTTCGGCGGCTGGAAGCGCTCCGGCTTCGGCGACCTCAACCAGCACGGCCCGGACGCCATCCGCTTCTACACCCGTACGAAGACCGTCACCTCACGCTGGCCCGCGGGCCTCCGGGAGGGCGCGAGCTTCACCATCCCGACGATGGGCTGAGCACGATGACCGCCACGATGCTCACCGAGGATCAGCAGGCCCTTGTCGAGACGACCCTGGACTTCGCGCAGGACCATCTCGCCCCGCATGCCCTGGACTGGGACCGGGACAAGCATTTCCCCCTCGACGTGCTCCGCAGGGCGGCCGGCCTCGGCCTCGGTGGTGTGTACGTACGGGAGGAGTACGGAGGTTCCGCGCTCACCCGAACCGACGGCGTTCTCGTCTTCGAGACCCTCGCCTCCGGCTGCCCTTCCATTGCCGGCTACCTCTCCATCCACAACATGGTCGCCTGGATGATCGACCAGTACGGCGACCTGGCACAGCGCGAGCGCCGGCTGCCCGGCCTCTGCGCGATGGAGGACCTGGCGAGCTACTGCCTCACCGAACCGGATGCCGGCTCGGACGCCGCCGCCCTTCGCACCCGCGCGGATCGCGACGGCGACCATTACCTCCTGAACGGCGTCAAGCAGTTCATCTCCGGCGCGGGCGCCTCGCAGCTGTACGTCGTCATGGCACGCACCGGCGGTGACGGCCCGAACGGCATCTCCGCCTTCCTCGTCGACAGAGACGACCCCGGGCTCTCCTTCGGTCCCGACGAGCGGAAGATGGGCTGGAACGCGCAGCCCACCCGGCAGGTCATCCTTGACGGCGTCCGACTGCCGGCAGACCGCTTGCTCGGCTCCGAGGGCGAAGGGTTCCGTATCGCCATGAGCGGCCTCAACGGCGGCCGGCTCGGCATCGCCGCCTGCTCCCTCGGCGGCGCGCGCAGCGCCCTCGACCGCAGCCTCGTCCATCTCGCCGACCGGCAGGCGTTCGGTGCCCGGCTTCTCGACGCCCAGGCACTCCAGTTCCGTCTCGCGGACATGGCGACCGAACTCGCCGCCGCCCGGGCGCTGGTCCAGCAGGCCGCCCAGGCCATGGACCGGGGCGATCCGCAGGCTCCGCACCTGTGCGCGATGGCCAAACGATTCGCCACCGACACCGGCTACTCCGTCGCCGACCGCGCCCTGCAACTGCACGGAGGCTATGGCTACCTGAGCGACTACGGCATCGAAAAGATTGTCCGTGACCTGCGCGTCCACCAGATCCTGGAAGGAACCAACGAGATCATGCGCGTCATCGTGGCCCGCGGCCTGACGGAGGCGTTCGGATGACCACCGGCGAGCACACCGTACTGCTGCGCACCGAGGGGCGCGCCGCATACCTCACTCTCAACCGCCCCGAGGCACTCAACGCCCTCACCCACACCATGGTCCACCGCATCGACGAGGCGTTGACGGCCTGGGAGCACGACCCGGCCGTCGAGACGCTCGTCCTCACCGGCGCGGGGCAGCGGGGCCTGTGCGCGGGCGGCGACATCCACGCCATCCACGACGACGCCCTGACCGCGGACGGCTCCGCCTCGGCCGCCTTCTGGCGCGACGAATACCGGCTCAACGCCCGCATCGCCCGCTACCCCAAGCCCTACGTCGCCCTGATGGACGGGATCGTCATGGGCGGTGGAGTCGGCATCTCCGCCCACGCCGACATCCGCATCGTCACCGAGCGCTCCCGGATCGCCATGCCCGAGACCGGCATCGGCTTCGTCCCGGACGTCGGCGGCACCTACCTCCTCGCCCTCGCCCCAGGCGAACTGGGCACCCACCTCGCTCTGACGGGCGCACAAATCGGTCCCGAGGACGCCCTGCTGTGCGGACTCGCCGACCACTACCTCCCGTCCGCCTCACTGCTGCGCTTCGCCGACGACCTCTCCGGCATCCCCGTACGGGAAGCCCTGGCCCGTCATGTGCGTCCCGCCCCGCCGGGGAAGCTGTCCACGATGCGGGAGTGGATCGACTCCTGCTACGACTGCGACACGGTCGAGGAGATCGTCCAGCGGCTCCTCGCCCACGGCGACCCGGCGGCGAAGAAGGCCGCGGAGACCCTGCTGGCCAAGTCGCCCACCACACTCAAAGTCACCCTGGCCGCCCTGCGCCGCGCCCGACGGCTCGGCCCACTGGAGCGCGTGCTGGAGCAGGAGTACCGCGTCTCCTGCGCGGCCCTGGCCGCCCCTGACCTCGTCGAGGGAATCCGCGCCCAGGTCATCGACAAGGACCGGACACCGCGCTGGTCGCCGGCCACCCTGGCCGAGGTGACCGACGCCGACGTGGAGCGCTTCTTCGCGCCCCTCGGCGAACGGGAACTCGCGCTCGCCGGACCCGACACCACCGAGGAGGTGGTCTGGTGAGCAGGACCGTCGCGTTCATCGGACTCGGACACATGGGCGGCCCCATGGCCGCCAATCTGGTCAGGGCCGGTTACCGGGTGCGAGGCCACGACCTGGTGCCCAGTGCCGTCGACAGGGCCGCGCAAGCAGGGGTCGAACGGGCCGTGTCGGCGGCCGAGGCCGCAGCGGACGCCGACGTGGTCGTCACCATGCTGCCCGCCGGACACCACGTCCTGGGCCTCTACGACGACATCCTCGCCGCTGCCCGCACCGGCACCTTGTTCGTCGACTGCTCCACCATCGACGTCGCCGATGCCCGCACCGCTCACGGGCGCGCCCTTGCCGCAGGCATGCGCGCTCTGGACGCGCCCGTCTCGGGCGGCGTCGTGGGAGCCGAGGCGGCCACGCTGACCTTCATGGTCGGCGGGGGAGAGGCCGAGTTCGCCGAGGCGCTGCCCCTGCTGGAGACCATGGGGAAGAAGGCCGTGCGCTGCGGCGGCCCGGGAGCCGGACAGGCAGCGAAGATCTGCAACAACATGATCCTCGGCATCTCCATGATCGCTGTCAGTGAGGCGTTCGTCCTCGGCGAGAGCCTCGGCCTCTCCCACCAGGCCCTGTACGACGTGGCCTCCACGGCCTCCGGCCAGTGCTGGGCGCTCAGCGTGAACTGTCCGGTCCCAGGCCCCGTGCCTGCCAGCCCCGCCAACCGCGACTACCGGCCCGGCTTCGCCGCCGCCCTGATGGCCAAGGATCTCGGCCTGGCCGCCAACGCGGTACGTGCGGGTGGAGTGCGGGCGGAACTGGGGCTTCGGGCATCCGAGTTGTACGCCGCCTATGCCGAGCGGGCCGGTACCACCGAGGACTTCTCCGGCATCGTACGAACCATCCGGAACCAGAGCGGAGAACAGGCATGACCGCCGCAGACCAGACACTGAACTACGAGACGATCCTCGTCGAGCGCAGAGGCCGCACGGCCCTGCTCACCCTCAACCGTCCGACGGCCCTCAACGCGCTGAACCTGAAGGTCATGCACGAGGTCGTGGCAGCAACCGAGGCCCTCGACCGGGACCCTGACTGCGGCTGCATCGTCATCACCGGCTCCACGAAGGCGTTCGCGGCCGGCGCCGACATCAAGGAAATGCAGCCGCAGAGCTACATGGACATGTACCTCACCGACTGGTTCACCGCCTGGGACCGGCTCGCGCAGGTGCGCACCCCGACCGTCGCGGCCGTCTCCGGGTACGCCCTCGGCGGCGGCTGCGAACTCGCGATGCTCTGCGACATCCTGCTCGCCGCGGACACAGCGGTCTTCGGCCAGCCGGAGATCAAGCTCGGCGTGATCCCCGGGATCGGCGGGTCCCAGCGGCTTACCCGGGCGGTCGGCAAGGCCAAGGCCATGGAACTGTGCCTCACCGGACGCACCATGGACGCGACCGAGGCCGAGCGCGCCGGACTGGTCTCACGGGTCGTGCCCGTGGACGAACTGCTCGGCGAGGCACACGCCGTCGCCGAGACCGTCGCCGGCATGTCGCTACCCGTGGCGATGATGGCGAAAGAGGCAGTTGGCCGGGCCTTCGAGACCACGCTCGCCGAGGGGGTCCGCTTCGAGCGCCGTCTCTTCCACGCGGTGTTCGCCACCGCAGACCAGAAGGAGGGTATGGGGGCCTTCGCCGACAAGCGGAAGCCCACCTTTCGGCACAGGTGAACTCGGTAGGGGCGACACTCGCGAACTGTGGCTTCTGCAGGGTGGTCACCACCGCATCGGTCCCCTGGAGGAGCCGCTGCACAGCGGCGCGAACGAGGTGGTGGACGCGCACGCTGTACGAGATCGACGTCCCGCGACAGGTTCAGGCGCGGGTGGAGGGAACAGGCGTCACAAGGTGAAGACCACGGGCTTCGGCCACCACGTCTACCAGAAGCACTACTTCAGGGTGTCCATCGACGCCGGACGCCCTGGACTGTCTGATCGCCTGCGCCGTCCCCTCTGGGAGGAGACCCGCCTGGCCACCCTCCATGCGGCCCCGCGCCACGCCGTGCCGGCCCGCAGGAGAGTCCATCCCCACTCCAGAGAGGCCCGATCTCCGCGAACGGCCCTACCACCGGCCGGATCGCCCACGTCACGGAGCAACTCGCCCGACAACGTCCTGACTCTGCCGCGTCACCAGCCACTTTCCTTGGCAGTCTCCAGAGCTTCGAAAACCGTGAGCGAGTCGCGGAGCGCGGCGATGTCGTGGGTGCGTATGAAGTCCGCACCGCTGCGTGCGGCATACAGTTCCGCCGCCAGTGTGGCCGGACCGATTCCGGGAAGGCCGCTCCCGGTGAGCTCTCGCAGAAACGACTTGCGGGAGGGGGAGACGAGCACCGGTACGTCGAAGCGTGCCTTCAGCCGTTCGAGACCGGCCAGGGTCCTCAGCGACGGTTCGGGCGTGCTGCCCAGGAAATGGCCCAGACCCGGGTCGATGATCAGCCTGTCGTGTCCGATACCGGCCTGCTCCAGCGTGGCCAGGCGTTCGGCGAAGAACTCCTCTATTCCTCTGCATACTTCCGCGGGATCGGTCCGCACTCTGGTGGCCGGGCCGCGGCGCTGCACGGAGTGCATGACGACGAGTCGGCATCCACTGTCGGCGAGTGCACCGTACTGGGCGGGATCGTCGAAGCCCTGGATGTCGTTGAGATAGGTGGCGCCCCGTGCCGCGGCGAACCGTTGTGTCGAGGGCCGATATGAGTCCACCGATACAGGGATGCCCTCGGCGACCAGTTGGTCGATGACGTCTGCCAGTCGCTTCATCTCCTCGTCCTCGCTCACCTGCTGGGCTCCCGGATGGCTCGCGGCGGGCCCGAGCTCGATGACGCCCGCCCCCTCCGAGCGCAACCGGTGCGCATGGGACACAGCGGCCTGGGTGGTGAGGAACCTGTTTCCGTCAGAGAACGAATCCGTGGTCATGTTGACGATTCCGACCAGCGAGGGGCGGCGGATTCCCACAGGCGAGGTGTTCCCTGGCTTATCCATGGAGGTCAAGGTTCTGATAGATCTCTGTTGTCACCGTGGAGAAATTCATGGTCATGAAGTGGAGTCCGGGAGCCCCTTCGGCGAGCAGTCGGCTGCACATCGCGATGGCGTGGTCGATTCCGAGGGCCCGGACCGCTCGGGGATCGTCCTGCACGGCAACCATGGACTCGGCCAGCGGGGCGGGGATGACGGCGGTGGAGAGGGTCGGAATACGTTGCAGTGAGCGGATGGTGGTGACCGGCATGATCTCCGGGATGATCGGTGTCTCGCAGCCGGCCGCCGTCACCCGGTCACGGAAGCGCAGATAGTCCTCGACATCGAAGAACATCTGGGTGATGGCGTAGTCGGCGCCGGCCCGGCACTTGTTCACGAAGTGGCGGATGTCGCTGTCCCGATCGGGGGAGCGGGGATGCATCTCGGGGAAGGCGGCGACGCCGACGCAGAAGTTTCCTGACTCCTTGATCAGGCTGACCAGTTCACTCGCGTACTGGATGCCCCGAGGATGTTGTGCCCAGGGGCCGAGCGGGTCACCCGGCGGGTCTCCGCGCAGAGCGAGGACGTTCCGCACGCCCTGGTCGGCGTAGTGCCCCAGAATGTTGCGCAGTTCGGCGACACTGTGGTCCACCGCGGTGAGGTGCGCGACCGGGGTGAGCGTGGTCTCCTGGGCGATCCGCCCTGTGACGTTGACGGTCCGGCCTCGTGTCGAACCGCCGGCGCCGTAGGTCACCGAGACAAACGTAGGCGCCAGCGTCTCCAGTTTACGGATCGCGGTCCAGAGCCCGGCTTCGGCGGACGTGCTGCGTGGTGGCATGAATTCGAAGGAGTAGGAGTGACCTCCTCGTGCGAGGAGGTCGCGAATGGACAGTGCGCTGTCCGCCCTTGTACTGGGGATGCCGAGAGCCATGGGCTGCTGCTTTCTCTCAAGCCGGGGGCCGGGGGAGGAAGGCGGGTGCTTCCTCCCCCCGGCCTGCTGGGCTTGTGGTCAGGACGCGGTGAGTTCCTCGCGGACCGCGCGGGCGGCGGTGACCAGGTTCTCCAGGGACGCGCGGGTCTCGGGCCAGCCGCGGGTCTTCAGCCCGCAGTCGGGGTTGACCCACAGCCTCTCGGCGGGGATGGCCCGGAGGCCGGCCCGCAGCAGATCAGCGGCTTCCCGCGCGCTCGGCACGCGTGGGGAGTGGATGTCGTACACACCGGGCCCGGCCTCGCGCGGGTAGCCGTGGGCGGCGAGTTCGCGGGCGACCTGCATGTGGGAGCGGGCGGCTTCCAGGCTGATGACGTCGGCGTCGAGGTCGTCGATGGCCTGGACGATGTCGCCGAACTCGGCGTAGCACATGTGCGTGTGGATCTGGGTGTCCGGCCGCACTCCGGCCGTGGTGAGCCGGAACGCTTCCGTCGCCCACGCCAGGTACGCCGGACGGTCGGCGGCCCGCAGCGGCAGGGTCTCGCGCAGCGCGGGCTCGTCCACCTGGATGACCGAGGTCCCGGCCGCCTCCAGGCCGTTCACCTCGTCGCGCAGCGCGAGGGCGACCTGGCGGGCGGTGTCGCCGAGGGGCTGGTCGTCGCGGACGAAGGACCAGGCGAGCATGGTGACCGGTCCGGTGAGCATGCCCTTGACCGGGCGGTCGCTCAGCGACTGGGCGTAGGACGTCCAGCGTACGGTCATCGGTTCGGGGCGGGAGATGTCCCCGGCGAGGATCGGCGGGCGGACGTACCGGGTGCCGTAGGACTGGACCCAGCCGTGCTGGGTGGCGAGGTAGCCGGTGAGCTGTTCGGCGAAGTACTGCACCATGTCGTTGCGCTCGGGCTCGCCGTGCACCAGGACATCGATGCCGGTCCTCTCCTGGAAGGAGATGACCTCCTGGATCTCGGCCTTGATGCGCCTCTCGTACCCGGCGGTGTCGATCCGACCAGCGCGCAGGTCGGCGCGGGCCGTGCGCAGTTCGGTTGTCTGAGGGAAGGAGCCGATGGTGGTGGTCGGAAGCAGCGGCAGGCCGAGGTGGGAGCGCTGGGCCGCGGCGCGTTCGGCGTACGGCTGGGAGCGTCGCGCATCGGCGTCCGTCACGGCCTCGGAGCGGGCTCGCACGGCGGGGTCACGCGTGATGGGTGAGCTGGCGCGGGCGGCGAGGTCGGCACGGTTGGCGGCGATTTCGCCGATGATGGTGTCGGTGCCCTGGGCAAGGCCCCTGGCGAGGGTGACGATCTCAGCTGTCTTCTGCTTGGCGAAGGCCAGCCAGCGCCGGATCTGCGGGTCGATGTCCCCCTCGGTCGTGGCGTCCAGCGGGACGTGCAGAAGGGAGCAGGAGGCGGCGACATCGACGCGGTCGGCGAGCCCGAGGAGGGTGCCGAGAGTGGACAACGACTTCTCCAGGTCGTTGATCCAGATGTTGCGGCCGTTGACGACACCGGCGACCAGGCGCTTGCCGGGCAGTCCGCCCACGGCGGCGAGATCGTCGAGGTTGGCGGCCGCGGCGTCGGTGAAGTCCAGGGCGAGTCCGTCGACCGGCGCCTTGGCGAGGACGGGCAGGGCCTCGCCGAGCCGGTCGAAGTAGGAGGCCACCAGGAGCTTGGGCCGGTCGGTGAGGACTCCGAGGTCGCGGTAGGCGCGGGCGGCGGCGTTCAGGTCGGCCGGGGTGCGGTCCTGGACCAGGGCGGGCTCGTCCAACTGCACCCACTCCGCGCCCGCCGCGCGCAGGTCGGCGAGGACTTCCGCGTACACGGGGAGCAGCCGGTCCAGCAGGGTGAGCGGCTCGAAGTCCGCGGGTACGGCGGGGGCGGGCTTGGCGAGCAGCAGGTAGGTGACCGGGCCGATGAGTACCGGGCGGGCGCTCAGCCCGAGGGCGAGGGCTTCTTTCAGCTCGGCGACCTGCTTGGTCGAGTCGGCCGTGAAGACCGTGTCCGGGCCCAGCTCGGGCACCAGGTAGTGGTAGTTGGTGTCGAACCACTTGGTCATCTCCAGCGGCGCGACGTCCTGGGTGCCGCGGGCCATCGCGAAGTAGCCGTCCAGCGGATCGACGGCCACTGCGGCGCGGTGGCGCGCGGGGATCGCGCCGACCATGACGGTGGTGTCCAGGACATGGTCGTAGTACGAGAAGTCCCCGGTCGGGACCTCGGTGATGCCGGCATCCGAGAGCTGCCGCCAGCTGTGGGCGCGCAGGTCGGCGGAGGCGGAGCGGAGGGCGTCGGCGGGGACACGGCCCTTCCAGTAGCCCTCGATCGCCTTCTTGAGTTCCCGGTTCGGGCCTTGGCGGGGGTAGCCGTACACGGTGGCCCGTGCTGCCGCGGCTGCGGACTTCGTTGTCACGGAAATCTCCTTCGCGAGATATCTCCCTGGAATCCCGGGACAGGACGCGAGCGCGAAGGGGTGACGAACCGGACGGACCCGACCTCGCGCGGCACAGCGCGGTCATCCGCCTGATATGTACGCCGACCCGCCCACGAGGTCACCGGGATCTCCGCGCACGAATGGTTCGTACACGGGCAACGGGCAGGTCTTCGGACTCGCGAGCACGCCTTCCCGAGGAAGACACCTACTGGCCGTCGCTTCCCAGACCCTGTACGTCGGATCCAGTGCGTATGACGGCGGTCGTTCCCACTCACCGCTGCGGGGCAGTCCCGGATTCCCACCGGGTTCCCTCTTACGACGCGTCTGCCTGGAGGGCAGGGCGAACCAGCTGCACCGGCCAGGCTAGAGCGTGGACACCTCTTTGGTCGAGCACGTTCACATTCCGGAATGTGACATGGGACACAGGATCTTCCGTCTGGCCTTCAACGGGCACGATTGCCGAGACCGGCACCGGCCCCTACCGCCTCGCCGGAACCCCGAGCCGAGGAACCCGTTTGATGGCTCGGGACGCTCTCTTCCATAGTTGCGGTCGGCAACCAGGCAGGACGTTCTACCAGGAGGCACGTACTCATGCGGACTCTTTACGTCGTCACCCATCCGGAGGCGACCCACCACGTCGAGGGAACCGTCGGCGGATGGCATGATTCGCAGCTGACGTCCGCCGGCATCCGTGCGGCGGTCTCCATTGCCCAGGCGCTGCGCGTCCAGATCCCGGACGGCGCCGAGGTGGAGCTGTTCTCCTCGGATCTGCAGCGCACTCGGCGGACGGCCGATGAGGTGGCCGATGCGTTCGGTGTGCAGCCGGTCCTGGATCGCAGACTGCGGGAGAAGTCGTACGGCGAGGCGGAGGGAAGGCCGCAGAGGTGGCTCGACCGGCGCTTCATTCCACCGCCGGCTGTCGGAGAACGGATGGACCACGACGAGGGCGTGCAGGGTGCGGAGACCAAGGCCGCGTGGGCGCGGCGCATCTATACGGCCATGGACGAGATCCTGCGGAGCTCTTGCACATACCAGATTGTCGTGACGCACGGCGGCTCCCTGACGTGCGTCGTGGCGTCCTGGATCAAGATGCCGATCGAGTCGGCCGGCTATGTCAGTTTCCGGGCGCCCTCCGCCAGCATCACCACACTGCGCGAAGACGATTTCTTTCACAACCGTCAGGTCGTCACACTCGGTGACACCCGCCATCTCGGCAGTGCCAAAGCGGGCTGACCTCCACCTGGCCCGTTTCCACGGCTCGCCCCAGTGGAGTAGCGGGCTCTCCCCTGCGGTGACGTCACTTCTCGATCGGGCGCTTCTTCCGGGGCGCCAAGATCGCCGCCGGTGGACATCCGGTGGACAGGCGTGCGGCGCGCGTGCGGAGCGGTGGACGAACGGCTGGCTGCGGTCGGATGATGAGCGGCCGGTATCTCTGCGAACAGAGTTCGGTTCTTGGGAACTCAACCGGGGCGGTGCCGAACCTGTGGCATACATGGCATGAGTCCGTCCAGGTGTTGTGCGGATTGTGGAGAGTTTCGATGCTTTCATGTGTGCGGTGAGGTGTGACGGCCGTGGTGACGAGGCTCCTTGTGGTGGATTGCGGCAGTGAGGACGGAGGGGAGAAGGGCAGGGGCAGAGCGTCCGGGGGCAAGAACGCCCACCTCAAGTCAACTGCTTTCGTGGTCCGGCCTTAAGGGCCGGTGACCGGCCTCCCCGCCGTTGAGGATGACATCACCTGCAGATCACCCTCTGCGGACACGTGGCCGCTCGTCACTCCGCGACCGTCGCCTTGACGGTAATTCCGTGAGTGCCCCATTGGGTTGTTCGGCCACACCACCGCCGTAGGAGTGTCTGGTCGTGGCCTACGGCGAGCACACCGGCTCCGGTCGTGGCCCGGTAGTGCTCGACAGCTTCGACCAGCGCAGCGCTGGTGGAGGCGTCGAGCATGGCGGTCATCTCGTCGCAGATCAGCCAGCGGGGGCGCAGGACGAGGGCGCGAGCCAGGCAGGCGCGTTGGAGTTGGCCGTCGCTGACTTCGTGGGGGCGTCGGGTTAGCAGGTCGGGTGTCAGGCCGACGGTTGTGGACAGTTCCGTGACACGGTCGGGTGCTTCGTCACGGCGGCCCGTCGCGCGGAGTGGCGCTGCGATGAGGTCGGTGAGCCGTAGCCGGGGGTCGGCGGAGAGTCTGGGCTGTTGGAAGACGATGCCAATGGCGGTGCGTTGTGTGCGTGGGGCGCGGTGGCGCCAGCGGCGTACGGGCTCACCGTCCAGGAGCAGGGTGCCGGCGTCGGGGCGGTGCAGCAGGGCGGCGACACGGGCAATTGTGGATTTACCGCAGCCGCTGGGGCCCAGGAGGCCGACGGCCTCGCCGGACTCGATGGTCAGGGAGAAGTCCCGTACGACGGGGGCGTGTCGGTCGTAGCTGGCGGTGATGGAGCGCAGTTCAAGCACGGATGTCCTCCGGCACGTGCGGGTGGTGGCAGGCGACCGTGTCCGCCAGTTTCGGCTGGGCGTCACAGGCGTCGGTGGCCCGGTCGCAGCGGGCGGCGAAGGCGCAGCCGTCGGGGAGGTCGCCGAGTTCGGGGGGCATTCCGGGGATGGGGGTGAAGGCGCGGTCGGGCAGGGCTTGAAGCAGTCCGCGGCTGTAGGGGTGGCGGGGGCCGGGTGCGCCGAAGAAGGTGGACGCGTGGCTGAGTTCGATGATGCGTCCCGCGTACATGACCGCCACGCGGTCGGCGATGTGCTGGGCCGCCGCCAGGTCGTGGGTGATCATCAGCAGGGCCCGGCCGGTGTCATCCACATGGCGTCGCAGTTCGTCGACGGTGTGCTCGACGAGGTCGCGGTCGAGTCCGGTGGTCGGTTCGTCGGCGAGCAGCAGGGGCGCGTCGCCGACGAGGGCGAGGGCGGTGGCGGCGCGCTGGGCGAGGCCGCCGGAGAGTTCGTGGGGGTGGCGGTCGAGGTGGTCCGCGGGGAACGCGGCGCGGTCGGCGGCTTCCTCCGCGGCGGAGCGCAGGGCCGCACGGCCGCGGATCCCCTTCAGCGCGGCGACGGTTTCCTCCAGTTGGGAGCGGATGGTCCGTACGGGGGTCAGGTGTGCGGCCGGGCTCTGCGGGATGAGGCCGATACGGCGGCCCCGGACCGTGCGGGCCAGGGTGCGCTCGTCGGCTGCGAGCAGGTCGAGGTCGCCGAGGCGGGCCTCGCCCGCGGTCTGTGCGTTGGCGGGGAGCAGGCCGAGGAGCCCGGAGGCGAGGACGGACTTGCCGCAGCCGCTCTCGCCGATCAGGGCCAGGCACTCCCCCTTAGCCACGTCGAAGTGCGCGTCGGTGACGGCGGCGATGCGGCGCCCGCCGGGCATGAGGAAGCGCACCGACAGGCCGCGTACGGACAGGGCGGCGGCTCTCACAGCATCAGCTCCGATCGGCGGCGGGGGTTGATCCGTTCCCGCCAGGCCCCGGCAAGGCCGGCGATGGCGAGGGCCGGGACGATGAGGAACAGGCCGGGGAAGAGGGTGGGCCACCACTGTCCGGCTAGCAGCGAGCCGCGGGCGTTCTGGATGAGGTTGCCGAGGCTCGCCATGTGGCTGGGAAGGCCGAGTCCCAGGAAGGAGAGGGCCGACTCGTGCCACATCGCGTGCGGCACCATCAGTACGGCGGCCAGCGTGGCCTGCGGCAGCACCGCGGGCAGCAGGTGCCGTACCGCCACCCGCCACCTCGAAGCGCCACCGGATATCGCCGCGTCGATGTACGGGCGTGAGCGCAGGGACAGCACTTCGGCGCGGACGATTCGAGCGGTCGACACCCAGTGGGTGAGCCCGACCGAGATCACCACCGGCCAGAGGCCGGGGCGGAACATGGCAACGATGAAGATGCCGAGCAGCAGGTGGGGAACGGACGAGAAGGTGTCGACGAGCCGCATGATGCCCCGGTCGGCCCAGCCGCCGAGCGCCCCGGCGGTGGCGCCGACGGCGGTCCCGATCACGGTCGCGGTCAGGGCCGCCACCACTCCGACGAGCAGGGAGACCCTCAGGCCGTAGACGCAGCGGAGCAGCAGGTCCCGGCCGACGTCGTCGGTGCCGAACGGGTGTGCCCACGAGGGTGGTTGGAGTTTCGCCGCGAGATCGACCGCTTGCTGGTCGAGCTGGACCAGCGGCGGGACGAGCAGGACCGCGAGGACGGTCACGGCGACGAGCGTGAGGGAGGTGCGCACCCGGATGGTGCGGGTGGAGCGCCGGCGTGTGCCGTACGAGCGCCACTTCGGCTCGACGGCCGCCTCAGCCATGGGAGTCACATTTCACTGAGCTTCACCCTCGGGTCGAAGAGTCCGTAGAGCAGGTCGGCGAGCAGGTTGCCGGCCAGGACAGCCGCCGTCGCCAGCGTGGCGAGGGCGGCCAGGAGCGGGAAGTCGACGGCGGTGGCCGCCTCCACCGTGGCCGCGGCGATGCCCGGCCAGCTGAAGACGGTCTCCACCAGCAGGGCGCCGGTGATGAGTTCTGGTATGCGGGAGCCGATCAGGGTCAGGACCGGGAGCAGTCCGGAGCGCAGGGCGTGGCCGAGCAGGACGGTGCGTTCGCTCAGGCCGCGGGCGCGGGCTCCGCGTACCGGGTCCTCGGCCAGTGCGTCGGCGACGCCTTGGCGGACGTAGAGGGTGAACCATGGGAGTTGGGAGATGGCGAGGACTCCGGCGGGCAGCACGAGGTGGCTCGCCACCTGGTACGCGGTGACCTGTTCGCTGGCGGTGTCGGTCAGGCCACCGGCCGGGAGGAGATCCAGGCGGAGGGCGAACAGCCAGATCACGAGCAGGGCGGTCCAGAACACCGGGGCGGCGGAGAGGGTGTAGGCGAGGGAGGTGACCGTGCGGTCGAGCCAACCGGCCTGTCGGCGGGCGGCCAGCAGGCCGAGCGCGGTGCCCGTCAGCACGGCCACCGCGAACGCGACCGCGCACAGCAGCGCGGACCACACGAGGCGTTCGCCGATCACTTCGGCCACCGGCTGGCGCATCACGCTGGACTGGCCGAGGTCACCGGTGAGAGCGGAGGTCAGCCAGTCCCACCAGCGCCCGGTGAAGGGCTGGTCCACGCCGAGGTTGGCCCGCAGCCGGTCCAGGGTCTCCTGATCGGCGCCGAGGGCGGCGGTTCCGGCGTAGGCCCTGACGGGGTCGAACGGGGAGGCCGCGGCGATGGCGAACATGCCGAAGGTGACGAGGAGCAGGACCGGGGCGGCGAACAGGGCGCGCCGCCCGGTCAGCCGGGCCATGGCTTCCAAGGGCAGCGGGCTCACTGCTTGGGCTGCCAGTCCTCGAGGTTCCACCAGGGGCCGCTGGCGAAGCCGTGCTCGTGCGGTTCGAGTTGGGTGGTCAGGCCGGTCCAGCGGTCGGCGAGGACGTAGAGGTGGTCGATGTGGGTGAGGAAGGTGGTGCCGGGATTTTTCACCAGCTCGCGCTGGACCATGTCGTACGCCGTCTTCCGCGTCGCCTCGTCCTGGCTGCGGCGGCCGGTGCCGAGTGCCTCGTCCACGGCCGGGTTGTCGTAGTGGCCCATGTTGTTGAAGCCGTTGCCGGCGAGGGAGGAGTGCAGCAGTGTGTAGAGGCCGAAGTCGGGGTCGCCGGTGCTGCCGCCGCCGGCGAGGACCGCGTCGTCCTTCATCCGCGGCTCGATGACCTCCCAGGTGGCGCTCTCGGCCTTCACTTCAATGCCGGCCTTCTTGGCGTCGGAGGCGTAGGCGAGGGCGTGGTCCTGGCGGACCTTGTCGCCGGAGGGGTAGAGCAGGGTGAAGGCGGCTCGTCGGCCGTCCTTGGCGCGGATGCCCCCCTCACCGGTCTGCCAGCCTGCCTGTTCCAGGATCTGCCGGGCCCTGGCGAGGCTCTGCTCGCGTTCGATGCCCTTCGCGAACCATGGGTCGTCGACGGGCAGCGGCCCGTATGCCGGATGGCCGGCCCCGTCGAGGATCTTGTCCACCATGGCCTCGCGGTCCACGGCCACGTCGAGGGCCTGGCGGATCGCCTGGTCACCGGTGACCTTGTTCCCCGTGGGGAGGGTGACAGCGCGGAAGTCGCGGGACTCCGCGTCGTAGGTCTTCCTGTCCGCGTCGTTCTTGAAGGTGGCGGCGAGGTTGGGCGGGAGGACCGCGCCGTCCAGATCGCCGGAGCGCAGCCGGGTCGCTCGTACGTCGTCGTCCTCGATGATCGCCATGGTGAGCGTCTTCACCTCGGGCGCGCCGCCCCAGTAGTCGGGATTGGCCTTGAAGGTGAGCTTCTCGCCCTTGCTCCAGGCGGAGAGGACGTAGGGGCCGGTGCCGATCGGCTCGGTGTTGAAGGAGCCGGTGTTGGGGTCCTGATCGCCTGCCACATGCTCGGGGACGACAGGAAGGACCGTGCGGCTGGCAAAGGGCGAGTAGGGGTACTTGAGCGTGAAGACGACCTTGTCGTCACCGTCCGCCCGGACCTCCTTGATGGCGTCCAGTTCACTGCGGGCGGTGTTGTTGGTCTTCGCGTCGAGGACGGTCTCGTAGGTGAAGAGCACGTCGGCGGAGGTCAGTGGCTCGCCGTCGCTGAACTCGACGCCCTCACGCAGGGTGTAGGTGTAGGTCAGACCATCGTCGCCGACCTCGGGCAGCGCCTTCGCCAGCGCGGGGATGAGCTTCAGGTCGGCGTCCCGGGCGAGCAGCCCGTCGAAGATCTTGGAGTTGCCGTCCTTGCCGTAACCGAGCAGGGGACTGAGCGTGTCCGGCTCCGAGGCCACCCCGATCACCGCCGAGTCGCCTGACGTGCCACCGCCGGAACCGCCACCGGGCGCCGAACACGCGGCCACCGAGCTGACCACTGCCGCGGCGACGGCGGCACCTCGTATCCATCGGGCCGTCATGAGCCCACCCCCTGTTGCAGATAAATTGCTCTTGCGCACTATTTGCAGTTGAGGGTTACCCACGAAGGTCGCACATCAGTCCACGCTCCGCCCTCACCTCCGCAGCAGAAGGGCTCCCGCACGTCACGTCCGCACGGGAGCCCTTCGTCATGCTGCCTGCCGGTGAAGGTTGAGAAGACGATCACGAGCAGGACACTTGCCGCGCGTTACGTCGTCACGGCGCGAGGAGCAGGCTGTCGCCGCGCTCCTTGGCGGCGGCGTAGCGCCTGGCCACGTCCTGCCAGTTGACGACGGCCCACATCGCGTCGATGAAGTCGACCTTCTGGTTCTTGTACTGAAGGTAGAAGGCGTGCTCCCAGGCATCGAAGACCAGGATCGGGGTCGAGCCCTGGCCGACGTTGCCCTGGTGGTCGTAGACCTGCTCAACGACCAGCCGCCCGCTGAGCGGCTCGTAGGCGAGCACACCCCAGCCCGAACCCTGCGTGGTCGCCGCGGCCTTGGTCAGCTGCGCCTTGAAACCGGCGTAGGAGCCGAAGGACTCGGCGATGGCGTCCGCGAGGTCGCCCACGCCGTCGGCCTCCAGCGGCTCGCCGCCGCCGTCACCGGTCATGTTCTGCCAGTAGATGGAGTGCAGGATGTGCCCGGAGAGATGGAAGGCCAGGTTCTTTTCCAAGCCGTTGATCGACCCCCACGTCTCCTTGTCCCGCGCCTCCGCCAGCTGCTCCAGGGTGTCGTTCGCACCCTTCACATACGCCGCGTGGTGCTTGTCGTGATGCAGTTCGATGATCTCGGGGCTGATGACCGGGGCGAGCGCCGAGTAGTCGTACGGAAGCTCCGGGAGCGTGTACACCGGCATGTCCAACGTCCTCCGACATAATTGCGAATGATGTGCAACTGCACGCTAGCAGCAGAAGATATACGTTGCGGATCAGGCATTGGACCTAGGACTCTCGCCGTGTCGCAGCGAGAGCGGTCCCCACACGAGGAAGGCGCGCCGTGAGCACGGGCTCCCAGCCGGCACACCACGACACGACGGCACGGCCGCACCCCCGGCTACTGCTGCGACAACACGGCCTGCGCTGCACGCCGGGCAGACTGCGGATACTGACCCTCCTCTCCGAGTCGGGACGCCATCTCTCGACCACCGAAGCCTGCGCCCGCCTCGCCCAGAGCGGGGAGGCCATCCACCACACGACGGTCTACCGCACCCTGGAATCCCTGACGGCGATCGGCCTGACGCACGCGGTGCACGGCCCCGGCCCGGTGCGCTACGGCATCTCCACCGAGCCCCATCACCACACGGTCTGCCAGCAGTGCGGCGAGATCTCAGCAGTCGCCAGCGAGCACCTGAAAGAGGCGGCGGGAAAGATCGAGGCGCTGACCGGATTGCGGCCCGATTCCTCGGGATCGCTGCTCGTCTACGGACGGTGCGTCCGGTGCGGTTGAGGAAACCGGATGGATGCGGGGCGGCGTCCGACGGCACTGCCGGACGGAATGCCGCCCAGCACGCGGTTCGCGGTCAGTGAACCGACGGGCCGCCATTCAGCGTCCGCTCTCGTAACCACCTCGCGGGTCTGCTCCTGCAAGAGGATCACCGAGGGCGGGCACTGCAGCCGGCCCCGCTCCACATCATTGAAAGGCGGCCCGGTGTCCTGTGTGCAGTGCTCGGTGACGCCACGCGCCCACGTACCCCCGACGTCATCGGCCACCTGGCCGGCTCGGTCATCGGAACGACACGACCTGGCGGCAGGGGCGGCTCTGGCCTGGCGTGATCACGGCTTGGCGCCGCCGGGTCCGCAGACAAGAGCGGCTCCCCTTGTGAGAGTGGCGATCAGCAACTTCTTGCTCGGGTACACAAAACTCGGTTCTTATTGCACACTACCTGCAATAGCTATTTGCATGCAGGAAGGGGGCGAGGGTGAGTTCATCGATCGTGCTCGGGATCGAGTCGTCCTGCGACGAGACCGGCGCGGGTCTGGTACGGGACGGACGGCTGCTGGGCCATGCACTGGCGTCGAGCATGAACGAGCATGCACGCTACGGCGGGGTGGTACCCGAGATCGCTTCCCGGGCGCACCTGAACGCCCTTCGCCCGGTGATCCGGCAGGCGCTGGACGAGGCCGGACTGCGGCTTTCCGACATCGGCGCCGTCGCGGTGACCACCGGCCCGGGCCTGTCGGGCGCGCTCCAGGTGGGCCTGGCCGGGGCGAAGGGCATCGCCTACGCACTGGGCGTTCCGCTGTACGGCGTCCACCACCTCGCCGGTCACGTCGCGGCCGACACCCTGGAGCACGGCCCGCTGCCCAACCCGTGCATGGTGCTGATCGTCTCCGGCGGCCATACCTCGCTGCTGCTGGTCCGTGACCTGGTCCGCGATCCGATCGTCCATCTCGGGGACACCTTGGACGACGCCGCAGGGGAATGCTTCGATAAGGTCGCACGGGTCTTCGGGCTGCCCTATCCGGGTGGCCCGGCTATCGACCGGGCGGCGCGCGAGGGGGATCCACGCGCTGTCCCCTTCCCGCGCCCGCTGACGGGCCCGCGTGACGCCCCGTACGCCTTTTCCTTTTCGGGGCTCAAGACCGCCGCCGCCCGCTGGGCGGAGGGCTACACCGGCCGTGAGCTGCCCGTGACGGACGGAGCCGCCTCACTCCAGGAGGCCATCGCCGACGTACTGACCCGCAAAGCGGTGGCCGCCTGCGTCGAGCACCATGTCGGCACACTGATCGTGGTCGGCGGGGTCGCCGCGAACTCGCGGGTGCGGTCCCTCGCCGAGGAACGGTGCCGGGCCGCCGGCATCGAACTGCGCGTGCCGCCGCTGAGGCTGTGCACGGACAACGGCGCAATGATCGCAGCTATAGGCGACCTCCTCGTGCGCGCCGGGGCCGAACCCGCACCTCTGGATGTGTCGATCGACCCGTCGGCACCGCTGGAATACGCCGCCCTGTGTCCAGCTGCCTCGTTGGCGGGTGCGGCCTGATGGGCATCCGCGTCTTCAGGGGCACCGACCTTCTCGTCCACACAGACGCTCTGCACTCCGTGTACGTCCACGCCTTCTGCGTCCCGCCGTGGAACGAGGACGAGGAGAAGGCGGTCGAGTTCGCGGACCGGCTGCCCGCGAACGTACGGCGTCCGGGCTTCACCGCCGCACTCGCCTTCGCCGGCACCGAGGCCGTCGGCTTCGCCACCGCGTGGACCACCCCCGCCCCCTTTCCAACCGACCGCTGCTACCCCCAGGCCGCCGCCGGCCTTGGCCCCGCCCGCACCGTCGACTGGCTCTGCGGCGCCCGCGAGATCGACGAGCTCGCCGTCCGCCCCGGGGCCCGAGGCACCGGTCTCGCCGCCGACCTCCTGAAGGCGGTCACCGAGGACGCCCCCGAGGGCCGCTCCTGGCTGCTGACCTCCCTCCAGTCGTCGCGGGCGATGTCCTTCTACCGCGGCCAGGGCTGGACCCAGGTCACCCACCCCTCTCCCGCCGGCACGGGTGTCGTCGTCTTCCTGGGCCCCCGTCACCCCGCCCGTGCTCTGGCCCCTCAACCCATGTAAGGTTTCGAAGTCCCCCGTGTGCACTGCCGAGATCCGCCACCGCCTCCTCGACTTCTTCGCCGAGCGCGGGCGCACCGGCGTCCCCAGCGCCCCGCTGTCGCCCCCTGACCCGACGCTGCTGTTCATCAACGCAGGCATGGTCCCCTTCAAGCCGTACCTGACCGGTGAGGCGCGGACTCCCTGGCCGCGGGCGACGAGTGTGCAGAAGCGCGTGCTCACCCTGGACATCGAGGAGGTCGGCCGCACCACCCGGCGCGGCTTTTCCTTCCAGATGAGCGGCAATTTCTCCTTGCATTGACACGCGGCGGCCGGAGTGCCCGCAGGGCGCGGTTCAGTTTCCGGTCCGGGAAGTCGGCACGCGCATAGCCGAGCGACGCATGAGCCCAGAACTTGGCTTCCTTGGGCCGCAGGGCGATCCCGGGCACCTTTCCGGCCGCCGTGCGGACTCGCTCGTTGAGCTGGGCCATTCCGTCTTCCGGGTAGACAGCGACGGTGACCGCAGTGACTCCGGGCCATACCGGACCGAGCTGAACCTCGAAGGGGTTCCATGCCGGCCACCTCCGCTCGGAGGGCGTCGCGGAGCTGGTCCATCTGGTCGTCGTCGACAGAGTGATGGATGCCCTGGACGGCGAAGTACAGCCACTGTTCGGGGATCACGCCGAGCTGGGCGCCGTACTCGGCAAGCAGCTTGTGATGGGCGCGGGCATACGCGCGGAACTCCTCATGCTCGCTCAGGAGCACAAGGACGTGTGGGAAGGGACCGCCTCCGTTCCAGATCTTGCTGGGGCGAAGAAGTTCCCCAATGTTGCTCTCCTCAACGCCTCGTCAGGGAGCTACAGTTCGATGCGGTTGATCACGATCCCTGAATGGGCTCCGACTGCGGTCCCGTGAAGGACCACGGTCCATCAGGTGCCGTCTCGGTGCTCACCGAAGGTTCTTGCACCAGGGAAGATCTCCGTACGCCCGGCTGACGGCATTTGCCAGCCAGTGTCGCTGCCCGGCGTCGAGTGCTGGCAGTGCGGCCCGGAAGTCCTCTTCGTCCTTCGGCCGAGGTCGGTGGGCTTTGTAGAAGAGCTGGACCTCTGGCGCCAGGTAGGGAACGCCTTCTGGGGAGTGCCTGCCCAAGAGGTCGACGGGGCGCCTGACCTGAGCACATCGTCTGGAAACCCAGTCCCTCCCCTCCGCCTCGTCAAGCATGATCTGGATCTGCCAGGGCTTCGAAGGACCGGGACGACACCAGATATCGTGAATCTCGGCGGACAAGATCTCTCCGGGCACCCACGGCCTGAGAGTCCCAGGCGGGTCGGCTGCCCACCACTCCCATGCAGGCAGCATTTGCTGAACGACTCGTTGGTCGCGCCGCAGCAACAAGACATCGACATCGCTGTGCTCTCGGAACGAGTAGCCGACCGCGAGCTCGATGGCGTAACCCCCGGCGACCCACCAGGGGACATCGACCGATGAGAACAGTGTCGCTACATCGGCCAGGGCAGCTGGCTCCCACGGCCCCCACGGCGTCTCAGTGCGTGTCATTCGGCGAGGGTACTGCTACACAATCATTCACGGAATTGCGGGCAGAGCCAATCTCGCAGACTTTCATCACGGTAGCGACCACGGCTCGTCAACGCTGAGATTTCCCGATAAGCCCTGGTCGTCACCCCGGAGATGATGTCCCACTCAAAGCGACCATGGTGGGCGTCGGGAACTTGGCTTGCGGGGCGATTCCGCAGGGGTGCGAGATTATTCGGCCACGTGAGGAACTGTAGAAGACCTACAACTCGTGTGGCGCCCCTTTGCGGCCTCTTCGGTAGCCCCTCCGGTGGCCAGCCGGTGGCCGGACGCCTTTGGACGACGTAATACGAGGTGGCACATACCAATCAGCCTCACATGCTCCGATCAGGCAGAACGTCATTCAGCAGCACGGCCGCGCACCGCACAGCACGAACGCTCACGGTCTTGTAATGCGTAGGTCTCGGGTTCCAATCCCGAAGGCGGCTCAGTCGAAAGCCGGGTCAGACACCGTCCGGCCCGGCTTTCGACTGAGCCGATCCCTTCTTGCGGCCGGGCCGGGTTCCTCGGATCGCGCCGCCCGGTCCAAGGGGAGCGCATCTGCGCAGCCGGTGTGCGGAAGGGTGCGCGGGCGGGAGCCTTTGAAACCCCTTCCGGCCCTGTCTGTCAGTTCCTCCAGCAGTAGCTAAGGGATTGGAGGGAAGCACCAAAACCTGTGGTGGGAGACCAGGGTGCGAGGACTCCTTATTAGCGGTTTCCCCTCAAGATGTCATCGAGGTTCCTCTCCTCCACGTACCTGGCCCAGGCGGACGGCCTTTGGTGAGCTGGCAGTCTGCGGAGGTACCGCTGAAGGCTGTAACCCGCCCACTTCCGCTGTCGGCGCCTTTCCCGGTCAGGTTCTGCGAGGTCGCACCAGGCTTCCTCCCATGAGGCAACGGCTGAGGGGGCTACGACGCCGCAAGTCTCGATGATCGTCATTACGAGCTCGAGTGGCGCACTGCGCTCGCCGCGAAGTATCGCTCCGATAGTGGAGCGCTTCAGTGTGCCGTGACTCCTGAGCCCAATCTCTCGCTGGGAGAGCTTCGCCCCTCGAATCGTTTCCTGGAGAGCATCCAGAAACTCCCTGTGGGTGCGCATCCCGTCAGGCGGTCCCCCGGCGGCTCGAACTGACTGACCCCTCCGCCTGATCGCCACCGCTTCACCCCTGACGGCCATCATGGTGTGCTCGTCCAGGCCGAGAGATCGGGCCATCAGCTCCGTCACAGCCCGAGAAGGGATCCCTCGCCCGGATAGCGCCCGCGACACGGTTGACGAGTCCCGGCCGATTAGCACCGCCAGCTGACCGTAGGTCAGGCCCCGTACAGAGAGCTGGCCCTCCAGTAGGTTGATCAGGCGGGCATTCACGGGCTCCCACTGCTTCCGTGATCCGTATCCCTCCGTGAGCATCGCACCCCTCCCGGGTTCGCTGGGCCGTAGGCCGACCCGTGACCGGCAGTAGCGTGCCAATCTCGTCCCGCCTGGGCCAAGTTGGGAGAGCCTTCTCCAGCGGCAATGGCCACGAACAAGACCTTTGGTTCAGAGGGTGCAGGATTTGATGCCGGTATGTGCCGATATGGCGAGTGGTTACCTGTGAGTAGAAAAAAGGGTTGCATTTCTGGCGCACGCATCCTCAGGGCCTTCTGTTCCAGAGGTAGTGACCGCCGCTGTGCGCGGGGTCGTCGCCCATTTCGTCGGCACCATGGCGAAGCGGGTCGGGCCGGACGAGGACGAAGCCGCCCACCTGGTCACCTCGGAGGTCGTGGCCGACGTCATCGTGACGGCGACCGCCGAGCGGAAGCCAGCAGCCGTCCCGCCTCACGCCGTCCGGCCCGTCCGGCGTGGACGACCGGCTGGTGAGTGTCGTGTCGAGTCGCTGGGGTACCTGCTCATGGTCACCGCGCAGGCCGGCAAGTAAGCCAGCTGGCCGGCGACGGCCCGGCGGCAGTCCCACTGTTGGACCTCGGCACCGAGATTGGCAATCGCCGCAGGCCAGCGGATACTCCGCCGATATGGAAACGTGATCAAGCGGCTGCTGCGGTACCGGGTTCCGGCAGGACGAGGACCTCGCCGACCGGCCGGCCCCAGGTTGCCCACCGTTGGAGAGCTGCCCGGTCGATCAGGTGGTTCCCTGTCCTTCGGTGAATGGCCGGGCCGACTTCGAGAAGCCGCCGTTCGTGACCGCGATCACGATGTCCGCCCGGTGAATCTGCCGCTCCGCCGCGCGAGCAGTCGGCGGCCAGCGACTTGCAGAGCACGCAGCACCGCCATCTCGGCCACAGCTACCACCACGGTCTCACGAGTGCCCTAGTCCATGATCATCCTACCGGATCTCTGAGACGTGCTGCGGCCGGAGGAAAGGCACCAGCGGGGCCGGCATGATCCCGGGGGACTCGAGCAGCTCCCACTGGCAGCCCGGCACCTTCTCATCGAGATCGCGGAGCGCCTGCCGCATCAGCAGCAGCATCAGGGAGTCCCTCGCCCGGTCCGACGGGGACCAGTGCTGATCGCCCACCTCGGCCATCAGCACCATCCCCGACACGAAGGTCCTGCCCATCAACCACTCGAAGGCCGCATCGCTCAGCTCGTTGGCCGCCAGCTCCGTCTCGACCCGGTCGCACAGGTCCAGTGCCCACTCCCGGGTCGCCCCGCTCGCCGCCCAGGCGCCCCGCAGATCGTTCAGGTTCGCTGTCACCGCCAGACCGACCAGGGTGTCGAGAACGGGCCCGTCGGGGACGGTACTCATCCCGCCGTCGGCGAGGAACACCTCCTGGGAGGCATCCGGAACGTCCTCGACCGTGTACTCGGCCAGGGACGCCCCGGGGTTGCCCCACCCCGCCGGCTGCATGGCCCGCAGCACAGCACCGATCCCCTGCGGCGTGACGGAAGCACCCCCGCGCAGCACCGTGGTCACCGCTGCGGCCGCCACCTCCCCACCGGACGGACTCGACGGCTCCGGGTTCCGGTCCAGGCCGGCCAGCTCCGGGGGAGGCCACACCACCCCACGGGCACGCATGTACCGGGCGATGCCCTCGTCGATCCGCCGCGCCCGCGCGGGAATCAGCCGGACCCGCTGCCCGGAGGCGACCACCTCGTCGGCGACACGCTCCGCCCACTCTTCCTCGTCCTCCCCGGTCTCCGGATTCTCCTCGCCGAGGCCGGTCCCGTGCCCCCGCACGGCCTTCTCGAAGGCATTTCGTATGGCCGCCTCCGGCACTGGATGCCCCTCGCCGAACAGCGCCAGCGCCAGATGAGAGGGCCGGGCACCCCTCCGTGCCAGCCGGGCGAGCGCCACGACCAGGCCGAACGCCTCATCATTCGGAACCGACGCACTCCCGCGCCCCCGGCCCAGCGCCCGCACCGTGTGCCCCTGCAGCAAACCCGCCCGCCGCCACAGCGCAAGCCGCTTCACCGACACCATCAAATCGTGCCGAAGAGCATGGTCGATAAGCTGCTGATCAGCGGAAACCGGATCACCCGTAGAAGACATGCCGCGAACCTACCCACACCGCCGGAAGCAGGACGCGGTTTTGGACATAGAGCCCTCCCACCTTTATCCAGGCGAGGCGCACGGGGCCTGGTGATCTAGGGGAACCGCCGGAGCACACGGCCCGGCAAACGACCAGGAGACCACCATGATCACCACCCTCACCGACCTCCTCCCCGCGACGGGACCCCTGCCCTGGGCACTGATCACCGCCCTGTGTATCTGGATCACCGTCTACATCGTCATTGTCGGCGTCGCCCTGCTCCACCCCCGCCGCGCCCGACGGCGGGAAGCCCGCAAGATCCTCGACTGCCACTTCCCCCTCTCCAGGACCCTGTGACCTCCCCGGCCAGGTGTCTGTGGGATGGTGACACGGACCGTTCAGGAGCCACCGGCCAGTCGCTGACGGGACATCGCCGGTCATGGGCAGCCACCAGGGGAGTGCACGGGGAGCGGGGACGCCTTTGGACAGTGCAACACGGACCGGCACCCGCCGGACCGGCACCAGTGGTCTGATCAGGCAAAACGGTACTCGGCAACACCAGCCGACACAGCCCGGCACGATCAGTAGCGTGCTCGTCATGCGTAAGTCTCGGGTTCGAAACCTGAAGACAGCGCTGGCCCGGTTGAGGGTCAGAGCTGCAGGCGCCCCCGGTCGCACATGGTGGTTTCAGGAACCGGGAGCCGTCTCCTCCAGGAAACGTTCCACCTCGCGGGCCATGCCGGAATCAGCCGCTGACGCGCGAGAGTTCCTTCCCGTTGAGCCCTCGTGGATGCCGAGTCCGCCGACCCAGACGTATCCGAACGCTTGCTCACCGTCGATCTCTGGACTGATTTGGATGTCCAGTTGCCGCAACTGCGCGGGGTGTGCAGCGGCGTAGACGGTGGCCGTCGCCCGCCGTTGCGGGTAGAGATTGAAGCCTCGGATGTCGCTGGAGCCGTACTCATCCACGAAGGCGCCGTGGCCGTCTCGTCCCACACGGACTTCAATGTGGCGGGGATGGTCGCACAAATCGATGGAGAGGTGTGTGGAACGGCGATTCTCGAACGTCACCTGGAACGAGACGTACGTCAGCCCCTTCGCCTCGTCCCTACGACTCTGCGGAGGCACTCCCCTCGTGAGGGTGTGCACCCGTACACGCAGGCCTTGCCCACTCATCGGACTGATAGTCCTGCCAGTCTCCGATGACGTTCGGCGCTTCCATGATCCCCCTCTGACTGATCACGTCAGCTTACGTCCCGCGTTCGTCTCCCCCGCTGCGTGGAGCGGAGGAGAGGGCCTTGAAGGTTATGCCGAACGGTGGCTTCGCCGGTCCCTTCGAGGGACTGGGACCCTGGTCCCGGAAGGCTGCTTGCGCAGGGATATCCCAGGGACTATCACGTCTGTCCCAGGGGGTTTCCAGGGACTTCCCTCCGCGTAAGCAGGGAAGGCCCTGACAGCGCTGAAAGACACGAACGCGCTGGTCAGGGCCCGTTTCTCTAGCACTCGATGCTGTTCACCGCGAGCCCGCCGCGCGCTGTCTCCTTGTACTTGACCTACATGTATCCGTAGATGAGCCGACGAGCCGTCATCCTCGATCGGTCTTCTCGACTGCCGCGGCCACACCGTACGCCCTGAGGAGTAGCAACTGGTCCAATACATCTAGGATGTTCGAGCGTTTAGCCGCAGATCTTGCCTGTGCGTGTGCGCGGATCAACAGCTCACCGATCTCGTGAGCGTCGGCGGCCGCACTGGTCGAGAGGTCATCTGCGTCGGCTCCATGCACCGTGATGAACCGCTGGACGCACTTCAGGATCAAGTCGTCGACTCGGTCGATGGCTTGATCCAGGGTGATCAGTAGCTGAGGAAGGGCGTGGCTGAAGGCAGGCGAAGCGATGAGATCGGTGAGCGGCTGTCTGAAGGGTCTCAGCCGTTTGCCACGCAACGCCAGAGCTGTTGTGGCGGCGGCTTCGCGCACCTGTTCTTCGGGGTCGTGGAAGAACTGGCCGAGAGCGCGGTGGGCAATGGGTAGATCGCCGGTGCTTGACAGTCTCTGGGCACACAGTTCGGCAGCTCCTTGCCGCCGTGCGCCGTCCTGGCTGGCGAGAACTTCCTCCAACAGGTCCGGCATGCCCCACTCCATCGCTCCCAGCGCCGCAAGAAGCCCACCTGAGCGCCGGACCGCTTCGTCGGGCGAGCGAAGCATTCGCTCGATGACCGGTCTGGTCGCGACAGGGTTCCCATAGGCCATAGCAACAGTGAGATGCACCACTCGCGGTGAGGCCAGTAGTGAGTCATGCGCTGTCACGAGTACCTGGAACGCCTCGGCTGCCTGGCGCTGCGCATGGCGCATGGAGGCATGGAGTACGTGGGCGACGCAGGCGCGGACGGCGTTGGACGGGTCGGCGGCGAGGCAGCGCAGATGGGGGGCTACCAGAGCGGTGCGGGAACCGTCTGAGTCGTTGATGAGGAGATCCCCCAGGTTTTCGGCGGCGCTCCCGCGCACGGTATTGATCCCGATGAAGTCCAGATCAGCATTGCCGTCCGTTTTCTTGGCATCGTTCGCCGGGTTGCTGGAGCGGAGTGCGCGGTCGAGGAGCAACTCGACCAGATCGAGGGGCGTGGAGGCGAGGTACTTCCGAAGCGGCCATCCGAGCCAGCGATCGTGCTCTTGGTGCTCCAGGCTGGCGAGATGCCGTACTGCGGTGAACACCGGTGTTGGATCGGCGAGTTTTTCAGCCCTTCCCAGGCCGAGGAGGAGTGACGCGCCATAGGCGGGATTGATGTCGCGATTGATCTTCAAGGCGAAACGGGCGAATCGTGCAGGTTGCTCGGCTGCTTGGTTCTCCAGCACCTGGCACTGTTGCCGAGCGCCACCGGTGTGATTGCTCCAGTTGAACGTGTCCTCGCCGTGCTTCTTCATGGCTCGGAGCCATTGGTCGTCGTTCATGTGTCGGGCGGCCTCGACGGCGATGGGCGGCGCGACAATTCCGGCTGTGATGCCGCTCGGTTCCGCTGGTTGGTCTGCGTCGCCGTGACGGCGGCGGAGTTCGCCGAGGCGTCGTGCCCCTCGCTCGGAAAGTCTCTGCTCGGGCAGCGCCGACAGCAGAGTGAACTCGTCCCAGGGTGAGAACTTTTCGTCCGGGGGGAGGCGGAGATGCAGCACCGCTTCTTCGAGCCGGTGGAGGATTTCATTGGGCAGAGAAGCACCTATGGAGCGAAGCACCTGACGCGCTCCCCAAACCGCGTTGGACATGTATCCGGTGAGCAGGCGATGTCGGCCCTGGAGTAGCAGTTCGGCCGACCACAGACCGAGGGCAGCCCCTGCGGAGTGCAGAGCCTCGTAGAGCAGCCACTGTGCTGCGTCGTATGGGGAGTCCGCGAGCCTGTCCAGCAGAGGGCGGGCCAGGGAGGAGTCTTGAGCTGCGACCGACCGCAGCGCTGTGGCAGCACCGTTGAACAGGGCCAGGTCCAGTGTCCTGGCTTCGTCGTCGGGATACCGGAAGGCGAAATGGCCGTCGCGGACGGGCCATCCGTCCCTCACCGGGTGGGCCGTGGCCTCCATGACTCCCAGGAGAACGGGGAGCAGCCGGGCACAGAAGAACGCGGGAGCGCCGACGGAAGCGCTTTTCACCAGTCTCAGGGCGATGTGGTCCCTGCCGAGAAGAGCGATGACTTTACGGCTGTCGTCGAGGCGCAAGGCGTCCGGTTGTTCGGTGAGGTGGGCGGCGAGCAGCTCGACTGCCCACCCCGGCCGCTGCTCGCCGAGATCGCGAACGGAGACCCAGAGCGCACGCTCATACCCCGCGCACTGTCCGGTACGTACCGCGTTCAGGATCAAGTCGAAGAGTTGCCGACTCTCTGCAACCCCGGTGAAACGGGTGATCTCCATCAGCCACAGGGAATACTCCGGATGTGAGTCGTATGGCGCCAGGAGTTCGGCCAGCCGGTCGGAATGTCGCCCGTCGGTACTCGACATGATTCGGAGCGCCCATCTCAACTCCTGCGGGTCGTGGCCTGTCAGCCAGTCCTCGATGGCTCCTTCGGCGTCGGCCCGGCTGAACCAGGCGGCGTTGCTGAGGGAGTACACCAACCGGGGCAGGAACGCGGGTCCGGCGTCCAGTATCCGTGCGACGGCGTCCCACTCCTCGGCCGTCGGTGCGTCCAGGTCGCGGAGCAGCGCCAGTGCCACTTCCTTGATGTGGTAGCGGATGTCTTGGCACATCAGCAGCGCCTCGGTCTCTTCGACGAAGCGCTCCGGCTCCAGTTCCCGCAAATGACCGAGGATTTGCCGTACTTGGCCACGACGGAAAAGCTCTTGCTCACCGCTCGTGAGAAAGGCCACCAGTGTCTGGCGGCGTCTCAGCCAGCCGCGTGCGAACGCGTAGTCGAAAAAGCTTTCGTGGAAGAAAGCCAGATGCTGTCCGTCACGCACCAGAACATGCTCGGATATCAGCACGTCTCCGCTGGCGGAGAGGTCATCGCCGTCGAGAACGGTGTGGGGAACCGACAGCCGCTGCCGCGTGCTGATGGCCTCGGCGACAGTGGTGACCGTCTCGTGGAAGCGTGCGGCTGGATTGCGGCGTAGACACTCTTTCCTTTTACGGTTCCAGAAAGTGTCGAAGAGTTGCCGGATGGTCCGGAACGACAGCGCTCCTTCTTGGTCGGCGACGGAGGCGAGCAGCACCAGATGCAGCGGTGACCGCAGCAGTCGCCTCTGACTCGCGCCGACTTCGGCCGCGTTGAGCCCCATGGCGCCCAAAGCTGCGTTGAGCTGACCGTCCGTAAGATCATCGATGATGACGCGGGTGCAGACGTTCGGATCTGTGAGCTGCCGGATACGGTGGTCGTTGTCGACGTCGAACTTCCGGCAGGCGAGGACGACCCTCATCGTGGGATGGGCGCTTGCCTCACGTACTAGATCAGCCACGGCGTCGAAGGTTTCAGGGATGCGCCCGGACATCACGCTGACGGCGTCGAGTTGATCCACGATCAGTATCGACGGCCTCTCATTCGCCACGGCGGCGAGCGCGGTAACTGGTGACGTCGTCAGACCGATGTTTCGGCCCAGCTCGGTGGTGGTGGAAAAGGTGTCCAGCCGGTCGAGCCGGAATGCGAGAACTGGAGTGGACTCTACGTTGAGTGCTGTGAATGCCTGGTGCAGCACGGCGCTCTTGCCGTCGCCGGCAGAGCCCATGAGCACGGTGAGGCGCCGGTCGCCGCTGGTTCGCTTCGCCAGTTGGACGGCCTCTTGGCGGGGGATGATGGGCTGGAAGAGTTCGCGCTCGACACTTGCGGCCCAGCGCCGGGTGGCTTCACTGACCGAGTCGACCGAGGCCTCGCCGTTCAGTGGGAGCACGCGCCGTAGGCCGTACTCCGGGAGCCGGGCCGTGATAGCCGCAGTATCGAGACGGGTGCCCAGGCTGTCGAGGAGGAGATCGCCGAGCCCGAGGGCGGCGAGACGGCCGGGAGCTCCGCTCAGGACTTGTTCGGCGAGGGTGGCGTTGACCGCGACGACGTCACGCTCGTCAGGCCATTCCACCCACAGCGCGCGCAGCATGTGCCATGCGGATTCTGGGGAGCCGTAGACCGTGGGGGACGCGAGTTCGTCGAATGGGTCGCGCAATCCTTCCGTCAGCCAGTCGCGAATGAAGGAGGCATAGTCGTTAGAGCGGCGGGCCCGGTCGCTGAGCTCCTGGAGCGGGCGGGCAGGCACCACGGAGACGAAATGGAAGTCGTGTCCTGCTTCGGCGTGAGTCCGAAGGTGCCGCCAGATCTCTTTCTTGCCCAGGGACGCCACGTTCCAACTGTTGGCGTTGCGATTCTGCCGCTTGACTTGATGTACCTCGGTCCGGCCACCAAGATGGTAGGCGAATTCAACCCCCTCGCCCAGGAGCCCGTTCGCCTCGACCGTGAGCGACTCACCGCGTCCGAGGAGGACGTACAGCGCATGTCTGATTGTCCAGGCGCCTTCGTAACGGTTCCCGAACTTGTCGGTCTCGCCTCCAGGCCGAGGTGTCACTGGTTCCCCCTTCGCCGCCCACTGGGCGATCTCTGCGTCGTGCGCGGAGTCGCGCAAAACAGCACCGTACTGCCCCTGTCTTCAGAGGCTGCGGTTTACGCCTGTGGCGCACCCCTGACGAGGGGGCTCCACTCCATGCGACTCCGGCTCCAGTGGTGTCGTCGGTCGGTGACACTCCGGGTCGCGTCCGCTTCCTTCCTCGGGCCCCCGCGTGGCTCCCCTTTACTGGCGCGGGTCAGGTCGGCATGGTTTAAGTCTTCGTGGTGATTGGGTGCGGCCGGATTTTGTGACTACCCTCCGACTCACTCATAGGGAGGTGGCAGATGGACCGTCAGTACATAGGGATTTCTGATGCGGCACAGTACCTGGACATGACTGAACGATGGATGTACCGGGAGTCCTTGCGGCATGGGCTGCCAAGGTACTACTTCGGAGGAAAGGTGAAATTCAAGGTCCAGGACCTGGACCGATGGGCGCAGCAGCAGAAGGTTTCCTGAAGGGGCCGGGTGATTACCCGGCCCCTTCTCGCTACAGTCCGTCGTTGAGGATACGTGCAGCCCGTCCGATGGAAGCCGGCATCAAGTGGCGGTAGATGCGGAAGGTCATGTTGATGTTCTTGTGCCCCATCCAGTCAGCCACGTCAGTGATGGGGATCCCTTTCGATAGGCAGTTGGACGCGAAGTAATGGCGCAACGAGTAGGGGTTGAGTTTGCGAGTGATGCCGGCGCGCTTTTTCGCGGCGCTCCACTGGTAGTCGAGAGTCGAGTGTGCCCAGTAAGGGCTTCGCTGCGTTCGGAGCAGGTAGCCGTTGTCGTCGGTTCCGTGCGTGCCCTCGTACCGGAGAATCGACTCTCGGACCGTTGCGGGCATGGGGACTTCTCGGAACTCGCCTGGCTTGCGGTGTTTGAGGCGAGCGGGCTCTCGCGCCACCCCGTCGATTTGCTCTGTGATGCGGTAGGCGTCGTCGGCAACCATCCGCTCCAGATTGGCCGCGTAGGCTTCTCCGTTCCGGTGGCCGCAACCAGACATCAAGTCGATGATGACGCGCAACTCGTCGGTCGCTACTTGTTTGAGAGCGTGTATTTCTGAGAGCGTCGGGATCGTGATCTGCCGGGGTATGTACTCGGGTGGTATGACGCCCGCGAACGGATCTTCAGAGATGCCTCCGCGTCGATGGGCGTCGAGGAGGACCTTCTTGAGGGCGTCGAACGCGTTCTGCTGGGTGGCCAGTCCGACCTCGCGCTCCTCCATCGCCATGATGAAGTCTTCGATGACGGTGGAGCTGAAGGTGTTGATCCTGCGGGATTCCAGTGCCGGAAGGATGTGGTTGTCCAAGAGCTGGTTGGTCGCCCGGATGCTGCCTGCCGCGTAGTGGCGCTGACGGGTCACCCAGGTGCGGGCGTATTCGCCGAAGCGCTGCTTACCCAGCTCGCGCTTGAGCTCGGCTCGCTGACGAGGTGTGCTCTGCTTTTCGTTGTAGAGCTTGGTGAGTCGTTCCAGCGCCTCTCGCTGCGTCGGGTACCCGGTTTCCTCGCGTTGGCGGCCCGTCGCGTCACGAAATCGGATGGAGTATGGATGGGCGCATCCGCTCTGCCGCTTGCAGGTGCAGATCTTGAACGAGCTGCCCATGCCGCGGATGAGTTTGGCCGCCATGTGTGTATCTCCTGACCCATGCTGGGGTTTTGCTGACCTCGTGGCCCTCAGCATGGTCCTGACCTGCGGCCGCACCAAACTGAGGCACGTTGATGAGCATCTTCAAGGGGGCCTCCTCGGTGACTTCCAGTATCGATCGAACCCGGCGAGGCGGCACGGCATACGGCGAGATCGGCGGCGGGGGAGGGAGGGGATCGGGAGGACCGGGCCGGGGGAAAACCGCGCGCCCCCGGCGGGCCGCGTTGGTAGGGTGCGCGGGTCGTGGCGCGGCGTGATACGGCGCCGCCCCGGGGAGAGGGGCGGAGGGCGTATGCGGGCGTCGGAGGTGGCGCGTGCGGTGACCGTGGCCAGGGCGCTCGTCGCCTCGTACGGTCTGCCGGCGGACGGAGCGGCCGTCCTGCACAACTCGAACAAGCTCACCCTGCGCCTGCTGCCCTGTGACGTCCTGGCCCGGGTGGCGCCCGCCGCCGACCGGAGCGCGTACGCCGAGCTCGACCTGGCCCGGCGGCTCGCCGGGGCCGGCTGCCCGGTGGCGGCGCCGGACCCCCGGACGGAGCCCCGCGTCCACGAGCGCGACGGCTTCGTGGTCACGCTCTGGACCTACTACGCGCCGCTCGCCTCCCCGGAGGTCCCGCCCGCCGCGTACGCGCACGCGCTCGCCCGGCTCCACGCCGGTATGCGCACCCTCGACGCCCCGGCAGCCGGGGCCCCGGCCCCCGATCTCCCGGTACCGCACGTCACGGACCGGATCGAGCAGGCCCGGCGGCTCGTGGCGGACCGCGAGCGGACCCCGGCGCTCGCGGCGGCGGACCGGGAACTGCTCGGCGACACCCTGCGGAGCCTGCGCCGGACGGTCACCGGACACGGCGGCCCCGAACAGCTCCTGCACGGCGAGCCCCACCCGGGCAATCTGCTCGCCACGGCGGACGGGCCGCTCTTCATCGACTTCGAGACCTGCTGCCGGGGGCCCGTCGCCTTCGACCTCGCCCACGCGCCCGACGAGGCCGCCGCCTTCTACCCGGAGGTCGACGAGGACCTGCTCCGCGCCTGCCGGCTCCTCGTGCTGACGCTGGTCACCACCTGGCGCTGGGACCGCCACGACCAGTTCCCCGACGGGCGGCGGATGGGAACCGAGTGGCTCGACCGGATCCGGGCGGCCCGCGCGTAACGGCCGTCGACCCCCGGGCCGCGCCCGGATGAACGGGGGGTTTCGCCCGATGGAACCTTCGGGTCCAGGCCCGGTGCGGGCCTTTTCGGTGGAACCCGGGGCCGCGATCGGAGGGATCTTCTTCACCGGAGAAGTCCCCACCGAAGCCCCGCAGAAGCCCCGAAGAAGTCCGCGAGCAGTTCCCAGGAGTCACCCCTTGATACCGAGCGCCCCGTCCGCCGCACCCCCGACCGCCCCGGCGAGCGGCGGATCCGCACCGCCCACCGGAAAACACCTGCGCCTCGACGTCCAGGGGCTGCGCGCGGTCGCCGTCGGGCTGGTGGTGCTCTCCCACTGCGGGGTGGCCGGGTTCGCCGGCGGATATGTCGGCGTCGACGTCTTCTTCGTGATCTCCGGCTGGCTCATCACCTCGCTGCTCCTCCGCGAACTCGCCGCCACCGGACGGGTGTCGGTCCGCTCCTTCTACGCCCGCCGGGCGCTCCGGCTGCTCCCCGCCTCGACCCTGGTCATCGCCGCCACCCTGGCCGGCGCCTGGCTCTTCCTGTCGAAGGCGCGGCTCGCCGAGTACGCGGGCGACGGAGTCGCCGCCGCCCTCTACCTGGTCAACTTCCGGCTGGCGGCGGCCGGTACCGACTATCTCGCCCAGGACAGCCCGCCCTCCCCGTTCCAGCACTTCTGGTCGCTCGCCGTGGAGGAGCAGTTCTATCTGGTGTGGCCGCTGCTCCTGCTGCTCGCCTGGCGGGTCGCCCGGGGACGCCGCCGGCTGGTCGCCGTACCCCTCGCGTTCCTCTGCGCGGGCTCGTTCGCCGCGGGCGTCCTGCTGACGGGGGGCCACGCCCCCTGGGCGTACTTCGCCTCCCTCACCCGCGCCTGGGAGCTGGGCGCGGGCGCGCTCCTCGCGCTGGGCGCCGCCCGGGCGGCCCGGCTGCCCGCCGCTCTCGCCGCCGCGCTGAGCTGGCTCGGCCTGGCCGCGGTCGTCCTCGCCGCGCTCTGGTACGACGACCGGACGCCCTTCCCCGGCCACCACGCCCTCCTGCCCGTCGCCGGCACCCTGCTGGTGCTGGCCGGCGGCTCCACGGCCACCCGGTACGGCGCGGGGTGGCTGCTCGGGCGGCGCCCGATGGTCCGGCTCGGCGGGCTCTCGTACGGCTGGTACCTCTGGCACTGGCCGCTGCTGGTCATCGTGCCGGCCGCGCTGGGCACCGCCGACGGCACCGCCCCCGTGCCGCTCGCCCTCGGGCTCTCCACGGTGGCGCTGGGCCTGGCCTGGGGGACCCTGCGCCTCGTGGAGAACCCGGTCCGCTTCCATCCGGCGCTGCGCCGGACCCCGCGCCGCGCGCTCGCCCTCGGCGCCGTGCTCTCGGCGGGCGCCTCGGTGCTCGCCCTGGTGGCCACCACGGTCCCGCCGACGATCGAGGTGGGCGGCCCGGCGCCCGCGCTGGCGCGGAGCCTGGCCGAGGCACCGGACCCGGAGGCACGCCTCGCCGGACTCCTCGCCGCCTCCCCGGCCGCCCTGCCCCGTAACCTCGCACCGCCCCTGCCCCGGGTGAAGTCCGCCCGCTCCGCGCTCTACCGGGACGGCTGCCACGCCGACTACGCCACCACCCGCCCCCGCCCCTGCGTCTACGGGGACCGCGCCGCCACCCGTACGGTCGTCCTCTTCGGAGACTCCCACGCCGCCCAGTGGTTCCCCGCCCTGCACCGCCTCGCCGCCGCGCGCGGCTGGAAACTCGTCTCGCTGACGAAGGCCTCCTGCAAGGTCGCCGAGGTGACCATCGTCGCCAACCACCAGCCGTACACCGCCTGCGACACCTGGCGGTCCCAGGCCCTGGCGGAGATCGCGGCGCTCCGCCCGGAGCTGGTCCTCGTCTCCTCGTCGGACGCCGGCGACCCGGCCCGCCCCACCGGCGACCCGCTCCGCCAGTGGACCGACGGCTTCGCCCGCACCTTCCGCGCCCTGGCCGCCGACGGGGCCGAGGTCGCGGCCCTGCTCGACACCCCGTGGCCCCAGGGGGACCCGGTCGACTGCGCCGCCAGGAACTCCCTCCAACTGCACGCCTGCGCCAACCACATACCGGACGCCATCCGCGACCCGGCCCGCGGCGCCGCCCTGCGCGCCGCCGCCACGGAGACCGCCACCACCGTCGTCGACCCCACCCGCTGGCTCTGCGCGCCCCGCACCCGGATCTGCCCGGTGGTCGTCGCCGACACCGCCGTCTACCGCGACGACAGCCACCTCACGGAGGCGTACGCCGAGGCCCTGACCCCGCTGCTCGCCCCGGAACTCGATCGCCTCATGGGGACGGCCTAGGTCCTGTCGTCCGGGTCCGGGCCCTTCGACAGCTACCGGCGCCCGTCGACCAGGCCCGACTCCCAGGCCCAGGCGGCGATCTCCACCCGGTTGCGGGCGGGCAGCTTGGTCTGCACGTTGGCGAGGTGGGTCTTCACCGTGCCCAGCGAGATGGTGAGTTCGGCGGCGATCTCCGCGTTGGTCAGCCCCCGGGCCACCAGCCGCACCTGGTCCTCCTCCCGCGCGGAGAGCGCCGTCTGCGGCGGCCGGGGCGCGGGCCCCGACGCCCCGCTCCCCGAGCTCCCCGCCGAGGCGGTGGAACAGGGGCAGGGCGCCCTCTTCCTCACCAGCTCCGGAGAGCGCCTCGACTGGACCACCTGCCTCGACCAGATGGAGAACGAAAGGGCACGCGCCGCCTGCCTGGAGGCGAAGCAGGTCATCGGCCGCTCCGTCGACTACCTTCAGGTCTCCCAGATGCAGCCGATGCAGTGGCTCGGCGCCGGGATCATGCTCGCCGCCACCGTGCTCGTCGCCGCCTTCATCCTCACCTGGGGCCGCAAGCGCCTCCTGTAGGCCCGGGGGACGGCCTCGGCGCCTCGCGCTCCACGGAGCCGCCCCGCCGCTCCGTGGTGTCGCCCCGCCGGTGGGGCAGGGGCCGGTTAGATTCCGGCCCATGAACGCCACCGGACCGCTCGCCGCCCTCCGCCGCGCCCTCGGTCCGGGCCACCGTGCCGCCCCCGTCCCCGTCCCCGGGGACCGCCCGGTGGCCCTGGTGTACCGGGGGCGCACCCGGGAGGACCGGGACTGCGCCGACACCGTGGTCGGCCTGCTGGCGGAAGGCCCCTGGGGGCTCGACGTCCGTACGACCGGACCCAAGGGCGACCTCCCGCTCTCCGCCGCCACCCTCGCCACGGCCCATCTGTACGCCCAGCCCGGCGGCGGCGACCTGACCCCCGCGTACCGGCGGCTCGAACCCCACCGGCAGGCGATCCGCGACTTCGTCCACGGGGGCGGCCGGTACCTGGGGTTCTGCCTCGGCGGCTATCTCGCGGGGCACGAGGAGGGGTTCGGCCTGCTCTCCGGCGATGTCGGCCAGTACATCGCCACGGACGGCGCCACCGTCCGCACCGAGGACGACACCCTGGTCGACGTCGCCTGGCGGGGCCGCCCCCGCACCCTCTATTTCCAGGACGGCGCGTATTTCACCCCCGCCCCCGGGAGCACGGTCCTCGCCACGTACCCCAGCGGCCGCGTCGCCGCCCTCGTCGCCCCCTGCGGGACCGGCCGCGTCGCCGTCGTGGGCCCCCACCCGGAGGCGACCAGGGACTGGTTCGACGACGCGGCACTGCCCTTCCAGAACACCCGCGACCTGGCGGCCGACCTGGTCGGTGCCGTACTGGACGCGGGTACGGCACCGGACGACTAGCCGCGCGGGGCGCGCGGGGCGTGCGGGGTGTGCGAGGCAGGGGCCGGGGCGCGGCGGGCGGCGGTGGCCCGTTCGACGCCGTACGCCAGCCCCAGCATGTCCGCCTCGTGGTACGGGAGCGCCATCAGCTCCAGCCCGACCGGGAGCCCGTCGGTGGTGAACCCGGCCGGGACGGTGACGGAGGGCATCAGGAACTGCGAGGCGATCACCGTGTTGGTCGGGAACTCCAGACAGGTCCACCGCGAGGCGAGGACATCGGCGTGGGACGGGGCGGCGATCCGTACATCGGGGAAGCAGAGCGCGTCGACCCCGTGCGCGGCCATGACACCGATGATCTCGCGCTGGAACCGCTCGCGGGCCGCGAGCCGCCGGGGGTACTCGGGATCGTCGTCCGGGTGGGCCGGGCCGGTCGCGATGCCGGCGAAGAGGTCGAGGTTGGGGTGGGCGAGGCCGTCCTCGTACACCTGGGCGACCGAGGTGGCCTGGATGCCGGGGCGGCCGGCCAGGAACGCGTCCAGGTCGGCGCGGGAGCGCGAGAAGTACACCGACGTATAGGCGACGTAGTGGTCCAGCTCGGGGATCTCCACATCGACCAGTTCGGCCCCGGCCGCCGCGATCCGTTCGAGGGCGGCGGCGATCACGGTGTTCACCGCCTCGGCCTCGGGGTCGCCGGCGTCGCCGAACGCCTGCCGGAGCACCCCGATCCGGGCCCCGCGCAGCGCGTCCGGGGCGAGCGCGTCGCGGTAGGTGCTCCGGTTCCGGGCGGAGCGGTCCCCGGCGGCCCGGTTCGCCGCGATCGCCGCCGTGGCGGTGTACGGGTCGGCCGGGTCGTATCCGGCGAGCACATCGAGCAGGAGCGCGGCGTCGGTGACGGTCCTGGTCATCGGGCCCGGCGTGTCCTGCGTCTCCACCAGCGGGGACATCCCGGCCCGGCTGATGAGGCCCGGGGTCACCCGTACGCCGACGAGGTTGCAGAAGGACGCGGGGAGCCGGATCGAGCCGCCGGTGTCCTCGCCGATGCCCACGGTCGCCAGATTGGCGGCGACCGCCGTGGCCGTACCGCTGCTGGAGCCGCCCGCGTCGCGGTCGAGGGCATAGGGGTTGCGGGTCAGGCCGCTGACCGAGGAGGTCGAGTGCCAGGAGGTGGCGAAGTCCGGCATGGTCGTCTTGGCCAGGATGACCGCGCCCGCCTCCCGCAGCGCGGAGACGATCGTCGCGTCGCGCTCCGGGACATGCTCCCGCGCGGTCTGCGAGCCGTACGTGGTGGTCAGCCCGGCGGTCTCGATCTGGTCCTTCAGCACGACCGGGATGCCGTGCAGCGGACCGGCGAACTCGCCCGTGGCCCGGAGCCGTTCGTCCAGGGCGTCGGCGTCGGCGAGCGCGGCGGCGTTGACGGCGAGCACCGAGTTCAGCCCGGGACCGCCGCCGCCGACGGTGTCTAGGGCGGCGATCCGGTCGAGATACGCCCGCACCAGGGCGCGGGCGGTGAGCGTACCGGCCCGGTAGGCGGCGTGGACATCGGCGACGGTGGCCTCGTCGAGGGTGAACCGGTCGCTGGTCGGCTGGGTCGTCCGGTCGGTCATGGCGTGCTCCCGTGCTTCGGGTGAAGGGACTTGGAGGAGGGGAGGGAATGCGGAGGAGGGGGGAGAGGAGGGGGAGAGGAGGCGGAGGAGGGGCGGAGGGACCGCCGCGCCCGGGGCGGGTTCAGCCGAGGGCGCTGAGCGGCCGTACGGCGACGTCGTGCGCGGCGAGGGCCTCGCGCACCGCCCGCGCGGTCGCGGCGGCGTCGGGCGCGTCGCTGTGCAGACAGAGGGTGCGGGCGTGGACCGGGACGGCGGAACCGTCCGTCGCCTCGACGGTGTGCCCGGTCGCCATCCGTACGGCGCGCCGCGCCACCAGCTCCGGTGGCCGGGGCTCCTTGGTCCGCTCCAGGACGAGACCGCCGTCGGGCGCGTACGCGAGGTCGGGGAAGCCCTCGGGCTCCACCCGCACCCCGTACGCGGCGAGGACCGGCTCGGCGAAGCGCGCGTCCAGGAGGAAGAGCCGGAGCGCCGGGCCGACGGCGGCCGTGGCGCGGGCGATCGCCTCGGCCAGGGCCCGGTCGGTGCTGGCCATCACATAGAGCGCGCCGTGCGGCTTGACATGGGTGAGCGTGGTGCCCGCGGCGCGGGCGAACCCGGCGACCGCGCCGATCTGGTAGAGAGCGAGGTCGTACGCCTCCTGGGCGGAGATCTCCATCCGGCGGCGGCCGAAGCCGACCAGGTCGGGCAGGGCCACATGGGCGCCGATGTCCAGCCCGTGCCCGGCCGCCAGGTCGACGGTGGCGCGGAGCGTGGACGGGTCGCCCGCGTGGAACCCGGCGGCGACGTTCACGGTGGTGACCAGCTCCATCAGCTCGGCGTCGGCCGGCATCCGCCAGCGGCCGAAACCCTCGCCGATGTCGCAGTTCAGGTCGGTGGAGACCAGCGGAGACGGGTGCATCGCGTGCTGCCTTTCGTGGCCGCCGTACGGGCGGGCGGCGGGGCGCGGCGCCCGGCGGGCAGGCGGGCGGCGGTAGCCTGGGACGGCGGACGATCAGTCCGACATCCAATGTCTAACATTGGACACTAGTGGCTTTCCGGTGTCACGCAAGTGTGCCGCCGGTAACGAACAGATCTCGGTGACCGGTGGTCTCGCCGGTCTCCCTGATCTCGGTGAAGGAGGGGTCCGTGGGGGAGGCGAACACGTCCGTGTTCACACCCGTGGCGCTGACCAGGCGGGACGCGTCCGGGCAGATCGCGAAACAGCTCCGGGGCGCGATCCTCGCCGGACAGTGGGAGCCGGGGGACCGGCTGCCGACCGAGCTGGAGCTCGCGGCGGCCTTCGACGTCTCCCGGGGCACGGCCCGCGAGGCGCTGAAACTGCTCTACGCGAGCGGTCTGACCACCTCCGTCCGGGGCAGCGCGGGCGGGACCTATGTGGTGGTGCCCGCCGCCGAGGACGTCGCCTCCCGGCTCAGCGAGGCGATCATGCTCTGGTTCCGGGCGGGCGATGTCTCCGTCGGCGAGGTCGACGAGGCGCGGATGGCCCTGGAGCTCCAGTGCGTGGCGCTGGCCGCGGAACGCCGTACCGAGGAGGACCTCGCGGCGATGGCGGCGCCTCTCGCCCGCGCCCAGGAACCGGGGCTGGACATGGCCGCGTGGCTCGCCACCGACCTCGAATTCCACACCGCCATCACCCGCTCGTCCGGCAACCGCATCCTCGAACTCGCCATGACCTCGGTGCACCTGGTCCGCCCGCTCACCAACACGGTCTTCGTCGGGCTCCTCGACCGCGACCTCGTCCAGGCCCAGCACACGGCGCTGTACGAGGCGATCCGCGCCCGGAGCCCCGAGGACGCCCGCGCCCGCCTCCACGACCATGTCGGCTACCTGGACGAGGTACGGGCCCGGGCGCTCGCCGAGCGCGGGGTGAGCGAGGTCCCGATCGCCAGCCTGCTCCCCGAGGAGCGTCCCGAGGGCGCCCCGGGCCCGGGGCGGGTCTGAGCGGCGCCCCCGCGGCGGACCCGCCGGCCGCGCTCATCCCCGGTGGCCCGGCTCCTCCCGCCGCGCCACCGGGTAGGGGACGAAGGTGCTGGTGTGCTCGTCGATGGCGAGCGGCTGGCCCAGGGGGGCCACCGCGCGCTGGGGGCAGTCCAGGCGTTCGCAGATCCGGCACCCCATGCCGATCGGCGTGGCGGCGGAGGCGTTGGCCAGGTCCAGGCCGTCGGAGTAGACCAGCCGGGCGGCGTGCCGGATCTCGCACCCCAGACCGATGGCGAAGGTCTTCCCCGGATCGCCCCAGCCGCCCCGGTGCCGGGTGACCGCGCGGGCCGTCCACAGATAGCGCTGGCCGTCCGGCATCGCGGCGATCTGCACATGGATCCGGCCGGGCGCCGCGAACGCCTCGTACACGTTCCACAGCGGACAGGTGCCGCCCGCGCGGGAGAAGTGGAAGCCGGTCGCGGACTGCCGCTTCGACATGTTCCCGGCCCGGTCGACCCGGACGAAGGAGAACGGCACCCCGCGCAGCCGGGGCCGCTGGAGGGTGGAGAGGCGGTGGCAGACCGTCTCGTAGCCGAGGCCGAAGCGGTCGGTGAGGCGCTCGATGTCGTACCGCGCCTCCTCCGCCGCCGTGTGGAAGGCGCGGTACGGCAGGATCAGCGCCGCCGCGACATAGTTGGCCACCCCGATCCGGGCCAGCGGCCAGGCGGGGGAGTCCTCCGCGTAGTCCTCCGAGGCGAGCGCCGAGATCTCGGGCCCGAATTCGAGCAGGGCGAGCTGGGTGGCCATCCGGAACGCCTGCTGGCCGGGGCGGAGCCGGGCCGAGATCCGCAGCACGCGCCCGGCGGCGTCGAAGTGGTGGAGCCGGTCGCCCAGTCCGCCGCACTCCCGGGCCAGCCGCACCCCGTGCCGTTCGGCGAGCCGGGACCCGAGCACCGGGATCACCTCGCCGGGGCGTATCCCCAGCTCCCGGGCGAGCTCCTCGGCGGCCAGGTCGGCCTCGTGCAGATAGTTCTGGCGGCGGTAGAAGAACTCGCGGATCTCCTCGTGCGGGGAGCGCGGCAGCTCCGCACCGGCCCCGCCACGGTGTTCGGCGACCTCCGCGAGCCGCTCGGTCAGCGCGTGGTTGCGGCGGCCCAGATCGAGCAGGACCGCGGCGACCGTGGGCAACCGGGAGGCCAGTTCGGCGAGTTCGGCGGGCGACACCCGGCCCGCTGTGACCTCGTCGGCCAGCGCCTCCCGCAGATCGGCCAGGGTCCGCGCGCTGTCCCGCGCCGAGAAGAAGCCCGGGTCCACCCCGAACGACTCGGTCAGCCGGAGCAGTACGGGGACGGTCAGCGGCCGGGAGTCGTGTTCCATCTGGTTGAGGTAGCTCGGCGAGATGGCGAGGAGACGGGCCAGCTCGGCCTGGCTCAGCCGGCGCTCCTCGCGCAGCCTGCGCAGTCTCGCCCCGGCGTAGATCCTGCCCACCGCATACCTCCCGGTCGTCGCCCGCCCCCGCCGATCCGGGGAAGTGTAGGTGCGGAAGCGCCTCGCGGAGCCTTCGCAGACTTGGCAATTCCGGGGCCGAAGATTGGCAGAACGTGACATACATCCTCTCTTGATGGCACTCAGTGTCACTGTCAGAGTCGTTGTACGGCCTGAAGGGGCGCGATCTCCCGGCCGGATTTACGATCAGACAAGGCACTCAGTGTCAGGTGTTCGCAGGCTTTACGGGACACCTGGGACCCCGAGACCCCCGGAGGCGGCCATGGCACAGGAACGAGCACAGGCGCGAGCGGAGCAGCAGGCGGCCGACGCCGCCGCACTGGCCCACCGCTGGGCCACCGACCCGCGCTGGGCGGGCATCGAACGCACCTACACCGCCGAGGACGTCCTGCGGCTCTCCGGCACCGTCCGGGAGGAGCACACCCTCGCCCGGCGCGGCGCCGAGCGGCTCTGGCGCCAGCTCCACACGCAGGAGTACATCCACGCGCTCGGCGCGCTCACCGGCGGCCAGGCGGTGCAGCAGGTCAGGGCCGGACTCCAGGCCATCTACCTCTCCGGCTGGCAGGTCGCCGCCGACGCCAACCAGGCCGGCCACACCTACCCCGACCAGAGCCTCTACCCGGTCAACTCCGTTCCCCAGGTGGTCCGCCGCATCAACAACGCGCTGCTCCGCGCCGACCAGATCGCCACCGCCGAGGGCGGCACCGACCCCACCGACTGGCTCGCCCCGATCGTCGCCGACGCCGAGGCCGGGTTCGGCGGCCCGCTCAACGCCTTCGAACTCACCAAGGCGATGATCGCGGCCGGCGCCGCCGGCATCCACTACGAGGACCAGCTCGCCTCCGAGAAGAAGTGCGGCCACCTCGGCGGGAAGGTCCTCGTCCCCACCGCCCAGCACATCCGCACCCTCAACGCGGCCCGGCTCGCCGCCGACATCGCCGATGTCCCCACCCTCATCGTGGCCCGCACCGACGCGCTCGCCGCGAACCTGCTCACCAGCGACGTCGACGAGCGCGACGCCCAATTCACCACCGGCGAGCGCACCGCCGAGGGGTTCCACCGGGTCCGTAACGGCATGGCGCCCGTCATCGCCCGCGCCCTCGCCTACGCGCCCTACTCCGACCTCATCTGGGTCGAGACCGGCACCCCCGACCTCGCCCAGGCCCGCGAGTTCGCCGAGGCGGTCCACGCCCACCACCCCGACCAGATGCTCGCCTACAACTGCTCGCCCTCCTTCAACTGGCGGGCGGCGCTCGACGACGACCAGATCGCCAAGTTCCAGCGGGAGCTGGGCGCGATGGGCTACCGCTTCCAGTTCATCACGCTGGCCGGATTCCACTCCCTCAACCACGCCATGTTCGATCTCGCGCGCGGCTACGCCGAACACGGCATGACCGCCTATGTCGACCTCCAGGAGAAGGAGTTCGCCGCGCAGCGGGACGGCTTCACCGCCGTCAAGCACCAGCGCGAGGTCGGCACCGGCTACTTCGACCAGGTCTCCACCGCCGTCAACCCGGCCTCCTCCACCACCGCCCTGGCCGGCTCCACCGAGGCCGAGCAGTTCCACTGAGCCCCGGCGGTACGGGTACCACGCGTACGCGCCGATCCGGTACGCGCCGATCCCGTACGAGCGCCACCCGCCGACGGGCCCCGGGGGACGCCCCTTCCCCGGGGCCCGCGCCGCAGCACACCGCACACACCACCCTCACCGCTTCCGCTCTCCGCCGAGGAGACCCCGTGACCTCCACGCCCACCACCGCGCCCCGCACCCACCCCACCGCCCCCACGGCCCCCGCCCCGGCCGGCCGGGTCCAGGTGCTCGGCCCGCCCGGCGACCGCCACGACGAGATCCTCACCCCCGAGGCCCTCGCGTTCCTCGGCCGCCTCGACGCCGCGTTCGCCGCGCGCCGCGCCGACCTGCTCACCGAGCGCCGCCGCCGCGCCGACCGGCTCCGTACCGGAACCCCCCTCGGCTTCCCGCTCGCCACCGCCGCCGTCCGCGCCGACACCCGCTGGCGGGTCGCCCCGCCCGCGCCCGGACTGCTGGACCGCCGGGTGGAGATCACCGGACCGCCCGAACGCCGGATGGCGGTCAACGCCCTCAACTCCGGGGCGAACGTCTGGATGGCCGACTTCGAGGACGCCACCGCGCCCACCTGGGAGAACCTGATCTCCGGCCAGCTCACCCTGCTCGACGCCGTGCACGGGCGGCTCGACTTCACCACCCCCGAGGGCCGCCGCTACCGGCTGGGCCCCGACCCCGCCACCCTCGTCGTCCGCCCCCGGGGCTGGCATCTCACCGAGCGCCACCTCACCATCGGAGGACGCCCCCTCGCCGCCTCCCTCGTCGACTTCGGCCTGCACTTCTTCCACTGCGCGCGCCGCCGCACCGAGACCGGCACCGGCCCCTACTTCTACCTGCCCAAGCTGGAGAACCGGTACGAGGCCCGGCTCTGGAACGACGTCTTCGTCCTCGCCCAGGACCTCCTCGGGATCCCGCAGGGCACGGTCCGCGCCACCGTCCTCATCGAGACGATCACCGCGGCGTACGAGATGGAGGAGATCCTCTACGAGCTGCGCGCGCACAGCTCCGGACTGAACGCGGGCCGCTGGGACTATCTCTTCAGCCTGATCAAGAACTTCGGCCACCGCCCCGACTTCGTCCTCCCCGACCGGGCCAAGGTCACCATGACCGCGCCCTTCCTCCGCGCCTACACCGATCTGCTGGTGCGCACCTGCCACCGGCGCGGCGCCCATGCCATCGGCGGCATGGCGGCCCAGATCCCCGGCCGGGACCCCGGCGCCCGCGAGGCCGCGCTCGCCACCGTACGGCTCGACAAGGAGCGCGAGGCCGAGGACGGTTTCGACGGCTCCTGGGTCGCCCACCCCGGCCTCGTCCCGGTCTGCCGTACGGCCTTCGACGCGGTCCTCGACGGCCGCCCCCACCAGCTCGACCGCGCCCGCGACGACGTTACGGTCACCGCCCGTGACCTGGTCGCCGTCGCACGGACCACCGGCCCGCCCACCCCGGAGGGCGTCCGCTCCAACATCGCCGTCGCGCTGCGCTACTACGACGCCTGGCTCCGGGGCCACGGCGCCGTCGCGCTCAACGGGCTGATGGAGGACGCGGCCACCGCCGAGATCGCCCGGGTCCAGATCTGGCAGTGGCTGCGGCACGGCGCGGTCGGCCGCGCCACCGTCACCGCTCTCCTCGACTCCGAGTGCGCGGCGCTCGCCGCGGAACACCCCGGAGCCAGAACCGCCGAGGTCAGGGCCGTCTTCGAGCGGACCGCACTCGCCCGGGAACTGCCCGCCTTCTTCACCAACGACGCCTACGAACGCCATCTCGTCCAGATCCCCGCGAGCCGTCTCCGGGACGGGACTTCGGATCTCTCGGCTAGGCTGGAGGGCGCAACAGGTTCGCCCTGCCCGCCAGGCAGGACGTCGTAAGAGGGAACCCGGTGAGAATCCGGGACTGCCCCGCAGCGGTATGTGGGAACGACCGCCGTCATACGCACTGGACCCGCCCGGGTCCGGGAAGCGACGGCCAGTAGGTGTCCCGTGGCCTTCGGCCACCGGACGGGCCCACGAGTCCGAAGACCTGCCCGTTGCCCGCACGCGGACCGTCGCGTGCGGACACCCCGGTGACCTCGTGGGCGGGTCGGCGTACATACCGAGCGGCAGACACGGCGGCGGAGCCCCGTGGCCCGCCCGGTCGGTCGTCCCTTCGCGTCCACCCCGTCCCCGGGTTCCACCGGACAGACTCGCGAAGGAGAGTTCCGTGACAGCGAAGCCCGCAGCCGCGGCAGCACGGGCCACCGTGTACGGCTACCCCCGCCAGGGGCGTGACCGTGAACTGAAGAAGGCCGTCGAGGGGTACTGGAAGGGCCGGGTCACCGCCGACGCCCTCCGGGAGACCGCCGCCGGGCTCCGGCGGAGCAACTGGCAGGCCCTCGCCGACGCCGGCATCCACGAGGTGCCCACCGGCGACTTCTCGTACTACGACCATGTCCTGGACACCACCGTCATGGTCGGCGCGATCCCCGAGCGGCACCGCGCCGCCGTCGAGGCTGACGCGACGGACGGTTACTTCGCGATGGCCCGGGGCACCCAGGAGGTCGCCCCGCTGGAGATGACGAAGTGGTTCGACACCAACTACCACTACCTGGTGCCCGAGTTGGGTCCCGACACGGTCTTCACGGCCGACTCCGCCAAGCAGGTCGCCGAGCTGAAGGAAGCCCTCGTCCAGGGGCTCACCGCCCGCCCCGTCCTCGTCGGCCCGCTCACCTATCTGCTGCTGGCCAAGCCCGCCCCCGGGGTGCCCGCGGATTTCGAGCCGCTGACGCTCCTGGACCGGCTGCTGCCGGTCTACGCCGAGGTGCTGGCCGATCTGCGGGCGGCCGGCGCCGAGTGGGTCCAGCTCGACGAGCCCGCCCTGGTCCAGGACCGCACCCCGGCCGAACTGTCGGCGGCCGCTCGGGTCTACCGGGAGCTCGGCTCCGCCACCGACCGGCCGAAGCTCCTGGTCGCCTCGTACTTCGGGCGGCTCGGCGAGGCGCTGACCGTGCTCGCCAAGGCCCCCGTCGAAGGGCTCGCCCTCGACTTCACCGAGGCCGGCGCCGCCACCCCGGACGACCTCGCGGCGGTCGGCGGCCTCCCGGGCAAGCGGCTCGTCGCGGGCGTCGTCAACGGCCGCAACATCTGGATCAACGACTACGAGAAGTCTCTCGCCACCCTCGGGACCCTCCTCGGCCTCGCCGGCCGGGTCGATGTCGCCGCGTCCTGCTCCCTGCTGCACGTGCCGCTGGACGCCACCGCCGAACGCGACATCGACCCGCAGATCCTGCGCTGGCTGGCCTTCGCGCGGCAGAAGACCGCCGAGATCGTCACCCTCGCCAGGGGCCTGGCCCAGGGCACCGGTGCCATCGCCGGTGAACTCGCCGCCAACCGCGCCGACCTCGCCTCCCGCGCGGGCTCGCCGATCACGCGTGACCCCGCCGTACGCGCCCGCGCCGGGGCCGTCACCGCCACGGACGGCCGCCGCTCCCAGCCGTACGCCGAACGGAGCGCCGCCCAGCGCGCCCACCTCGGGCTGCCGCTGCTGCCCACCACGACCATCGGCTCGTTCCCGCAGACCACCGAGTTGCGCACCGCGCGGGCCGATCTGCGCGCCGGGCGGATCGGCACCACCGGGTACGAGGAGCGGATCAAGGACGAGATCCGGGAGGTCGTCTCCTTCCAGGAGAAGGCCGGCCTCGACGTCCTGGTGCACGGCGAGCCCGAGCGCAACGACATGGTGCAGTACTTCGCCGAGCGGCTCACCGGCTATCTGGCCACCCAGCACGGCTGGGTCCAGTCGTACGGCACCCGCTATGTCCGCCCGCCGGTGCTGGCCGGGGACATCTCCCGCCCCGAGCCGATGACGGTGCGGTGGACGACGTACGCCCAGTCGCTGACCGACCGCCCCGTCAAGGGCATGCTGACCGGGCCCGTCACCATGCTCGCCTGGTCCTTCGTCCGCGACGACCAGCCGCTCGGCGAGACCGCCCGCCAGGTCGCCCTCGCCCTGCGGGACGAGGTGACCGACCTGGAGGCGGCCGGCACCTCGGTCATCCAGGTCGACGAGCCCGCCCTGCGCGAGACACTGCCGCTGCGCGCCGCCGACCACGCAGGCTACCTGGCCTGGGCCACCGAGGCGTTCCGGCTCACCACCAGCGGCGTCCGCCCGGACACCCAGATCCACACCCACATGTGCTACGCCGAGTTCGGGGACATCGTCCAGGCCATCGACGACCTCGACGCCGATGTCATCAGCCTGGAGGCGGCCCGCTCCCATATGCAGGTCGCCCGGGAACTGGCCGGTCACGGCTACCCGCGCGAGGCGGGGCCCGGTGTCTACGACATCCACTCCCCGCGCGTCCCGAGCGCCGAGGAGGCCGCGGCCCTGCTCCGCACGGGACTGGAGGCCATTCCGGCCGAGCGGCTCTGGGTCAACCCCGACTGCGGCCTGAAGACCCGCGGCTGGCCCGAGACCCGCGCCTCCCTGGAGAACCTGGTCGCCGCCGCCCGGGAGATCCGCGCGGAGCTGGCCGCCGGCGCCTGATCCCGTCCCCGCGCGACGGATACGCGTCAGGGCCCGGCCGGTGGGAACCGGCCGGGCCCTGCTGTCGGTCACCGGCGCTCCGCCCGTGGACGGACGGAGCGCCGGAAGGGAACGCCGGACGAGACGCCTGACGAGAACGCCGGGCGGGAACGCCGGACGGGAAGGTCAGACCAGGTCGAACCGGTCGAGGTCCATGACCTTGGTCCAGGCCGCGACGAAGTCGTGCACGAACTTCTCCTTCGCGTCTTCGCTCGCGTAGACCTCGGCGAGCGCGCGCAGCTCCGAGTTGGAGCCGAAGACCAGGTCGGCCCGGGTCCCGGTCCACTTGACCTCGCCCTTGGCGTCGCGGGCCTCGAAGACCGTGGCGTCGCCGTCCTTCGCCTGCCAGGTGGTGCCCAGGTCGAGCAGGTTGGCGAAGAAGTCGTTGGTCAGCGTGCCGGGGTTCTCGGTGAGCACACCGTGCGAGGAGCCCTGGTGGTTGGCGCCCAGCACCCGCAGACCGCCGACCAGGACGGTCATCTCGGGCGCGCTCAGGGTGAGCAGGTTGGCGCGGTCGACCAGCAGGTACTCGGCCGGCAGCCGGCTGCCCTTGCCGAGGTAGTTGCGGAACCCGTCGGCGGCCGGCTCCAGCGCGGCGAACGACTCCACGTCGGTCTGGTCCTGCGCCGCGTCGACCCGGCCCGGGGCGAACGGCACCTCGACATCGAAACCGGCCTCCTTGGCGGCCTGCTCGACGCCGACACCACCGGCGAGCACGATCAGGTCGGCGAGCGAGACCTGCTTGCCGCCGGTCTGCTCGGCGTTGAACGCCGACCGGACGCCTTCGAGGGCGGTCAGCACCACGGAGAGCTGCTCCGGGCCGTTGACCTCCCAGCCGCTCTGCGGCTCCAGACGGATCCGGGCACCGTTGGCGCCACCGCGCTTGTCGCTGCCCCGGAAGGAGGAGGCCGACGCCCACGCGGTGGAGACGAGCTGGGAGACGGAGAGGTCCGCGGCGGCGATCTTCTCCTTGAGCGCGGCGGCGTCCGCCGCGTCGATCTGCTCGTACGCGGCCTCGGGCAGCGGGTCCTGCCAGATCAGCTCCTCGGCGGGGACCTCCGGGCCGAGGTAGCGGACCACGGGGCCCATGTCGCGGTGGGTCAGCTTGAACCAGGCGCGCGCGAAGGCGTCGGCGAACGCCTCCGGGTCGGCCAGGAAGCGCCGCGAGATCTGCTCGTACGCCGGGTCGAAGCGGAGCGAGAGGTCCGTGGTGAGCATCGTCGGGGCGAGGCTCTTGGAGGCGTCGTGGGCGTGCGGGATGGTGCCCGCACCGGCGCCGTCCTTCGCGACCCACTGGTGGGCGCCGGCCGGGCTGGTGGTCAGCTCCCACTCGTAACCGAAGAGGTTCTCGAAGAAGCCGTTGCCCCACTGGGTGGGCGTGCTGGTCCAGGTGACCTCCAGGCCACTGGTGATCGTGTCGGCGCCCTTGCCGGTGCCGAACGCGTTCTTCCAGCCGAGGCCCTGCTCCTCGATCGAGGCGCCCTCGGGGTCCGCCCCGACGTTCTCCGCCGGGCCCGCGCCGTGGGTCTTGCCGAAGGTGTGACCGCCCGCGATCAGGGCGACCGTCTCCTCGTCGTTCATCGCCATCCGGCGGAACGTCTCGCGGATGTCGCGGGCCGCCGCCAGCGGGTCCGGGTTGCCGTTGGGGCCCTCGGGGTTGACGTAGATCAGGCCCATCTGGACGGCGCCGAGCGGGGACTCCAGCTCCCGGTCGCCCGTGTACCGCTCGTCACCCAGCCAGGTGGTCTCGGGACCCCAGTAGACGTCCTCGTCGGCCTCCCACACGTCCGGGCGGCCACCGGCGAAGCCGAAGGTCTTGAAGCCCATCGACTCCAGCGCCACATTGCCCGTGAGGATCATCAGGTCGGCCCAGGAGATCGCCTGGCCGTACTTCTTCTTCACCGGCCAGAGCAGCCGGCGGGCCTTGTCCAGGTTCCCGTTGTCCGGCCAGCTGTTGAGGGGCGCGAAGCGCTGCTGACCGGCGCCCGCGCCGCCGCGGCCGTCGCTGATCCGGTACGTACCGGCACTGTGCCACGCCATGCGGATCATCAGCGGGCCGTAGTTGCCGAAGTCGGCCGGCCACCAGTCCTGCGACTCCGTCAGCACCGCGGCGATGTCCCGCTTCACGGACGGCAGGTCGAGGTTGTCGAACGCCTCGGCGTAGTCGAAGTCCTCACCGAGGGGGTTGGCCACGGCGGGGTTCTTGGCGAGGATCTTCAGGTTGAGCCGCTCCGGCCACCACTGGCGGTTTCCACCGCCCTGCGTCGGGTGCGGGGCGCGACCGTGCACCACCGGGCAACCGCCGCCCGTCTCCGCGGCGACGGCGTTTTCCTCTTGGTTCTCAGACATGGGATTCCTTGTCCTGCTGCGTCTCTCGGCCCCTTGGCTATTGCCGGAACCGATCCTACAATGGACAGAGTCTTAGTCAAGAAGTGTGCCAAGCCGCCACCCGTACGGGGCGGATACCCGCCCGGGCCGAACCCGGGACATCCCACGGGTAGACCCTGCCGGTAAACTTCTGGTTTCCCGCCAAACCTGAATAGGTGAACCGATATGAGTGACCTGCTGGAGCGACTGCGCGGACGCGGCTGGCGGATGACGTCCCAGCGGCGTGTGGTCGCGGAGGTCCTCGACGGCGACCACGTCCACCTCACCGCCGACGAGGTGCATGCCCGCGCCGCCCTGCGGCTCCCCGAGATCTCCCGGGCCACCGTCTACAACACCCTGGGCGAGATGGTCTCCCTCGGCGAGGTCATCGAGGTCGCCACCGACGGCCGTGCCAAGCGGTACGACCCGAACGCGCACCGCCCCCACCAGCACCTGGTCTGCTCCGTCTGCGGCACCATCCGCGACGTCCACCCGGCCGGCGACCCGCTCGCCGACCTCCCGGTGGGGGAGCGGTTCGGCTTCACGGTCTCCGACGTCGAGGTCACCTACCGCGGGGTCTGCCCGGCCTGTGCCTGACCGGCACCCCCGTGTCCCTGCCGCCCGGTGCCGATCCCACCCCCTAGCGTGGGACGGTGCCAGAGCTCCTGAACGGACCGGGTCCCGGCGGGGCCGCCGGGCGGCTCCGCCTCTTCTTCGAGACCGCCTGTGACCGCACCCCGGCGGCGACCGCCCTCGAATGCGGCCCCGAGACGCTGACCTACGCCCAGCTCGACGCCCGCGCCAACCGGCTCGCCCACCATCTCCGCGCGCTCGGCGCCGGCCACGGCACCCGGGTCGCCCTCCTGCTCCCCCGCTCGGTGGACACCTATGTGGCCCTGCTCGCCGTCGCGAAGACGGGCGCCGCCTTCGTGCCCATCGACCCGGCGTCGCCGCCCGACCGGGTCGCCTACATCACCGGCGACTCCGGGGCCCGGCTGGTCCTCACCGCCTCCCGGCTCGCCCCGGCGCTGACCGGGCTCGACTGCCGGGTGATCACCCTCGACACCCACGGGGACCGGCTCGCCGCGCTGCCCGCCACCCGCCCCGGCCACCCGGAGCAGGACGGCCAGGACCCCCTCGCGTACATCATGTACACCTCGGGATCCAGTGGCCGGCCCAAGGGGGTGGAGATCGCCCAGTCCAGCATCTGCAACTTCCTCACCATCGTGCCCCGGCTCTACGACGTGCGGCCCCGGGACCGCGTCTACCAGGGCATGACGATCTCCTTCGACTTCTCCATCGAGGAGATCTGGCCGACCTGGTCGGTCGGCGCCGTCCTCGTCGCCGGCACCGAGGACTCCGGCCAGCTCGACGCCGAACTCGCCGACTTCCTGGAGGAGCGCGCCATCACCCTCCTCTACTGCGTGCCCACCCTGCTGGAGACCATCCCGCGCGAACTCCCCCTGGTCCGCTCCATCGTGGTCGGCGGCGAGACCTGCCCCGCCCAGCTCGTCACCCGGTGGAGCAGGCCGGGGCGCCGGATGCTCAACACCTACGGACCGACCGAGACCACCGTCACCGCGACCTGCGCCGAGCTGGTGCCCGGCCGGCCCGTCACCATCGGCCGCCCCCTCCCCACCTATGTGGTGGTCCTCCTCGACGACGGGCGCCGCCCCGTCCCCGACGGCACCGTCGGCGAGATCTGCATCGGCGGCCCCGGCGTCGCCCGCGGCTACACCGGCCGCCCCGAACTGACCGCGGACCGCTTCATCGACCACCCGCTCGCCCCGCCCGGCGGCCGGCTCTACCGCACCGGCGACCTCGGCAGGATCACCGGGGACGGCGAGATCGAGTACCTGGGGCGCGCCGACTCCGAGGTGAAGATCCGGGGGTACCGGGTCGACCTCGGCGAGATCGACAGCGTCCTGCTGGAGGACCCCGGGGTGGCCGAGGCCGTCACCACCCGGGCCCCCGCCCCCGACGGCGCGGCGGGCGGCGGCGAACTGGCCGCCTATGTGTCCCGCGCGCCCGGCGGCACCGAGGACGGGGACGAGGAGCTCGCCGCCCGGCTCCACGAGCGACTGCGCCGCAGACTCCCCGCCTACATGGTCCCCGCCTACCTCGACATCCTGGCCGCGCTCCCCGCCCTGCCCAGCGGCAAGGCCGACCTCCAACGCCTCCCCGCCCCCTCGGGCCGGCGGCTGCTCGGCTCCGGACCCGTCGTCGCCGCCGAGGGAGCCACCGAGACGGCGGTACGGGACGTCTGGGCCGAGGTCCTCGGCATCGCCCCCGACGCCCTCTCGGCCGAGGCGGACTTCTTCACCGACCTCGGCGGCCACTCCCTGCTCGCCGCCCGCGTCGTCTCCCTGCTGCGCGGCCGGAGCACCGGCGGCGCCGGTGCCGCCGCCCCCGCCCCGCGCGACCTCTCCCTGCGCGACCTCTACGCGCACCCGACCGTACGGAGCCTCGCGGCGCGGCTGGACGCCACCGCCACCACCCCCCGGCTCACCGAGCCGCCCCGCCCCGCGCCCCTCCGGCACACCACGGGCCGGGTCGCCGCCGCGGGCACCGCCCAGGTCGGCGTCCTCTATCTGCTCCTCTTCCTCACCACCCTGCCCGTCGCCCTCGTGTACAGCCGGTACGGCGGCAGCATCCCGCCCGGCGCGACCGTCCAGGCGGTGGCGGCGGGGCTCGGCGGCTATCTCGCGGTCCGCTGGATCCTGCCCGTCGCCCTCGCCCGCCCGCTCGCCGCCGGGATCCGGCCGGGCCACCACCGGCTCTGGTCCCTCACCTACGTACGGCTCTGGACGCTCAACCTGCTCCTCACCGCCGGCCCCCTCCAGCTCCTCAGCGGCTCCCCCCTGATGGCCGGCTATCTGCGGCTGCTCGGCGCCCGGGTCGGCCCCGGGGCCACCGTCGCCACCGGCCTCATCGGGCTGCCCGCCCTGCTCCGTATCGGCGCGGGCGCCTCCGTCGGGTACGGCGCCACGCTCCGCCCCTGGCGGGTCGCGGACGGCTGGGTGACCGTCGCCCCCGTCGAGATCGGCGCCGGTGCCTATGTCGGGGCCAACGCGGTGCTCGAACCCGGCGCCCGGGTGGGGGAGCGGGCCGGACTCGGCGAGCAGTCCGTGGTCGAGGAGGGCGAGACGGTGCCCGCCGGGGCCCGCTGGGCCGGATCGCCGCCGCGCCCGGTCGACGCGCTCGCCCCCGAGGTGGAGACCATGCTGGCGGCGGCGGGACGGAGCGGAGCCTGGCGGCGGCGCCACCGCCTCGCCGCGCTGCTCGCCCTGGTGACCCTGGAGGCCGCCGCGCTCGCGATGCTCCTGCCCGCCCTCGTCCTGGTCTGGTGGACGCTGCTGCGCTGGGGGTACGGGGCCGCGCTCGCCGCCGTGGTGGCCGGGGGGCCGCTCTTCGTGCTCTCCGTCTGCGCGGTGGTCGTCGCGGGCAAACGCCTCGTCCTGCCCCGGGTGGCGGCCGGGGTCCATCCGGCGCGCTCCGCGCTCGGGGTGCGCAAATGGGTGGCGGACAAGCTGCTGGAGAACAGCCTCACCTTCACCAACTCCCTCTACGCGACGCTCTACACGGTCCCCTGGCTGCGGCTGCTCGGCGCCCGGGTGGGCCGGGGCGCCGAGGTCGCCACCGCCGCCCACCTCGACCCGGATCTGCTCACCCTCGCCGACGGCAGCTTTGTCGCGGACCTGGCCGCCGTCGGCTCCGCCGCCTTCGCCGGGGGCCAGGTCGCCTTCGGCCCCACCGAGGTGGGGAGGCGCTCCTTCGTCGGCAACGCCGCTTTCGTGCCCGCGGGGACCCGGATGGCGTCCGGATCCCTGGTCGGCGTGGGCACCGTACCGCCGCCCGACGGGGTGCCCGAGGGCAGCTCCTGGCTGGGCTCGCCCGCCATCTACCTGCCGGTGCGCCAGGACAGCGGCAGCTACCCCGAGGAGCTGACGTACCGTCCGTCGCGCGGGGCGGTGGCGCGCCGGCTCGCCATCGAGTTCCTCCGGGTCACCATGCCCGCCTCCGTACTGGGGCTGAGCGGCTCCCTCTATCTCCTGGGGCTCTCGGCGGTCGCCCGCGCCCCGGGCCCGGTGCTGCCGCTGCTGCTCTCACCGCTCCTGGTGATGGCCGCCGGGGCGGTGGCGATCGGGTACTGCGCCCTGGTCAAGTGGGCCGTCGTCGGCCGGTACCGGCCCCGGGTCGAACCGCTCTGGAACTGGTTCGTCCGGCGCACCGAGTTCGTCACCGGGCTCTACGAGAGCGCCGCGGTGCCCGCCGGGGCCGGGGCGCTGGCCGGGACGCCCTTCCTGCCGCTGGTGCTCCGCGCGTTCGGCGCCAGGATCGGCCGGCGGTGCTGGCTCGGCACGACCTTCCTCACCGAGTTCGACCTGGTGGAGATCGGTGACGACGCCGCGATCGGGCTGAACGTCTCCCTCCAGACCCATCTCTTCGAGGACCGGGTCATGAAGATGTCCACGGTCACGGTCGGGGACGGCGCCAGTGTCGGCACCCGGTCGATCGTGCTGTACGACGCGGTGGTGGGGGAGCGGGTCCGGCTCGGCGCGCTCTCCCTGCTGATGAAGGGCGAGCGCCTGGACCCGGACACGAGCTGGCGCGGCATCCCGGCCCAGGGCGTCACGCGCAGGCCGCCCGGCGGCACGCCGTAGGGCGACGGCACTCCTCAGGCCTGCCGGTGGACCCCGTACGCCCCGTAACTCCTCCCTCACAACGGGGGTTCCGGCGGAGTCGGCACCTCGAAACGGCGCCGTCACACCGGAAGCCGCGGCGGGAAACAGGCGCTTCGTACCGTCTCCCCTCATGGATACGGGCCGGTACACACCGACGGACACCGCTCCCGCGACCCCCGCGCAGGCCCCCGCGCCGCCGGCCGCCGCACCCCCGCCGTCCACCGCACCGGCGGCCGGCGAGACGCTGGAGGACTACACCCTCCGGTTCGCGCCCCGCACCTACCGTCGCTGGACCCCCATGGTCGTGGCGACCACGGCGCTCGGCGGCATCGCCTACCTCGCGGACTTCTCCATCGGCGCCGGGATCGGCCTCGCCCACGGCACCGGGAACGCGCTGGCCGCCATCGCCCTCGCGGCGGCCGTCATCTTCCTCACCGGCTTCCCGCTCGCGTACTACGGGGCCCGGTACAACATCGACCTCGACCTGATCACCCGGGGCTCCGGCTTCGGCTACTACGGGTCCGTCCTGACCAGCGTCATCTTCGCCAGCTTCACCTTCATCTTTTTCGCTCTCGAAGGGTCGATCATGGCCCAGGGGCTGCGGCTCGGCTTCGGGCTCCCGCTCTGGGCCGGGTACCTGGTCTCGACCCTGCTGGTCATCCCGCTGGTCGTCTACGGGATGAAGGCGCTCAGCAAGCTCCAGGTCTGGACGACCCCGGTCTGGCTGCTGCTGATGGCGGGACCGCTGCTCTATCTGATCGTCACCGACCCGGGGACCGTGGACCGCTGGCTCTCCTACCCGGGCACCGACGGCCACGGTGGCGTCGACGCCGCGTCCGTCCTGCTCGGCGCCGGGGTCTGTCTCTCGCTGATCGCGCAGATCGGCGAGCAGATCGACTATCTGCGCTTCATGCCGCCGAGGACCGACGCCAACCGCCGCTCCTGGTGGGCGGCGGTGGTGATGGCCGGGCCCGGGTGGGTGGTGCTCGGCGCGCTCAAGCAGGCGATGGGGGTCTTCCTCGCCGTCTACATCCTCTCCGAGGTGGGCCCGGTCGCCGCCACCGAGCCCATCCAGCAGTTCCGGGGCGCCTTCGACGCGATGATGCCGTCCTGGCTCGTGGTGCCGGTGGCCGTGGTCCTCGTCGTGATCAGCCAGATCAAGATCAATGTCACCAACGCCTACTCGGGATCGCTCGCCTGGACCAACTCCGTCACCCGGATCTCCCGGCGCTACCCGGGACGCATGGTCTTCGTCCTGGTCAACCTTTCGTTTGCGCTGATCCTCATGGAGGCCGACATGTTCAGCTTCCTCAACGGCATCCTCGGGTTCTACTCGAACTGCGCCATCGCCTGGGTCGTCACCGTCGCCACCGACATCATGGTCAACAAGTACCTGCTCGGACTCTCCCCGCACGCCCCCGAGTTCCGGCGCGGCATGCTGTACGCCGTCAACCCGGTGGGCGTGGTCTCCTTCGTCGCCGCCTCCGGGCTCTCCATCGCCCTTTACTTCCACGCCCTGGGCTCCACCCTCCAGCCGTACTCTCCGGTCGCCGCCGCGCTGATCGCCTTCGTCCTCACCCCGCTGATGGCCCTGGCCACCCGGGGCCGTTACTACCTGCGGCGGACGGACGACGGGATCGCCGAGCCGCCGTTCGACGCCGACGGCAACCCCAGCGGGACCGTCCTGACCTGCCATGTCTGCCGCCAGGACTTCGAACGCCCCGACCTGGCCGACTGCCGCACCCACGACGCGCCGGTCTGCTCGCTCTGCCTCAGCACCGACCGGCTCGGCGACCATGTGCTCCCGGCCGAGCCCGCCGCCGTACGCACCGCTCCGTGACCCCCGCGCCCCGCTGACCCCGGGCCCGCGCCCCGCCGGTCACCGGGGGCCGGAGGGCGGCCGGCGGCCCAGCGCCCGGGAGATGCCGTGGCCCGCGATCCGTACGGCGGGGATCAGCGCGTGCGGGCGGGCGCCGGCCACCGGGACGACCACCGACACCGCCGCCACCACATCCCCGCGCGGCCCGCGCACCGGCGCGGCCACCGAGAGCGCGTCGTCGGTGATCTGACGGTCGCTCACCGCCGCCCCGGTGGCGCGCACCTCGGCGAGCGCGCGGCGCAGCACCGCCGGGTCGGTCATGGTGTACGGGGTGAACGCGGCCAGCGGCGCCTCGCACACCTCCCGCTGGAACTCCGGGTCGCTGTGGGCGAGCAGGACCAGACCGACCCCCGTCGCGTGCAGCGGCCACCGCGAGCCGACCTGGCTCCGTACCCCCACCGCCGAATGCCCGGAGAGCCGCTCGATGTAGACGACCTCGCGGCCGTCGCAGACCGCGAGCTGCACGTTCTCGTGGGTGGCCTCGTAGAGGTCCTCCAGATACGGCAGCGCCGCCTCCCGCAGCGGCACACCGCGCGGGGCGAGCGCGGCGATCTCCCAGAGCCGCAGCCCGATGTGGTACTCGCCCCGCGCGTCCCGCTCCAGGGCGCCCCACTCGGTGAGCGCGGTGACCAGCCGGTGGGTGGTGGTGAGCGGCAGCCCGGCGCGGCGCGCTATCCCGGAGAGGGAGAGCGCCGGGTTCCGGTGGTCGAAGGCGCCCAGGACGGAGAGGAGCCGCTCGACGACGGAGCGGGCGGGGCGGGGCGGCCCGGGGGCGCCCGGATCCGGCGGCACCGGCCCCGCCTACCCGAACTCCTCGCCCCGTACGGCGGGCGTCGGGTCGAAGCCGACCGGGAGGGTCACCAGGCCCCGCGCCCACGGGGAGGGCCGCCGTTCCAACTCCTCCACCGGGACCGCAAGATGGAGATCGGGGAGGCGGTCCAGCAGCACTTCGACGGCGGCCCGGGCCAGTGTCTCGGCGATCTCCTGGGCGGCGAACGGGCAGCGGTACTCGCCGTGCCCGAACGAGAAGTGGGCGTTGTTGCCGCCGGTGAGCAGGGCGCCCTCGGCACGGACCCGGGGGTCGCGGTTGGCGGCGGCGATCCCGAAGAGCAGCAGATCGCCCTCCTTGATGGGGCGGTTGCCGAGGCTGGTGTCCCGGGTGGCCCAGCGGCCCACCGCGTTCTGGGCCGGGGTGTCCTCCCACAGCACCTCGTTCATCGCCTCGGCGACGCTCCGCCGGCCGCCGGAGAGCGAGGCGGCGAACCGGTGGTCGGTGAGCATCAGCCGCAGCGAGTTGCCGATCCAGTCGGCGGTCAGCGTATGGCCGGCGATGACCAGCAGCGTCAGATCGTGGAGGATCTCCTCCTCGGTGAAGCCCCCGGTGTTGCGGAGCAGCCGGGCGGCGACATCGGGCGGTCCCGCCGTGTTCTTCTTCGAGGCGAGCAGCGACTCCGCCGCCTCGAAGAGATAGCGCTGCGCGGCGTGGGCCCGGTCGCCGCCGTCGGCCAGGTCGATCGCGGCGGCGGCCAGCGCGGGCCCCTGGTCGTCGGGGAAGCCGTAGATCTTGGCGAGGACGCGGACCGGGAACGGCATCGCGTACCGGGCGATGATGTCCGCGGTGCCCTCGGCGCAGAACCCGTCGATCAGCTCGTCCGCCAGCTCCTCCGCGAAGTGCCGCAGCACGAACGGGTCGACGGTCTCCAGGGCGTCGCTGATCATCTCGGCGCGCACCCGGTGGCGGTCGCCCGTCGTGTACAGGATGGACGGCTGGCCCCGGCTGATCAGCGGTGCCAGCGGCCACCCCTCGGGGACCCGGTGCCACTGGTTCCAGATCTCGGAGTCACGGCTGAAGAGGACCGGGTCGGCGGTGACCTGGTGCAGTTCGCGGTAGCCGAGAATCAGCCAGGCCGGGATGTCCCCGTCGAGCAGGACGGGGGCGACGGCGCCGTGCTCCCGGCGTATCTCGTCGTAGAGCGTGCTCGGTTCGGTCTGGAAGCGGGGCCCGCTCAGCGGTACGGCGGAGCCCGCCCGGTCCCCGCCTCCCCGGTGCGCGGGGCACCCGGGCGGCGGGACGCTCGCCCCGTCGTGCTCGGCGGAGGGTTCGGCCGGTGTCATCGCTGTCGTGTCTCCGGGGTCGGGATACGTCCGAGGCGTGTGCCACCGACCCCCCGGCACCGGCCATGGCCGGCGCACGCGTGCCGGCCGATGGCGGTACGCGTGGTCATCCTGGCCCCCCGGCTGTCCCGGGCACTATAGGCGGTCGCCGTCGCGTTGGGGAGGGCGTGTCACCTGCCGGTATCTCCGCCGGGCGGCCCGCCCTACGCGGTGGCGGCGGCCGCCGCACGGCCCGCCTGGCGGCCGGAGAAGAGACAGCCGCCGAGGAACGTCCCCTCCAGCGACCGGTATCCGTGCACCCCGCCGCCGCCGAACCCGGAGACCTCCCCGGCCGCGTACAGCCCCGGCACCGGCGCCCCGTCCGCGCCCAGCACCCGTCCCGACAGGTCGGTCTGGAGCCCGCCGAGGGTCTTCCGGGTGAGGATGTTGAGGCGTACGGCGATCAGCGGGCCCGCCGAAGGGTCGAGGATCCGGTGTGCGGAGGCGGTCCGGCTCAGGGTGTCCCCGGGGTAGGCGAGGGCGTTGCGTACCCCCATCACCTGGGCGTCCTTGGAGTACGGGTTGCCGATCTCGCGGTCCCGCGCCTCGATCTGCCGCCGCAGCTCGTCCAGGCCGATCAGACCGTCCCCGGTCAGCTTGTTCATCCCGGTGACCAGCTCGGGCAGGGTGGTGGCGACGACGAAGTCGACGCCGTTCTTCTTGAACTTCTCGATCGGCTCCGGGGTCTGCCAGATCCGGGAGAGCAGTTGGAGGATGTCCTTGTTGGTGAGGTCCGGGTTCTGTTCGGAGCCGGAGAGCGCGAACTCCTTCGCCAGGATCTTCTGGGTCGTCACGAACCACGAGTAGTCGTAGCCGGTCGCGGTGATCGACCCCAGGGTGTGCAGGGTGTCGTAGCCGGGGAAGTCCGGGGCGGCGAAGCGCTTGCCGGTGGCGTCGAACCAGAGCGACGAGGGGCCCGGCAGGATCCGGATCCCGTGGTCCGGCCAGATCGGGTCGTAGTTCCGCAGCCCCTCGGTGTAGTGCCACATCCGGTCCGGGTTGACGATCCGGCCGCCCGCCTGCTCGGTGATGGCGAGCATCCGGCCGTCCACATACGCGGGCACCCCGGTGATCATGTTCTTGGGCGGGGTGCCGAGCCGGGCCGGCCAGTTCCGCCGTACGAGATCGTGGTCGGCGCCGATCCCGCCGGAGGTCACGACCACCACCGGGGCCCGGAGTTCGAACTCCCCGACCACCGTGCGCGAGCTGGGTTTCCCCCGGGCCGCGTCGCTCGGCTCCAGCACCGCGCCGCGTACCCCGGTGACGGCGCCCCCGCTCCGTACCAGGGCGTCGACCCGGTGGCGGAAGCGGAACGACACCAGGCCCGCGGCGGCAGCGGCCCGTACCTTCTTCTCGAACGGCTCGACCACCGCGGGCCCGGTGCCCCAGGTGACATGGAAGCGGGGCACCGAATTGCCGTGCCCGTCCGCGAGCCCGCCGCCCCGCTCCGCCCAGCCGACCACCGGGAACCAGCGGACGCCCAGACCGTAGAGCCAGGAGCGCTTCTCGCCGCCCGCGAAGTCCACATACGCCTCGGCCCACTGCCGCGCCCAGTGGTCCGCGCCGAGCGGGTCGTCGACGCCCCGGTCGAAGCCGGCCGTGCCCTGCCAGTCCTGCCAGGCGAGTTCGGGGGAGTCCTTGATCCCCATCAGCCGCTGCTCGGCGGAGTCCACCAGGAAGAGCCCGCCGAAGGACCAGAAGGCCTGGCCGCCCAGGTTGGACTCGGGCTCCTGGTCGAGGAGGAGCACCTTCCGCCCGGCCGCCGCCAGTTCGGCCGTCGCGACCAGACCGGCGAGCCCGCCGCCGACCACGATCGCGTCCGCGTCCTCGGCGGCGGAGCCGGACGGGGCGGAGGGCGCCGACGCGGCGAAGGCCGAGACCGGAGGGGAGAGCGCGGCGGCGCCGGCGAGCACACCGCCCGCGACGGTCAGCGCCCGACGGCGGCTGAAGACGGCCGGATCTGCCGGATGCTCCATGGGGGGTGACCTTCCGGAAGGGGGGCGGACAACTCCTCTCCGCGCGCGTACTCGCGCCCGCGCGGAGGGTGTTGTCCCGGGGGACCCTGCTGTTACCGTGCGGTAGCTCACAGCTAATCAGGTCGCCATACGGGTGCGGTAGGAGCCGGACGCCAAGGCATCCGCCCCCGCGTTGTACGTCGCCCACACCGTCCCCGGGGGCGCGCGGGATCCGGTCCGTACGAGAGGAGCCCGGCGCATGACCGTCACCCCTGTCACCCAGCGCGAACCGGTCACCGGGATCCTGCGGGCCATGGCCGCCGACCCCGCCGTACGCGCCGAACTCGTCCGGGCGGCCCGGAGCCGCTCGCCCGAGGTGGCCCGGCTCACCGAGGCCGAGAGCCGCCGCCATGTCACCGCCCTGGTCACCGCGGCGGGCCAGTGGTTCACCACCCTCGACCGGGTCGACGAGCAGAACTTCGCCGCCGCCGTGCTGCTCGGCGCCGAGCGCGCGGGGCAGCGCGTCCCGGTCACCGCCGTGCTCCGGGGGGTGCAGGCCGCCCTCACCCGCGCGGTGGAGATCACCCTCGACCGGGGCCGGGCCGCCGGGCTCCCCGACGGGGTGCTCCTCCCCGCCGTCCTGCTGCTCAAGGAGTACGGGGACGCCGTCGAACGCCATGTCGTCCACGGCTACCGCACCGCGGAACAGGCCGCGCCGCCCCCGGACGACGGCCCCCGGGCCCGGCTGCTCCGGCGGCTTCTGACGGACGGCACGCCGCCGTCCGCCGAGGAGCTCCGCAGGGCCGGCCTCCGCCAGGACACCCCCCGGCACTGCCTCGTCACCCACGCCCCCGGCACCGCCCCCGGTACCAGCAGCCCCGATGCCGGTGCCGGTGTGCCGCGCGTGGACGGTCTGATACGGGTCGACGGGCACCTGGTGGGCCTCTTCCCCCGGCCGCCGCACGCCACGGAACTCCCGCCGGGCGCCATCGCCGTGGTCTCCCCGGCCGTTCCGCCGGACGCGCTCCGCGCCACGTACCGGCTCTGCCTCCGCGCCCTGGAGCTCGGCGCCCGGCGCGGCGCCACCGGGGTGGTGGCGCTCACCGACTCCGCCGCCGAGATCGCGCTGGCCGACCAGCCGCTGCTGGGCGGATATCTGGCCCGGGGGCTGCTGGGCGCGCTCGACCCTGCGGACGCGTTCCACCGCCAACTCGCCCTGACCGCGCTGACCTTCCTCGGCCAGGGGCGTCGGCTGGACCGGACGGCGGCGGCCCTCTTCACCCACCCCAACACCGTCCGCTACCGGCTCGGCCGGCTCCAGCAGATCACCGGCCGCCCGCTCGCGGAACCCCCGGACGACGGCCGCCCGGCGCCGCTCGCCACGGTGGAGTGGTGGTGGGCGCTGACCGTGTGGCTGCGCGACCCGGGGCCGGCGGGGGTCTGACGACAGGGCCGGGCCCTCAGGCGGTCACCCCGTCCACCTGGAGGGTCTGCACCGACCGCGCCGCGAACGGCACCGCCACCGTCTTCCCCGACAGATAGGTGTCCGAGCGGGCCGTGTACAGGTCGCCGCCGCCGGTCGTCACCGTGTTCCAGCGCGGGACCAGCCCATTGGTCCCGCCGGTGACCGTGGTGAACGCCGACAGGTCGAAGGTGAGCGTCTGGGCCGTGGTCGCGGTGTTCGCCGCCACGATCACCAGCCGCCGCGCCGACCGGTCCAGCGCCGCCACCGCGTAGCTGACACCGGTGTCGATGATGGTCATCCCGGGGCGGATATGCCGGCTGAACTGCGCCATCACGTAGTACTTCGTCTGGACCGCCCTCGGCTGGAGCGTCGCCGCGTCGTACGCGATCATCGCCCACCCCGCGCTGGGGTCCATCACCTGCCAGTACACCCATGCCGTGGGGTGGAGCCAGCGGAAGTCGTAGAGCAGGTTGCTCGCCATGGTCATACCGGTGGCGTCGCTGTCCCCGGTCTCCGAGTTCCACAGGACCTTCCCCGCCGTGGTGATGTCGGAGTACAGCAGGTCCCTGCGGCCGCCCGAGCCCTGGTAGCCGTGGACGTTGACCTGGTCGACATACCCCTTCGTGGTGGCCGAGAAGGAGTTCCAGGTGGTGCGCGCCAGGTCGTAACTCGTCTCGTCCGAGGCGGAGATCCGGGTGCCGGTCAGCCCGCGCTGGTTCAACTCGCCGCGCAGGTAGGGGAGTACGGCGGACTGGACGCTCGCGTCGACATAACACCCCTCCTGGGTGCCGGTCGCGGTCCACCAGGAGGAGGACGGTTCGTTGAAGGGCTCCACGGTCGCGAAGTTCACGCCCCAGTTCTGGCGGGCGTAGAGGGCGACGGCCGCGAGGTGCGCGGCGTGCTGGCGGTAGTTCCAGGACTGGAGGTTGTTGCCGCCGTTGGCGGCGCCGGAGGGGTTGTGGTTGTAACACATCCACCACATGGGGGAGTTGGCGAAGAGCTCCGAGGTGGCGCCGCGTGCCGTCGCCTTCACCAGCATGGCCCGCTGGGCCGCGTCCGCCGACCACTTCCACGCGGCGGAGGCGGGGTCCTCGTTGGTCCAGTCCTGCCAGTAGCCCTCGATCTGTTTGAAGGCGGGGATGTTCGGCGAGGCCACCATCGACTCGCCGTTCACGCTGTTCCCGCTGCACGCGCCCAGGTTGTACCGGGCGATGTTCAGCCCGAGGCCGGGCAGCGAGGTGCCGTTGTACGTCGTCGACCGGGTGGTGAAGAAGATGTCGGCGAAGTCGTCCCGGGCGCCGAACACATTCGCCCACCAGGCCAGCGAGGTCCCCCACCCCTCCCAGGTCCCGTAGGTCGCCGAGGGCCCGATGGGGATGGTGGCGTCCGCCCTGGCGGTCCCGGTGGCCAGGGCGCTCCCCAGCAGGCCGCCGCCCGCGGCGGCCAGGAGGGTTCTGCGTCGGATCATGGCGTGTCCACTGCCTCTCCGTGCGGCTCCGGCGCCGGCCGTCGGACCCGGGCGCCGACTCGCTCTCCGTCATGTCCATGCCGAACGGCTGTCCGGCAGGGGAAGCATCGGGGGTTCCCCCGGGGTTGTCGAGAGGCGGCACGGCTCTGACCGGAAACCGTCGGAGCCCCCGCGGGCCGGGCGCCGCCGGGCGCGGCCGGGCGGGCGGGAGCGCGAGGACCGGCCATCGGGGGCGCCGGGGGTGCCGGGGGTGCCGCCGGGGGGCCGGGGCGCCAGTGGTGCCGGGGGCGAGCGCGGTGCGCCGGACGGCGCGGGGGCCGCCCTTCGGGCGACGGCGGGAGGGTCTCGGGCGACGGCGGGAGTGTGCCGGCGGCAGGGCCTAGCGGGGCGCGCCGAGTGCGTCGAGCGCGGCGTCGGCGGCGCGCAGCCAGTGCGGGGCGCCGGCCCGGTGCGCGAGTTCCCGGGCGCGCCGGTGGTGGGCCGCCGCCCGTTCCCGGTCGCCGCGCGCCCGGGCCAGCTCGCCGAGGTGCGCCGCCACCGGGCCGAGGCAGAGCAGCCCGCTGCCCGCCCCGGCCAACTCGCCCTCGGCGGGCAGCAGCAGCTCGTACGTACGCGCCATGACGGGGCCGTCCCCGAGGATGACGGCGGCCCGGGCGAGCAGGCAGAGCCGCGCCTCCAGCAGCAGGTCGCCGGGGGGTTCCGGGGCCGCGCGCAGCGCCGTACGGGCGGCGTCGGGCCGGCCCGAGGCGAGCAGCGCGTGCGGTACGGCCCAGGGTGCGTACGGCCCCCAGCCGGTGCCCTCCTCCGCCTCGCCCCCTGTCGCGTCGTCCCCCGGCACCTCGTCCACCCCGCCGTCCTGGAGGCGCAGCGAGAGCAGGGCGAGCGGGCCGATCCCCTCGGCGAGCCCCGGCATCCCGCTCCCGGCCATCAACCGGGCGGTGTTCCGGTACGCGGCCTCCGCCTCGGCCCGGCGCCCCGCGATCCCGGCCCGCAGTGCCCCGTACCCCTGGGTGAACACCCCGGCGAGCGGGATCCCGTGGCGCTCGGCGAGCCGGCCGGCCTCGGCGGCGTGCGTGTCGGCCGCGGTGAGGTCGGCGAGCGCGGAACGGGCCTGGAGCAGGATCAGATGTCCCAGCACCTCGAAGGCCACCAGCCCGTGGCGGCGGGCCAGTCCGACCAGCTCCGCGCCGATCGCGGCCCGTTCGGGCGCCAGCCCGGCCCGCTGGAAGGTGTGCAGGAAGCGCCCGTTGAGGGCGAGCCCCAGCAGCGCCGGATCGCCCTGGCCCCGCGCCCACTCCTCCGCCTCCCGCGCCGCCCGGAGCCCCCGCCCCGTGGGATCGCCCCGCAGCTCCATGGCGAGCGTGGCCAGCAGCCGGGCCCGCCGCCCCGCCTGGTCCCCGGGCAGCGCCCCGAGCGCGGCGAGCGTGCGCCCGATGACGGCGGCGATCCGCCGGGACAGTTCCTCGTCGTCGTTACGCGTCCAGATCGCGGGCACGTCGAAGGCGCAGACCACCTCGGCGGCGAGCACCGGGTCGCCGCCGAGGTCCCGCGCCCCGGGTCCCGCCGGGCCCGCGCCCCCGTGCGCCGCGCCTCGCGGCAGCGCATCCGGCCGTTCCCGGGGCCCGGCCTCGTGCGGTACGGCACCGACCGGCCGTTGCCGGGGCTCGGTCTCGCGTCGCACGGCACCGACCGGCCGTTCCCGGGGCTCGGTCTCGCGCTGTACGGCACCCACCGGCCGTCCCTGGGGCTCGGCCTCGCGCCGTACGGCACCCACCGGTCCGTCGGCCGCCGGTGCGGACGCCGGTTCCTGAACCGGTCCTGCCCCGATGGACCCCAGGGTCTGCCGTTCGGATCCCGTGTGGCCGGGGGCGCCCAGCCGCTCGATCGCCGTGACCGCCTCCGCGCGGTGCGCCCGTGCCGCCGTCAGGTCGCCGGTGACGGCGAGCGCGCGCACCATCCCCATCAGCGCCGTCAGCCGCTCCCGTACCTCCTCCTGGCTCTCCCCGCGGCCGGCCCCGGCCCCGCCGCCGGACCCGTCCCTGGCCAGTTCGAGGGAGGAGAGGGCCTGGCGCCAGAGCCGTACCGCCTCGTGCGGGGCGAACTCCCGTTCCGCGCGGACCGCCGCCTCCCGGGCGTAGCGGGCGGCGCGGGGTGCGGTGGCCCGGGTCTCCGCGTGGGCGAAGTGATGGGCGAGCGTGGTGGCGTCGCCGGGGCGGAGGCGTTCCAGCGCCTCGCCCACCGCCGCGTGCCAGCGCGCCCGGCGCGGCCCCGCGATGTCCTCGTACAGCGTGTCGCGCACCAGCGCATGGGCGAACCTCGGCCGCCCCGGGCCCTGTTCGGTGAGGAACCCGGCCGCCTGCGCGGCCTCCAGCGCGTCGAGCACCGCGTCCTCGTCCGACCCCAGCGCGAGGAGCAGCTCCACGTCGACCTCCCGGCCGGCCACCGCCGCCTGCCGCAGCACCGCCCGGGCCGCCCGGGGCAGCCGCGCCAGCCGGTGCCGGATCACATCCCGTACCCCGGCGGGCACCGCGTCCAGCGCCGCCCGCCCCTCCGTGTCGAGGAGCCGCGCCAACTCCCGTACGTAGAAAGGGTTGCCGCCGGTACGCCGGTGGATCGCCCGTACGGCCTCCGCGTCCACCTCGCGCCGGACCAGGCCCCGTACGAGCGCGCCGGTGGCCTCCTCGGCCAGCCCGCCCAGATAGACCCGGACCGGCTCGGCACCGGCGAGCACGGCGAGCGCCTTGGCCAGGGCGGGGGAGATCTCCGTGGCCCGGTAGGCTCCGGCCACCAGCACCGGGCCCGCCCCGCCGCCCTCCGTGGCCAGCGCGGTCAGCAGCTCCAGGGTCTCCGCACCGGCCCGGTGCAGATCGTCCAGCACCACCAGGACCGGGCCGCGCGCCGCCGCCGACCCCAGATACGCCAGCGCCGCCCGGTGCGCCCGGAAGCGCGCGGCGGCCTCCGAGGCGGGCGGCGCGCTCCCCGGGGGCTCCGGCGCGCCCACCGCCGGTACGGGACCGGCGCCCGCCTCGGCCAGGGCCGTCATCACCTGCCGCCAGGGCCAGTCACCGGGCGCCCCGTCATGCTCCGGGCAACGCCCCCACGCCACCGTCCAGCCACGCGAGGCCAGCCCGGCGGCCACCACCTCGGCCAGCGCGGTCTTCCCGCCCCCCGGCTCCCCGGAAACCAGCGCGACACCGGGCCCGCCACCCCGTACGACCGCCGCCGCGGCCTCCTCCAACAGCGCCGCCTCCCGCTCCCGTCCCACAAACGCCCGCCCACCGGCACGTCCGGACGCGACACCGGCGCCCTCCGCTGTCCCGACGCCCTCCGGCGCCTGGGCGACCCCCGGCGTACGGGCGGCGCCCGGCGTGCGGGCCGCCTCCGGCGTCTGCGCGGCGCCCTGTGTCCCGGCGTCCTGCGGCATACGGGCGGCCTCCGGCGCCTGCGCGGCCCCCACCGCCCCGGCGGCCCCCGCCGCCCCCGTGCCCCTCTCCGCCCTCGTGCCCGGGGCCACCAGGGGGCCGGTGAGGCGGGGGTCGTGGGACAGGATCCGGGTCTCCAGGCCGCGTAGTGCGGGGCCCGGGTCCGTGCCCAGTTCCTCGGCGAGGGTGCGGCGTGCGCGGCGGAGTACGGCCAGGGCGTCGCCCTGGCGGTGTGACCGGTACAGCGCCAGCGCCCAGAGCCGCCAGGCGTCCTCGCGGAGCGGGTGGTCCTCCGCGTGGCCCGCCAGCTCCGTCACCGCCTCGGCGGCCCGCCCCAGCTCCAGCAGCGCCCGCGCGCGCCGCTCCACCGCCAGCAGCCGCAGCCCGTCGAGCCGGGTGATCTCGCCGTGCGCCCACGCCTCCGCGGCGAACGGCGCGTACGCGGGCCCGCGCCAGAGCGCCAGCGCGGTGTCGAGCCCGGCCAGCGCCTCGCCCGCGCGCCCCGCCGCCAGCAGGGGACGCGCCGCGTCCGTCGCCGCCTCGAACCGCCAGGCGTCCACCGCCTCCGGCCCGGCCCGCAGCGCGTAGCCGGGCGCCGCCGTCACCAGCAGCCTGGCCGGGGCACGCGGCGGCCGCTCGGGCTCCAGGGCGCGGCGCAGCGCGGCGACAAAGGTCTGGATCGCCCCGGCCGCGCCCTCCGGGGGCCGCTCCCAGAGATCCGCCGCGAGCCGCTCCACCGGGACCACCCGGCCCCGCGCGATCAGCAGCCGGGCCACCACCGCCCGGTGCCGGGGGCCCTTCAGCGCGAGCGGGACGCCCCCGGCCGACGCCTCCAGCGGGCCCAGCACACCGAAGGTCACCTCCGGTGGGGCCGCCGCGCTGGTCATGGCGCCCAATGTAGCCGCCCGGACATCCATACGACCTGGTCAGCTCCGCGTACCCGCTGGTCAGCGGCTGCTGACCGGTTGCTGACCGGGGTGCCGCACGCTGGCCGTACCACCCGACAGCAGAACCGAGCCGAAAGGACCGTACCCGTGGAGCCCACAGAGCCCGGGATCACCGGATTCGACTACCAGCGCGTCACCGTCGCCGACGGCGTCGCCCTCAACGTCGCCGTCGGCGGCTCCGGCACCCCCGTCGTGCTGCTGCACGGCTTCCCCCAGACCCATCTGATGTGGCGGCACGTCGCCGCCGACCTCGCCGCCGACCACACCGTCCTCTGCCCCGACCTGCGCGGCTACGGCGCCAGCGACAAGCCCGCCGACTCCGAGGGGCTGACCTACACCAAGCGGGCCATGGCCGCCGACACCGTCGCCCTCGCCCGCGCCCTCGGCCACGACCGGTTCGCCCTCGCCGGGCACGACCGGGGCGCCCTCGTCGCCGTACGCGCCGGACTCGACCACCCCGACGCCGTCACCCACCTCGCCGTCCTGGACGTGCTGCCCACGCTCGACATGTGGGAGGTGCTGCACGGCACCACCGCCGCCATCGGCTTCCACCTCTATCTGATGGCCCAGCCGCCCGGTCTGCCGGAGACGCTGATCGGCGCCGCCCCCGACGCCTTCTTCGGCCACTTCCTCGACCTCTGGGCCCGCGACCCGGAGGCTCTCCCCGCCGAGATCCGCGCCGCCTACCTGCGGGCCTGCCGCGACGCCGTCCCGTCGATCGTCGCGGACTACCGGGCCTCGGCCCACGCCGACGCCGACCACGACCGGGCCGACCGCGCCGCCGGGAACCGGCTCCGTATGCCGGTCTCCGTCCTCCAGCAGGACTGGGGCCCGGAGCTCAGCTCCGACGCCGCCGCCCGCTGGCGGGCCTGGGCCCCCGACCTGGAGCACGCCTCCGTCGCCCTGGGGCACTTCATGGCCGAGGAGGCCCCCGCCGAGGTGGTGAAGGCGCTCCGGGAGCTGCTGGCCAGGTAGCACACCCTTACTGGAATAGCACTCCTGTGCCCAAACCGTGTATACGAAGGGAGCCGCACGCAACGGCGCGTACAGCAGAAGCGGCAACAGCACCGTCGAGGGGCGGCAACACGCGGGAAACGGGTTCAACAGAAAGTTGATTCCCGCTCTCCGTCCACGCGGCCCCCGCCCCTCGTCACCCTCACCGCCCACGCCGCGCTCACCGCCCCCATCCGCCTCCGGAGGCACCCGTGTCCCAGGGATCCGTCCCCGCCCCGACAGCGACAGCGACAGCGCACGCGCCCGCGCCCGAGCCCGAGAAGCACCCCGTCGACCGGATGCCGCCGCCCGGCCGGCTGGGGCTGCTCGGGCTCCAGCATGTGCTGGTCATGTACACGGGCTGTGTCACCGTGCCGCTGGTCTTCGGCGCCGCCGCCCACCTCGACACCTCCACCATCGGGCTGCTGATCAACGCGGACCTGCTGGTCGCGGGCGCGATCACGCTGCTCCAGGCGCTCGGCGTGGGCCGCTTCCTCGGGGTGCGGCTGCCGGTCGTCGCGGGCGCCACGTTCACCGCCGTCACCCCGATGATCCTGATCGCCGGCGAGTACGGCATGCAGGCCGTGTACGGGTCGATGATCGCGGCCGGGATCTTCGGCCTGCTGGTCGCCGTGCCGTTCGCCCGCGCCGTACGGTTCTTCCCGCCGCTGGTCAGCGGCTCCGTCATCATCGTCATCGGGCTCTCGCTGATCGGGGTCGCCGCCGGGCTGATAGCCGGCCAGGACCCCACGGCCCCCGACTACGCGGCGCCCGGCCATCTCGCGCTGGCCGCCGGGATCGTCCTCTTCATCGTGGTCGTGGGACGCTTCGGACGCGGCTTCCTCGCCCAGCTCGGGGTGCTGCTCGGACTGGTCGGCGGCACCGCCGTCGCGGTGGTCATGGGGCTGACCGACTTCTCCACCGTGGGGAACGCCGACTGGTTCGGGGTCGCGGCGCCCTTCCACTTCGGCGCCCCGGAGTTCCCCGTCGCCGCCGTCATCTCGATGTGCGTGGTGATGCTGGTGACCTTCACCGAGTCCACCGCCGACATGCTCGCCGTCGGGGAGATGACGGGCCGCCCGGTCACCTCCCGCGACCTCGCCAAGGGGCTGGCCGCCGACGGAGTCTCCGGGGTGCTCGGCGGCGTGATGAACGGCTTCCTGGACACCGTCTTCGCCCAGAACGTGGGCCTGGTCGGGATGACGAAGGTACGGAGCCGGTACGTCGCCGCCGCGGCCGGCGGGTTCCTGATCCTGCTCGGCCTGGTCCCCAAGCTCGGCGAGGTCGTCGCCTCCCTGCCGGGCCCGGTGGTCGGCGCGGCGGGGCTTGTCATGTTCGCCACCGTCACGGCCGTGGGCATCAACACCCTGCGGAAGGTGGAGTTCGACGGCACGGACAACCTGCTGATCGTGGCCGTCTCGATCGGCGTCGGGATGCTCCCGGTCGCCGCCCCGACGATCTACCACTCCTTCCCCGGCTGGTTCCAGATCATCGCGGGCAGCGCCATCACCAGCGCCACCCTCACGGCCTTCCTGCTCAACCTGCTCTTCCACCACACGGGCCGCCGGGCCCGGCCGGATACGGCTCCCGCCCCGGAACCCGCCCCTCCGGCGGCGTCGGAGCCGGCGCCGGAGCCCGCGGGGTCCGGGGAGCGGTGAGCAGGCTGAGCGCGTTGGCGAGGACGATCGCGCCGATGCTCGCCCACTCCACCGCGTCCGGGGCCTGCCCCAGCACCACCCCGCCGACCACCGCGGCCAGCACCGGATTGACGCTCATGAAGAGCCCGAACAGCCGGGCCGGCACCCGCCGGAGCGTGAACAGGTCGGCGAGCATCGGCACCGCCGAGGAGAGCACCCCCGCCGCCACCGCGCACCCCACCGCGCCCAGGGTCGGCGGATGGCGCACCGCGAGGACCACCCCGACCGGCAGGAAGAGCAGCCCGGAGACCCCGGCGGCCGCCGCCGCGCCCTGAGTGCCCGGTATCCGCCGCCCCACCGTCCGGTTGAGCAGGATGTACGAGGCCCAGCAGGCGGCGGCGAGCAGCCCCAGGCCGATCCCGAGGTAGTCGGTGGTCGGCCTGGGGCGCATCAGCGCCGCCACCCCCGCGACCGCGAGCACCGCGCACCCCACGTCGGCCCGGCGGCGCGAGGAGGCCAGCGCGATGGCGAGCGGCCCGCAGAACTCCAGGGTGACCGCGAGCCCCAGCCCGATCCGGTCGACGGCGCTGTACAGCGACAGGTTCATCGTCGCGAACACCACCGCGAGCAGCAGCACCGGCCACCACTGGCGCCGGGTGAAGGTACGGAACCGGGGCCGGCCGACGGCGAGCAGCAGGGCCGCCGCGACGTACTGGCGCACGGCCACCACGCCCACCGGACCCAGCACGGGGAAGGCGAGCGCGCCGATGGCGGCGCCCGTCTGGTTGGAGAGACCGCTGCCGAGCATCGCCGCGATACCGGAGAGCCGGGTGGCGGTGGTGGTTGCTGCTGCTGACGACATGAACCGATCGTCCGCCCGCCCGTCTCTTACGTAAAATGAATGAACGAGACCATTTATGCGGAGCCCGCATGAGTATGAGCAACGCCATGGGGGACAGCGCCATGGGTGACAGGACGAGCGGGACGGCCGGGGCCGCGGCGGACGTGGAGCTGCGGCAGCTCCGCTGTCTCGTCGCCATCATCGACGAGGGCAGCTTCACCGGCGCCGCCGCCGAACTGGGCCTCTCCCAGCCCGCCGTCTCCCGGCAGCTCGCCGCCCTGGAACGCGAACTCGGGGTGCCGCTCATCCGCCGTACCACCCGCGAACTCGCCCCGACCGCCACCGGAGTGCGGGTCGCGGCGCACGCCCGCCGGGTCCTCGCCGAAATGGCCGATCTGGTCGCGGAGGCCACCTCGGGCCACACCCGGCTCCGGGTCGGCTACGCCTGGTCGGCGCTGGGTCGGCACACCGTGGCCTTCCAGCGCCGCTGGTCCGCGACGCGCCCCGAGGTCCGGCTCCAGCTCGTACGGACCAACTCGGCCACCGCGGGGCTCGCCGAGGGCGCCTGCGATCTCGCCGTCGTCCGCCGGCCGCTCGACGGGGACCGGCGGTTCGACTCCGCCATCGTCGGCCTGGAGCGGCGGTACTGCGCACTGGCCGCGGACGACCCGCTCGCCGGGCGCCGCTCGGTCCGTCTCGCCGACCTCGCGGACCGTACGCTGCTGGTCGACCGGAGGACCGGCACCACCACGGTGGAGATGTGGCCCCCGGAGTCCCGCCCCGAGGTCGAGTTCACCCAGGAGATCGACGACTGGCTCACCGTCGTCGCCACCGGCCGCTGCGTGGGGGTGACCGCGGAGTCCACCCGCGACCAGTACCCCCGCCCCGGGGTCGTCTACCGTCCGGTCCGGGACGCCGAGCCCATCGCCGTACGCCTCGCCTGGTGGCAGGGTGCCCCGCACCCCGCCACCGGCGCCGCCATCGAACTCCTCACCCGGCTCTACCGGAACGGCTGAGGACTCCCGGGTCCCGGTCACGCGCCGGCCGTCTCCGCCGTGCCGGCCCTGCCTGCCGTGCGGTCAGTGCCGTCAGTGGTCGGCGCAGCAAGGTGTCGGATCCGGGACCTCGAAGGGGACCAGGACCCCGCCCACCGCCTCCATCACCGTCAGCACCAGCCGCCCCGCCCGCCACTCGGGCCGTACGTGGTCCCGGGTCATCACCCGGCGGGCCGGCCCGGGACTCCCGGCCCCGCCCAGCAGGACGACCTCGTCCACGGCGGACCCGGCGACCACCCCGGCCACCTCCACCGTGCCGGTGAGCGCGTCCGCGCCCGGGAAGAGCACCGCGCGCCCCGCGCCGGAGGCCCGTTCCGCCGCCGCGTGCGCAGCGCCCGCCGCCAGCGCTTCGGGCCCCGCGCGCAGCCCGCCGAAGGCGAACCCCACGGGCCCGGCCCCGAGCACATCGGCCGCCAGGGCGTGGGCCCCGGCCCCGGGCACATCGGCCCCGGGCACATCCGGCCCGTCCGGCCCGGCCGCCTGCCCCGTCAGTGCCCGCCACGCCCCCTCCGCCGCCGCCCCGTCCGGCAGGGTGACCGAGAGCGCCAGATGCGGCACCCCCTCCCGTACCGCGTGCGTACCGACCGACGCGCCGTCCGGCAGGGAGAGCGCGCCGGCCACCACCCGGGCCAGGTGATCGGCGTCGGCGAGGCCGGGGGTGGCCGCGTCGACGCCGATCACCGTCGCCGGAGCGAGCGTCATGCGGGCAGCACCCAGATCGGGTTGGAGTAGAACCACAGGTCGCGCCAGGGGTCGGCGTCGCCGACCACGTCCAGCGCCGGACCCGCCGGGTCGACCGCAGCGCCCCGCGCGCCGACGGCCGAGCGGTTGCCGTCCGTGCCGCGCAGCCGGACGTAGAGCGGACGGTCCACCCGGCCCAGCTTGTAGGTGAGCCGGACCGTACCCGCCGACTTGTTGACCTCGTACGAGGAGACGACCTTGGCGGTCGGCGCGGTGAACGTGTCCTTGTCCTTCACCGGGCCCGTCACCTCGCCCTGGATGACATCCACCCGGGCCAGCTTCGGCACGTACTGCGCCCAGTTGGCGCCGTTGGCCAGCGCCACGTCGACGGTCAGCGTCACATCCGTACCCCGGCGCACGTGGAGCGAGCCGCCCAGTGTGGCCCACCGGCCGCCGCCCGCGAGCCGCGCGTCGAGGCCGCTGACCAGGCCGCCGTGGTCGACCCAGACCCGGCCCGCGCGGATGCCGTCCATGACCGCCGCGTACGAGAAGCGCGCCGCGCCCACATGCGTACGGCTGTACTGGCCCGGCCAGAAGTCGCCCTCGGTGAGGTCGAGTCCGCCCCGGTAGACCGGGTCGGTGTGCTTGCCGTTGGCCGTGAAGTCGGAGTCCGGGCCGCCGCGCTCGGCGGTGTCCGCGTAGACGTTGTGCGAGTCCGAGTTGGCGGTGATCCACCACGGCCGGCCCTCGGCGAGCAGGCTGTCCCACAGCCCGCCCACGGTGGCGGTCATCCAGTCGAACCCGCCCCAGGTGCGGTAGCTCTCCAGCGGGTAACCCGCGAAGGAGCCGGCGCCCGGGGAGCCGTCGTACAGGCCGCGCCCGGCGCCCATGCCCGTCGGCGCGGCGATCCCGGCGGCCTGGTGGCCCGGCGCGCCCTCGAAGCCGACGGCGATCTGGTGGTCCCGGGGGGTGGCGTCGCGCCAGGCGCGGATCTCGTGCGGCGAGTCGATGCCCTTGCGCGAGGGGTGGTTGGCGAGCATCAGCGCGTCGTCCACCTTGCGGCGCCTGACCTGCTCGGAGAGGAAGGAGAGCCCGGCGATGGCGAGCGCCTCGTTGGCCGGGGTGGAGTCGGACGCCTTCCGCACCGAGCCGTCGAAGGAGTTCTCGAACTCCTTGAGGACCGCGACCTCGTTACGGCCCGGGTGGACGAAGACCGTGCCGTGCTCGGCGGCCGGGATGTTCCACTCAAGGCCCTGGAAGACCAGCGTGTCCTCGTACGCGGCGCGGGCCGCCTTGATGTCAGGATTGACCTTCTCCACACCGATCTTGGCGTGCGTCTCGCTGCCGTGGTCGGTGATGACCATCCAGTCCAGGCCGTGCCGGGCGCCCTGGCGGACCTGGTCGGCGACCCGGTACTTGCCGTCGCTGCTGTACTGCGTGTGGATGTGGTGGTCACCGGAGAGCCAGAGGAAACCGCCCAGGCGCGCGGAGTGCGAGCCGCCGCCCGGCAGGCCGTTGCCGCCGTTGCCGCCGGAGGCGAACGCGGGCGTGGCCGCCGCGCCGCCCACCACACTGCCCGCCGCGAGCCCGGCGCCGAGCAGTCCGGTACGGCGGAGCATGGAGCGGCGGGAGAGCTGGGCGGGGGTCAGGGCCTCATCGGGCACCGAGGTGTCGAGCGCGGGCGGCAGCGCGCCGTTCTCCTCGGGGGAGTGGGCGTGGGAGTGATCGTGCGAGTGCGGGTGGTGGTGCCCGTGGCCCATGGAGACTCCTGTGTCCGATGTCCGGTTGTCGCCGTTGTGACGGAGGTGGTGAGTGAGAGCGTCGGCGGAGGACATGAACACCGGGCGATGCGGGGGTGAGCACGGGGCGACGGCCGCGCGGCGGGCCCCGCCCTTCCCGTGAACCGGCAGCGGGAACAACCAACTCTCTTGCGTTTCAAGCTACTTGCCGGTAGATGATGGGGCGCGGCGGAGTACGGTCGTGGAGTACGGCAGTGGAGTGCGGCCTCGGAGTGTGGAGTACGGCCGTGGAGTAAGGCCGTGGAGTACGGGCACCCCTCTCCGGCGCCACCGTGCCACGCCCGTACCCCTGTTACGCGTACCACCGGCGCACCGCCCGCCCCACGCACCCCCGTTCGCCGCCCCCGGCACCTCCCCGCCCCGTTCCCCTCCCCGGAAGGCCCCCATGCGATCCCCCCTCCGCGCACTGGCCGGTGTCCTCGCCGCCGGCGCGCTCGCCCTCACCGGCCTCGCCGCCCCGGCCACGCCCGCCGTGGCGGCCACCGCGCCGCAGGCCGCCGACTCCGGCACGCTCAAGGTCCTCACGTACAACATCGCCGGGCTCCCGCTCGGGCTCGGCCAGAGCAACCCCGAGGTCAACACCCCGCTCATCGGGCAGCGGCTGGGCCCGTACGCCGTCGTCAACGTCCAGGAGGACTTCAACTACCACGCCTCGCTGTACGCCAACGACACCCACCCGTACCGCACCCCCACCAGCGGCGGCGCGGCCTTCGGCGACGGCCTCAACACCCTCTCCGACCACCCCTTCGAGGACTTCGAGCGGGTCCGCTGGAACAACTGCACCGGCACCGACTGCCTCACCCCGAAGGGCTTCTCGCTCGCCCGGGTCCGGCTCGCCGAGGGCGTCTTCGTCGACCTCTACAACGTCCACACCAACGCCGACACCACGGACGCCGCGCTCGCCGCCCGGCGCGCCAACATCACCCAGCTCTCCTCCTTCATCCGGACCTACAGCGCGGGCAACGCCGTCATCGTCATGGGCGACACCAACACCCGCTACACCCGCACCGGCGACAACATCCGCACCCTCGTCGAGGAGAACGGCCTCACCGACGCCTGGGTGAAGCTGGTACGCGGCGGCTCGGCCCCGGCCCTCGGCAGCGACGCGCTGGTCTGCGACACGGTCGCGCCCACCGACACCTGCGAGGTCGTCGACAAGGTCCTCTACCGGGGCGGCCCGCTGGTCGGCCTCGACGCCACCGGGTACGCCAACCAGTGGCGAGCCTTCCTCGACCCCGCGGGCAAGCACCTCTCCGACCACTACCCGCACGCCGTCGACCTCAGGTGGTCGCTCCCGGCCGACCGGCGCGCCTCCGACTTCTTCGGCGGCCCGCACGGCACCGCCTTCAACGACGCCCGGCTCCTCCCGGCCACCCCGGCGCCCCGCACCCTCACCCTGCGCGGCGCCGCCCGGCTCGACTCCGTCGCCCTCGCCCTCGACGGCGGTACGGTCCTGAGCCACGGCGGTACGGGCGGCACCGCGGCCACGCTCACCCTGGCCGCCGGGGAGAACCTCACCTCGGTCAAGCTCTCCCAGGGCCAGAAGGACGGCCGTACCCGGATCTTCTCCGCCGCGTTCACCACGGACGCGGGCCGCACCGTCGCCGCCGGGACCGCGACCTCCGACACGGTGACCTTCACCGCCCCGGCGGGGTGGCGCATCGTCGGCTTCACCGGCCGCTCCGGCGACGAGATCGACAAGCTCGGCGTGGTCTACGCCCCGAAGTGACCGCGCTCTCCGCCTCGAAGGGCCTCGGACGGCCTCGGAACGACCGCGCTCGCGCGGCCGGGGCCGCCGGGCCGGGCACCGCCGCCCCTACCGCGACAGAGCGTCACGGCCCCTCGCGATGTGACGCCCTGTCACCTCCGTTCATCTCCGTTCATCCCTGTCCGGCCCCGGCGGCGGGCCGGCCCGGCGGCCCCGGCCGGCCCGCCGGTCCGGCGCCCGGGCGGGCCGCCCCGTCCCGTGATCCGGATGTGATCTTCATGTGATCCATCCCATCTTCAGACCATAGCCACAGAGTGTTACCTTTTCCCTTGTCACGAGACCCAGCGACAAGCCCCGGCTTGCTGGGCGGCAACCCTCCTTCTGCGGTGGGGTGCCCCGGGTGATGACACGGCTCCACCAGCACGCCGATGTGCCGGGGAGCAAGCGCGGACCTGTCACCCAGGTCCAGTACCTGTGACGGGAGCACAAGATGACAGCGGACGCGATGCCGTACGGCACGTCGTCACGGTGCCCCGCCCCGTCTGCCCGCCCGAAGCGCGGCCGGCGAACCACCACCCACGGGCCGGCGCGCCGTACGCACGCCACCCCGCACCGAGGAGTCCAGCCCTCATGAGACCTGCCCTCTCGCGCCCACGCGGGCGACGCGCCCTGCTCGCCACCGCCTCGGCCACCGCCGTCCTGGCCGCCGTCGCCGGGTGCAGCGTCGACACCGGCGGCTCCGGCTCCGGCTCCGGGGAATCCGGCTCCAAGGGCGAGACGATCACCGTCACGGCGTTCGCGGGCCCCTGGGGCGAGCTCTTCAAGAAGTCCTTCGTGGCACCGTTCGAGAAGGACACCGGCATCAAGGTGAACCTGGTCTACGGCGCCGACTCGGCCTGGCTGACCAAGCTGCGCGCCGCGGGCGGCAAGGACGCGCCCTTCGACGTCGTCGCCCTCACCCCCGGCTCCCTCCACCAGGCCGTCGGCGGCGGGCTCCTCCAGCCGCTCAAGACCGGCGACCTCACCCACTGGAAACAGCTCGACCCGGTCCTCACCCAGCAGTCCACCATCGACGGCGCCTCCTACGGCGTCCCGCTGACCACCGGCTCCAACGGCCTGCTCTACCGCACCGACAAGATCAAGCAGGCGCCCGAGGACTGGACCGACATCTTCGACAAGAAGTACTGCGGCCATGTCGCGCTGCCCCCGCTGACCTACAACGCCGGCCTGGAGTTCTTCTCCGCGCTGGTCTCCCAGGACGGCGGCAAGCTCTCCAATCCGGCCGATGTCGACAAGGCGTTCAAGAAGCTCGCCGAGCTGAAGGGGTGCGTCTCCGCCTACCCGGCCGACGCGGGCTCCGTCTCCACCGTCCTCCAGAACGGCGACGCCTGGATCGTGCCCTTCTGGGACGGCCGCGCCTTCGCCATGGCCCAGGAGGGCCAGCCGATCGGCTTCAGCTACCCCGCCTCCGGCGCCGTCGGCGCGCTGACCTCGTACTACGTACCCAAGGGCAGCGCCCACACCAAGGCCGCCTACACCTTCCTGAACTACCTCAGCGCGGCCCAGTACCAGAAGCCGTTCGCCGAGGGCACCTTCTACGGCGCGGGCAACGACCACATCGACTACAGCCCCGACTTCAAGAAGAAGGTCAAGTACGGCGAGGACGTCTACAAGACGTTCACCTGGGTCGACTACAAGACGGCGACCCCCAAGCTGAACGAATGGCAGCAGCGGTGGAACCAGATCTTCAAGTGACCGGGACCGACGAGACGGGAGCCGGGGCCGGGACCGACGGGGCCGGCCCCGGAGCCGCGCACATCGAGATCGAGGGCCTCGCCGCCGGATACGAGGGACAGCGCATCCTCGACGTCGACCGGCTCTCGATCCGGCGCGGCGAGTTCCTCTCCGTCCTCGGCCCCAGCGGCTGCGGCAAGACGACCCTGCTCAACAGCCTGGCCGGGTTCGTCACGCCCACCGCCGGCCGGATCACCCTGGACGGTACGGACCTCACCGACGTGCCCACCCACCGCAGGGGGCTCGGCCTGGTCTTCCAGAACTACGCGCTCTTCCCGCACATGACCGTCGCCGACAATGTCGCGTACGGCCTCAAGGTGCGCCGCACCGACCGTGCCGAGCGGGACGAACGCGTCGCCGAGTCGCTCCGCCTCGTCGGCCTGGAGGCGTACGCGGACCGACGGCCCCGCCAGCTCTCCGGCGGCCAGCAGCAGCGGGTCGCCGTGGCCCGCGCGCTGGCCACCCGGCCCGCCGTGCTCCTCCTCGACGAACCGCTCTCCAACCTCGACGCCAAGCTGCGCCGGGAGATGCGGGTGGAGCTCCGCGAACTCCAGCAGCGCCTCGGCATCACCATGGTCTTCGTCACCCACGACCAGGAAGAGGCGATGTCGCTCTCCGACCGGATCGCCGTGATGAACGGCGGCCGGGTCGAACAGCTCGGCACCCCCACCGAGGTCTACCGGACCCCCGCCACCCGCTTCGTCGCCGAGTTCATCGGCGCGGCCAACATCCTGGCGGGCACCGGCGGCGCCGACGGCTCCCTCGACCTGGGGACGGTACGGCTGGCCACCGGCCTGACCGCGCTGCCCGAAGGCGAACAGGTCACCCTCGCCGTACGCCCGGAACGCGTCACCCTCCGGGCCGCCGGGGCGGACGCCGCCGACGGCGTTCCGGACGGCGCGCCGGAGACCGACGCCGTGCCGGACGACGCGCGCGGCACCGGCATCGTCGGCTACCGCGCCTTCACCGGCGAGGCCTGGCAGGCCCAGATCGTCGTCGCCGAGGGCGTCGCGCTCAACGCCAGGACCGCCGGGGAGCCCCCGGCGGTCGGCGCCCGCGTCACCTTCGGCTGGGGCCCCGACGACGTCATCCTCCTCGGCACCGCGAAGGCCACGGCGGAGACAGCGCCCGCGAAGGAGGCGACGTCCGGATGACCGCGCCCGCCGCCCGGGCGCCGCGCCGGACGCGTGGGCTCTGGCCCGTCACCCCGGTCCTGGTCTTCCTGCTGGCCCTCTTCATCGTCCCGCTCGTCCGTGTCCTCGCGCTGAGCTTCCACGCCTCGGATCCCAACGGCTATCCGCTCGACGGGTTCTCGCTCACCCAGTACCACAGGGTCTTCACCGAGGCGTTCTTCTCCGAGTCCCTCTGGCACAGCCTGCTCACCTCGCTGCTGGTCACGGCCTTGTGCGTACTGCTCGGCTACCCCGCCGCGTACGCGCTCGCCCGGGCCCGCAAGGGCGTCGTCCGCACCCTGCTCTTCGTCGCGGTCGTCTCGCCCCTGCTCACCAGCGTCGTCGTGCGCAGCTACGGCTGGGTGGTGCTCTTCTCCGCCAACGGCGCGGTCAACCGGGCCCTCGTCGGACTCGGCATCCTCGACCAGCCGGCCCCCCTGCTGACCAGCTACCTCGTGGTGGTCGTCTCCGTCACCCATGTCCTGCTGCCGTTCGCGATCCTGCCGCTGACCACCGCGCTCGGCGGTATCGACGACAACCTGGCCCGCGCCTCGCGGAGCCTGGGCGCCGGTCCCGTCCGTACCTTCTGGAAGGTCACCGTGCCGCTCAGCCTCCCCGGCATCGCGACCGGCGCCACCGTCGTCTTCCCGCTCGCCATGGGCATCTACATCACCCCCCTGCTGGTCGGCGGCGCCAACCAGCCGCTCGCCGGGCTGCGCGTCTACTCCCAGATCACCAGCGTCTTCGACTACCCGGTGGCCGCCGCGCTCAGCCTCACCCTGCTCCTGCTGACCCTGCTGGGCGTCTCCGCCCTGGGCACCGGATTCCGCTTCTGGGAACGGAGACTCCATGGCTGACCAGGCCACCACCCCCGCCGCCCGCCGCACCTCCCCGCTGCTGCGCCGCGCCGGGCGGGCCGCCGCCCGGCTGCCCGCGCTCGCCGTCTTCCTCTTCCTGCTCGCCCCGCTCGCCGTCCTGGCGCTCTCCTCCCTCAACTCGACCAGCTCGCTGAGCTTCCCGCCCTCCGGGTTCTCCCTCCGCTGGTACACCGAGGTGCTCTCCTCCCCGGAGTGGCTGGTCTCCTTCCAGCTCAGCGGGGTCCTGGTGGTCCTCGTCGTGGTGACCACCGTCACCATCGGCACGCTCGCCGGGTACGGCCTGGTCCGCGGCGACTTCCCCGGCCGGGGCGTGCTCGCCGGGCTCGCCCTCGCCCCGCTGATGGTCCCCGAGATCATCATCGGGCTCGGGCTGCTCTACTACTTCCAGGGCCTCGGCCTGGTCAACACCCTCCCCGGGCTCTGGCTGGCGCACTCCCTGGTCGCGCTCCCCTTCGTCATCCGTACGGTGATGGTCAGCGCCCAGGCGCTCGACCCGACCCTGGAGCGCGCCGCCGCCACCCTGGGCGCCGGACGGGCCCGTACCTTCCTCACCGTCACCCTGCCGCTGCTGCGCCCCGGCATCCTCGCCGGGGCCGTCTTCGCCGCCGTCACCTCGCTCGGCGAGGTCGCCGTCTCGGTGCTCGTCTCCGGCTCCAACACCACCACCGTGCCGGTACGGATCTTCTCCGCCGTGCAGTTCCAGCTCGACCCGTCGGTGGCGGCCGTCTCCACCCTGCTGATGCTGGTCAGCGTGATCGTCCTGGTGGCCGTCGACCGGTTCACCAACTTCTCGGAGGTGCTCTGACCGTGCCCGCTGACCCCACCGCCGGAGCCCCCCGCCCGCGCGCCCGCGTCGGGATCGACGTGGGCGGCACCTTCACCGACTTCGTCCTCGCGGTGCCGGGCGCCGAAGGCGTCGAAGGCGTCGAAGGCACTGCCGGCGCGGACGGCACGGGCGGAGCCGACGGCGCGAGCGGTACGAGCGGCGCGCACGGTACGGCCGGGGGCGCCACCCTCCTCCACCACAAGCAGCCCAGCACCCCCGACGACCCGGCGCGCGCCGTCGCCGACGGGCTCGCAGCCGTCCTGGAGCGGGCCGGGCTCGGCCCCGCCGACCTCGCCGCCGTCACCCACGGCACCACCATCGGGCTCAACGCGATCATCCAGCGCCGGGGCGCCCGGATCGCCCTCGTCGTCACCGAGGGGTACCGGGACATCCTGGAGATCGGCCGCAGCCGGATGCCGTCCTCCTTCGACCTGCACGCGGCGAAGGAGGAACCGCTCGTCCCCCGGGACCGGATCGTCGAGATCCCCGCCCGGCTCGGCCCCGACGGCACCCCCGTCCACACCCCCACCGACGCCGAACTCGCCCGGGTCGCGGCCGAGTTGCGCGCCACCGACGCCGAGGCCGCCGCCGTGCTCGTGCTGCACGGCCACACCGACCCGGCCTTCGAGGCCGACGTCACCCGCCGGCTCGCCGCGCTCGTCCCCGAACTGCCGCTCACCTCCTCGGCCGCCATCTGGCCCGAGGTACGCGAGTTCGAACGCGCCCTGGTCACCTGCCTCAACGTCTACATCCAGCCGCTGATGCGCCGCTACTTCGACCGGCTCGAAGCGCTCCTCGACGGCCTCGGCGTCACCGCGCCCGTCTATATCGCCGCCTCCAACGGCGGCTCCCTGAGCCTCCGTTCGGCCGCCGAGCGCCCCATCGAGACCGTGCTCTCCGGGCCCGCCGCCGGAGTCACCGCCGCGACCCGGCTCGGCCGCGCCGCCGGGATCGGCCGGCTCGTCACCTTCGACATGGGCGGCACCAGCAGCGACATCGCCGTCGCCGTCGACGGCGAACCGGAGTTCGCCACCCACACCACCATCGGCGGCCTCCCGCTGATCCTCCCCGTCGTCGCCGTCAACGCCATCGGCGCGGGCGGCGGTTCGGTCGTACGGGCGGACGCGTACGGCGTCCTCAAGGTCGGCCCGTCCAGCGCCGGCGCCGACCCCGGGCCCGTCGCCTACGGGCGCGGCGGCACCCGCCCCACCGTCACCGACTGCTACCTCCATACCGGCGTCATCGACCCCGCCACCTTCCTCGGCGGCCGGATGACCCTCGACGCGCCCGCCGCCGCCCGCGCCCTCGGCCTGGTCGGCGACGGACTCGGCTTCACCACCGGCGATCCGGGCGCGGCGGCCGACCGTACCGCCGACGGCGCCCTGCGGGTCGCCACCGCGGGGATGGCCGTCGAACTCCAGAAGACCCTCGCCGGACGCGGCCTCGACCCCGCCGAGTTCACCCTCGTCCCGTTCGGCGGCGCGGGCCCCACCCACGCCGCCGTCCTCGCCGAGGAGGTCGGCATCCCCGAGATCGTCGTCCCGGCCGCCGCCGCCACCTTCTGCGCCCTCGGCGCGGTCGGCGCCGACCTCCGCCGCGACTTCGCCCGCAGCCTCCGCCGCGACCTCGACGAACCCGGCGTCGAAGCCCTCCGTACGATCCTCGCCGGACTGGAGCGGCGGGCCCGCGCCTGGCTCGCCGAGCAGGGCCCCGAGAGCGCACCGCCCGTCCTCACCCTCGCCGCCGACATGAGCTACCACGGCCAGGCGTACGAGCTGCGCGTACCGCTCCCCGAGACGCTCACCCGCGACGCCCTCACCGAGGCGTTCCACCAGGAGCACGAACGGCTCTACGGCTTCCGCGACCCGGCCGCCACCGTCCGCCTCGGCACCGCCCGCCTCGCCATCAGCGCGGCGGGCCCCGCCCTCGCCACCGCCCCGGCCGGCGCCGCCCAGGAAGGACCGCCGCCCGCCCCGGCCGGACACCGTCCCGTCCTGCTCGCCGGGGAGCGGGTGGCCGCCGCCGTCCACCGGCGCGACGCGCTGCGGCCCGGCCACACCCTCACCGGACCCGCCGTGATCGAACAGGACGACACCACCGTGCTCGTACCGCCCCGCTGGACGGCCACCGTCGACCCGCTCGGCAACCTCCGGCTCCGGCACACCTGAGCCCCGGCCCCCCCCGGCACCCCTGACGGCACGACCCACGGCAAGGCAAGGACGCACCCGACCATGAAGCTCGACCCGGTCACCCTGGAGATCATCGGCAACAAGCTCGGCGCGCTCACCGAGGAGATGTGCCTCACCCTCCAGCGCACCAGCCGCTCCCTGTACGTCAAGGAGACCGCCGACTTCTGCTGCGCGCTCGCCGGACCCGACGGCACCTTCACCGCCTACCCGCGCGGCATCGGCGTCTCCGGCTTCGTCGGCCTCGACGTCCGTACCGCCGTCGACCGGGTCGGCCCGCTGGAGCCCGGCGACGTCATCGTCACCAACGACCCGTACACCTCCGGCGGTCTCGCCACCCACCTCACCGACATCCAGCTCATCGAGCCGTACTTCCACGACGGCGAGGTCATCGGCTACGGCTGGGCGTTCATCCACTGCTCCGACATCGGCGGCCGGGTCCCCAGCAGCCTCGCCCCCACCAACCACGAGATCTACCAGGAGGGCCTGCGTATACCGCCGGTCAAGCTGGTGCGCGCCGGTGAGCCCAGCCGCGATGTCGCCGCCCTCCTCCAGGCCAACAGCCGCACCCCCGAGGCGAACGAGGGCGATCTGCGGGCCATGCTCGCCGCCCTCCGCACCGGCCGGGAGCGGCTCGCCCGGGTCATCGCCCAGCACGGCGCCGCCGATGTCGCCGCCGCCCACACCGACCTGGTCGAGCACACCGCCCAGCAGGCCACCGCCGCCCTCGCCACCCTCCGCGACGGCACCTACCGGTTCACCGACTACCTGGACGACGACGCGGTCTCCCCGGTGCCGGTACGGATCTCCGTCACCGTCACCCTCGACCGGGGCGCCCTCCACCTCGACTTCACCGGCACCGACCCGCAGGTCGACGCCGCCTTCAACATCGCCAGCCACGGCCGCGCGCACGCCTGGATCACCACCCGCGTCCTCGCCCTGATCTGCACCCTCGACCCGGCGATCCCGCTCAACGGCGGCCTCATCCGGCCCGTCACCGTCACCGCCCCCGAGGGCTCCGTCGTCAACGCGACGCCGCCCGCCGCCGTCGGCATCCGGCACGCCACCGCCTCCCGGGTCAACGACGCGCTCGGCGGCGCCCTCGGCCTCGCCGCCCCCGAGGTGCTCCCCGCCGCCAGCAGCGGCCTGGTCGTCCCCGTCGTCGTCGCCGAACACGCCTCCGGCGGCGGCCAGAACGTCCAGGTCCTCGAACCGATGGTCGGCGGCACCGGCGCCCGCGACGGCGCCGACGGCGTCGACGGCCGCGACAGCGGCATCTCCAACCTCGCCAACAACCCCGTGGAGACCGTCGAGACCGAGATCGGCGCCCGGATCGTCCGGTACGCGCTCCGCCCCGACTCCGGCGGCGCGGGCCGCTGGCGCGGCGGCTGCGGCCTCGAACTCGTCTTCGAGGTCCTGGGCGACGACAGCCGGCTCCTCGCCCGGGGCCTGGAACGGATGCGCTTCCGCCCCTGGGGCACCGCCGGCGGCGGCCCCGGCGCCCCCGCCGAACTCGTCGTCAACGAGGGCCTGCCCACCGAGGTCCGGTACGCCAAGATCGACATGGTGCCGCTCCGCCGGGGCGACACCGTCACCCTCCGCACCTCCGGCGCCGGCGGCTACGGGGACCCCTGGACCCGCGACCCGGGCGCCGTCCTCGCCGACCTCCGGCGCGGCCTGGTCACCGAGGAGGCCGCCGCCCGTACGTACGGAGTCGCCGTCACCCCCGGGCCCGACGGCCGCCCCGCGCTCGACGAGCCCGCCACCGCCGCACTCCGCCGCACCCCGCAGGAGCCGCCCGCCCCGGCCGGACCCGAGCGCGCCGCCTGGGACGCGGTGCACACCACCGAGGCCGCCGACCGGCTGATCGCCGCGCTCTTCCGGCTGCCCCCCGCCCGCCGCTACGCCCGCAGGGCCGCCGTCCACACCGCCGTGCTCGCCGCGCTCCCCGCCGGATTCCCGGTCACCGCCGCCTCCGCCGCCGACCTGGCCGAGGCCCGCGCCGAACTCGACCGGCGGACCACCGCCCTGGAGGAGGAGACCACGGCCTGACCCCGGCCCGGGCGGTGCTCGCTAAGCTGCTCCACCGAGCGCTCATCCGAAACAGTCAAACGAACACCCGGCTGACCGGATGAGCGAAGGTGGTGGCGCGGGGGCCAGAGCAAGGGGGCAGGGCGATATGCGGGAGCCGGTCGAACTCAGGCGGCAGCGGATCCTCGCGGCGGTGGAGTCGCGCGGCGCGGTCAAGGTCACGGTGCTCGCCGCCGAGCTGGAGGTCTCGGTGGTCACGGTACGCCGGGACGTCGAGGAACTGGCCAGGGCGGGCCGGCTGCGGCGCGGCCACGGCACCGCGCGCGCCCTCGGGGCCGCCGGGCCCCGTCCTGAGGCCGTACCGGACCCCCGGACGCCCGGACCCCCCGCCGAGGGCGGTGTGGTCGCCCTGGTCGTCCCCGAGCGCCACTCCTACCTGTACGAGGCGGTGCACGGCGCCCGGCCGGTGCTGGAGGCGGCCGGGTTCCAGATCGCCCTGCACATCGCCCCCAAGGTGCCCGGCGGCGAACGCCCCCTGGTGGAACAGGCGCTGGAGAGCGGCGCGCGCGGGCTGCTGATCGCCCCGCGCTGGCGCGGCGCGGCCGACGAGGAGGCCGACTACGGCTGGCTCGCCGCCACCGAGGTCCCGACCGTCCTCATGGAGCGCCGCCCCCGCCCCGGCAGCGCCCTGCACGCCCTCGACGTGGCCTGCTCCGACCACTGGTACGGGGTGCATCTCGCCGTCGACCACCTCGTCGGCCTCGGCCACCGCCGTATCGTCCTCGCCGCCCGCGACGACAGCCCCACGGCGCGGAGCGTCCGCGCCGCCTTCGCCGAGATCGCCGCCGCACGCCCGGAGGTGACCCGCTGGCCGGTGGCGCTCTCCGCCCCCGACGCGGGCCCCGCCCCCGGCGAAGGACCCGGCGGCGCCCCGCGCGACCGCGCCCCGCTCGACCTCGCCGCGCTGCTGCGCGAGCACGGCGCGACGGCCGCGGTGCTCCACGGCGACGTGGACGCCCTGATGCTCGTCCAGGCCCTCGCCGAACAGGGCGTACGGGTGCCGCAGGAGTGCTCCGTGGTGGCGTACGACGACGTGGTGGCCGCGCTCGGCTCCACGCCGCTGACGGCGGTCTCCCCGCCGAAGGCCGCGGTCGGCCGGGCGGCCGCCGAACTCCTGGTGCGCCGCCTCACCCTGGGCCCCGAGGAGGCCGGACCGGTGCGCCGGATCGAGCTGCTGCCGGAGCTGAAGGTACGCGGCTCCACCCAGCGCCTGGCCGCCGAGGACGCCGGGACCGGCACCGGGGACCGGGCCGGGGAGGGCCTGTCCGACGCCGTACCGGCCCCCGCTCCCGTCCCGGCTCCGATCCCCGCTCCGATCCCCGTACAGAAGTGAGCGTTTGACCGTTTCAACTTTCTTCTGAGCGATCTATTGACCATCTTTGATCAGCCGATCAGGATTCCCGTGTCTCGAACCGGAGCCGCGGGAGGCCCCCCCATGTCTGGTCGACAGAGCCGTCGATCCGTGCTGGCCACGATCGCCGCGCTGCCCCTGACAGGCGCCCTGGGCGCCTGCACCGGGGGCGGTACGGAGAGCCGATCGGGCCGTACGTCCACCACCGGCAGCAGCGGTGGAAAGAAACCCGTCCGCCTCACCTTCTGGTCCGCGCTCCGCGGCAGCCAGCCGGTCGTGGACGCGTTCAACAAGACCCACGACACCATCCAGGTCGATTTCCAGCAGATCCCCGGCGGGGACTCCGGCGGCTACGCGAAACTCAGCAACGCCGCCCGCGCGGGCAACGCCCCGGATGTCGCCACCCTCGAATACCCCCAGGTCCCCGGGTACGCCATCGACGGCGTCGCCACCGACATCACCGACCTGGTCAGCGAAGGACTGCGGGCCAAACTGCTGCCGCAGGCCCTGGGCCTGACCACCTTCGAGAAGCGGACCTACAGCCTGCCGCTCGACATCGAGCCGATGGTGATGCACTACCGCGTCGACCTCTTCGAGCGGTACGGCCTCGAAGTCCCCCGCACCTGGGAGGAGTTCGAGGCGCTCGCCAGAACCGTCCGGCGCACCACCGGCAACCGCCGCCTGGTGCTCTTCCCCACCGACGGCTTCACCCAGTTCGCCGCGTACTCCTGGCAGGCGGGCGCCCAGTGGTTCGACACCGCGGGCGGCGCCTGGAACCTCTCGCTCGCCGACGCCCCCACCCGCCGGGTCGCCGCGTACTGGCAGCGGCTGATCGACGAGGACCTCGTCTTCACCAACGGCGTCAACAGCCGGCAGAGCGACAACCAGATCGCCGAAGGACTGGTCCTGACCCGGCTCACCGGCGCCTGGGACGCGGGCGCCCAGATGAACGCCCGCCCCGGCCAGAAGGGCCTCTGGGCGATCGCCCCGCTCCCGCAGTGGGACGCCGCCAGGCCCGCCGTCGGCACCCACGGCGGCTCCACCTTCGCGGTCACCAAGGACTGCCGCCACCCGGAGGCCGCCCTGGAGTTCATCGAGTGGCAGATCACCCACCCCGACTCCCTCCGGGCCCGGCTCTCCAGCGGCACCAGCAGCCAGTACCCCGCCGCGCCCGGCCTGATCCCCGTCGGCCGGGAGGCCTTCGACCGGAGCTACTACAGCGGCCAGGACATCTACACCCTCTTCGAGGAGCAGGCGCACACGGTCCGCGACGGCTGGATCTGGGGCCCCCGCTCCAGCGCCACCCAGCGGGTCATGCAGGACGGGTTCGCCCGGGTGGGCGCGGGACAGAGCTCCCTGATCGAGGCGGTGCGCGCGGCCCAGGAAGGCACCATGCCGGACCTCAAGGCCCTCGGCCTCGCCACCACCCAGCACTCCACCTGACGCACGGCCACCGGACACCGCACCACCCGCACCACCCGGCTCCACCCACCCGGGCCCCGTCCCACCAGCATCCCCGCCCCCCAGCAGCAGAGAGGCAGGTGACCCTCATGAGCCACCCCGCGACCAGCCCCCTCGCCACCCCGGCGCCGCCCTCCTCCACCCCGTCCCGGTCCCGCGCCGGCGCCGCCCCCGGCGGCTCCCCGGGCGCCGCCCACCCCGCCAGGAAGTCGGCCCGCCGCCGGCAACTCGGCGCGGCCGGCGTCCTGATGACCCCGTTCTTCGCCCTCCTCGTCACGGTCTTCCTGATCCCCGTGCTGACCGCCGCCTGGCTCAGCTTCTTCAGCGAGGACCACCCGGGCCTCGGCTTCGCCGAGCGCCGCACCGTCTTCGTCGGCCTGCGCAGCTACGCCGCCGTCCTCACCGACCCGACCTTCCTCGGCAGCCTCGGCACCGTCGTCCTCTACAGCGCGATCTACATCCCGCTGCTGGTCATCGGCTCCCTCGTACTCGCGCTGCTGCTCGACTCCGGGGTGGTCCGGCTCCGCTCCTGGGCCCAGCTCGCGCTCTTCCTGCCGCACGCCGTGCCCGGCATCATCGCCGCCCTGATCTGGCTCTACCTCTACACCCCCGGCATCAGCCCGGTCATCGCGCTCTTCGCCCGGGGCGACATCACCATCGACTTCCTCGGCTACCACACCGTGCTGCCGTCCATCGTCAACATCGCGCTGTGGAGCAACATCGGCTACAACATGGTCGTCTTCTACGCCGCGCTCCAGGCCGTACCCCGCGAGATCATCGAGGCCTCCGTCGTCGACGGCGCGGGCCCGGTCCGTACCGCACTCCAGGTCAAGACGCCGCTGGTGCGCTCCTCCATCGTGATGGTGGCCATGTTCACCCTCATCTTCGCGCTCCAGCTCTTCACCGAGCCCATGCTGATGAGCTGGTCCACCCCGATGATCAACGCCCGCTTCTCGCCCAGCATGTACATCTACGACGCGGCCTTCACCCGCAACAACTACAGCCTGGCCGCCGCCGCCTCCGTCATCCTGCTCCTCTTCACCATCGCCCTCTCCTACGGTGTCACCCGCTGGACCAACCGCGCCAACGCACCGGAGGAGGCCGCCCGATGAGCGCGACGACCACCGCACCCCGCACCCCACCCGCCGTCACCCCGCGGAGCGGCCCCCCGCGCACCCCCCTGCTGGGCCGCTCCGTCGTCAACCTCGTCGTCGGTGTCTCCGCCCTCTACACCCTGCTCCCGGTCCTCTGGCTGGTCCTCGCCTCCGGCAAGAACCGCGACGCCCTCTTCAAGAGCGACCTGCTCTCCGCCGGCAACTTCTCCTTCGTACAGAATCTGAAGGACCTGTTCGCCATGGACGAGGGGCTCTACGTACGGTGGTACGGCAACAGCCTGCTGTACGCGGTCCTCGGCGCCGCCCTCGGCGCCCTGATCTCCATCGCCTGCGGCTACGCCTTCGACAAGTACCGCTTCCCCCACAAGGAGAAGCTCTTCGGCCTCGTCCTCGCCGCCGTGATGGTCCCGCAGACCGTCCTCGCCCTGCCGCTCTACCTGATGGCCTCCGGCACCGGCCTGGTCAACACCTTCTGGGCGGTCTTCATCCCCGTCCTCTTCAACCCCTTCGGCGTCTACCTCGGCCGGATCTTCAGCCAGGGCTACGTCCCCGACGAGGTCCTCGAAGCGGCCCGGGTCGACGGCGCGGGCGAACTCACCACCTACGCACGGGTCTCCCTGCGGATGCTCGGACCCGGCCTCGTCACCGTCTTCCTCTTCCAGCTCACCACCATCTGGAACAACTTCTTCCTCCCGATGGTGATGCTCTCCGACCAGAAGCTGTATCCGGTCAGCCTCGGCCTCTACACCTGGAACAGCTCCGCCTCCGTCTCCCCCGAGTACTACCCCGTGGTGATCATCGGATCGCTCCTCGCGGTCCTCCCGCTGATCCTCGCCTTCGTCCTGCTCCAGCGCTTCTGGAAGTCCGGCCTCACCGCCGGCTCCGTCAAGTAGCGGCCCGGGCCAGGGGCCCGGCCCCGTCAGGGGCCGCCGCCCCGTCCCACCCGTACCAGGAGAGAGATGCCCCCCACCCCCATCGCGCCCACCCCCGCGCCCGCCCGTCCGCGCGCCGCGCTCGCCATGTCACCCCAGGCCGCGCGGGCCGTCCTCGACCCCGCCACCCTGACCCGGCTCGGCGAGATCTGTGACCTCACCCCACCTCCCGTCCTCGACGACCTCACCACGGCACGGGCCCGCGCCGCCCTCGCCGACGTGGAACTCCTGATCACCGGCTGGGGCTGCCCGCCCCTGGACGAGACCGTCCTCGCCGCCGCGCCCCGGCTCCGCGCCGTCGTCCACACCGCCGGCACCATCCGGGGCCATGTCACCGAGGCCTGCTGGGAGCGCGGCATCGAGGTCTCCTCGGCCGCCGCCGCCAACGCCCTCCCCGTCGCCGAGTACACCCTCGCGATGATCCTGCTCTCCGGCAAACGCGTCCTGGAGCGCGCCCGCGAGCTGCGCGCCACCCACGACCGGGGCGACTGGCTCGCCGTCCCGCCCCACCTCGGCAACTACGGCCGCACCGTGGGCATCCTCTCCGCCTCGCTGATCGGCCGCCGGGTCATCGAACTCCTCCGCCCGTACGACCTGGAGATCCTCCTCCACGACCCGTATGTCGACGACGCCGAGGCCACCGCGCTCGGCGCCCGCCCCGTCGGCCTCGCCGAACTCTTCGCCCGGAGCGACGTCGTCTCCGTCCACACCCCGCTGCTCCCCGCCACCCGGGGCCTCGTCAGCCGCGAACTCCTCACCTCCATGCGCCCCGACAGCGTCCTCGTCAACACCTCGCGCGGCGCCGTCGTCGACCAGGACGCCCTCACCGATGTCCTGCGCGCCGACCGCATCCGGGCCGTCCTCGATGTGACGGACCCCGAGGTACTGCCCCCCGGCCACCCCCTGTGGGAGTGCGAGAACGCCACCATCACCCCGCATCTCGCGGGCTCCCAGGGCAACGAGATGCGCCGGCTCGCCGATCTGGCGGTCGGCGAGGTCACCCGCTGGGCGGCGGGCGACGCCTTCGTCCACCCCGTACGACGCGAAAGGCTGGCCTTCCTCGCATGACCGCACCCCACCCCACCCCCCTCGCCACCCCGACGCCCCTCGCCTTCGAACTCCCCGCCGAGGACCGGACACTGAGCCCGCGCACCGGCTGGACCCGCGCCCACTGGGAGGCCACCGCCGACGGACTGCTCGCCGCCGCCTGGCGGTGGGCCACCCCCGGCGGCGCCCTCCTCGACCTCCCGGGCCGCCCCTCCCGCTCCGGCGTCCGCTCCGACGGCCTGGAGGGGTACGCCCGTACGTTCCTCGCCGCCGCCTTCCGGGTCGCGGGCGCGGGCGGCGCCGACCCGCACGGCTGGCTCGACCGGTACGCCGACGGGCTCACCGCCGGGACCCGTACCCCCGGCCGGGACGACACCGAGTCCTGGCCGCTCATCCTCGACCACCATGTCCAGGGCCAGCCCATGGTCGAGTCCGCCTCCGTCGCGCTCGGCCTCCGGCTCACCGCGCCCTGGCTCTGGGAGCGGCTCGACCCCGCCGTCCAGGACCGCGCCGAGGAGTGGCTGCGCGGCGCCCTGCGCCACACCCCGGCCCCCAACAACTGGTATCTCTTCCCCTACACCGTGGCCGGCTTCCTGGAATCCGTCGGCCGGGGCGACGGAGAGACCGCGCGCGCCCGGCACCGGGCGCTCGACCTGCTGGAGGGGTGGTACGGCGGCGACGGCTGGTACGCCGACGGCGACAGCCGCGCCTACGACCACTACAACGGCTGGGCCCTCCACCTCTATCCGACGCTCGACGCCCATCTCGCGGGCGACACCGAACAGTTGGCCCACCACGGCGCCCGGCTCCGGGCCCATCTCGACGGCTTCTCCGCGCTCTTCGGCGCGGACGGCGCCCCGCTCCACTACGGCCGCTCGCTCACCTACCGGTTCGCCGCCTCCGCCGCCGTCGGCCTCGGCGCCGTCACCGGCCACACCCCGCTCACCCCCGGCGCCTCCCGGCGGGTGGCGAGCGGTGCGGTGCGGTACTTCCTCGACCGGGGCGCGACCGGCGACGACGGGCTGCTCGGCCTGGGCTGGCACGGCCCGTACGACGCCACGCTCCAGCCGTACTCCGGCCCCGCCTCCCCGTACTGGGCCTCCAAGGCGTTCGTCGCGCTCCTCGCCCCCGAGGACCACCCGCTCTGGAAGGATCCCGAGGAGCCCGCCCCCAGCGAGGGCCCCGACCGGGTGCTCGCCCTGCCCGTACCGAACCTGCTGGTCCAGTCGACCCGCGCGGACGGCCTGGTACGGCTGCACAACCACGGCACCGACCACATCCGCCCGCACGAGGGCGAGGCGGGCGTCCCCGACGACCCGCACTACAGCCGGTACGCCTACTCGACCGCCACCGGACCCACCGCCGCCGACAACACCGCCGACAACCATCTGGCGGTCGAGATCGGGGGCCACCGCAGCGCCCGGCGCCGGATCCACCCGCTCGGCGCGGGCGGCGGGGACGGCTGGGGCTGGGCGGCCTCCTGGCACCGCCCGGTCCACCCGGCGGGCCCGCCCATGGTGCCGGGGCTGCGGGTGGAGAGCGTCACGGTGGCCCGGGGCCGGTACGAGCTGCGGGTGCACCGGGTCGTCGGCGCCCCGCCCGGCGCGCTGCTCCGGGAGACCGGCTGGGCGACCGGCCCCGGCCAGGAGGTGCGGTCCGCGCTCCACCCCCTGTACGGCTGGACCGCAGGACCCGGCGAGCCCCGGGCCCCGCACGGAACGGCGTACACCCGCTGGGCGGTGGTCCCCGAACTCACCGGCCCCGCCGAGGGCACCGCCCTCTTCGCCGCCCTGGCCACCCTCACGGCGGAGCCGGACGCGGCGCCGCTCGCGGCGGCGGTGGACGGGGTCACGGTGGACGGCGGGACGGTCGAGGTCCGCTGGGCCGGTGACGGCAGCCGCACCCGGATCGCCTTCGGCCCGCTCACGGTCGAGCACGGCTGACACCGCGTCACGCGCCCCGCCGGTGTGCTCCGGCGGGGCGCGTGACCGGGTGGGCCGGAGCCGGGCGGGTCAGGCGTTCTTGACGAGGGCGATGTACCGGTCCCAGTCCCAGTACTTCCCCGGGTCGGTGTGGGTGGCGTTCGGCACCTCGCTGTGCCCGATGATGCGCGCGCGGGTCTTCGGGATCCCGTACCGGTCGCAGACGGCGGCGGTGAGCCTCGCCGAGGCGGTGTAGAGCGCGTCGGTGAAGTACTCGGGCCTGTCGACCCACCCCTCGTGCTCGATACCGATGGAGCGGGTGTTGTAATCCCAGTTCCCGGCGTGCCAGGCGACATCCTTCTCCCGGACGAACTGCCCGATGTACCCGTCGGCCGACGCCACCATGTAGTGCGCCGAGACCTTCTTGGCCGGGTTCTGGAAGATGTCCCGCGCGTCCGGGAAGGTCTCCTGCGTCACATGGATCACGACGAAGTCGACGGGGTACTCCGTCGGGCGCGAGGCGACCGTGTAGTTGGAGGTGCTGGCCGGGATCCAGTGGGTCGGCGGATAGGCGACCGCCGCACCGGCGGAGGCCCCGGCCGCGTACGCCGCAGGGGCGCGTACGGCGCCGCCGGCCGTGAGCCCGAGGGCGGCGGCGCCGAGAAAGGCGCCGGAGGTCAGCAGTCCCCGCCGGGAGAGCGCGGCGCCGCCCGGAGGAACCGGGGCGTGGGCGGGCTCATGGGGCGGGGTGGAGCCGTGAGATGCCATGGAAGTCTCCCGAAATCCGTTTGCCGTGGGGGGAATTGACGCGCGTAGCGGGATCTCCTCCAGAGTGGCTGACCGGCAGGTTCATGCCAATAACTCGTTGGCAAAGAAAGAAACCCCCCGCCGGTCTGGACCTCTGGCCGACGCGGCGTGTCCCCGGGCCCGGCGCGGCCGACCGGGCCCGGGGACACCCTGCCGGGACGCTGCCCACGCCGGGGGAGTGCCACGCGGTCACCGCCCCGGGATGGCCCGTACGAGCGGCCCGGCGCCCCCGTGTTCGGATCGCGGCGGACCCGGTACGGGGCCACCCGACCCCGCGCGCCGGGCCGCGCCCCCGATGCGTAATACTCCCCCCATGGGATCGAGACTTACCCGCCCGGGGGGCGGGGCCCGCGCCGCCGCCGTCACGGTGCGGCGCGCCACCGCCGGGGACGCCGGCCGCCTCACCCGGCTGGTCCGCCGCTCCGGCGCCTACCGGGCCCCGTACGCCTCGATGGTCGCCGGATACCGGGTGGGCCAGGGGTACATCGAGAACCACGAGGTTCATGTGGCCACCGGTGCCGAAGGCCGGATCCTCGGCTTCTACGCGCTCGTCCTCGACCCGCCCGAACTGGACCTGATGTTCGTCGCCGACGACGCGCAGGGCCTCGGCATCGGCCGCCTCCTCGTCGCCCACCTCACGGAACGGGCGTACGCGGCCGGGCTCGACGCGGTACGCGTGGTCGCCCACCCGCCGGCCGAGGGCTTCTACCGCGCCGTCGGCGCCCACCGCACCGGCACGGTCCCGGCCACCCCGCCCGCCGTGCCCTGGGACCGCCCCGAACTGACCCTCCCCGTCGGCCCGGAGCGGACCGACGGGGAGGGGTAGCCCCTGCTACTGACCGGCCGGATTCTCCTTGCTCTCCTTTCCGAGCAGGGAGTTCATCCGGGCGATCTCGGCGCTCTGCGTGGTGATGATGGCCCTGGCGAGCTTCCTGGCGCCGTCGTGGACGCCCTGCGAGCTCTCGGCCTCGGCCATGTCGACCGCGCCCTCGTGGTGCGCGACCATCATCGTCAGGAACGCGGTGTCGAACGCCGCGCCCTCCGCCTTCGCCAGCTCCGCCATGTCGTCGCCGGTCATCATCCCGGCCATGGAGTGGCCGTCATGGCCCGAGGGCCCGGCCTGCTCGGTGTTCTCGCGCTCCGGGGCCTCCTCGCCCCAGGACTTCAGCCACCCCGAGAGCGTCTTGATCTCCGGGTCCTGGGCCTTCCTGATCTCCGACGCGAGCGTCAGCACCGCGTCCGACGAGGCCCGGTCGGGCGCGAGCTCCGCCATCTCCACGGCCTGCCGGTGGTGCGGGATCATCGCCTGCGCGAAGGTCACGTCGGCGGCGTTGTGGCGCGAGCCCGCGGCCGATGCGGAGGCCGACGGCGCCGCGCCGCCGGAGCTGTCCTGCCCGCCGCACCCGGCGAGCAGCAGGACGGCGCTCACGGTGACGGCGGCGGCGACGGCGCCCCGGCGGCGGGGGGAACGGGAACGGTACGAGGTCATGCGGAATCAACTCCTGTACGAGAAAAGGGACATGGCACGCCGGAGCCGGACCCGTGGGTACGGGGCCGACGGGAAGCCCCTATATGCGCAGGAGTTGAAGTGCGCTCAGCGAAGGCGGCGCCCGGTCGCCCAGACCGTCCGGGACCCCCTGGAACACGACCGGCCCGGCGCTCGCCACACCGTCGTACGGCACCATCGGTGGCGCCCAGAGCTCCGGGCCGCCCCGGGTGCCGGTCGCGGCGCAGGTGGCGTCCGCGTGGTCCAGATGCCCGCCGTCATGGTCTTCGGGCGGTGCGCAGACCGGCGCGTCCGCCGGGGTGACATGCGCCGGGGCGGCGGCGACGGCCCCCATGGCATGTGGGCCCATCGCGGGGACGGGACCGAGCCCGTGCATGGCCAGCACCCCGGCCACCACGGCCAGCACCAGCAGCAGGGCACGCACCCCCGAGGGTCCGCGCTCGCCGTGCCGGTGCCGTCTCATGGCGTCATGCTACCCATACCCCCCACCCCTACCGCACGACAGGGTGGGCCATCCGCAGCGCGCCCGGTGCGGTGTCCGGGCAGACGGACAGGCGGACTCACCCGGGGCGCCCGCTCCGCCGTTCCCGGGAGAGCAGCCAGAGCAGATACACCCCGCCGAGCGCCCCCGTCACCAGACCCACCGGGATCTGGAACGGGGCCAGCAGCCGCTGCGCCAGCAGATCGGCCGTGGCCAGGAGCAGGGCTCCGGTGACCATCGCCGCGCCGACCGGGGCGCCGGGGGAGCGGGTGATACGGCGGGCCAGTTGCGGCGCGGCCAGCGCCAGGAAGCCGATGGGGCCCGCCACCGCGATGGCCGCACCGGCGAGGGCGACACCGAGCAGCAGCCCCACCACCCGGACCCGGGGCACGGAGACGCCGAGCGCGCCCGCCGTGTCGTCGCCCATCTCCATCAGCCGCAGCGGCCGGCCCAGTGCCAGCGCCGCCACCGCGAGCACCGGCAGCGCGAGCGCCAGCGGGACCACCTGCGGCCAGGACACCGCGTTGAGGGAGCCGAACGTCCACGCCTTCGCGCTCTCCGCGGACTCCAGATCGGCCCGGGTCAGCAGATAGTCGTTGACGGAGGCGAGCATCGCGCCCACCGCGATCCCGGCCAGCACCAGACGGTTCCCGGAGACCCCGCGCGCCGCCGTGAACACATAGACCGCCACCGCCGTACCGAGCCCGCCGAGCACCGAGCCCGCCCCGACCCCGATCCCGATCCCCGCCGAGCCGCCGCCCGCCAGGATGACCACGAGCGCGCCGCTGGTCGAGCCGGTGGTGAAGCCGATGACATCCGGGCTGCCCAGCGGGTTGCGCGACAGGCTCTGGAAGAGCGCCCCGGAGAGCCCGAGCGCCGCCCCCACCAGCAGCGCGGCGCAGACCCGTGGCAGCCGCTGGCCCACCACGATGAACCGGTCGGTGGCCGAACCGCCCCCGGCGAAGAGCACATCGGCGACGTGCGCTGCGTCGATCCGGTACGTGCCGGTGAAGACGGTCACCGTCCACACCACCGCACACCCCACCAGCAGCACCGCCGTCGCGAGGGCGGTACGGCCCGTGTACCGCAGGGCGAACCCGCGCGGCAGCCGGACCACCCGGGCGGGCGCGGGCCCCCGGGACCCGGCGGCCGGGCGGCGGCGGCCCCGTACGGCCCCGGTGGCGGCGCTCACGCGGCGACCGCCCGGTCCCGTACGACCAGCCAGAGCAGCACCGGTGCCCCCACGAACGCGGTGACGATCCCCACCTCCAGCTCGCCCGGCGGCGCGATCACCCGCCCCGCGATATCGCCGACCAGCAGCAGGATCGCCCCGCACGGCGGCGCGAACGCCAGCAGCCAGCGCAGATCCGGGCCGAGCAGCAGCCGCAGCACATGCGCCACGACCAGCCCGACGAAGCCGATCGGCCCGGCCGCCGCCGTCGCCGCCCCGCAGAGCAGCATGACCGCCACGAACCCGGCACCCCGCACCCACGCCACCCGCACCCCGAGCGCCGCGCCCGCCTCGTCGCCGAGCGCCAGCGCGTTGAGGGAGGGCCCCAGCGCCAGCGCGACCACGGCGCCCGCCACCACGAAGGGCACCGTGGCGGTCAGCGCCTCGGTGCCCCGGTTCTCCAGCGAGCCGACCACCCAGAAGCGGTACGAGTCGAACGCCGCCGAGTCGAACATGGTGAGGATCCCGGTACACGCCCCCAGACTCGCCGAGAGCGCCGCCCCGCCCAGCACCAGCCGGGTGTGGTGGGCGCCCCGGGCCGAGCCCGAGGTGAGCGCGTACACCAGCAGCGCCGCCCCCACCGCGCCCGCGAAGGCGAACCACACATAACCCGCCACGCTCGTCACATGGAACGCGGCGATCGCGGTCACCACGGCGAACGAGGCACCGGAGTTGACGCCCACGATGCCCGGCTCCGCCAGCGGGTTACGGGTGATGGCCTGCATCACGACCCCCGCCAGCGCCAGCGCCGCGCCCACCGTGACCGCCAGCGCGGTACGCGGCAGCCGCAACTGACGGACGATGACGGCCTCCGCGCTGCCGTCGTCGTGCAGCAGCACCCGCCAGGCGGTGTCGAGCGGCACCCCGCGCGCTCCGACGCCCACACTCACCAGGACCAGCAGGACGACCAGGCCGAGACAGACCGTCAGCCCCACCACCCGCCGTCCGCTCCGCGCGGCGCGCACGGGACGGTCCGGCCGCGCACCGCCGGCCGGCCCGGAGGCGCCCGTACGGACGGCCGCCGCACCCCCCGTACCTGCCGTCATGTGATCCATCGCATGGTTCCCGCCGCTACTCATTTGGACTTAGGAGAGCCTAAGCTAACCGATCGTGTACCACTTCCGCGACCTCCCGATCACCCGCCTGATCAGCGGTATCGCCCTCTCGGGCGCCCTGCTGCTCACCGGCTGCTCCACCGATGCGACGACATCCTCGTCGACCACGACGTCCTCGCCGGCGTCCAAGGCGCCGGCCTCCGCCGCCACCCACACCGCCCCCCGCTCCGTGCCCCAGGGCATGGGCAGCGGCAAACCGGACGGTGAATTCCCCCGTACCGTCGGCCACTTCGAGGGAAAGACCACCCTGAAGGCCGAGCCGAAGAAGGTCGTGGTCATCTCCACGGGACAGGCCGACGCGCTCCTCACCCTCGGCACGGTCCCGGCCGGCTCCACCCGGGGGGACGGCGCCGAGGTCGTCCCCGCGTACCTGAAGAAGGACTTCCCGCGGGACGCCGCCGCGCTGGACAAGGTCGTCGACGTGGGCTCGCGGGTGGACCCGGACCTGGAGACCATCGCCAACATCAAGCCCGACCTGATCCTGATGAACACCGCGGGCAAGAACGCCAAGAGCCTCTACACGGCGCTCAGCGCGGTCGCCCCCACCATCGCCACCCAGGGCACCGGGCTCTACTGGAAGCAGGACTTCCTGCTCCTCGCCGACGGCCTCGGCAAGACCGAGCAGGCCCGTACGTATCTGGACCGCTTCCACCGGGACGCCGCCGCGCTGGGCGACTCGCTCGACAAGCCGGTGACCGTCTCCTTCCTGCGGCTCAACGGGGACCGGCTCCGGGTCTTCGGCGTGCCGTCGTTCACCGGCAGCATCGCCGAGGACGCCGGGCTCGGCCGTCCGGAGAGCCAGCGGTTCGACGAGACGTCCGAGGACATCAGCAACGAGCAGCTCGACCGGGCCGACGCCGACTGGATCTTCTACGGGGTCCAGGGCGACGCGAAGAAGACCGCCGAGCTGACCAAGGCACCGCTGTGGCCGACGCTCTCCGCCGTCGCCGGCAGGACCGCGATCCCCGTCGACGACGACGTCTTCTACCTCAACACCGGGCCCACGGCCGCCCGTGACGTCCTCACCGAGCTGAAGAAGCGCCTGACCTGAGAGAAAGCGCCTGACCTGAGAGAAGGGGCAGGGCGGCCGGTACAACACGTACCGGCCGCCCTGCCCCTGTGTTTCCGTCCGCGGCGTCAGCCCACGAAGATCTCGGCCACCGACCAGATCGCGAGCCCGAGCATGCAGAGCCCGCCGATGCGCTGCACCGTCTTCAGCGGGACCCGGGTGGCGATGAACCGGCCCGCCAGCAGGGCCAGCGCGGAGACCGACATCAGCGCCGCCGCCGAGCCGATCGCGGTCGACCAGGTGCCGTTGCTCGCGGCGAGGTTGGCCGTGGTGATCTGGGTGAGATCGCCCCACTCGCTGATGAAGACGGCCATGAAGGCGGTCGAGTAGACCGGCCAGAACCCGGTCACGGTCCTGGTCTCCGTCTCCTCCTCGGCGTCGTCGCCCCCGCCGGGCCGCAGCAGCATGTACGCGCCGAAGCCGAAGAGCAGCGCCGAGACGAGTTTGACGGTCCAGCCGGGCAGCAGCCCGATGAGGCTGCCCGCCCCGATGGCGATGGCGACATGCACGATGAACGCGGTCGAGGTGCCGAACCACACATAGAGCGGACGCATCCGGGTCCCCATGGCGAGGGACGCGAACATGGTCTTGTCGGGGAGCTCCGCGAGGAAGATCAGACCGAAGGCGGTGAGGACCGCCAGGGGATCGAGAGACATTCCGGGTGGCTTTCTCTGGGGGCCGGGCCCGGATCTTCGCGACGCACCGTGACGGTGCCAGGAGGACCACTCGGCCCGGCACGACGGTGCGGCCCACGGGACGCGGGCCTGTCAGTGCCTGACCGAAGGTCTCGCCCGCCCGCCTGATTCGGCGGGCCCGGCCACCGGGAACCCGGGGGTTCCAGTGTGTCGACGACCGGTTCGCGGGGCTACTCCCCTTCGCTGCCCCCACAGTACCCCACCGGTGGCGCGCCCCGGACCCGTGGGAGTGCTACCGGGGCGGGCCCCGACCGGGGCGCTGGGCTCACGGAGAGTCACGCGTACGGGCGCCGCCGTCACCCGCGAACCGTACGGCGTCCGTGTGAACCGTGCGGCAACCGGGTGTCCGGTCGGGTCTGTCGGATGGCCCGAGCCGACGGGCTGCCGTGTAGTGGGCGCATGCGGTCGCGATCGGGCGGGCGCCGTGCTGCCCGTGAAGGCGGCCTGATCCGAGGAGTCTCTACATGAAGTGCAACACCAGGTCGGTCGCCGCGATGGCCGCGGCCGTACTCTGCGCCGCCGCTCTCGCCGGATGCTCCGGCAGCAACGCGACGGAAGAGGCACCCGCGGAGGCGGCGGCCTCCGCGTCGATGTCCGGGGAGATGTCCCCGTCCCCGACCGGCTCCATGGGCCTCGCCAAGGTCTCCGCGAGGGACGTGGCGCCGTACGGGAAGATCCTCGTCAACGGCGAGGAACGGACGCTGTACGTCTTCGAGGCGGACAAGGACAAGGAGTCCACCTGCCTCGACGAGTGCGTGAAGACCTGGCGTCCCCTGACGGTCACGGACGACAACGAGCCCAAGGCCGGCAGCGGGGGCGTCAAGCAGGACCTGCTGTCCACCATCACCCGTACCGACAATCTGAAGCAGGTCACCTACGACGGTCACCCGCTCTACACCAACAAGCTCGACCACAACCCGGGCGAGACCCACGGCCAGGACAAGACCGAGTTCGGTGCCAAGTGGTACGTCATCGACCCGGAGGGCAAGCCGGTCACCACCCCGCCGCCGAGCGGCAGCGCCTCCCCGAGCTCCACCAAGAGCCCCGGGGAGAGCGCGAGCCCGAGCGGTGAGATGAGCGCCGAGCCCACCGCCACCGGGTGATATCCGGTCCCGCCACGGCAGCCCCCGCCCACCGCGTACGCGGTGAACGGGGGCTCGCGGTTTTCCGGCACCGATCAGCCGGGACCGGGGTGGTGCGGACGGGACCGGGTCACCGGCCGGGGCCGCGCTTGCCGCCCCGGAAGCCCCGCTCGTCCTGGTCGGTCTCGTACTCGATCTGCTCCTTGCGGACCTCGGCCGAGACCTCGCGCTCCTCGGTGACCTTCTCCGTCTCCATCCTGACCCGCTCGACCGGGATCGACTCCTTGCTGATCAGCGGCTGGTCGGCGTGGAGGGTCACCTCCGTCTGGGCCTCGCCGATCCGGGTCCCCCGGATCGAGGCGCGGTCCTCCGGCGAGATCGCCTCGTGGACCACCCGCACCTCCTCGTGGCTGAGCGGCACGGAGGTGGTGACGTTCTCCGTCACGACGACCTTGCGCAGCCGCGCGTGGCCCACCTCGCGCTCCTCCGTGGTGACGTGCAGCTCCTCCTCGGAGCGGATGAGCTCCTCGCCGTGCTTGCCCATGGCGCCCAGGTCGGCGCCGCGCGTCCCGGCCATGGCCGGTCCCCGGGCCCCCTCCGCCATCCGGCCGGTGGACATCGTCGACTCGGCGCCCATACCGGCGCCGGTACGGGCCTGGGCCGACCGGCCCATGGGCGCCGCGGTGCCGATACCGCCCGCCGCGGTGAGCCCGTAGTGCTGGTAGAGCTGCTTCTCCTGGCCGGGGTCCAGGTGCTCGTCGGCTTCGAGGCGCGGCGCCTCCTTGACCGTGTCCTTGGCGTACGGGACATGGATGTCCTCACCGGCGCGCCGGGCTCCGGTGAGCGGTACGAGGCTCTCCTTCATCCCGAAGAGGCCGGTCCTGACGGTGACCCACTCCGGGCGGCCCGTGCGGTCGCCGACGTAGACCTGGCCGACGTTGCCGATCTTGTCGCCGTCCCTGTCGTACACGCTCCTGCCGTTCAGACTGCTCGGGTTGTTGAACACGCCTTCGGCTGACATCAGTGATCACTCCTCGCCTGGGGGAAGCGCGTCTGTGGGATCAGGCCCCTCACGGCCAGGCGCGCACGACACCATCGCGCATCCGCACCGGCCCTTCGGCAACCCGGGGAGTCCGGCGGGCCGGGGGCTCCGCCGCCCGCCGCCCTGTCCGGACGGCGTTCCCCGGGGGCGGCCACCCCTTCCCGAATTGGGCCATTCGGGTGAATGTAAGACGGCGTCGGCTGGTCCCCGCCGGGTGCGTCCGGATGGGAGCCCACCGCCCGGTTCATCCGGCATTACCCCGGTTCCTCCGGCATCCTGGAGAGCGGCGGCCGACGGGCCGGAGCTGCGGCCGGAGCGGATGTACGGAGAGAGCGGGCCCATGGCGGTGGAACGGATCGGTCTCGTGGTCCACCAGGGCCGTCGGGCGGCGCTGGACGCGGCCCGTACCGTCCACGCCTGGGGCGAGGCGCACGGCGTGCCCTGTACGGAGATCGACGTCTGGCGGGACCACGAGCCGCGCCATGACGACCAGGAGGAGGCCTCCGCCGCCGGCAACCCCGACCTCGTGGTCACCCTCGGCGGCGACGGCACCTTTCTGCGCGGCGCCCGGATCGCCGCCCGGAGCGACGCCGCCGTCCTCGGCGTCGACCTCGGCCGCGTCGGCTTCCTGACCGAGGTGCCCGCCGCGCATGTCACCGAGGCGCTGGACGCCGTCCACCACGACCGGGCCGTCGTCGAGCGGCGCATGACGCTCACCATGCGCGCCTCGCGCCCGCTGGAGATGCCCTCGGAGGTCGAGGCGCTGCTCCGGCACGGCCGGGGCCCCTCGCTGCCGCCGCCCCATGTACGGGCCGGGGCCACCGGGGAGGGGTGGGGCGTCCCGCTGGACATCATCGCCCTCAACGACATCGTGCTGGAGAAGCTGGCCAGGGACCGGCAGGTCGCCCTCGGGGTGTACATCGCGGGCCGGCTCCTCGCCTCGTACTCCGCCGACGCGGTCATCGTCGCCACCCCGACCGGCTCCACCGCCTACAGCTTCGCGGCCGGCGGGCCCGTGCTCTCCCCGCACATGGACGCCGTGGTCTTCACCCCGGTGGCCCCGCACATGACCTTCGACCGTACGGTCGTCGCCGCCCCCGACGAGCCGGTCGCGCTGCGGATCCTGCCGCACTCCGGGGAGGTCGCGGTCTCCATCGACGGCCAGCTGCGCGGGGCGCTGGAGCCGGGGGACTGGGTCGGGGTGTACGGGGCCACGTACCGGCTGCGCCTGGTCCGGCTGGGGCCCATCGACTTCTACACCCGGCTGCGCGAGCGGTTCCATCTCACCGACGCGCCCGCCACCGCCGCCGACGGCCAGGCGGCCCCGCTCTTCCGCCCGGACACCCCGGTCCCGGACGACCTGGCCCATCTGCGCTTCCCGCCCCTCCCGGAGGCGCCCCCGGAGGAGCGGACCGGGCCGCGCCGCTGACGGGCGGTCAGTCGAGCCAGTGGCGGCGGCCGAGCGCGATCAGCCGCAGCCGCCGCCGCGCCGCCGACGCCACCCGCGCCTCCGCCTCGGCCGCCGGGGCGTCCTGCGCCGCGTAGAGGAAGGCGGAGGCCGTCATCACGATCTGGTCGGTGTAGAGCTCCGCCAGCATCCGCAGGTCCTCCTGGCTCCAGCCGGCCGACGCGGGCTCCGCCGCGAGCACGGCGGCCACCTCCGCGGCGAAACCGCGCAGTTGGGCGTCGATGGCCTCGCGCACCGGGCGTACCCCGCCGTGCCGCTCCCGGGCGATGAACCGGACATGCGCCGGTTCGGCCCGTACATAACCGGCCATCAGCCCGACGATCCGGTCGATCCGCTCCTCGTCGCCGGCCGTCCCGGTCAGGATCGCGCCGACCGTCGCGTGCAGGCTGCCGAGCGCCTGCTCGACCAGGGCCACCCCGAGACCGGCCGGGTCCCGGAAGTGCCGGTAGAAGGCGGTCGGGGCGACCCCCGCCGCCCGGGTCACCTCGCGGAGCCCGAGGCTGCTGAGGCTCTGCTCCTCCAGCAGCAGCAGCGCGGCGTCGAGCAGCGCCTGACGGGTCCTCTGTTTCTGGGCCTGGCGGAGACCCGGGGTGTGACTCATGCCATTCAGTAAACAACTGTTCTCCGGCAGGCGGAAGCCTAGACTGAGCAGTCAGTGCACAAGTGTTCTCGCAACCCCGCTCCGCCGTGCCCGCCCGCCCCTGTCAGGAGGCATCCATGGTCTTTCTCGTCGCGGCCCTTCTCGTGATGGGGGTGGTGCTCGGCACGGTCGCCCACACCCCGCTCCCCGTCACCCTGGCCGGCGCCGCCTTCATCGCCATCTGGCTGTCCCTCTTCACCGCCCGTGAAGTGCGCGCCCGAGGGCGGCGGAACTGATGGCGGCCGTAGGGACACGGGAGTCCGCCGCCGACGACATGGCGGTCGCCTCGTTCGTCCTGGGGCTGCTCGGCCTGCTCGTGCTCAACATCGTCCTCGGGCCCCTCGCCGTCGTCCTGGCGGCGCTCGCCCTCGCCCGGTCCACCGGCCGCCGGGGCCGGGCCGTGCTCGGGCTCCTCCTCGGCGTCGCCGACCTCGTCGTCCTCGCGGTGGCCGTCGGCGTCGACGGCACGGTCTCCTGTGGGCTCGCGGGCTGAGCGGGCGGCTCCGTGCCCCCGTGACCCCGGCCGTCCCGGTCCGCGTCACCCCGGGGCCGGGGCGCGCCGGGTCCTGGTCCACTCCCGTACCCCCTCCGCCGGCCATGTGTTGACGACCCGCTCCACCGGGACACCGCACTCCTCGGCCCGCGCGCACCCCAGCGGCTGCCAGTCCAACTGGCCCGGCGCGTGCGCGTCGGTGTCGATCGCGAAGAACACCCCGGCCGCCACCGCCTCACGGAGCAGCCGCCTCGGCGGGTCGAGCCGCTCCGGGCGGCTGTTGATCTCCACCGCCGTACCGGTCCCGGCGCACGCCGCGAAGACCGCCTCCGCGTCGAACCGCGACTCGGGCCGGCTGCCGCCCGGCTCCCGGTCCCGCCGCGTACGGCCGATGAGCAGGCGTCCGGTGCAGTGGCCCAGGATGTCGACACGGGGATCCTGGACGGCGGCGACCATCCGCCGGGTCATCGCCGCGGCGTCCATCCGCAGCTTCGAGTGGACCGAGGCCACCACCACATCGAGCTCGTCGAGCAGGCCGGGGTCCTGGTCGAGCGAGCCGTCCGGCAGGATGTCGCACTCGATGCCGGTCAGCAGCCGGAACGGCGCCCACCGGGCGTTCAGTTCCGCGATCACCGCGAGCTGTTCGCGCAGCCGCCCGGCCGAGAGACCGTTCGCCACCCGGAGACCGGGGGAGTGGTCGGTGAGCACCGCCCACTCATGGCCCAGCGCCGCCGCCGTACGCCCCATCACCTCGATCGGGCTGCCCCCGTCCGACCAGTCGGAGTGCAGATGGCAGTCGCCGCGCAGCGCCGCCCGCAGCACCTCCCCGCCGGTCGCGAGGGGCGCCGCCGCCTCCCGCTCCAGCCGCTCCAGATAGGCGGGTACGGTGCCCTCCGCCGCCTCCCGTACCACCTGGGAGGTGCGGGGGCCCAGGCCGCGCACCCGGTCCAGGGTGCCCGCCCGGGCGCGCCGTACGACCTCCTCGGGGTCCATCGCCGCCACGGTCTCGGCGGCGGTACGGAACGCCTTGACCCGGTAGGTGTCCGCCCGCGCCCGCTCCAGCAGGAACGCGGTCCGCTCCAGCACGTCCACCGGATCCATGGATGCCCCCGTCTCGCCACCGGGCCTTCCGCCCCATTGTCGGCGCGGCGGACCTGTGCCGCATCTCCCGCCGGTACCGCCCCGGAACGCGATGAGACCCCGCACCGTCCTGGGACGGTACGGGGCCTCACCCGGGCCGCAGGGCGTATCCCGTACGCGCGGCTCCGGGGCCGGTCCCGACCGGAGCTTCGCGCGCACCGTGGGTCGGTGCGGCGACGCGGCACGCCGCCCGGCTGGGCGGCGGGAGCAAGGAGGGCCCGTGACGGGCACCCCGGTCAGGACGGCGGGTCATGCTGGTCATGCGGATGGTGCGGTGGTGCGGGTGGTACGGGTACTACGGCCGGTACGGCCGAACGCGTGTCAGCCCTGGGCGGCGGAGCGACGCTTGCGCGAGGCCCACATGATGCCCGCGCCCGCCACCAGCACCACACCGGCGGCACCGGCGATCAGCGGGGTGGAGCTGGACGCACCGGTCTCGGCGAGGTCGTCACCGTTCGGGCTCGGCTGCGACGAGGGCACCGCGGCGGGCGAGGTGCTCGTCTCCTCCGCCGGGGTCGACTCCTCGGCGGACGGGGTGTCCTCGCTGGGCGTCGCCTCCGGAGCGGTCTCCGAGGGGGTCGGCTCGGGCGTCTCCTCGGCCGGCGGGGTCTCCGCGGGCGGGGTCGGCTTCTCCTGGCCCGGGCAGACGGGGGCGGTCTTGGTCTCGTCCTTGTCGAACCGCTCACCGTCGGCGGCCTTGACGACGAGACGCACCGCCAGCTCGCTGCTGTGCTCGGGCAGGTCGAGCTTCTTGCTGAAGTTGTTCCGGAAGTTCTCCGTGGGCAGCAGGTCCTTGCCGTCCACGGTGACCGTCACGGTGTTCTTGTCGCTGTTGCCGTACGCGGTCAGGTTCAGGCTCACCTCGTCGCACGAGACCGACCAGGTCGGCGTGTGCGCGAACGCGGGGGCCGCGGACAGGCCGACCGCCAGGGCACCGGTCGCCGCGACCGCTATGAAGGCGCTGCGGCGCCGCCACGATCTGCTGAATTGGGTCACAAAATCCTCCGCTATAACCGCGCCGCCCACGATGACGGCGCGCGCGCACAGTACCGCCATCGGCGCGGAAGCCGACAACCGCCCCACCCAACTCACCCTCTCCGCCCGCCCCCTGGACCTGCGCGGACGGGGCAGGGACGGTCCGGAAGGCCCGCCGGGGGAGGGGCGGAAGGGGGCGGGCGGGGCGCGTGATCATAAACCGGAAGGATGGGCCGATCATGGCGTCATCACTGCTTTCACCCGTCATTACGGGGGTGTGAACCCGACGGACAAGCGCTTACCCGCACCCCTTCATGACTCCACACCGAGGCAGAGGTAAATATTCCGTCAATAAACGGCCGGGAGTTTTCCGTTGGGCCGGAAACCGGTGAATTCCGCCCGGACCGCGCCTCATCGGCGGCCGTCCTTCTCCCCGGGGCCGCGCCGGGCGAAGGCGCGCCGGGCCCGCCGGCTGAGCGCCGTCAGCCGGGGGTGGCGTTCGCGCTGCTCCCGGGAGGCCTTGTCCAACTCCTCCATCAGCCGCCGGGAGCGGTGCTCCAGGTGCAGTTCGTCCAGGATCCGGTCGAGTTCGGCCAGCAGGGCGCCGTACAACTGCCACTGGGCGGGGTCGGCCCGTACCTGCTCCAGCAGCAGCGCGGCCAGCCGCTCCCGGCTCGCCCGCGCCCCGTCCAGATCCTCCGCGAGCCGCGCCTCCGCGGTCTCCGCGCTCCGGCTGACATCGGTGGTCACCATGACGGCGAAGCTCACCACCGCGTCCGCGACCCGGCCCAGCAGATCCTGGAGCGCGGCCCCCACCTCCGGCGGGAAGAGCGCCCGGCGCTCCCGCTCCTTGGCGAGGTCGGTGAGGGTCCTGGCCAGCACCCGCAGCACCACCGTGCAGATCTCCAGGGTGTCCAGCCCCGTCCGCAGCACCACCCGGTGCAACAGCCCTTCCTTCACCCGGGGATTGAGCCGGAGGCTGTCCTCCGCCTGCCGCAGCGCCGCGTCCACCTCGGTGATGTCGTGGTCGAGCCGGCGCGCCTCGTGGAGCCGGGAGGCGGCGCGCTCCACCGGCACGGAGTCCGTCAGCCCCTCCCCGACGCCCAGCAGCAACTGGCGCATCCGGCGGGCCAGCCCCTCCACCGACTCGCCGGCCGTCGCCACCCAGACCGGCGGCGCCAGCAGGAAGTTGAAGGCCATCCCCACCGCCGCGCCGATCAGCGTCTCCAGCACCCGGTCCCACGCGGTCGACGCCACCCGGGGCACCCCGAGCACCAGCATGGCGCTGATCGCCACCTCGGGCACGAACTCGCTCACCCGGACCAGCCGCCCCACCACCAGCGAGGCGAGGATGATCAGCCCCAGGCTCCACCAGGTCAGCCCGACCAGCACACTGAACGCGCTGGCCACCAGCACCCCGGCGACCACGGCGTTCACCCGGCGGATACCGGTGGTCAGCGTCGAGTAGAGGGTCACCTGGACGACGAGGAGCGCGGTCAGCGGCGCGGTGAGCGGCGAGGGCTCGCTGCTCAGCCGCAGCGCGACCACATAGGCGATCGTCGCGGCGGCGGTCGACCGGAGCGTCTGGGTGACGACGGGCTCCCGCCCCCACTTCACCCACTCCGCCACCGGAACACCCAGCAGAACTCTGGCTTCACGCACGCCCCCTTCCTTCCCACCCGCACCGGAGTCGACCCCCGCCCGGCGGGACGGATGGTCCGGCTGGGGGAGCGGCGGCGCGCCCCGGGGCGCACCCTGGAGAGGAGGGCCACCGGGCGCGGCCCTCCCCGGACAGGTCGACGGCCCCGGAGCGGAGGGTGCGGCGGTGACCAGGCGATTCCCGTGGCATGACGGCCTCCCGGTACGGGACCGGGTCGCGCTGGCCGCCGCCGTGCTGGCGCCCCTGGCGACCGCGGGGATCCTGGTGCCGCTGCGCACGACCCTGGCGGGCGCGAATCTCGCGCTGATCCTCGTCGTGGTCGTCGTCGCGGTCGCCGCCCTCGGCAACCGGGTCGCCGGCGCGCTCGCCGCGCTCTTCTCCGCGCTCTGGTTCGCCTTCTTCCTCACCCGGCCGTTCGACCGCCTCAGCGTCACCCGGGCGGGCGATGTGACCACGGCGGTGCTGCTGCTGGCGGTGGGGCTCGCCGTCTCCCAGATCGCCGTACGGGCCCGGCGGCTGCTGATCACGACGGTGGTCGACGCCGGGCTCCTCGCCCGGATCCACGACACCGCCCGGCTCACCCGCACCAGCGCCTCCCCCGCCGCCGTGGTCGACCAGGTCGGCGGGCAACTCGTCGACATCCTGCGGCTGCGGGGATGCCGCTTCGAGTACGGGACCCTGCTCGGCCACCCCGCGCGGCTGGAGCAGGACGGCACGGTCGTCGTGGACCGCGAGCCCTGGGACCTGGAACGGCGCGGCTGGCCGGAGGGCGAGATCGAACTCCGCGCCCTGGCGGGCGGCCACTACCAGGGCCGCTTCATGCTCCGCCCCACCCCGGGCCTCGTCCCCGACCTCCGCATCCGCCAGGTCGCCGTCACCCTGGCCGCCGACGCCGGCGCCGCCCTGGACACCACGGGCCCGACCCCGGACACCTGACGCCGCCGCACACCCCGGGCGCCACGCCCCGGGCGTCGCCCCGGCGCTCGCGCACTCCGGGCCCGGACACCCGGCCCGGGGCGGGCGAGCGCCCCGTACCGTATCCGTACCGGCCGGGCCCGTATGCCCGTCACCCGGCGCCCCGTCCCCACGGCGCGAGGTCCCCGCGCCGCACCCGTCCCTGAAAGGACGTCATGCCCCTCATCGGCACCGGAGAGACCGTCGCGGCCGCGGTGGCGGCCGGCCACGCCGCCGCCGCCTTCAACGTCATCCAACTGGAGCACGCCGAGGCGATCATCGCCGGGGCCGAGGCCGCGGGGGCCCCGGTCATCCTCCAGATCAGTGAGAACGCGGTGCGCTACCACGGCGCCCTCGCACCGCTCGCCCGGGCCGCGCTCGCCGCCGGGGAGCGGGCCGGGACGGCGGTCTCCGTCCATCTCGACCATGTCACCGAGCCCGCCCTCGTCGAGGAGGCCCTGCACCTGGGGGTGCACTCGGTCATGTTCGACGCCTCCACCCTCGGCTACGCCGAGAACGTCAAGGCCACCGCCGAGGTCGTCGCCCGCTGCCATGACGCGGGCGTGTGGGTGGAGGCCGAACTCGGCGAGGTCGGCGGCAAGGACGGGGTCCACGCCCCCGGCGTACGGACCGACCCCGCCGAGGCCGCCGCCTACACTGCCGCCACCGGCGTCGACGCCCTCGCCGTCGCGGTGGGCACCTCGCACGCCATGCTCACCCGCGACGCCGCACTCGACCACGCGCTCATCGCGGCGCTCCGCGAGGCCGTTCCCGTCCCCCTGGTGCTCCACGGCTCCTCGGGGGTCTCCGACGACGGTCTCACCGAGGCGGTCCGGCACGGCATGACGAAAATCAACATATCGACCCACCTCAACAACGCCTTCACCACCGCCGTACGCGACCACCTCGCCGCCCACCCCGCCGTCGTCGACCCCCGGAAGTACCTCGGGGCGGGACGGCACGCGGTCGCCACCGAGGTGACCCGGCTGCTCGGGATCCTCCGGCCCGGCCCGGACGGCCCCGGTCCCAACGGCCCCCGTCCGGACGGCACGGACTAGCGCGCGCCCGCCGGGAGCCGGTGGGCCGCGAGCGCCCTGACCAGCGCGGCGTGGTCCGCCCGGTTCCGCACGGCGTACCGCAGCGCGAACGCCGCCACCGCCCGGTCGAAGACCTCCGAGCCGCCGAGGTAGGCGGCGATGGCGATCCGGTCCCCCGAGCGGGCGTGCGCCAGCGCCAGGGCCCGCCCGCAGAGCACCGCGTACTCCCGCAGCAGCGCGGGCGACAGCTCCGCGACGACCGCGCCCCCCTTCGTGTCCCGCAGCCGCCGCCAGTAGAAGTGCCGCCCCTCGGGCCCGCTGACCCAGCCGAGGAAGATGTCGCCCGCCGCCTGGAGCAGCCGCTGCCCGGCCACCACCCGGTGGCCCTGGTGCACGTATCCGCTCTGCTGGACATGGGGTTCGAGCGCCGACCGCCCGGCCTCCTTGAGCTGGAGCAGCAGCGGGTCCGCCGCGTCCCGCCCCTCCAGCAGGACGACGAAGCACCGGACCCCGACACTGCCGACACCGACCACCTTGCGGGCCACGTCCACCAGGCGGAACCGGTCGAGCAGCACCCGGCGCTCCTCCGGGAGCGCGGCGCGGTAGCCGATGAAGATCCGCCGCAGCAGCGCCATGTCCAGCGGCCCCACCGGCTCGACCAGCGGCGGCTGATGGCGGATCCGGCGCCGCCCCTGCGCCAGGTCGGTCAGCCGCTCCACCGCCCGGGGCCCCGCCTCGCGCAGCGCCCGCGCCAGCCCGTCCCCGGCGAGCGCCGTCAGCTCGGCGGTGCCGGTCACGGCGTACCAGACGTCCAGCTCCCCGAGGTGGGCGAGCCACCGCATCGTCGTACGGTACGAACCGGCCGCGCCCCGCGCCGCCTCCCGGGCCTCCGTCGCCGTGCCGCCCCGGTCGGCGACGGCCACCGCGACACTGGCGGCGAGCCGCTTCACATCCCACTCGAAGGGGCCCGGCAGGGTCTCGTCGAAGTCGTGGAGATCGAAGAGCAGGGCCTGCCCCTGCGCGTCGAACACCCCGAAGTTCAGCAGGTGCGCGTCCCCGCAGAGCTGCACCGTCAGCCCCGTACGCGGCTGGTGGGCGAGGTCGGCGGCCATCACGGCGGCGGCGCCGCGCAGATACGCCAGCGGGGAGACGGCCATCCGCTCGTACCGCAGCGGCGCCAGCTCGGGGAGCCGGTGCGCCGCCTGACGCGCCAGCACCACGAGCGGGTCGAGCCGGTCGGCGGCCGGGATCCACAGCCCGTGCGAGGACCGGGACGCCTGCTTGCGGGCCGCCCTGCCCCGCGCGGCCCGCTCGGGCGGAGTGACCATGATGTCCCCTCTCGCCGTGGTGGCGCGGTGCCGTGGCGCGGCGCGGCCGGTGCTCCGAGCATCCCGCCCCGCCGTCCCGGCGGCCCGGTGCGCGGGGCATTGGAGTGAGCGCGCGCCCTACCCGGAATCCGGGCGTCCCGTTGGACATTTTTGCGGATGCGCGCGCATTCGAGGAACGTGGCGTGTCGGCCCAGGGTGCGTGGCATGCTGCGACGAGCGCCCTTCACCGGGACAACACCACAGGTTCCCGGGGCGGTTCGGGGAGGTCGGATGGATCGGAGCCGGAGTTCCGCTGAGCCGCCGTCGGCCGCCCCCGCCGGAGCCCGTGAGACCCCCGCCGACCAGGAGTGCGTGGACCACGGCCGTACGGTCCAGGAGTGCGGGGGCCAGGAGCGCACCGGCCGGGAGTGCGCGGGCCAGGACCTCCGGGCGGCCCGCAGGGAGCGGTTGCTGACGACGGCCACCGAACTCTTCACCGCCCACGGCTACCCCGCCACCTCCATCGAACGGATCTGCGCCACTGCCCAGGTCCCGGTGCGCGCCTTCTACGAGGAGTTCGAGGGGCGCGAGGCGCTGCTGATCGCCCTGCACAACGATGTCGCGCGGGCCGGGATGGAGGCCGCGCTGACCGTGCTCAGCGACCCCGCCATGGAGGGCGCCGGCGCACGGGCCCGGATCACCGCCCTCACCCGCGCCTACCTGGACGCCGTCACCGCGCACCCCGCCGCCACCCGGATCGCCTTCGCCGAACTCACCGGCGCGGGCCGGGCCGTCGAGGAACACCGGCTGCTCTGGCGCAGCCTCTGGTCCGACTTCCTCAGCGGGGAGGCGGAGCGCGCCGCCGAGCGGGGCGAGGCCGCGCCCCGCGACCACACCCTCGCCATCGTGGCGCTCATCGGGGCCATCAACGAACTGGTCGCCCACTGGTCCCGCGACCCCACCGCCTTCCCCCGGGAACTGCTCGCCGACGAACTCGTCCACCACGTCCTCGCCGCGCTGGGCATCCGCACCGACCACCCCACGGACGACGACCGTCCCCCGGACGACGACCACTTCACGGACGACGGCCACTTCACGGACGACGACCATCCCACGGACGACGACCACCCCACGGACGAAGGGAACTGACGCGATGCCCGGACTCTGGCACCAAGTGCTCCACACCATGTCCCAGCCCGGGGCGTCCCCCGACGACGACCTGCTCGCCCAGGCCGCCGCGGACATCGCCCTGCGCGACCACCCGCGGACCCCGGCCGACGCCGACACGGTCCTGGAGATCGCCCGTACCGAGTTCGCCGCGGTCCTCGGCCGGGAGCAGGCGCAGGCGGCCCTGGACCGGGCCCGCCGCCGCGCCGCCCGGGACTGACCCCCGCTCCCGGGCGGATAGCCTGGTCACACGATGAACCGTGTGACGACACCCTGGGGCGACTTCGGCCTCACCCGCTTCCCCGACCACCCCCGCGAGACGCTGCGCGCCTGGGACTCCGCCGACGAGTACCTGCTGCGCCACCTCGCCGAGCCGGCACCGGAGGGGGAGCCGGGACCTGAAGGGGAGCCGGGACCGGAAAGGGAGCCGGGACCGGAAAGGGAGCCGGGACCGGGAGGACCGGGAGGAGCCGGGGACGCGGACGGCGCCCCGGTGACGGGCGGCGGCCCCGGGCTCGGCGGTACGGTCGTGGTCGTCGGGGACCGGTGGGGCGCCCTCACCACCGCGCTCGCCGCCCACCCGGACCGGGCCACCGGCACCCTCGTCCAGATCAGCGACTCGTACCTCACCCAGCAGGCCACCCGCGCCAATCTGCGCCGCGCCGGGCTCGCCGAGGACGCCGCCCTGCTGCTCTCCACCCTCGACACCCCGCCGGAGCGGATCGACGTCCTGCTCGTCCGCGTCCCCAAGAGCCTCTCCCTGCTGGAGGACCAGCTCCACCGGCTGGCGCCCGCGCTCCACCCCGGGACCCTCGTCGTCGGCACCGGGCGCGTCACCGAGATCCACACCTCCACCCTCCGGCTCTTCGAGCGGATCCTCGGCCCCACCAGGACCTCCCTCGCCGTGCGGAAGGCCCGGCTGATCTTCTGCACCCCCGTGCCGGGCCGGCCGGACGGGACCGCCACCCCCTGGCCGCACCGGTACGCGCTCCCCGAAGGGATCGGCGCCGTCTCGGGCCGTACGGTCGTCAACCACGCCGGGATCTTCTGCGCCGAACGGCTCGACATCGGCACCCGGTTCCTCCTCCGCCACCTCCCGCGCGACCGGGGGCCCGCGCACATCGTCGACCTGGGATGCGGCAACGGGGTCGTCGGCACCGCCCTCGCGCTGGAGAACCCGGGGGCCACGCTCACCTTCGCCGACGAGTCGTACGGCGCGGTCGCCTCGGCCGAGGCGACCTTCCGCGCGAACACCGCCCCGGACACCGGCGCGGAGTTCCTTCTCGGCGACGGCCTCTCCGGCGTACCGGCCGAGTCGGCCGACCTCGTCGTCACCAACCCGCCGTTCCACACCCACCAGGCGACCACCGACGCCACGGCGTGGCGGATGTTCACCGGGGCGCGCGCCGCGCTGCGGCCCGGGGGAGAGCTGTGGGTCATCGGCAACCGGCACCTCGGCTACCACCTCAAGCTGCGCCGTCTGTTCGGCCGGTGCGAGACGGTGGCGAGCGACCCGAAGTTCGTCATCCTGCGGGCCGTCAAACGCTGACCCCGGCGCCCCCGGACATGATGCCCTCGCATCTGCGAAGGAGGATCATCATAAGAATTGTAAATGCGACGACCTGCGGCCTATCTTGTCGCATATGCAGTCCTACACGATCGGTCAGGCGGCCCGTCTCCTCGGCGTGAGCCCCGACACCGCGCGCCGCTGGGCCGACGCGGGCCGGGTCGCCACCCACCGCGACGAGAGCGGGCGCCGGCTGATCGACGGTCCCTCCCTCGCCGCGTTCGCCGTCGAGGTCGGACAGAGCGGCGCCGACGAGGACGACGTCCCGTACACCTCGGCCCGTAACGCCTTCCCCGGCATCGTCACCGCCGTCACACTCGGCGATGTGGCCGCCCAGGTGGAGATCCAGGCCGGGCCGCACCGGCTGGTCTCCCTGCTGACCCGGGAGGCCGTCGAGGAACTGGGCCTCGCGGTCGGCATGCGGGCCACTGCCCGGGTCAAGGCCACCAGCGTGCACATCGACCGCGTCTGACCCCGCCGACCGTCGCTCCGTACCCGCGGGCACGGAACGATCCGGCCCTCTCGGGCGCGCCCCTCGCCCGCCTCCGCCTCACCGCCAAGGAGCCCCCTCATGTCCCTCTCCCCGACCCGCCGCCGCGCCGCCGCCGCGCTCGTGACCGCCGCCCTGCTCCTGCCGCTGGCGGCCTGCGGCGGCAAGGACGACACGAAGGACACCGGCTCCGCCGACGGCGGCTCGTCGGGCTCCCCGAAGTCCGCCCAGCTCACCGTGCTCGCCGCCGCCTCGCTCACCGACGTCTTCAAGACGGCCGGCGCCGCGTACGAGAAGGCCAACCCGGGCACCAAGGTCACCTTCTCCTTCGCCGGCTCGCAGGAACTGGCCGCCCAGGTCAACCAGGGCGCCCCCGCCGACGCGCTGGTCACCGCCGACACCAAGACCATGGACGGCCTGAAGAGCGACACCGGGACCCCGACCGTCATCGCCAGGAACCGGCTGGTCATCGCCACCGGAGAGGGCAACCCGGAGAAGGTCGGGAGCCTCAAGGACCTCGCGGACCCCAAGCTCAAGGTCGTCCTGGCCGCGCCCGAGGTGCCCGTCGGCCGGTACAGCAAGCAGGTGCTCGACGCGCAGAAGATCACCGTCAAGCCGGTCTCGCAGGAGCCCAACGTCCGCGCCGTCCTCAGCAAGGTCGAGCTGGGCGAGGCCGACGCCGGCATCGTCTACCGGACCGACGCCGCCACCGCGACCGACAAGGTCGACGCCGTCGACATCCCCGACGCGCAGAACGCGATCGCCCAGTACCCGGCGGCCACCCTCAAGAGCTCCCGGAACGCCGAAGCCGCCGCCGCGTTCGTCACCTGGCTCAGCGGCCCGGAGGCCCAGAAGATCCTCCAGGCGGCCGGCTTCCAGAAGCCGTAGGCTCCGGCGGCCGCCCGTGGTCACCGCCGCCGGGCGGCCCTCCGCCGTCCCCGCCCGCCGCCGTACGGTTCCGGTCCCGTACGGCGCCCCGCGCACCCGCCGGGTCCCGGGACCCCGACACCTCCCGGGACCTGACCGTCCCTCCACCCGCCGACACCACCACCGGGGGCCCCGATGAGCCGCGCCCGCGTCCGGGGGCTCCGCGCCCCCGTCGCCCTGACGGTGCCCGCGCTGCTGGCCGTCGCGTTCCTGCTGCTGCCCCTGCTCGGCATCCTCGCCAGGACCGACTGGGGCGGGCTCTCCACCCATCTCACCAGCCCCGCGGTGGTCCAGGCGCTCCAGCTCTCGCTGCTCGTCTCGTTCTGGGCGCTCGGGCTCTCGCTCCTTCTCGGGGTGCCGCTGGCCTGGCTGCTCGCCCGGGTGGACTTCCCCGGCAAGACACTCGTCCGCACCCTCGTCCTGCTCCCCATGGTGCTGCCGCCGACCGTCGGCGGCGTGGCACTGCTCCTCGGCTTCGGCCGGCGCGGGCTGCTCGGGCCCTGGCTGGAGGAGACCTTCGGGCTCACCCTGCCGTTCCACACCTCGGGCGCCGTGGTCGCGGCGACCTTCGTCGCGATGCCGTTCCTCATCATCAGCCTCGAAGGCACCCTCGCCGGGCTGCGGCCCGCGTACGAGGAGACCGCCGCCTCGCTCGGCGCCTCCCCGCTGCGGGTCTTCGCCACCGTCACCCTGCCGATGGTGGCGCCCGGGCTCGCCGCCGGCGCCGCGCTCACCTGGGCGCGGGCGCTCGGCGAGTTCGGCGCCACGATCACCTTCGCCGGGAACCTCCCCGGCACCACCCAGACCCTGCCGCTCCAGGTCTATCTGCTCCTCCAGGACTCCCCGGAGGCCGCCACCTCGGTCTCCCTGCTGCTGCTCGCCATCGCCATGGCCGTCCTGATCGCGCTCCGGGGCCGCTGGAGCGGCCAGACGGCCGGCGCCGCCGTCGACCCGGTGGCCGGACGCGTGCCCTCGGCCGCCGACGGTTCCGGCGGGGGAGACGGTGACCTCGGCCGTACGGAGACGACGCGCCCCGGGCCGGGCGACGCCCCCGCCGGTGACGGTCCCGCCGTACCCCTCAAGCAGGCCGACGCGGACGGGGACGCCCCCGGCCCGGCGCCGGAGCGGTGGCGGCTGCGCGCCGACGTGACCGGCTTCAACCGGCTCACCCTGGCCGCCGAACCCGGCACCACCATCGCCGTCGTCGGCCCCAACGGCGCCGGCAAGACCACCCTGCTCCGCGCCCTCCTCGGCCTCACCCCGCGCGCCCACGCCGCGCTCCGCCTCGGCGACCTCGACGTCGGCGGCCTGCCCCCGCACCGCAGGGGCGTCGCCTGGGTGCCCCAGAACGGCGCGCTCTTCCCGCACCTCAGCGCGCTCGCCAACACCGCGTACGGGTTGCGCGCCCAGGGCGTGCGCCGCGCCGAGGCCCGGCGCGGCGCCCAGCGCTGGCTCGACCGGCTCGGCGTCGGACACCTCGCCCACCGCAGGCCGCACCAGCTCTCCGGCGGGCAGGCGCAGCGGGTCGCGCTCGCCCGCGCGCTCGCCGCCCGGCCCCGGCTGCTCCTCCTGGACGAGCCGCTCGCCGCCCTCGACCAGACCACCCGGGCCCGGGTACGGCACACCCTCCGCGGCCATCTCGACACCTTCGGCGGGGTCTGCCTGATCGTCACCCACGACCCGGTCGAGGCGGTCTCGCTGGCCGACCGGGTCCTCGTACTCGACGAGGGAGAGGTCCTCCAGGACGCGCCGCCCGCCGAGGTGACCCGGCATCCCCGCTCCCCGTGGGTGGCCCGGATGCTCGGCCGCAACGCCTGGCCCGGGGTCGCGGGACCGGACGGCTTCGCGCTCGACGGGGGCGGCCGGCTGGTGGTCGCCGAGCCCGCGCCCGCCGCCACCCGGGCGCTGGCGGTCATCGCCCCGGAGGCCGTCGCCGTCCACCGGGAACGGCCCGGCGGCAGCCCCCGCAACGTCTGGCCCGGCACCGTACGGGAGATCACCGCGCTCGGCAGCAGACTCCGCGTCCTGATCACCTCGGACGAGGCCCCCGACCTGATCGCGGAGATCACCCACGAGGCGGCGGCCGAACTCGCCCTGGCCGACGGGGCCGCCGTCTGGACCGGCGTCAAGGCCACGGAGGTCACCCTCGTCCCCCTCTGACCCGGCCTCCCGCCGGGACGGAGCCGCCCGCGCGGAATATCCGTGGAGTCCGCCCGACGCGCTCGCTAGGGTCGGGGGATGAGTACGCGTACCTTCCGTATCACCGTCCGCGGTGTCTTCGACGGGCTCGGCCCCGACCAGCGCGCCGAACTGCTCGCCCGGGCCGCCGACCACGACGTCCTGCGCGCGGCCTTCACGCCCGAGGGGCACCTCAGCTACGACATCGCGGCGCGCCCCGCCTTCACCTTCCGGTTCCTGGACTCCGGGGAGGAAGAGGAGGACATCCTGGAGGCGTCCGAGCGGGCCGAGGAGGCGGCGAGGGCGTGGCTGGCCGAGCGCGGCTACGGCTACAAGAACCTCAGGTCGCAGGCGGAGGACCGGTCCCAGGCGCCGCTGGGCAAACGGCAGCGCCGCGCGGCGGCCCAGCAGGGTCTCTGAACCTCCGGCCGCGGGTATCAGGGGGGAACCAGGAGCGGAGGGGGAGCGGGCGTTGCTGCTGCGTCAACTGGAGTATCTGGTCGCCCTGGCCAGGGAGCGCCACTTCGCCCGCGCCGCCGCTTCCTGCTACGTCTCCCAGCCCTCCCTCTCCGCCGCCATCCGCAAGCTCGAACACGAACTCGACGTGCCCATCGTCCGCCGGGGCCACCGCTTCGAAGGGCTCACCCCGGAGGGCGAACGGGTCCTGCTCTGGGCGCACCGCATCCTCGCCGAGCGCGACGCGCTGCGCCAGGAGCTCTCCGCGATGCGCGGCGGCCTCACCGGCACCCTGCGGATCGGCGCCATCCCCACCGCGCTCACCGCCGCCTCCCTGCTCACCACCCCCTTCGTGGCCCGCCACCCGCTCGCCCGGGTCCGCCTCGACTCGCTCTCCTCCCGCGACATCGCCCGCCGCCTGGCCGCCTTCGAACTCGACATCGCCCTCACCTATCTGGACGACGACGCCCTCGGCCCGGTCCGCCGCACCCCCCTCTACGAGGAGCGCTATCTCCTGCTCACCCCGGAGGACGGGCCGCTCGCCGGCCGGCCGGTCGCCCGCTGGGCGAGCATCGCCGAACAGCCGCTCTGTCTGCTCTCCGGCCGGATGCGCAACCGCCGCATCATGAACGAGTACTTCGCCGCCGACGGCAAGCCCGCCGTGGTCGCCGCCATCGAGACCGACTCCGTCGCCGGGCTCTACGCCCACCTCACGGCCGGCCACTGGTCCAGCGTCATCTCCCACGCCTGGCTCCCCATGTTCGGCGTCCCCGCGGGGATGCGGGTCATCCCACTGGAGCATCCGGCGCACGGCCCCCGCGTCGGCCTGGTCATCGCCGACCGCACCCCCGAACCCGTCCTGGCCAGGGCCCTGCTGGAGACCGCCCGGCAGGCGGGCGTACGGGAGGCGCTCGACCGGCTCCTCGACACCCATCTGCGCCCCGGAGGCCCGGCGGGCCCGGCCGGCCGGCCCTCCGCCGGATAGCCGCCGCCTATCCGGCCATAGGGAAGTTCGTTTTGACCGGCCCCACCGGGGCCGGGATGGTGGAAACACCTTCCCGCTGTACACGGATGAGGAGTCGCGGCCATGGCAAAGGTGCTGTGTGTGCTGTACGACGACCCGGTGGACGGACAGCCGAAGTCCTACGCCCGGGACACGATCCCCACCATCGACCACTATCCCGGCGGCCAGACCACCCCCACCCCGAGCGCCGTCGACTTCACCCCGGGCGAACTGCTCGGCAGCGTCTCCGGCGAACTGGGGCTCCGGCCCTTCCTGGAGTCCCAGGGCCACACCCTCGTCGTCACCTCCGACAAGGACGGCGAGAACTCCGTCTTCGACCGCGAACTCGTCGACGCCGACGTGGTCATCTCCCAGCCCTTCTGGCCCGCCTATCTGACCGCCGAACGCATCGCCAGGGCGGAGAAGCTGAAGCTCGCGCTCACCGCCGGCATCGGCTCCGACCATGTCGACCTCGACGCGGCCATCGCCCGGGGCGTCACCGTCGCCGAGGTCACCTACTGCAACAGCATCAGCGTCGCCGAGCACGCCGTGATGATGACGCTGTCGCTCGTACGGAACTACCTCCCCTCCTACCAGCGGGTCCTGGACGGCGGCTGGAACATCGCCGACTGCGTCGCCCGCTCCTACGACCTGGAGGGCATGCGGGTCGGCACCGTCGGCGCCGGCCGGATCGGGCAGGCCATCCTCCGCCGCCTCGCCCCCTTCGACGTGGGCCTCCACTACACCGACCGGCACCGGCTGCCCGCCGAGACCGAGCGGGAACTCGGCCTCACCTGGCACGAGAGCCCCGCGGCGATGGTCCCGCACTGCGACGTCGTCACCGTCAACGCCCCCCTCCACCCGGAGACCGAGGGCCTCTTCGACGACGAGCTGATCGCGCGGATGAAGCGCGGCACCTATCTCATCAACACCGCCCGCGCGAAGATCGCCGACCGGGACGCCGTCGTCCGCGCGCTCCGCTCGGGACAGCTCGCCGGATACGCGGGCGACGTCTGGTACCCCCAGCCCGCGCCCCCCGACCACCCCTGGCGGACCATGCCGCACCACGGCATGACCCCGCACATCTCCGGCTCCTCCCTCTCCGCGCAGGCCCGGTACGCGGCCGGCACCCGGGAGATCCTGGAGCACTGGTTCGCCGGACAGCCGCTGCGCGAGGAGTACCTGATCGTCGACAAGGGCGCGCTCGCCGGGGCGGGCGCCCACGCGTACTCCGTCAAGAAGAACTGATCCGACGTCAGAACTCTGCTGAACAGGGGGTTCTGACCTTCCCTCAGCCGTTCCCGGCCGCGCCCCCGGCCGGGTACGGCTGTGCCGCGTCCGAACAGAGAGGCGGCACACTGGTGGCGTGTCCACACTTCCTCACCAGGCAGCGCACGGCCCCGCGACGGGCCATATGGTCGTCTGCGGCGACGACACCCTCGCCCACCGGCTCGCCGGCGAGCTCCGCCATGTCTACGGCGAACGCGTCACCCTGGTCGTACCGCCGGTACGCGCCTCCCGTATGCCGCCCGCCCCGGTCGCCGGTCTCGGCAGGGCCTCCGCCTTCTTCGGCCGGATGTCCGCCGCCATGGCCCGGACCGCCGCCACCCTGCCCGACGGTCCCGACGACGGCCCCGGCGCGGTACGCGGCGGGCCCCGGCTCCTGGAGATCACCGACCTCGACGAGGACGCCCTCGTGGAGGCCGGGGTGGCGGAGGCCGAGGCGCTCGCCCTCGTCCATGACGACGACGAGGTCAATATCCGGGCCGCGCTCGCCGCCCGCCGCCTCAACCCCCGGCTGCGCCTGGTCATCCGGCTCTACAACCGCAAGCTCGGCCAGCACCTCGAAGGCCTGCTCGACCAGGCCGCCGCCGTCGCCGCCCCCGGCCTCGACCGGGCCGCGCTCGACGCCTCCACCACCGTCCTCTCCGACGCCGACACGGCCGCCCCCGCGCTCGCCGCCACCGCCGTCGCGGGCACCAGCAAGGTCATCCGCGCCGACGGGCTGCTGCTCCGGGCCGTCGAACGCAACCCGCCGGGTCCCGGCCGCGTCGCCGACCCGGGGCTCTGCACCCTGGCGCTGCTCTCCGCGACCACCAACGACCCGGCGGGCACCGAGGGTTCGGACAACAGCGGCCAGGAGGCGCCACTGCTGCTGCCCGACGACGCGGACGCCGCCGCCGCCACCGGGCGCGGCACCATCGTCCTGGAGGCCGTCTCGCACGCCGGACCCGATCTGCCGGCCCGCCGCCTCGGCGGCCGGGGCGCCCCGCTCGCCTCCTTCTTCTCCCGCCGGCTCCGCTGGTCCTTCGCCGGGATCGTCGGCGCCGTCCTCGCCCTCTCCACCGCCTCGTCCATCGCCACCGGCGTCCATCCGCTCGGCGCGCTCTACCTCACCCTGCTCGACCTCTTCGCCATCGGCGACCCGGCCGTCGGGGAATCCGTCAACCGGCAGGTCATGCAGCTCCTCGCCATGATCACCGGGCTCTTCCTGGTGCCCGTGGTGCTCGCCGCGATCCTGGAGGCGCTCGGCACCTTCCGTACCGCCTCCGCGCTCCGCCGCCCGCCGCGCGGACTCTCCGGCCATGTCGTCCTGCTCGGCCTCGGCAAGGTCGGCACCCGGGTCCTGGTCAACCTCCGCGAGCTGGGCATCCCGGTGGTCTGCGTGGAGGAGGACCCCGAGGCGCGCGGTGTCGCGGTCGCCCGCAGGCTGCGGATCCCGACCGTGCTCGGCGACGTCACCCAGGAGGGCGTGCTGGAGGCCGCCAAGATCGAACGGGCCCACGCCCTGCTCGCCCTCACCAGCGCCGACACCACCAACCTCGAAGCCACCCTCTACGCCCGCTCCGTCGCCCCGGACCTGCGGGTCGCGCTCCGGCTGTACGACGACGACTTCGCCACCGCCGTCTACCGCACCCTGCGCGCCGCCCACCCCCGGGCCCTCACCCGCAGCCGCAGCGTCTCCACCCTGGCCGCCCCGGCCTTCGCCATCGCCATGATGGGCCGGCAGATCCTCGGCGCGATCCCCGTCGAGCGCCGGGTGCTGCTGGTCGCCGCCATCGATGTGGCCGGCCACCCCCGGCTGGAGGGGCGGACGGTCGGGGAGGTCTTCCGGCCCGGCGCCTGGCGGGTCATCGCGCTCGACACGGCGGCCCCGGGGGACCGGCTGCCGGACCTCGCGGACAGCCGCCCCGCCCCCGAGGGCCGCCCGCCGGGCCTGGTCTGGGACCTGCACCCCGGCTATGTGCTGACCCCCGGCGACCGGGTGGTCCTCGCCGCCACCCGCCGCGGCCTGGCCGAACTCCTCGGCCGCCACCACACCGGCGGCCGGCCGTCCGCACCGGCCCCGTGGCCCGGACGCTAGCGCCACGGACCGGGGCCGGGCACGCCCACCGGAGCGCGGAGCGGCGGCCGGGCGGTGGGTCCCGTAAGGGCTCTGGTACGGGCTCGGTCGTACGGGCTCGGTCGTACGGGACGAGGCCGTACGGGAGCCCCGTACGGCCTCGGTCGTACGGGACCCACCGCCCGCCCCCGCGCCGACACGCGCCGTACGGCGGGGACGGGACGGCCGGTTACGGAAGCTGCTCCTCGATGGCGGCGCGGCCGCGCTCGGCCAGCCGGCGCCGGGCCCAGTCGAGGCTCTCCGGGGTGAGATCGCGGCCGGAGGCGAGCGCGAGGTCCTCGGCCGTCACCTCGTCGCAGGCCCCGGTGTGCAGCAGCCGGTCGGGGGTCGCGCTCTCGATCTCGGTCTCGATCCGCGCGGCGGACTCTTCGTTCATGCCGCTTCCTCCTTCGTCCGGTGGGCCCATTGTCGTCGCCCCAGGGCACGGACGCATCCCCGGTGAGGGGTCCCCGGCAGCGCGGGCCCGGGGGAGCGGCCGGCCCGTTTCCGGGCCGCCCCGGGCCCGTACCGGCGCCGTACGGGGCCCGGCACGCGCGCGGGCGCCCCAGGTCGCTCCCGGGAACCCGGCCGTAGGCCCGTTGTCCTCCCGCGCTTCACCGAACTCCCTTACAGTGCCTGACTGTTGACCAAACATTGACATGCCCAAGCCATGCATGCCGAGAGGACTCAGGGATATGGCCAAGCTCCTCCGTACGACCCTGGTGGCCGGTGCGGCCGTCGCGCTCGCCCTCACCACCGCCCCGGCCGGCGCCGCAGGCACCGGACAGCTCCCCTTCCCCTCCGGTACCGGGGTGGGGGTCCACAACTCGTACGAGAAGGCGACCTTCCCCTACTTCGCCGACGCCCTCGACTCCGGCGCCGCCATGCTGGAGATCGACGTCTGGACCAACATCTACGGGGCCTCCTGGCGCGTCTCGCACTCCAACCCGATCGGCAACGACAACAACTGCGCCAACGCCACCACCGTCGCCGCGCTGCGCACCCAGAGCCGCAACCGCGATCTGCCGGGGTGCCTCACCGACATCAGGACCTGGCACGACGCCAACCCCGGCCACCGCCCGATCGTCCTCAAGCTGGAGATGAAGGACGGCTTCCAGGGCCAGGGCGGCCGGGGCCCCGCCGCCCTCGACGCGCTGCTCACCAGCAAACTCGGCGACGCGCTCTTCCGCCCCGCCGACCTGATGGGCGACCACCCCGACCTCGACACGGCGGCCCAGGCCAACGCCTGGCCGACCCGTGACCAGCTCGCCGGGAAGTTCGTCGTCGAGCTCATCCCGGGCACGGTGGAGGAGCAGAACCCGTTCGACACCCTCTGGACCGACCGCGAGTACGCCATCCACCTGCGCGATCTCAAGGCGGCCGGCCGGATCGGCGAGGCCTCGGCCTTCCCCGCCGTCCACAACGCCCAGGCCGGCGACCCGCGCGTGCGGTACACGGACGCCTCGCTGCGGCCCTGGTTCGTCTTCTTCGACGGGGACGCCACCGCGTACGCCGCCGGGACGATCGACACCGCCTGGTACGACCGGCGCCACTACTTCCTGCTGATGACCGACGCGCACAACGTGGCGCCCGCCATCGACTCCGTCAACCCGACCGAGCAGCAGGCCCGCGACCGGCTCGACCTGCTGGCCCAGCGCCACGCGAGCCTGATCACCTCGGACTGGCACGGGCTGACGGGCGTCCTCACCACGGTCGTCCCCCGCGCCACCGCCGCCGAGTAGCCACGCGGGGAAAGGACGGAGGCGGCGCGCGGCCGGGGGCCGGGGCCGGAGTGGCCTCAGGCCGGCAGGACCGGGCCCCGGCCGTGCGCCGCCAGCACCGTCCCGAGCGTGTCCGCGTCCGCCGCCGTCCGGTCCTCCCGGTACCGCACCACCCGCGCGAACCGCAGCGTCACCCCGGCCGGATAGCGGGAGGAGCGCTGGAGCCCGTCGTACGCGATCTCCACGACCAGCTCGGGGCGTACGGTCACGGTCAGCCCGTCGTCCCGTACCGCCAGCTCCCGCAGCCGTCCCGTCTGCCACTCCAGCATCGCGTCCGTGAGCCCCTTGAAGGTCTTGCCGAGCATCACGAACGAGCCGTCCTCCCGCCGCGCGCCCAGATGGAGGTTGGAGAGCCGGCCGGTCCTCCTGCCATGGCCCCACTCGGCGGCGAGCACCACCAGGTCCAGGGTGTGCACCGGCTTCACCTTCACCCACCCCGCACCCCGCCGGCCCGCGCTGTACGGCGCGTCCAGGGCCTTCACCACCACGCCCTCCTCCCCGCGCTCCAGGGCCTCCCGCAGAAACGCCTCCCCGGCCTCCCCGGCCGCCGGATCCCCCGCCCCCTCCGGGAGCACCAGACGCCGTACCCGCAGCGGCTCCGGCACCAGCCGGGCCAGCACCGCGTGCCGCTCCGTGTACGGCAGGTCGAGCAGCTCCTCGCCGCCGTCCGCCAGGATGTCGAAGAAGACCGGAGCGAGCGGGACCGCCGCGGCGGCCGAGGCGACGTCCGTACGGGAGCCGACCCGCCCCGCGATCTCCTGGAACGGCCGGGGCCTGCCCCGCTCGTCCCGCGCGACCACCTCCCCGTCCAGCACGAACCCGTCGCCGTCCAGGGCCAGCGCCGCCTCGGCCACCTCCGGCAGCCGCCCGGTGATCTCGTCGAGGGTGCGGGTGAAGATCCCGACCGTGGACCCGGTGCGGTGCACCTGCACCCGGATCCCGTCGAGCTTCTCCTCCACCGCGCATCCGCCCAGCCGCCCGACGGCCTCCGGGACGCTCGCGGCGGACTGCGCCAGCATCGGCAGCACCGGACGCCCCACCGTCAGCAGGAACTCCTCCAGGACGCGCGGCCCCTCGGCCAGCAGCCGCCCGGCCACCGGCTCCAGCGCCCCCGCCACCATCACCGCCCGCCGGACCGCCGCCGGCGGCGCCCCCGCCGTCTCGGCCAGCGCCTCCACCGCGACCGCGTCCAGCGCGCCCTGCCGCAGCTCGCCCGAGATCAGCCCCACCAGGAACCGCTGCTCCTCCTCGGTGGCCGCGCCCAGCAGCCCCTGCACCAGCCGCCGCCGCTCGCCCTGCGCGCCCGCCCCGGCCACCGCGGCGAGCGCGGTGAACACGGCGTCGGTGGAGAGCACGGTCAGCGTGGCCCGCCCGGCGGGCGGCGGCGGGTCCCTCAGCGCGTTCCAGCCCACCCCGATCCGCCCCTGCGGCAGCCGCCCGGCCAGATACGGGATGACCACCGGCACGTCCCGGGGGTCCGCCGTCCGGAAGACACCGGCCAGCAGGGAGATCTTCCGGGTCCGCGCCGGGGACTCGGCGACCTCCCGGGAGACCCGGGCGAGCGGTGCCAGCAGCATGCTGCCATCGTGCAACGCCGGACGCGGCCCCGCCCGTCGGAGCGGGTACGGCCGGGGAGCGGCGGGGGACGGCCGGTGGCGGGAGGGGCCCGGTCACGGCGATAGCCTGGACCACACCGACGGCCGGATCACCGGCCGACCACCGAAGCGGCTCCACGGGGCAGGGGAGGCAGGACCTATGGGAGCGACCGGGGCCCCGGCACGGACGGCCGGCCCGGCGGCGACGGCCGTCCTGGCGGCGACGGCAGGTCCGGTGGGCCCGGCAGGTCCGACCGGTCCGCCGGGCGGTGGAGCCGGTGCGGGTGGTGCGGCCGGGGCCGCCGGGGCGGCGCCGGGAACATCCCCCGCCGTGTTCCGGGCGGCCGGGCCCGGGCCCGACACACGTCCCACCCCGTACCCACTCCCCGCCTCGGCCGCCATACTGGAACGGCCGGGGTGGGCGCAGCGAGGGTGACGGGGGGCCACAGCACGCGATGGCGGACAGCATGCTGATCCAGGGCCGTTACCGGCTGCTCGATCTCATCGGACGCGGCGGGATGGGCGAGGTCTGGCGGGCCCGCGACGAGTCACTGGGCCGGCAGGTCGCGGTCAAGTGCCTCAAGCCGCTCGGCCCGCAGCGCGACGACACCTTCACCCGGATCATGCGCGAGCGCTTCCGCCGCGAGGCCCGGGTCGCCGCCGGGCTCCAGCACCGGGGCGTCACCGTCGTCCACGACTTCGGCGAGTACGACGGGGTCCTCTACCTCGTCATGGAGCTGCTGGAGGGCCGCAACCTCAGCCAGCTCCTGGAGGAGCAGGGCGGCGCGCTCGCCGTCGCCGACGTCGTCGACATCGCGGAACAGGTCGCCGACGCCCTCGCGTACACGCACGAACAGGGCATCGTCCACCGGGACCTGAAGCCCGCCAACATCATGCGGCTCACCAACGGCGCGGTGAAGATCTGCGACTTCGGCATCGCGCGGCTCGGCCACGACATCGGCTTCACCTCCCGGCTCACCGGCCCCGGCGTCGCCATGGGCACCCCGCACTACATGTCGCCCGAGCAGATCAGCGGCGGCCAGGTCGACCACCGCAGCGACCTCTACTCGCTCGGCTGCGTCCTGTACGAGATCGCCACCGGCGCCCCGCCGTTCGACCTGGAGGACGCCTGGTCGGTCCTGGTAGGCCACCGCGACACCATCCCCGAGCCACCGCGCAGCCACCGCCCCGAACTCCCCGAGTTCTTCGACACCCTCGTCCTGGAGCTGCTGGCCAAGACCCCCGAGGAGCGCCCCGCCGACGCGGGCGGGCTGCGCGGCCGGATCGGCGCCGCCCGCGCCACCCCCGGCTACGGCTACCCGGCGCCGGGACCCGCCGGCACCCCCGGGTACCCCGCCGCCGGATACCCGGCCGTCCCCGTGGCGGGCCCCCACGGCGCGCCCCTGCCCTCCTGGTCCCACACCATGACCACCGGGCACAAGGCGGTCGGCCTGGCCGAGCTGCGGCCCACCCCGCCCGACCACACCGCGGGGCTCACCGGTGACTGGACCGGGCCCGCCGATCCGCGCGCCGGGTTCTCCGCCCCGCCCGCCACCGGCCGCCCCACCCCGCCGCCGGAACAACTCGCCGTGCTGACCAGCAGACACAACGCCGGGCTCAGCCTCGGCCGGCTCGGCCGCTGGGAGGAGGCCGGGGAGGTGCACCGCGCGGTCGCCGCCGAGCGGGAGCACGCGCTCGGCCCGGACCATCCGGACACCCTCGGCAGCCGTTACGAGGTCGGCTTCTCGCTGAGCAGGACCGGCCGTACGGGCGACGCGCTGCGCGAGTTCACCCGGGTCGCCGAGGGGCGCGAGCGGGCCCTCGGACCGGACCACCCCGACACCCTCGCGGCCCGCCAGGAGACCGCGTACGTACTGGGCCAGCTCGGCCGGCACTTCGAGGCCCACGAGGTCTTCGCCGCGGTCCTCGCCTCCCGCGAACGCACCATCGGCCCGGACCATGTGGACACCCTGCGCTGCCGCCACAACCTCGCGTACAACCTCGGCCGGCTCGGCCGCCTGGAGGACGCCCACCGGCTCGCGGGCGAGGTGGCCGCCGCCCGGGCCAGAGTGCTCGGGCCCACCCACCCCGACACGCTGATCAGCCAGTACGAGGTGGCGTACGCGCTCGGCCAGCTCGGCCGCTGGCCGGAGGCGCTGAACGTCTACCGCGAGGTCGCCGCCCTCCGCGCCGACTCCCTCGGCCCCGACCACCCCGACACCCTCGCCGCCCGCTACGAGGTCGGCATCAGCCTCGGCCGGCTCGGCGAGTCCACCGAGGCCCTGGAGCTCTACCGCGCCCTGGTCGCCGACCGCGCCCGGGTCCAGGGCCCCCACCACCCCGAGACCCTCCGCGCCCGGCACGGCGTCGGCGTCAACCTGGGCCGCCTCTCCCGCTGGGAGGAGGCGCTCGCGGAGTCCCGCGACGTCTGCGCGATCCGCGAACATGTCCTGGGCCCCGACCACCCCGACACCCTGGTCAGCCGCCGCGAGGTCGCCGTGGGCCTGGGGTGGCTGGGCCGCTGGGCGGACGCCCTCTCCGTCTACCGCCAGGTCGCCGACACCCGCGACCGGGTCCTGGGCGCCACCCACCCCGACGCGCTGGCCAGCCGCAACGACGAGGCCCACTGCCTGGAACAACTCGGCAGGGGCGCGGAAGCGGTCCAGCTCTACCGCCAGGTGGCGGCCCTGCGGCAGCAGCACGGGGCACGCGGCTACTGACCGCCGGCTACTGACCGCCGGCCGCTGACCGCCGGGCGCCGGCCGCAGCACCGGAGCCCGGCGTCCGCCCCCTGGCCCGGTGACCGGGCGCGTGTTACCAAGGGCCATGCCCGCACTCACCTCGTACGACGCCGTCATCGTGGGCGGCGGCCACAACGGTCTGGTCGCCGCCGCCTATCTCGCCCGGGCCGGGCGCTCCGTGCTCGTGCTCGAACGGCTCGGCGCCACCGGTGGCGCCGCCGTCTCCAGCCGGCCCTTCGCCGGGGTGGACGCCCGGCTCTCGCGCTACTCCTACCTGGTCTCGCTGCTGCCCGGCTCGATCGTGCGCGACCTGGGGGTGCGCTGCGGGTTCCGGAAGCGCACCGTCTCCTCGTACACCCCGCTGGGCGACGGCGGGCTGCTGGTCGGGGCGGGGCGTACCCGGGACTCCTTCGCCGCGCTGACCGGATCCGACGCCGAGTACACGGCGTGGCGGGAGTTCTACGTGACCACCGCGCGCGTCGCCCGGCGGGTCTTCCCCACGCTCACCGAGCCGCTGCCCACCCGCGCGGCGCTCCGCGAGCGGATCGGCGACGAGGCCGCCTGGCGGATGCTCTTCGAGGAGCCCATCGGCGCCGCGATCGAGCGGCGCTTCACCCATGACCTGGTCCGGGGCGTCGTCCTCACCGACGCGCTCATCGGCACCTTCGCCGACGCCCACGACCCCTCGCTCGTCCAGAACCGCTGCTTCCTCTACCACGTCATCGGCGGCGGGACCGGCGACTGGGACGTCCCCGTGGGCGGCATGGGCGCCCTCACCGACGCGCTGGCCGACGCGGCCAGGGCGGCGGGCGCCGAGATCGCCACCGGGCACGAGGTGACCGCCGTCGAGACCGACGGGACCCGCGCCGAGGTCCGGTACCGGACCGATGCGCAGGGCACGGAGGGCGGGGACGGCGCAGAGGGGGCGGTGGGAGCGCGGCATGTGCTGGTCAACGCCTCGCCCCGGGAGCTCGCCGCCCTCCTCGGCGAGGAGCCGCCCCCCGCGCCCGAGGGCGCCCAGCTCAAGGTCAACATGGTGCTGCGCCGGCTGCCCCGGCTACGGGACCGCTCGGTCGACCCCCGGGACGCCTTCGCCGGGACCTTCCATATCGCCGAAGGCTACGGCCAGTTGGCCACGGCGTACGCGGAGGCCGCGGCGGGCCGGCTGCCCGGTGCCCCGCCCTCCGAGATCTACTGCCACACCCTCACCGACCCCTCCATCCTGGGACCGGAGCTCGCCGCGCGCGGCTACCAGACCCTCACCCTCTTCGGGCTGCACACCCCCGCGCGGCTCTTCGCCCGCGACAACGACGCCACCCGCGCGGAACTCCTCGCCGCCACCCTCGCCCAGCTCGACGAACGGCTCGCCGAGCCGATCGCGGAGTGCCTCGCCCGGGACGCGGAAGGACGCCCCTGCGTCGAGGCGAAGACCCCGCTCGACCTCGAACGCGAACTACGGCTGCCCGGCGGCCATATCTTCCACCAGGACCTCTCCTTCCCGTACGCCGGCGGTGACGGTGACCCCGGCCCCGGCGGTGCCGGTGCCCGCTGGGGCGTCGCGACGGCGCACCCCAACGTCCTGCTCTGCGGCGCGGGCGCGGTACGCGGCGGCGGGGTCAGCGGGGTGGCGGGGCAGAACGCGGCCATGGCCGTCCTCGGGCGGTGACCGGGGGCGGCCGGGGGCGGCCGGGCCCGGAGGCTCAGTCCCGCGCGCGGGTCCAGCCGGCCGCCGTGATCCTCGCCGCGTCCCGCCCGCGCGCCTCGTCGAAGAGGGTCCGCCCGCCGTCCTCGACCCGCAGCCCGCTCACATACACGCCCCGCCCCACGTACCGCTGGTCCGTCGTGTACCGCCACCGCACCACCGTGGCCCGGCCGCGCCGGCCGGTGAGCTCCGCGGTGAGCCGGTGCCAGACCCGCCCCGACCAGCCGGTCGCCGAACCGTCCGGGTGGCCGGTCTCCGCCCGGCCGGCCGCCTCCGTGGTGAACGGTACGGGCCGCCAGCTCGCCCCGCCGTCCCCGGACGCCTCCAGGAAGAGCGCGTCCGACTCCGGCTCGGTGTCCCACCACACCGAGCAGCGCAGCACCCCCCGGTCGGTGGCCGGGGTGAGCGCGGGCAGGGTGAGCGTGGCGGTCGTCGCCGAGGCCATCCCGCCGAACCAGGCGGAACGCCACCGGGGCGGCCCGACCGGTACGGCGCGCGCCAGCCGGTCGGCGGCGGCCACCCGGGGCGCGGAGCCCGAGCGCCAGCTCCGCACCGGATGGACCGAGTTGCCCAGCAGGATCAGGAAGGAGTCGGTCGTCGGGTCCAGCACCAGGCTGGTGCCGGTGAACCCGGTGTGCCCCGCCGTCCTCGGGGTGGCCATCGCCCCCATGTACCAGTGCTGGTAGAGCTCGAACCCCAGCCCGTGGGCGTCCCCGGGGAAGGCCGTGTTGAAGTCGGTGAACATCAGCTCCACCGACTCGGGACGGAGGATCCGCGCCCGCCCGTACGCCCCGCCGTTGAGCAGCGTACGGGCCAGCACCGCCAGGTCCCAGGCGTCCGAGAAGACCCCGGCATGGCCCGCGACCCCGCCCAGGGAGTAGGCGTTCTCGTCGTGCACCTCGCCCCAGACCAGCCCCCGGTCCAGACCCGACCAGGGCGGACGCGCGTCCTCGGTGGCCGCGATGACCGGCCGCCAGGAAGCGGGCGGGTTGTAGCGGGTACGGCGCATGCCGAGCGGCCCGGTGATCTCCGTGCGGAGCAGCGCGTCCAGCGGGTGCCCGGTGACCCGTTCCAGGACGAGCTGGAGCGAGATCAGATTGAGGTCCGAGTAGAGGTAGGCCGTGCCGGGCGGGTGCGCGGGCACCTCGTCCCACAGCAGCTTCAGCATCCCCTCCCGGGTCGGCGCCGCGTAGAGCGGGATCCAGGCCCGGAACCCGGAGGTGTGCGTCAGCAACTGACGTACCGTGATCTCCCGCTTGCCCGCCGCCCGCGCCGCCTCCGTGCCGGCGAACTCCGGCAGATAGGTGACGACCCGCTCCTCCAGACCGAGCGCGCCCCGCTCGATCTGCTGGACGGCGAGGAGCGAGGTGAAGAGCTTGGAGACCGAGGCGAGGTCGAAGACGGTGTCCCCGGCCATCGGGATCCGCCGCTCCGGGGGCAGCTCCACCCCGGTGTCCGTGGTCTCGTCGTACCGCGCGTACCGCACCGCGTGGCCGGCCGCGTGGTGCAGCGCCACCGTCCCGCCGCGCCCCGCGAGCACCACGGCCCCCGCGTACCACGGATGGCCGGGGGAGGGGCCGAGGAACCCCTCGACGGCGGTGACCAGCCCGTCCAGCTCCCGGCGGAGCAGCCCGGCCCGCTCGGCGGAGCCGCGCCGCAGCGTACGGCCGGGGGGACCGCCGCCCGCCGCCTTCGCGGGGGCGTCGGCGCGCGCCGTGGCCCCGGCGGCGAACGGGACCGGCGCCAGCGCGAACGCCCCGCCGAGGGCGAGCACCCCGCCGCCCAGCCGGCGCCTGCTGATCCACCCGTCCCGCCCCGGCGCCGTGTCCGTCGTGTCACCGGCGCCGCTCGCGTCCCCCGCGTCCCCCGCGTCCTCCGTCGTCATGGCGGACCTCCCCCTGAAACTCTCTTTCGAGAGCCGATTCGAGTCCTGAAACCTTCTTGCGCGGCCCCGCCGGTGTCAACCCTGGCGGTCCGGTCGGCTCCGTACGGTCACCGCGCGGACCCGCGCCACCTCTGGCACCGTGTGGCGCATGAGGACGAGGAACAGCATCCGGTCCCTGCTGTCCCAGTGGACCGTGGTGGTACCGCTGCTCGCGGTGATCGCCCTCGTGCTGAGCTGGGGGCGGGCCCTCCCCGGGTTCGCCGTCGGGCTGGTCGCGCTCTGTCTCGCCGGGGCCGTGCTCGCCGCCGTGCACCATGCCGAGGTGGTCGCCCACCGGGTGGGGGAGCCGTTCGGCTCGCTCGTCCTCGCGGTCGCCGTCACCGTCATCGAAGTGGCCCTCATCGTCACCCTGATGGTCGACGGCGGTGCCAAGAGCGCCACCCTCGCCCGCGACACCGTCTTCGCCGCCGTCATGATCACCTGCAACGGCATCCTCGGCCTCTGCCTCCTCGTCGGCGCGCTCCGCAGCCGGGTCGCCGTCTTCAACGCCGAGGGCACCGGCACCGCGCTCGCCACCGTCGCCACGCTCGCCACCCTCACCCTCGTCCTGCCCACCTTCACCACCAGCGAGCCGGGGCCGCAGTTCTCCCCGGCCCAGCTCGGCTTCGCCGCCGTCGCCTCCCTCGTCCTGTACGGGCTCTTCGTCGCCGTCCAGACCGTCCGCCACCGCGACTACTTCCTCCCCCTCACCCAGGAGGGCGACGTACGCGAGGAGGACACGCACGCCCCGCTCCCCACCCACCGCGCCGCCACCCTCAGCCTGCTGATGCTGCTGGTGGCGCTGGTCGCCGTGGTCGGGGACGCCAAGGCCGTCTCGCCCACCATCGAGTCGGGCGTCGTGTCGGCGGGGCTGCCCCAGGCCGTGGTCGGCGTCGTCATCGCCCTGCTGGTACTGCTCCCGGAGACCCTCGCCGCCGTACGGGCCGCCCGCCGCGAGCGCGTCCAGACCAGCCTCAACCTCGCGCTCGGCTCCGCCATGGCCAGCATCGGGCTGACCATCCCCGCCATCGCGCTCGCCATGGTCTGGCTGGAGGGCCCGCTGGTCCTCGGGCTGAACGCCACCCATATGGTGCTGCTCGCCCTCACCGTGGTGGTGGGCGCGCTGACCGTGGCACCCGGCCGGGCCACCCTGCTCCAGGGCGGCGTCCACCTGGGGATCTTCGCCGCCTTCGTCTTCCTCGCGATCAGCCCCTGAGGCCGCCCCCGGACCGCCGGGGGCCCGGGCCCCCGACCCCGGCTCACCCGGTACGGAGGTCCACCACCCGCCGGATCTTCCCCACCGACCGCTCCAGCGTCCCCGGATCGACCACCTCCACCGCGGCCGACACCCCCACCCCCTCCTTGACCGCCACCGCGATCGCCCGAGCCGCCCGCTCCCGCTCCTCCGGGGTCGCCGCGGGACGCGCCTCGGCCCGTACGGTCAGCGTGTCGAGCCGGCCCTCCCGGGCCAGCCGGAGCTGGAAGTGCGGGGCGACCCCCGGAGTACGGAGCACGATCTCCTCGATCTGGGTGGGGAAGAGGTTCACCCCGCGCAGGATCACCAGGTCGTCGGTGCGCCCGGTCATCCGCGCCATCCGCCGGAAGACCCGCGCCGTGCCGGGCAGCAGCCGGGTCAGATCCCGGGTCCGGTAACGGATCACCGGCATCGCCTCCTTGGTCAGCGAGGTGAGGACCAGCTCGCCCTCCTCGCCGTCCGGCACCGCCTCCCCGGTGAGCGGATCCACCACCTCCGGATAGAAGTGGTCCTCCCAGACCGTCAGCCCGTCCTTGGTCTCCACGCACTCCTGCGCCACCCCGGGCCCCATCACCTCCGAGAGCCCGTAGATGTCGACGGCGTCGATCGCGCACCGCTCCTCGATCTCCCGCCGCATCTCCTCCGTCCAGGGCTCGGCGCCGAGGATGCCCACCCGCAGGGAGGTGGCGCGCGGATCGACGCCCTGGCGCTCGAACTCGTCGAGCAGCGTCAGCAGATACGAGGGGGTCACCATGATGACCTCGGGGCGCAGATCCTGGATCAGCCGGACCTGACGCGCGCTCATGCCCCCGGAGGCGGGCACCACCGTACAGCCCAGCCGCTCCGCCCCGTAGTGCGCGCCGAGCCCGCCGGTGAACAGCCCGTACCCGTACGCCACATGGACCGTCTGCCCCGGCCGTCCGCCCGCCGCCCGGATCGAACGGGCCATCAGCTCCGCCCAGGTGTCCAGATCCCGCTGGGTGTACCCGACGACGGTCGGCTGCCCCGTCGTCCCGCTGGACGCGTGCAGCCGCCGTACCTCGGAGCGCTCCACGGCGAGCAGCCCGAACGGGTACGTGGCCCGCAGATCCTCCTTGGTGGTGAACGGGAAGCGGGCGAGATCGGCGAGGTCACGGCAGTCCTCCGGGCGCACCCCGGCCCGGTCGAAGGAGCGCCGGTAGAACTCCACCTTCCCGTACGCCCGGCGCAGCGTGTCGCGCAGCCGCTCCCGCTGCAACGCGGCCAGCTCCGCCCGGCCGAGCCGCTCCCCGGCGTCCAGCAGAGGGGTCGTCATGGCGTTCTCCCTGATCCGGCCGGCATCCGGCGGCCCCGCCCGGCCGTGTCCGCCGCCCCGGCGGCCCCACGACCGATCATTCGGTCGATCGTCCCCCGCCAGTAACGCAGGAGCCCCCCGGAAGCGTCAAGACACGCGCGCCACCTCCCGTTCCGGCCGCCGGCAAAGACGTTGCCGCGCTCCCGCCCGGCCTGTGAGGATCACGCCATGCCCACCTTCACCGCGCACGACTCGACCCTGCTCACCTGCCACCCGGCCGGCGAGGGCGAGCCCCTGCTCTGTCTCCCCGGCGGCCCGATGCGCGCCTCGGAATACCTCGGCGACCTGGGCGGGCTCGCCGCGCACCGCCGGCTGGTCCGGCTCGACCTGCGGGGCACGGGGGAGTCCGCGGCCCCCGCCGACCCGGCCACGTACCGCTGCGACCGCCAGGCCGACGACATCGACGCCCTGCGCGCCCATCTCGGCCTGGACCGGGTCGACCTGCTGGCGCACTCCGCCGCCGGCGACCTGGCGCTCCTCTACGCCGCCCGCCACCCCGCCAGGGTCGCCTCGCTGACCCTGGTCACCCCGGGCGCGGCGGCCGTCGGCATCGAGGCCACCGAGGAGGACCGCCGGGAGGCCATGGCGCTGCGCGCCGGCGAACCCTGGTACGACGCGGCCCTGGCGGCCTTCGACGAGGTGCTGGCGGGCCGGGCGACCGAGGAGGTGTGGGCGCGGCTCAAGCGGTTCAACCACGCGCGCTGGGACGACGCGGCCCGGGCCATGGTGGCCGCCTCGCCCCGGCAGATCAACCAGCGGGCGGCGGCGGCCTTCTTCGCGGCCGGCGCCTTCGACCCCGCCGCCACCCGCGCCGCGCTCGCCGCCGTCACGGCGCCGGTCCTGGTGGTGGCCGGGGCGCTCGACGGCGGCCCGCGCCCCGCCAGGGCCCGCGAGCTCGCCGGGCTCTTCCCGCACGGCCGGCTCGCCGTCCTGACGGACGCCGGGCACTTCCCCTGGCTCGACCAGCCCGCCGCGTTCGTCCGTACGGTCACCGGATTCCTCGCCGGCGCACGCCCGTTCGGGGGCTGACCGGCGCCGGAGCGGCCCCGCCGGCCCGCCCTTCGCGGTCTGTCCCGGACCGGCGGCGGTGGTTAGGCTGGGGCCGGGACGACGCGAGCGGGAGGAGCCAGACGTGGCCGAGAGCACCATTACCCAGACGCCGCTTTCGGGGTGGGAGAAGCCGGAACTCGATCTGAGCGGCGCGGAGTGGCGGTCGGGGAGCCAGGGCGCGGGCGATGTGCAGATCGCCTTTGTCGAGGGCTTCATCGCCATGCGCAACAGCGCCCGTCCCGAGAGCCCCTCGCTGATCTTCACCCCCGCCGAGTGGCGGGCCTTCGTCATCAACGCGCGGGACGGCGAGTTCGACCTCACCTGACCCGGAGACGAGTCCGGACACCGCCGCCCCCGCCGCCCCGGGGGCGGCGGCGCATTCCGGGGTTCACCCGGCTCCTGTGCGGTGGCGTGAACCCGTACCATGGTGGGATGTCCTTCCTCCGCCGCCGCAGCGCCGCCACACCCGCGGGCCCGGACTTCGACGTCCTGGCCATGGACCCGGGTGACTGGCCCGGCAATCTGGGCGCCGGCCTGCTCCCCGCCCCCGACGGAAGCTGTCAGGGCGTCTTCCTGCGGTACGACCTGTTCGGTGGCCGCGGGCCCGCGATGATCATCGGAAATCTCCCCGAGGGCTCCCCGGCGCGCGAGCCGGGGGACGGGCAGATCCCCTTCGAAGTGGCGCAACTCCTGCTCGCGCTGGAGAACGACGAACCCGTCGAGGTCGTCGGCAGCGAGGACATGCCCGTCATGCAGGGCGACAACCTGCTGATCGTGCGCCGGATCAAGCTCTCCGAGAGCCGGATCTCCTGCGTCCAGTTCGACCGCAGCGACAACGTCCTGGTCACCATCGCGAGCTGGGACCGGCCGATCACCGACGACCTCTACGCCCTCCTCAAGCCGCTGCCCGCCGAACTCTTCCAGCAGGGCTGACCCCGCCGGATCCCCCCGGAACCACCCCGGAGTCACTCGTTCCGGTGAGTCCGGAGAGCGCCACACGGTCCACTTCACGCCAACGCGAGGGGTGGGCCGTGTTCTGTCCGGTGACTCCCTTGCCGGATGAGTCATCGGACTTTTAACGTGACCGGCCATGACCCCTGGGATGAGCCGCAGAACCACGATCGCCTCCGCCCTGGGCGCGACAGGGTCCCTGGTATGGGGTGTCCCCACCCGGGCCATGGCGGCGGACCAGGACCGCCCGTCCGATGAATCGGCGCCCCTGACCCTCTGGTACCGGACCCCCGCCGCCGACTGGGAGACCGAGTCGCTGCCCATCGGCTGCGGCGCCCTCGGCGCCAACGTGTACGGCACCCTCGCCACCGAACGGTTCACCCTCGACGAGAAGACCCTGTGGACCGGCGGCCCCGGCTCCGCCGAAGGCTACGACCACGGCGACTGGACCACCCCACGCCCCGGCGCCCTCGCCGCCGTCCAGCGCCGCCTGGAGCGCGAGGGCGCGCTCGCCCCCGAGACCGTCGCCGCCGCACTCGGGCAGCCCCGCCGCGGCTACGGCGCCCACCAGGTCCTCGGCGACCTGGAGATCACCCTCCCCGGCGCCCCGGCCGAGCCCGACGCCACCTACCGGCGCGCCCTCGACCTCCGTACCGCACTCGCCACCGTCGCCTACACCCACCAGGGCACCACCCACACCCGGGAGTTCTTCGCCTCGTACCCCGACCAGGTGATCGCCGGGCACTTCACCGCCGGCCGCCCGGGCGGCGTCACCCTGACGGTGCGCCACACCACCCCGCACCCCGGCACCACCGCCACCGCGCGCGGCGACCGGCTCACCGTGCGCGGCGCGCTCCGCGACAACGGACTGCGCTTCGAGGCCCAGCTCCGGCTGGTCACCGACGGCGGCACCGTACGCGCCGGGGCCGACGGCACCCTCACCGTCAGCGGCGCCGACCGGGCCTGGTTCGTCCTCGCCGCAGCCACCGACTACGCCGACACCGGCCCCGCCTACCGGGGCGAGGACCCCCACCCCGCCGTCACCGAGACCGTCGACCGGGCCGCCGCCCGCCCGTACGAGGCGCTGCGCGACGCCCATGTACGGGACCACCGCGCCCTCTTCGACCGGGTCGCCCTCGACCTCGGCGGCGCCCTCCCCGCCCTCCCCACCGACCAGCTCCTGGCCCGCTACACCGGTCAGGGCGGCCCCGCCGACCGGGCGCTCGAAACCCTCTTCTTCCAGTACGGCCGCTATCTCCTCATCGCCTCCTCACGCCCCGGCTCCCTCCCCGCCCACCTCCAGGGCGTCTGGAACAACTCCACCACCCCGCCCTGGTCGGCCGACTACCACGTCAACATCAACCTCCAGATGAACTACTGGCCCGCCGAGGTCACCAACCTCGCCGAGACCACCGCCCCCTACGACCGCTTCGTCGCCTCGCTCCTCGCCCCCGGCCGGCGCACCGCCCGCCGGCTCTTCGGCACGGCCGGCTGGGTCGTCCACAACGAGACCAACCCCTATGGCTTCACCGGCGTCCACGACTGGGCCACCGCGTTCTGGTTCCCGGAGGCCGCCGCCTGGCTCACCCAACAGCTCTACGACCACTACCGGTTCGGCGGCTCCCTCGACCACCTCCGCACCACCGCCTATCCGGTGATGCGGGAAGCCGCCGTGTTCTGGCTCGCCAACCTCCGTACCGACCCCCGCGACGGCACCCTCGTCGTCACCCCCAGCTACTCGCCCGAGCACGGCGACTTCACCGCCGGCGCCGCCATGTCCCAGCAGATCGTCCACGACCTGCTCACCAACACCCTGGAGGCCGCCGACCTCCTCGACGAGGACCCCGCCTTCCGCGACCGGCTCCGTACCACCCTCGACCGGCTCGACCCCGGGCTGCGCACCGGCTCCTGGGGCCAGCTCCAGGAGTGGAAGGAGGACCGGGACAGCCCCACCGACGACCACCGCCACCTCTCCCACCTCTACGCCCTCCACCCCGGCCGGCAGATCGAACCGGGCACCGCCTGGGCCGAGGCCGCCAAGGTCTCGCTCACCGCGCGCGGCGACGGCGGCACCGGCTGGAGCAAGGCCTGGAAGATCAACTTCTGGGCGCGGCTCCACGACGGCGACCACGCCCGCACCCTCCTCACCCAGCAGCTCGTCCACTCCACCCACGCCAACCTCTGGGACACCCACCCGCCGTTCCAGATCGACGGCAACTTCGGCGCCACCTCCGGCATCGCCGAGATGCTCCTCCAGAGCCACCACGGCCCGGTCGAGATCCTGCCCGCCCTGCCCGCCGCCTGGCCCGCCGGACGGGTGCGCGGCCTCCGCGCGCGCGGCGGCGCCACCCTCGACATCGACTGGTCCGGCGGGCGCGCCACCCGGATCACGGTCCACGCCACCCGCACCGGGAAACTGACCCTCCGCTCCCCCCTCTTCCCGCGCGGCGAACGCGACCTGTACACCACCGCGGGCCGCACCTACACCTTCCCGGCCCCGGCGCACCACCCCTGAGCACGCGGTCACGACGTACCGAAGACACAGGCCGTACCGGAGACGCATGACGTACCGGAGACAGCGGTACGGGGGTCGTCGGCACCCCCGTGGCCGACGACCCCCGTACCGTTTCCGCCCCCGCTCAGCGGCCCGCCGGACGCACCTCCACATCGGCCGCCTTCACGAACGCCACCCGGTGGCCGAACTGGATCTCGTAATACCGTTCCGCGCCCCGCACCACCTGGTGCGACGCCGGGTCGAACGTCACCGCGTACGCGTACTCGGCCGGCGCCTCGCCCCCGGTCACATACCGCTGCCCGGCCAGCAGCTTGTACGGCAGCGGGGAGACCGGCTGCACCGGCACGCCCGCCGGGTACGCCGCCGCCTCCGGGTAGGCCCGCCCGTACACCGGCACCTCGGCGAGCCCGGCCCTCGGTGTCACCACAGCGGCCCGCGCGCCCACCGCCGCCGGCGCCGACCGGGGGTCGTGGAACCACGCCTTCTGCCCGAGGTACCAGATCGCCGTCCACTCGCCCTGCCGCCCGGCCACCGCGTACCGCTGGCCCGTCGAGGCGCGCGCCCCGGTGTCGTTGACGTCCTCGGTCGAGTCCTGGCCGCCCGGCCGCAGCCCGATGTCCTTCACCAGCGGCGCGCTCTCGTCCGGCGCCGTCCGCAGCCGTACCGCGCCCGAACCGTGCGGGGCACACGCCGTGCCCGCGCTCTCGCAGCCGGTGTACGGCGGCCGGCTCGCCGCGTAGTCGGGCCGGATCGTCACCACGTCGGCGCGGGCCCCGCCGCTCGGCGTGAACGGCGCGCCCAGCAGCTCGAAGTAGTGCGCCCAGTCCCAGTACGGGCCCGGGTCCGTGTGCATCCCGGGGACGGTCGCCGTGGTCGTGCCGGGCACATTGTCATGGCCGAGAATGTGCTGCCGGTCCAGCGGGATCCCGTACCGCTTCGCCAGATACGCCACCAGCCGGGCCGATGTGCGGTACATCGCCTCCGTGTACCAGGCGTCCGGCGCTGCGAGGAACCCCTCGTGCTCCAGACCCACCGACTTGGCGTTGACGTACCAGTTCCCCGCGTGCCAGGCGATGTCCTTGGTCGGCACATGCTGCGCGATCAGCCCGTCCGAGGAGCGGAGCGTGTAGTGCCACGACACATACTCCGGGTCCTTGATCAGCTTGAGGGTGGTGTCCCAGGAGCCCTCGGTGTCATGGACGACGATGTACTCGATCTTCTGCGAGCGCGGCCGGTCCGCCACATCGTGGTTGCCGTAGTCGCCGTCCCCGAACTCCTCGTACGGCGCCGGGATCCAGGTGCAGGAGACCGTGGCCGGGCACTCCGTCTCCGAGGCGTCGCCCGCCCGCAGCCCGAGCCGGGCGAGCTGCCCGGTGTCGGGGGCGAGTCCGGGCACCGCGCGGAGCGCCACCCGCTGGCCGCTGTCGGTGGTACGCGCCTCGCCCGCCCTGATCACCGAGAACACGTCCCGGGCATAGGCACCGGCGGTCGCCGTGTCGTCCGCCCCGGAGAACCGGGCGACCGCGCCGAACCACCGCGCCGGATCAGCGCTCAGCGGCTCGCCCAGCTCCCGCTGCGCGGCGGCGAGCAGCGCGGCCCCGCCGCGCACATTCGCCGCCGGGCTGGTCCGCACCTCCTCGGCGGGGAGCCCGGTCAGCCGCGCCGCCCGGTCCACCGTGCGCAGCCGCGCCGGGAGTCCGGCGGCGGCCGGGGCCGCCGGGGCCGCCGCGACGGGCACCGCCAAGGGGCGCGCGGTGTCGCCCCGGGCGTCCTCGCTGCCGTCCGAGTGGTGCGGGGCCTCGGCGAGCGCGGTCCTCGCGTCGGTGAGATGCATCGGACCGTACCCGCCGGTCACGCTCGGCGCGCCGCTGTGGGTGTCCCAGCGCGACTGGAGGTACGCCACCCCCAGCAGCACGCTCTCGGGTACGTGGTACCGGTCCGCCGCCGCCGCGAACTCCCGCTGGAGCGCGCCGGATCCGGGCGGCTCGGCGGTGGCGGAAGGGCCCGCGGAGACGAGCGGCAGCAGCAGCGCGGCGGCGGCCACGACACCGCCCGCCCGGAGCGCGCGCCCACGGACCGGTCTCGGCCATGAGATCGGCCATGAGGGGGGAAAGCCTTGCAATGCAGCCTCCAGTGACGGATGGTGCGTGGTACTTCCGGGCTGGTCCGACACACAGGAGTATCGACTTCCGGACGATCCGTCAATCAGGCTCCACCGCAACGATTTCGCACGTCAGCGCCGGTTTCCCGGGCTTTCCCGATGAGGCGCCCCCGGCCTGCGGCGCGTCAGTGGAATGTACCAATGAATGTATATGGAGGAGGGGGCGGAGGGGGGGCGGCCCCTTGGGCGGGACGCCGGAGCGGCGGGGAAACCCCCGCCGCCCCCCGGTCAGCGGGTGCCGACCGCGGCCCGCACCGCCCGCCGCGCCATCGCGCAGTCGTCGTGGAGCCGGCGCAGCAGCAGCCGCTGCTCCTCACCCGTCGGCGCGCCCCCCTGCGCCGCCCCGGGAGGCGTCGACGGGGCCTCCCGCATCGCCCGCTGCACCGCCGTCTCGTACATCCGGATCTCCCGGGTGAGCACGAGCATCAGGTTGACGAGGAACGCGTCCCGCGCCACCGGACCGCTGATCGCCGGTCCGCCGGCCGCCGCGAGCTGGCTGATCTGCCGGCGCGCCTGCGGGGCGTCCGCCAGCACCGACCAGAGCGTCGCCAGGTCGTACCCGGGCAGATACCACCCCGCGTGCTCCCAGTCGACCAGGACCGGGCCCGCCGGGGAGAGCAGGATGTTGGAGAGCAGCGCGTCCCCGTGGCAGAACTGGCGCACGCTGCCCCGGGACGCCGCCAGACCGTGCAGCAGCTTCCGCAGATCGCCCAGGTCCCGGTCGGTGAAGAGCCCCAACTCGTGGTAACGGGCGATCCGCGACGCGTAGTCGAGCGGCGCGCCGAAGAGATCGGCCTGCGGACGCCAGGCGTTGAGCCGGGTCACCGCGGAGAGCGCGAGCCGTACGTCCCCGCGCGGCGGCGCCTCCACCGGGTGCCGGGCCAGCGCCGCCGCCCGGCCGGGCATCCGCTCGATGACCAGCGCGCAGTTCTCCGGGTCCGCCGCGATCAGCCGGGGCGCCCGGACCGGCGGACGATTGCGCACAAAGGCGCGGTAGGACGCTATTTCGTGCCGGAACCGCTCCGTCCAGACCGGCGAGTGGTCCAGCAGGCACTTGGCGACCGCGCTGGTCCGCCCCGTCGTCCCGACCAGCAGGACCGACCGGCCGCTGCGCCGCAGGACCTGAACGGGCTTGAACTCGGGACAGATCCGGTGCACGGCGTTGATCGCCATGCGCAACTGGGCACCCTGGGGGCCGGACAAGTCGAGTCTCCCGCTGAGGGTCTGGGTGACCGTCCCCGCCCTGAGCCGGTTCCGTCCCGCCTGGGTGGGGTCCAGATAGGGGCCGCCGCCCGGGGTGACCGGACGTCCGGGCCGCGGCGGAGCGGCCACGGAGGACGATGCTGTGTACATGGGCGATACAGATCCCTTCGTGTGCCGACGCGTGACGGCGCCTTCCCGGCCCGGCCGCCGTGAGGCACCCTGGGGAGTACGTCCGGTTGCCGGGCCGGGGTGGCGCGTTCCTACTCGACACCGGCGTACGGGTGGCACACCATCTGGCGCACCCTGGCGAACCCTGGCGAATAGTCGCCAGGCATCTGACTGAGCGTTACTGTCAAGTCAGCCGAGAACCTGGGGGCTTGACGTGAGCGGTGAACCCAACACCCGTCTGTCGGATCTGTTCGGCCTGGCCGGCTGGTCCAAGGGCGAACTCGCACGGCTGGTGAACCGGCAGGCGGCGGCCATGGGCCACCCCCAACTGGCCACCGACACCTCGCGGGTGAGGCGCTGGATCGACATGGGGGAGACCCCGCGCGATCCCGTACCGAGAGTGCTGGTCGCGCTGTTCACGGAGCGACTCGGTCGTGTCGTGACCATCGAGGACCTCGGGTTCGTACGGAACGGACGCGCGGGGAAACGACGGGACTCCGGGAACGCGGACAACCCCGACGCCCTGCCCTGGGCACCCGACCGGACGGCGGCGGTCCTCACCGAATTCACGGGAATGGACCTCATGCTCAACCGACGCGGCTTGGTGGGCGCGAGCGCAGCGCTCACCGCAGGAACCGTACTCACCAGCGCCATGTACGACTGGCTGCACACCGACCCCGCACTCCCCTCCGGCGCCCACCGCGCCGGCGACCACCCGCACGCCGAACCCGTGGGGTACGACCGCTACGAGGCGGCCCCCATCGGGTCCCAGGAGGTCGACGCCCTGGAGCACTCGGTGGAGGTGTTCCGAGCCTGGGACGCCTCCCGGGGCGGCGGACTCCAGCGCAAGGCGGTGGTGGGCCAGCTCAACGAGGTGGGCGGCATCCTCGCCTACCCGCACCCCGACCATCTCCAGCGGCGCCTGTGGGGCGTCGCCGCCAACCTCGCCGTCCTCGCCGGGTGGATGTCCCACGACGTCGGCCTCGAACCCACCGCCCAGAAGTACTTCGTCATCGCCACCCACGCGGCGCGCGAGGGCGGTGACCGGCCCCGGGCCGGGGAGGCGCTCTCCCGGGCGGCCCGCCAGATGATCCACCTCGGCCGCCCCGACGAGGCCCTCGACCTGATGAAGCTCGCCAGGTCGGGGTCGGGGGAGGAGACCCTGCCCAGGACCCAGGCCATGTTCCGGACCATCGAGGCCTGGGCCCAGGCCTCGATGGGGCACGGCCAGGCCATGCGGAGAACCCTCGGCGAGGCGGAGGACCTCTTCGTCTCCGACCAGGGGCAGGTGCCGCCGCCCTCCTGGATGCAGATGTTCGACGAGGCGGACCTCCACGGCATGGAGGCGCTGGCCTTCCGCACCCTCGCCGAACACGAGCCGAAGGCCGCGGCCATCGCGCAGAGCCACGCCAAGGAGGCGCTGCGGCTGCGGATCGCGGGCCGGGACCGCTCCAAGATCTTCGACCACATCTCGCTGGCGTCCGCCTGCTTCATCGCGGACGATCCGGAACAGGCGGACCGCTACGCGCGGCTCGCACTGGTGTCGATGGGGGAGACCTCCTCGCACCGCACCTGGGACCGGCTGCGCGAGATGTACCGGCTCACCGGTGAGTACGCGGGGTACGCGAAGGTCCAGGAGCTCCGCGAGGAGATCAAGCTCGCGATGCCCAGGAACCTGGCCAAGCCGGCCACCGGACAGGCGTAGGCCCGGCCGCCCGGCATGTCCCGGCCCCCGTAACGCACGGAGCGTACCGGCATCGCGCGGACGCGCCGTACCCGTGCAGGACAGGCACCGTATTCGTCGCCCCGGCGCGACACGGAAGGACTCCGCGACGACCTCACCCCGCGCTGATCAGCGCGTCTCCCCGCCCATCCGGGCGGCCATCACACAGGCGCCCGCCGAGCGCCCGGCCCTGCCGGACTCCTCGCCGACCGCCCGTACCCACTCCTGCGCGCAGGCGTCCGCCGGCATCCGGGGCGCCAGGGCCAGGAGCCGGTCCCGCCAGCTCGCCGCGGCATCCCCCTCGGGGGCCGCCCCGCCCGTGTGCAGGACCAGGACGTCCCCGGGCCTCAGCAGGACCTCGGCCTGCTCGTAGCCGGCCCCCGGGGTCGCACCGAGCAGTACGCCGTCCGGCGGCGTCAGCGCGCGCCCCGTCCCGTCGCGGAAGAGCAGCGGGGCGGGGTGCGCGGCCTGCGCCCAGGAGAACACCCCGCTCGCCGGCTGGTAGCGGGCGCAGAGCAGGCTCCCCAGCACCGGCTGTTCCGCCGTGTCCAGAAGCTGGTTGAGATGGCCCAGCAGGGGTCCGGGCTCGATGCCCGCCACCGCCATCCCGCGCAGCGCGCCCAGCACCATCGCCAGCGAGGAGGCCGTCGCGACCCCGTGCCCGGTCAGATCGCCCAGCGTGAGCAGGGACTCCCCGCCGGGCAGCGCCAGCGCGTCGTACCACTCCCCGGCGGCCGGTCCCGAGGCCGGGGACGGCAGATGGCACGCGGCCACCTCCAGCGCGGCGGGACCCTCCGGCGGGAGCAGCGGCGCGCCCCGCCAGGACTCCACGACGGCCTCCTGCAACGCGGTCACCAGCAGGTGCTCGGTCTGGGCGATATGGCGTTCGCGCTGGACCGACCGGCCGCTCTCGCGCACCGCGCGCTCGCTTCTGCGCAGGGCGCTGACATCGCGCAGCACCGCCCAGAGGGAGGCGGTGTGGCCGTCGGCGTCGAGTACCGGTTCGCCCCGCATATGGACGGTGCGGACCTGGCCGTCGGAGCGGACGAAGCGCAGCTCGCCGTCTATCGGCTTCCCGTCGATCAGACACTCGGTCACCATGGCGGTGAGCAGCCCCTGGTCGTCCGGGAAGACCAGGGAGGGGATCTCGTCGAGCGTCATCGGGCCGCGCTCCCGGGGCCGGCCGAAGATCTCGTACATCTCCTCCGACCACCGCACCTGGTCGGTCAGGAGGTTCCACTCGGCGCTGCCGATGCCGCCGGGCACCGGCGCCCCGGCCGGTCCGGGAGGGTCGTCCCGGTAGGGGGACGCCGTGCCCGTGGCACATGCCGGGGCGGTGTGCCGCTGTCCCCGCGGGGGAGCGTCCGGGGAGGGACGGCCGTCCGGAGCGGCACCGTCCTCCGCGGGGCAGTTCTCGGTGGCCCCCCCGGCCGGAGCGCTCTCCGGCCGGCCGGCCCTGAGCTGGTCCAGGTGCGCGCCCAGATCGTCGAGTTGGTGTACGGCCAGCTCGCGCACCGCCCGCCGCCACCGCCCCAGAGCGCCGGAATCCGCCGCGCCGTCCTGCCGTACCGCCGCCACATCGCCGCGCAGCGCGCGGGCCCGGGCGATCAGCGCGTCCACCGTCGCCCGCTCCACAGGCTGCGGGACGGGGCGGTCCGCGAAGAGAGAGGACGGCATTCGAACTCCGATAGGGGCGCGGCGCGGCCGGGGCCGGATGGTGGACCGTTAAGACTGTTGCACAAGCACCCCGTACGCGTAAGGCATTTGGCAACACTCGTTCTGGTGGTGCTCCAGGCATATGCCGCAGGCGCATCGCCCCGTGTCGTACCCTGTGCGCCCCCGGAACGGGGCCGTCAACCCGATGACCACGGGCGGTGGCTCCCGGGCCGGAACGGCCGCTGGGCATGTGTCCATGACGTACGGACACATGCCCAGCGGATCGTTCACGCGCGCGGCACCCCGGTGGCCGGGGCCGGCCGCGCCCCGGTCACCAGATCGAAGCGACCCACTCCGGGTGGTCGATGAACGGGTTCCGGTTGTGCTGGTACGAGGCGTATATGACCTCGTTGCGGCGCTTCTCGAAGGCGTCCGGCGGGTCCTGCTGGCTCCACGCCTTCAGCACCGACAGCTTCCCCATCGCGGGGCTGGAGCCGTTGTTGACCTTCTCGTTGGGTTCGAGGTCGGGCCAGCCGTCGTCGCCCTCGTACCGGACGGCCATGTAGAGGATCATGCGGGCGACATCGCCCTTGACCGCGTCGCGCGGCTCGAAGGAGTCCGCGTCGGTGTAGTTGCCCGGCGCGCCCGAGACCGCGCTGCCGCCGTTGTCGAAGTCCTTGTTCCCCCGGACGGAGTTGACGGTGACGTCCTCCGGCCGCAGGTGGTGGAGGTCGGTGCCGGGGCCGGTCGCCTCGCCGAAGCCGCCGTGGGACTTGGCCCAGACGTGCTCGCGGTTCCAGTTGCCCGTGTTGCCGCCGTTGCTCGACTTCGCGATCGACTTGCCCGTGTAGAGCTCGATCACGTTCGAGGAGTTGGCGGGGTCCTGGTCGGTGTTCTTGAGCGCGTCCCAGACGGCCGCGTACGAGATCTTCGTCTGGTCCTTGATGATCGTGTGCAGCGCGGACTTGAGCGCGGTGCCGCTCTTCCCGATCGCGTTCTGGTAGTACGTGTCGTCCAGCGCGGCGGTGGCGGAGGCGGAGGCCACCGTGGCCGTGGGGGAGGCGGGGAGGGCCGCGGGCGCGGCGGCGCCCGTGGTGGCGATGACCGCCGTGGCGGCGCCGAGCGCCAGCAGCGCGCGCCGGGTGGGGAGATGGCGACGGAGCATGGGGAAGCTGTCCCTCCGGGAGGAAACGATTCGGCGCGAGCTTTCCACGGCTTCTGTGCGGGTATGTGAACGCCCCGTGTCAGTCATGTGCAGGTCAAGTTAGCAGATCTGTTCAACGAGTCATACGGAGACGGTGAGTTGACGGATGGCACGGTCTCTTGCCCCCGCTTTACGGGGATTTGGCGGAGCGCCCGGGCGGGGGCGGGCATCTTTGGTCCATACCAACTCTTGACGCCGCACCCCGCCCTGCCTTAAATCAATGGCGGATCCAACTCTCCGTGCGGCCCTCCCCGTTCGCTCCGTCGCGTGCGCCGCCCGGGTGATTTGTCATGCGCACACCCCCCACATGAAGCGATGTGATGCCCCCGTGCGAATCTCCCTCGGCCGCCGAGCGGCGCTCTGCGCGCTCGCCCTGGTCTGCTGTACCGGCGCGCTCATGGCCCCCGCCACCGCCGCCGTGCCCGAGCCCGCCGCCGCAGCCTCGGCCGCCCCGCCCGCCACCATGGCGGTCACCTTCAACGACGACTTCGACGGCCCCGCCGGAACGGCGGTCGACGGCTCGAAGTGGCAGATCGAGACCGGCGACAACGTCAACAACCACGAACGGCAGTACTACACGGCGGGCAACAGCAACGCGGCCCTCGACGGCCAGGGCCATCTGGTCATCACCGCCCGCAAGGAGAACCCCGGCAACTACCAGTGCTGGTACGGGCGGTGCGAGTACACCTCGGCCCGGCTCAACACCTCCGGCAAGTTCACCTCCCAGTACGGCCATGTCGAGGCCCGTATGAAGGTCCCGCGCGGCCAGGGCATGTGGCCCGCCTTCTGGATGCTCGGCGACGACATCGGCAGCGTCGGCTGGCCCAACAGCGGCGAGATCGACGTGATGGAGAACGTCGGCTTCGAACCGGGCACCGTCCACGGCACCCTGCACGGCCCCGGCTACTCCGGCGAGGGCGGCATCGGTGCCGCGTACACCCTCCCGAACGGCCAGGCCTTCGCCGACGACTTCCACACCTTCGCCGTCGACTGGGCCCCCGACGCCATCACCTGGAGCGTCGACGGCAATGTCTACCAGCGCCGCACCCCCGCCGACCTCGGCGGCCGCTCCTGGGTCTTCAACAAGCCGTTCTTCCTCATCCTGAACCTCGCGGTCGGCGGCTACTGGCCGGGCGACCCGGACGGCGGCACCGCCTTCCCGAACCAGCTCGTCATCGACTACGTACGGGTCACCCAGGGCGACGGCGGCTCCGGCGGTACGACGGGCACCATCAGCGGGATCGGCGGCATGTGCGTCGACGTCGCCGGGGCCAGTCCGGCGAACGGCACCCCCATCCAGCTCCACAACTGCACCGGCGTCCCCGCCCAGCAGTGGACCTTCGCCGCCGACGGCTCGATCCGGGCCCTCGGCAAGTGCCTGGACGTCAAGGACAACAGCACCGCCGACGGCGCCGCGCTGCAACTCTGGGACTGCAACGGCGGCGGTAACCAGCGCTGGGGCGTCTCCAGCGCCCAGGACATCGTGAACGTCCAGGCCGACAAGTGCATGGACGCCACCGGCAACAGCTCGGCCGACGGCACCCGGCTCCAGATCTGGACCTGCGCCGGCACGCCGAACCAGAAGTGGACCATCAACCGCACCTGACGCACCTGACCGGCGCGCCCCCGCTTCCGGCCGTACCGCCCGGACCCCGCGTACCACCACGGGGTCCGGGCGGTACGGCCGTGGTGGTACGGCGGTTACGGGCACCCCGGGTCAGGCCCCCGGCTCGACCTCCAGGAAGCGCCTGCGGCGCGGGCCCCGGTAGAGCAGCGCCTCCCACCCCAGCGCGGTGAGCGCGGCGGCACACGCGGTCAGGGCGCCGTCCTCCTCCCGTACGGCCCCGGAGCCGTGCGGCCCGAGCCACTCCACGCGTACGGTGCCCTCCCGCTCGCCCGCCGAGACCCGGTACCCCGTGGCGGTCCTGGCGCCCGAGGCGTCCACGGCCGACGGGGCGAACGGGGCCGCCTCCAGCGCGAGCGCCACCGCCCGGAGCGGCCGGGCCCGCTCCCAGGGCGCCGGGTCCCCGGGCCCGGCGCCGGTCAGCCGTCTGATCTGGAGCAGCCCCTCGAACGCCACCCGCACCTCGGCCGCGCGCACCGCGGGTTCCGCCGCCGCCGGGCCGTCTCCCGTGGCCGCCTGGAAGCCCGCCCCCGAGGCCGTCCCGGCAGCGCGGGACCCCGACCGGACGGGGGGCTGCCGATCGGGGTCGTCGGGAGGGAGGGTGCGGATGGCGGTCGCCTCCTGGCGGTGCGCTCCATGGGGCTTCGGCCGAACGATCGTCCCCACAGGCTCTTGTGAAGTGGGCCCGGGGCCTCAGTTCCACCCACACCCTCACCCGTGACAACGGAGGGCCCGCACGGAATGTTCCCCGCGCCGTCCTCCCCCGGTGCCCGGGCGGATGTCTCTGCTGGCGGGGGCAGGGTACCGGTCGTACGGTGAAAGGGAGTACTGGATCTCCAGGAGACCCGTGCGGCCGGACAGCCCGTACGGTCGGACAGGCGGTGTCCATGGCGAACGGCGAAGCGGGTTCCGGCAGCCTGATCTGCGGCCATCTCGCGGATGTCGAGGAGGTGACCCCGGACAGCGAGGACAGTTGCCCGGAGTGTGTCGCCCTCGGTGACGCCTGGGTGCATCTGCGGGAGTGCCAGACATGCGGTCACATCGGCTGCTGCGACTCCTCCAAGAACAAGCACGCCACCGCCCACTACCGCGCCACCCAGCATCCGCTCATCCGCTCGTACGAACCGGGCGAGGGCTGGTGGTGGTGTTACGAGGACGGGGTGGTCTTCGAGGTCGAGGGGGTCGGCCCCGAGCGCCCGGCCGCCTGACCACGGCACGGCCCGAGCACGGCACGGAGCGCCGCACCCGGGCCCCGGCGGGTGTCACCCCGAGGTGACGGTGAAGAGCGCGCCGTCCGGATCGCGCAGCGTCGCCTCCTTCGGCGCGTCCTCCGGCAGCGCCGCCCCGGGGTCCTCCGGCGCCACCAGCGCGCCCCCGCCGTTCAGCGCCGCGGCGACCGACCCCGCCACCTCGGGGACCCGGAAGTGGACATGCCACCGCGGCCGGATCTGCGGGTCGGGTGTGGCCGGCACCGCGCCGCCCCGGATCCTGGCCACGATCTGCCCGTCCTGCCTCAGCACCGCGTGGTCGTCCTCGCGGGCCAGCGTGAACCCGCCCTCCTCCTCGGGGGCCCACCCCAGCACCTGACCGTAGAACCGGGCCGCCTCCGCCGTCTCCCGGGTCCGCAGCTCCAGCCAGGCGGGCGCGCTGCCCCGGCCCACCGTCCAGTCGGAGCGCACCGCGCCCTCCCAGATCCCGAAGGACGCGCCGTCCGGGTCGCTGGCGAGCGCCGCCCGCCCGGAGTGGAAGGCCAGCGGCCCCACCGCCACCGTCCCGCCCCGCTCCCTGATCCTGGCCGCCGCCTCGTCCACGTCCCGCACCGCGAAGTACGGCGTCCACGCGACGGCGACCTGGAGCGACGAGGCGAGCGCCCCGATGCCCGCGACGGCCATCCCGTCCGAGAGCGCCACACAGAAGTCCTCGCCCAGCCCCGCGGGACGGTAGGTCCACCCCAGGACGTCTCCGTAGAACGCCTGGGCGGCGGGGAGTTCCCGCGCGAGCAGACTCACCCAGCAGGGAGCGCCGGCGACCGTCTGTGAGTCCTTTTTCTCCCGCTCCACACCGCTCACTCCGCCCTCGTCAGACACGTCATGCACATACGTATTGCCGCTTTCGGTGTCTCTACTCTGCCAGGCCGTAAGGGACTTCCCGGCACACGCCGGTTCAGCGCAGCAGAAGCTGGAGCCCGCCGAGCACCGTCGCCCCGATCACCAGCCGCTCGAAGAGCCGCTGGTCGATCCGGTCCACGCAGGCCTTTCCGATGAGCGCGCCCGGGATGACGAAGAGCACCAGCGCCGCGTCGAGCAGCAGCGAGCGCCCGTCGATCAGTCCGAGACCCACACTGAAGGGCAGCTTCGACGTGTTGACGATCAGGAAGAACCAGGCGGAGGTCCCCAGGAAGCCGAGCTTCCGGAAGCCCGCGGAGAGCAGGTAGAGCGACATCACGGGGCCGCCCGCGTTCGCCACCATGGTGGTGAAGCCGCCGAGCACCCCGTACGAACGCGCCTTCAGCCGGCCCACCGCCGCCCCGGAGCCCCCGCCCGTGGCCGGCGCCTCTCCCGTGGCCGTGGCGTCCCCCGCGCCCTCACCCGCGCCCGCGTTCCCCGCCCCCTCGCCGGAGCCCGAGGCCGCCGTCGCCAAAGCCTCCTTCCTGGCGGCACGCCGCCGCCACACCGTGACCCCGGCCATCAGCAGCAGGATCGCGCCGATCGAGGTGCGGACCGCCTCGTCCCCGGCCCAGAAGAGGAAGAGCGTGCCCAGCACCACCCCCGCCGCCACCGCGGGGAACAGCCGCCACAGCGTGGGCCAGTGGGCGTGCCGGCGGTAGGTGATCACGGCGAACACATCGCCGGCGATGAGGATGGGCAGCAGCACGCCCGTCGACTCGCGGGCCGGCAGCACGGCGGCGAACACGGCCAGACTGACCGTGTTCGCCCCGCTCACCGCCGTCTTCGAGAAGCCGACGAGCGCCGCCGCCCCGGCCAGTGCCGCCAGTCCCCACCAGGTGATGTCCATGGGGCAGAGATGCTATGCCCCGAGCTTCACCCACCGTCCAGCGGGGGCGGACCGCCAGGTCAGGCGGGCAGCGGCGGCACGGCCGGCCGCGCCAGCCGGCCGCCGCGCGCCAGCGCGCCCACCGCCGCCGCACACCCCAGCCCCGTCACCGTCAGCGCCGCCCACGGCAGCCAGTGGGCCCCCGTGCGCCCCGCGAGGTCCCACAGCGCCCCGGTGGCGAGGTTGCCCAGGGTGATACCGAGGCCGGATACGGTCTGGTAGAAGCCGTAGTGCGTGGCGACCAGCCGGTCCCCGCAGAGCGCGACCACGGTGTCCATCTCGAACGGGTAGACCACCGCGCTCCCCACGGCCAGGGCGACCACCGCCGCCAGCAGCGCGCCCACCACCCACGGCCGCGCCCCGGGTCCCTCCCCGGCGAACACCAGCGCGGGCGGCAGGAAGGCCACCCCCAGCACGGTCAGCCCGCGCACGAGCGCCCCCTGCGGGCTCCACCGCCGGGTGGCCCACCCCGTCAGCCTGAGCTGACCGGCCACCGTCACCACGGCCGAGACCACGAACAGCGCGCCGGTGGCCCGCCCGGCGTCCTGGCCGAGCGCGTCCGAGGCCGCCAGCGGCAGCGCCAGATAGACCTGGAACGTCAGCACGTACGAGCCGATCATCGCCAGCGAGAAGAGGACGAAGGGCCGGTTGGCCAGCACCGTGCGCCACGACGCCGGCACCCCCCACCGTCGCGCGCCGCGCCCGTCGGCTTCCGTCCCGCGCCCGTCGGCTCCCGCCCAGTGCCCGTCGGCTCCCGCCGTGTCGCGGGCGCCGCCCCGGGCCGGCAGCGCGCGCCACTGGAGCACCGTCAGCGCCGCGAAGACCGCCGCCGCCACCGTGCACACCAGCCGGAAGTCCGCCGCGAGCAGCAGCAGCCCGACCGGCGGGCCCAGCACCATGCCCGCCTGGTAGTAGACGTGGAAGGCGGCGAAGGCGGCCACCCGCCGCTCGCCCGCCTCCGCCGCCAGATAGGCGCGCACCGCCGGGTTGAAGAGCGCCCCCGCGAAGCCGGTCGCCGCCGACGCCACGATCAGCGCGGGCAGTTGGTCCGCCCACCCCAGCAGCGCGAACCCGGCCGTACGGAGCAGACACCCCGCCATGATCGGCGCCTTGTAGCCGTACCGGTCGGCGAGCGAACCGCCGATGAGGAACATCCCCTGCTGGGAGAGGTTCCGTACGCCCAGCACCAGCCCGACCGCCCACGCGGCCAGCCCGAGCCCGCCGGCGAGATGGGCCGCGAGATAGGGCATGAGCATGTAGAAGGCGAGATTGATCGCGAACTGATTGGCCATCAGCAGCCGTGCCGCCGGGGAGAAGGAGAGCGTGCCCGCCCACACCCCCGCCACCGCGCCCCGCTCCGTCCCCGCCGCCGTCCGCCGCCTCACCGGACCGTCCCCACCGGCCGGGCGAGCGGGTCCACCACGGTCGCGCACCGGGTCCACCGGGTGACCGTCGCCGCCCCCGGATGCGCGATCTCCAGCGGCTCCTCGGCGGGCCGTGCCCCCAGCAGCCCGTGCGCCCGGCAGTACGCGTTGTCGAACACCGTCCCCACATACCGCTGCGGACCGTCCGGGAAGACCGCCACGATCCGCTCCTCCGCCGGCCGCACCCGCGCCAGCCACCGTGCCACCAGGGCGACCGCCCCCACGCTCCACCCGCCGGTGGCATGGCGCGCCCGCGCCAGCCGGCGCGCCGCCCACACCGCCTCCGGCGCGGCGACCCAGTGCACCTCGTCGAAGAGGCCGTACGCCACATTGCGCGGGTGGATGCTGCTGCCGAGACCCCGCATCAGCCGGGGAGCGGCGGGCTGGCCGAAGATGGTCGACCCGGTGGCGTCCACCCCCACCACCCGCAGCGCGGGGCAGCGCTCGCGGAGCACGGAGGCGATCCCGGCCGAGTGCCCGCCCGTGCCCACGCTCACCACCAGCGTGTCGACCCGGCCGAGCTGGGCCGTCAACTCGTCGGCGAGCGGCCGGTACGCGGCCACGTTGTCGGGGTTGTGGTACTGGTCCGGGCACCATGAGCCCGGGTGCGCGGCCAGCACCTCCGCCACCCGCAGCCGACGGGCCTCCTGCCAGCCGCCCACCGGACGCGGCGTCCGCACCCGCTCGATCCGGGCGCCGTACGCGGTCAGCAACCCGGTCAGCAGCGGCTCCATGCCCGGGTCGGTGACCACGGTGACGGGATGCCCGTACACCGCCCCGGCCAGCGCCAGCCCCAGGCCGAGCGTGCCGGAGGTGGACTCCACGATCCGCGCGCCGGGGCGCAGCGCCCCCCGTTCGCGGGCGCGCGCCACCATGTGGAGCGCCGTACGGTCCTTGATCCCGCCGGGGTTGTGCCCCTCCAGCTTGGCCCAGAACCCCCGTCCGGCGGCCGTGAACGGCGCCCCCACCCGCAGGAGCGGGGTGTTGCCGACCAGCCCCGCCGGAGTGCGTGCGGGGCGCGGGGACACCGAGGGGAGGCCGGGGGCAAGGTGTTTTCCGTGGTTCATGTGCGTCGTATGCGTCGTATGCGTCACGTGCGTCATGTGCGCGTTCTCCTACGGCCCGACGCGCGTGGCGCCCGGTCCTGGTGAGAGGGGGGTGATGTCCGGTGGCCTTACGGGGCGTTCCACGGGCGTCCGGGGGAGCGCCGGGCGCGTACCACCGCACCCGTCACGCCTCCGGGGCGCGCCCGCGCCGCCGTGCCGCCGTCAGTTCCGCCACACCCCGAGCGCCGCGCGCCGTCGCTGCTCGCCCGCCGTTCCGTACCCCCCGGGCCCGGAGCCGGGGCCGCAGGAGTGCCACCCGGGCGGGGCCGCTTCCTCCGGTTCCGCCGTGTCCAGGGGCAGCGGCCGGTCCGCCGCCGGTGCGGCGGTCAGCTCCGTACGCTGCGGCAGCACGCTCGGCTCGTCCGCGTCCGCGCAGGACGCCGCCCCGTGCGAGGCCCGCCCCGCCCGGTCGCCCGCCGGGGCCCCGGGCGGGGCGGGGGCCGCCGACACCACCAGGCCCGCCGCGACCCCCGAGGGCGGCGCGCCGAGAACCGGGCCGTGCGCGCACCCCAGCACATGGAGCAGCGCGGCCAGCACGGCACAGAGCGCGGCCCCGGCCCGTGGCCGGGCCCCCGGCCCCCTGGCCGCCTCGCCGCGCGCATCCCTCATATCGCGCAGCGTATGCGATCGACCGCGCAGTGTGCCCGAAATCGACCGCGCGGTGTGCCCGAAGGCGATCGCCGGCCACACCGGGGCCGCCGGAAAACCGCGGGACAGCGCGGGTCCGGAACCGTATCCTCGGCGCCGTCGACGGCACGGACCCGCGGGCGCGGGGAGCGAGGAGAGCCACACATGCGGGCAGCGGCAGGGGCAGGGGCGGGGACGGCCGGGCGCCGGATCGGCGAGGCGCTGGAGGGGTACGGGCCGGCCGACCCGGCGGAGGCCGCCGACGTCGCCCGGGTACGGGAGCTCGTACGCGGCACCGAGGACCCCTGGCTGCGCTCGATCCCGCTCCATGTGACGGGCTCCGCGCTGATCGTCCACCCGGAGTCGGGGCGGGTGCTGATGCGCCGCCACCCCCGGATGGACACCTGGCTCCAGGTTGGCGGCCACGGCGACCCGGGGGAGACCGACCCCCTGGACGTGGCCCTGCGCGAGGGCCGCGAGGAGACCGGGCTCGCCGACCTGCGGCCCTGGCCGGACACCTGCCCCGGCCGGCAGAGCCTCGTCCAGGTCGTCGTCGTGGGCGTCCCCGAGGGCGGCGGCGAGCCCGCGCACGAACACGCCGACCTCCGCTATGTCCTGGCCACCGCCGCGCCGGACACCGCCCGCCCCGAGCGGCCCGACGCCCCGCTGCGCTGGATGACCCCGGCCGAGGCCTCGGAGGCGACCGGAGAGGAGAACGTACGCGAGGCGCTGCGCCGCGTCGCCCGGCTCCTGGCCCACCACACGACCGCCTGACCCGGACCCGCCCCTCAGGCCGCCGCGCCCGGCGGACCCGCCCCTCAGGCCGCCGCGCCCGGCGGACCCGCCCCTCGGACCGCCGCGTCCGCCGGGCGCGGCGCCCCGGCGAAGACCCACGCCACGGCCGCGACCAGCGCGGCGGCCAGCGCCACCACCCCGGCAAGGGTCACCTGGAGCAGCAGCGCCCCCGAGGCCGCCCCCAGGAACATCGCCAGCACCGAACCGATCCGGCGGTGCGGCGGTGCCCCGGTGCCGGCCCCGAGGGCGCTCTCCGCGGTGAGCCCGGTGATCGTCTGGGTCAGCACGGTCGTGGTGAGATCGCGCGCCCCCAGCAGCCGTACCGTCGCGTTCTGGAGCCCGCTGCACGCCCCGAGCAGGGCGATGACCGCCAGCGTCACCCGGCCCTCCGGGCGCAGCGCCCCCGTGCCGAGCAGCGTCGCCGTCACCGCCAGACCGGCCGCCTGCCCGGCGAAGGCGCAGCCGAGCCAGCGCCGGGGCCGGTCGCGCAGAAGCCTGCTGAGCTGGCCGCCGAGGAACGCCCCCAGGACGAACGCCGTCATCGCCACGATCGGCGCGAGCACCGGCATGCGGTCGCTCCGTACCACCGAGAACCCCAGGAAGACCACATTGCCGGTCATGTTGGCGACGAAGACATGGCCGAGCCGCAGAATGCTCACCGCGTCCACCAGACCGGTCGCGAACGTCATCACCAGCAGCGCGCCCACCGCCCACCGGCGCCCCACCGGAAGTACCTCGGCCACCGGACCCACCCGCTCTCCGCTCTCCGCCTGCCCGCCGCTTCCGCTCCGGCCGCGTGCCGCGCGACGTGCCGCGCGCCACCCTGTACGGGCCTGCCCCAGCAGCCGGAGTCCTGATAAGAAGAACCCCAGTTGGCCTGGTCAGCACGCCCGACGCCGCGAAGGAGCCTTCCGTGTCCCACCCGTCCGGCCGTACCGAGGAACCCCGCGACCCCGCCGCCCCGCCGGTGGCGACGAACTGGGCGGGCAACATCGCCTTCCGGGCGGCGCGGCTGCACACCCCCGGCTCGGTGGCGCGGCTGCGGGAGATCGTCGCGGCCGGCCAGGCGATACGCGCGCTCGGCACCGGCCACTCGTTCAACGCGATCGCCGACACCCACGGCGACCTGGTCTCGGTCGCCGGGCTCCCCAGGACCGTCGAGGTCGACCCGGCGGCGGCCACCGTCACGGTCGGCGCGGGGCTGCGGTTCGCCGAGTTCACCGGCGCCGTCCACGAGGCCGGGCTCGCCCTGCACAACCTCGGCTCGCTCCCGCACATCTCCGTCGCCGGGGCCTGCTCCACCGGAACCCACGGATCCGGCACCGCCAACGGCACCCTCGCCTCGGCCGTCCGCGCCCTGGAGATCGTCACCGCCGACGGTGAACTCCGCTGGATCGCCCGGGGCGACGCGGACTTCCCCGGCGCCGTGATCGCCCTCGGCGCGCTCGGCGTGGTCACCCGGCTGACGCTGGGCCTCGTCCCCGCGTACGAGATCCGGCAGTGGGTGTACGAGGGGCTGCCGTACGAGCGGCTCCGCGAGGGCTTCGACGCGATCCTCTCCGCCGCGTACAGCGTGAGCGTCTTCACCGACTGGCGCCCCGGCGCCACCGCCCAGGTGTGGCTGAAGCGGCGCACGGGGGACCCCGGAGACCCCGGGGACGGGCCGGCCCCGGAGTCCTGGCACGGCGCCGTCCCCGCCGAAGGACCCCGCCACCCGGTGCCCGGCGAGGACGGCGCCACCTGCACCCGGCAGTCCGGCGTCCCGGGGCCCTGGCACGAGCGGCTGCCGCACTTCCGCGCCGAGTACGTGCCGAGCAGCGGCGACGAACTCCAGAGCGAGTACTTCGTGGCCCGCGAGGACGGCCCCGCCGCCTTCGACGCGCTGACCCGGATCGCGGAGCGGATCGCGCCCGTGCTCCAGATCGGCGAGATCCGCACCATCGCAGCCGACGACCTCTGGCTCAGCCCCGCGTACGGGCGCGCCACGGTCGCCTTCCACTTCACCTGGATCCCGGACACCGGCGCGGTGACCCCGGTGCTCGCCGCCATAGAGGACGCGCTCGCCCCGTTCGACGCCCGGCCGCACTGGGGCAAGCTCTTCGTGATGGGGCACGAGCGGCTGAGGGAGCTGTACGACCACTACGCCGACTTCGAGGCGCTGACGGCGAAGCTCGACCCGCGCGGGGTCTTCCGCAACGACCTCGTGGACCGGTACTTCCCCGGTACGGGGTGAACGGGCGCCCGGTGCCCCGACGGTACGGAGTGAGCCGGATCACTCCGTACCGGCCCCTGTGAGGCAGCTCACGGCAGACTCTGCCCCGATATGAGGGGCTGTAAGAAGATTTATCACGCGATGTTGACCTGCGACACAGACAAGTCCCAGCCGGGCTTCCTAGCCTCACCCCCATGCCCCGTCGCCTGCCCCGCCGCCCGGTCCGTCCCACGGACACCGCCGCCCCCGCCCGCCGTTCCCTGCCGGGCCGGGCCGCCCTGCGGGCGGTCGTCGCTACGGCCGTCTGCCTGACCATGTGGGCGGCGGCCGGCTTCCCCGCGCAGGCCAGGAGCGCCGACGAGGCCCTCATGGCGTCCTCGGCGACCGAGGGCGCCGCCGGGGCGGCCGGCGCCGACCCCGGCCAGATCCTGGACCGGCGGCTCGCCGCGATGACGAAGCCCGCGAAGACATCCGTCTCCGTGGCGGTGATCGACCTCGCGGACGGCCGCGAGGCCGACTACGGCGTCACCAGGAGCAGGACCTACGACACCGCCAGCATCGTGAAGGTCAACATCCTCGTCGCGCTCCTGCTGCGGGCCCAGGACGAGCACCGCCCGCTCAACGCGATCGAGAAGTCCCAGGCCGCCGAGATGATCAAGGTGAGCGACAATGTGTCGGCGAGCGCGCTCTGGCGCGCCATCGGCCGCGGCCCCGGCCTGGACGCCGCCAACCGGCGCCTCGGCATGACCGGCACGACCGGCGGCGAGGACGGGTTCTGGGGGCTCACCCAGTCGACCGCCGCCGACCAGATCACCCTGCTCTCCGCGGTCTTCGGCGACGACCGGACCTCCCCGCTGACCGCCGCTTCCCGCGCGTATGTACGGGGCCTGATGGGCGGGATAGCGGCCGGCCAGGACTGGGGCGTCTCCGCGGCGGGCACGGTCACCGGCCTCAAGAACGGCTGGCTCTCCCGCACCTCCACCGGACTCTGGGACGTCAACAGCATCGGCCGGATCGTGGTCGACGGGCACAGCTATCTGCTCGCCGTGCTCTCCACCGGCAACGCCACCATGAAGGACGGCATCACCCTGGTCGAGCGGGCCGCCACCACCGCGATCGCCGCCTCCCGCGAGTGGACCTGAGCCGGCCCGGGCCCGGACCTCAGCCCCGCGTCGCGACCAGCAGGGCGCACCGCGGGGCGCCGTCGCCACGTACCCCCAGCCCGGGCAGGGGCAGCAGCTCCGTCGAGAAGCCCGCCCCGGCCAGCTCCGCCCGCACATCCGGCAGCCGGAACGTGCGGTAGTACATGACGAACGGCGGCCGCCGGAGCAGATTGCGCAGCCGCATCACCCCGTCGAACCCCCACATCGCCCAGTACGGGCCCGAGCCCACCCGGGGCGGCGCTGGCACCGGGAAGACGAACCGGCCGCCCGGCCGCAGCGCCGCCCGCACCTGCGCGAAGAGCGCGGGCCGCTCGGCGGGCAGAAAGTGGCCGAACGCACCGAAACTCACCGCCAGATCGAAGGCGCCCCGGAACGGCAGCGCGTGCGCGTCGGCCCGTACCCACTCCACGGCCGGCCCCGGCGCGGAGCCGGCGCCGGGTCCTGAGCCGAAGTTGGCGCGGGCGGCGGCGAGCATCCCCGCGCTGAAGTCCACCCCGGTGGCCCGCTCCGTACAGAGCCGCCGCAGCACCGCCACCCCCGCGCCCGTCCCGCAGCAGACGTCGAGCCCGGCGCGGAACGGACCGAGCGGCGCCGCCGCCCCGGCCACCGCGTCCAGTACGGAGTCGGGCGTACGGAACGGGGTCAGGTCGAACTTCGGGGCCAGCAGATCGTAGCCGCGCTCGACGGACGACAGTGCCTGCACGGCGAGTTCGCGGACGGTGGGGCCCTCAGGAGTGAACATCACCGCCCAGCGTAGCCACCGCGGGGCCGGTGAGGGCCGCGCGGGCCGAGGCGATCCGGCGGACCGCCTCGCGCAGCCGGTCGGGCGGCTGGACGAACGGCAGCCGCAGCCACTCCTCCAGCCGGTCCTGCACCCCGAACCGCGACCCCGGCGTCAGCAGCACCCCGTGGTGGCGCGCGGCGGCGGCCAGCCGGGTGGAGACCGGATCCGGCAGCCGGCACCAGAGGTTCACCCCGCCCTCCGGGACCCGGAACGACCAGTCGGGGCACTCCGCGCGCACCGCCGCCACCAGCGCGTCCCGCCGCTCCCGCAGCTCGCGGCGGCGCGCCGCCGGACACGGCTCCGGATCGGCGAGCAGCCCCGCCAGCCAGAACTGCTCGAACAGCGGCGACCCCAGGTCCAGCGAGGCCCGGACATCCCCGAGCCGGCCGATCAGCTCCGCACCGGCCCGGATCCAGCCGAGGCGCAGACCGCCCCAGTGGGTCTTGGCGGGGGAGCCCACCGTGATCGTCCACCGGGGCGCGAAGGCGGCGAGCGGGGGCGGCGCGGGCGGGCCCGCCGCGCCCTCCGGGGAACCGAGGGCGAGATCCGCCGCCGACTCGTCCACCACCGCGTACGTACGGGTGTCCGCCAGCACCGCGCCCAGCCGCTCCCGGTCCGCCGCCCCCATCAGGAGCCCCGTCGGATTGTGGAAGTCGGCCATCAGATACGCCAGCCGGGGCGAGGTCTGACGGAGCGTCGCCGCCATCCCGGCGATGTCCCAGCCGGGCGCGGCGAACGGGTCCACCGGCACCGGGACGAGATGCCCCCGCGCTGCGGTCACCGCGTCGAAGGCGTGCGGATACCCCGGCTGCTCCACCAGCACCCGGTCCCCGGGCCCCGCCAGCAGCCGCAGCACCAGGGCGAACCCGTGATGCGCGCCATTGGTGATCATGATCTCGGCGGGCGAGGTCGGCAGCCCGCGCGCCGTGTACCGGGCGGCCAGCCGCTCGCGCAGCGGCAGGATGCCCAGATCGTCATAGGTCTCGTCGCCCAGCGCCGCCTTCAGCGACCGCTGCGCCGCCTCGAACGCCGGCAGCATCCCCGGTACGGCGGCCGGGGAGGCCCGGGTGAGATCGATCGGCCCCCCGCCCTCCGCCGCCCCCGGCCCGGTACCCCCGGGCGGGGCCGCCGTCCACGACCCCGAGCCCTGCCGGGAGGCGACCAGACCCGCCTCCCGCAGCCGCTCCAGCGCCGCGCCGATCATGGTCCTGCTGACCCCGAGCGCGGCGGCCAGCTCCCGCTCGGACGGCAGCCGGGTCCCCGGCGGCAGTCTGCCGTCCCGGATCCGGGCGGCCAGCGCGTCGGCGAGATCGTGCCCGCCGCTGCGCGGGCCGCCCCGGTGCCACTGCCCGAGTGCGCCCGCCAGCCGGTCGGCGGAGATACGGCCCGTCGTACGGCCGGGGAGAGGCGGCAATTGATTCATCGGGCCACTGTAAGGAGCGGAGAGAGGTGACCGGTATGCGGAATCCGGTCAATCAGACTTCTCTTGATGAATGTGTTCATATCAGACTGTTCGTGCTGCCTCCTGAGGAGGTTTTGTCCCGCCGGAGGCTCACCACCCCTGCGGACGGTCCCCGGCCCCCGCCGGGATCAGCGCCGGGGAGAACTCCACGGGCAGCGACTTGGGCACCCGGGTCCACGGCGACGGATGCCACGCCACCTCGTCGGCCGGGATCCCGAGCTTCATATCGGGCAGCAGATGCAGCACCGTGTTGACGGCGGTACGGGTGATCAGCCGCGCCGGCACCTGCGCCGGACAGACATGCGGCCCCGCCGAGAAGGCGAGATGCGCCCGGTTGCCCGGCTCACTGCCGTCCGGCCGGATCACCGGATCGTCGTTGGCGGCGGCGATCCCCAGGATCAGCGCGTCCCCCTGCCGGATCAGCCGGCCGCCCAGCTCCGTATCGGCGAGCGCGTACCGGGCCGGCTGGTTGTTCATCGGCGGATCGCGCCAGAGCGCCTCGTCCAGCGCGTCGTCCACCCCGAGCCGGCCCCCGTGCATCCGGGCCGAGAAGCGCGGATCGGTGAGGAGCAGCCGGAGCGCCAGCGCGGTCCACGCGTTGACGCCCTCCGTACCCGAGAAGATCATCACCGCCATCGACTGGAGCCGCTCCTGGTCGTCGCGGAGGTTCTGATGGTTGATGAACGAGGTCGTCAGATCGTCCGCCGGGTTACGGTGCCGCTTGCGCAGCGCCCCCGCGAGGATCGCCTCGAAGCGCTGGTTGCCCTCCTGCGAGTCCTCCGCGCTGCCGAACACCGCGACCAGCGCGCTCAGCAGCTCCTGCCCCTCGTCGGTGTTGAGCCCGAACAGCGAGGCGATGGAGAGCATCGGCACGATATGCGCGTAGTCGGTCACCAGATCCGCCCGGCCGTTCTGGGAGAACCCCGACACCAGCTCCGTACAGACCATCTCGACCTGACGCCGGGCCCGCCGCTGGTCGATCCGGGCGATGCCCTCGTCCAGCGGCTGGCGCAGCCTCCGGTGCTCGGCGCCGTCCGCCCCCAGCACATTGGCCCGCCACCCCATCATCGGGAGCAGCCCCGACTGCGGGGAGACCAGCCCCTCGCTGAGGGCGCGCCAGTTGCGGGCGTCCCGTGAGTAGATCTGCTCCTGCCGGGTGATGGTCAGCAGCTCCCGGTAGCCGAGGACGAGCCAGGCGTGCACCCCCGGCACCAGCTCGACCCGGGCCACATTGCCCCACCGGGCGCGCAGCTCCCGGTACGCCTCCCGGGGGTCGGGCGCGCCGGTGGCCGCGATCAGCGGCAGCGGCGGGCCCCCGTCGGGCCCCGCCACCGGGCAGCGGGGCGCCGGCGGGGGCGTGGGCGTGAGCGGGGTGGGCGCGGGGTGCGCGGGGGAGGGCGGACGGGTGGTCATGAGGCGGGCTCCTTCGCGGGCTCCTTGCCGGCCGCACCGGCCATCCCGACGGCGGGGGCGGGCGCCGGGGTGGGGGCGATGCCGAGCGAGACCTGTGACACGTACTCGACCAGGCTGATCAGCGCGTTGACCGACGGGACGCGCTCACGCGCGTCGCACATCACCACCGGTGTCTCGGGGAGCAGGTCGAGCGCGCCGCGCAGCTCCGCCGTGCCGTGCACCTCGCTGTCCGGGAACTGGTTGACGGCGACGGCGAACGGCAGCCCGCGCAGCTCCAGTTGTTCGAGGACGTCGAAGCTGTCCGCGAGCCGCCGGGTGTCCACGATGACGAGGACCCCGAGCGCGCCCTCCGCGAGCCCGTCCCACAGGTCCCAGAACCGGCGCTGCCCCGGGGTGCCGAAGAGATAGAGCACCAGCCGGGAGTTGAGGGTGATCCGGCCGAAGTCCATGGCGACGGTGGTGGTCTTCTTCGTGCTCATCCCGGCCAGGTCGTCCACCCCGACGCTCGCCTCGGTCATCACCTCCTCGGTGCGCAGCGGTTCGATCTCGCTGACCGAGCCGACCAGGGTCGTCTTCCCGACCCCGAACGCGCCCACCACCAGGATCTTCACGGCCTGCTGGATCGTGTCGGGCAAATAGCGGTCAGCGGAGCCGACGGAGACCATCCAGTACCTCCTGAAGGAGTTGGGAGTCGGGGAGAACGGCCTGGGGGACACCGGAGCGCGCGGAGAGATGGCCGTCGTCGATGAGGTCGGACGCGAGCACCTTCACCAGGCTCACCGGCAGTTCGAGATGGGCGGCGGCCTCCACGAGGGAGAGCAGCCGCTCACACATGCGCACCAGCGCGCGCTCCTCCCGGGTCGCGGAGACCGGGAGGTCGCACGGGGCGTCGGTGGCGACGAGCAGGCTCTCGACACCGACGGTGTTGCGACTGGGCCGGCAGCGGCCCTTGGTGATCACGTACGGGCGGAGGGCGTTCGCCGCATACTCGCCGTACTCGTCGTCCGGGTCACTCACCGCACGGATTCCTGCCGGGGCGGGCTGCTCAGATTGCCCGCGCCCATCCGCAGCACCTGCGCCTGCATCTGACGGGCGACCAGCTTCGCGTCCACCACGGGGCCCGTCACCACGGCGAGATGGGCGCCTCTGGAGCTGCGCATGAAGAGATAGCCGCCGTTGAACTCCACCATCTGCTGGTGGACCGCCCCGCCGTCCTCGCCGAACTCCTTGCCCAGGGAGCGGGCGAGCGACTGGAGCCCCGAGCAGTTCGCGGCCAGCCGGTCGGCGGAGTCCCGGTCCATCCCCTCGGAGCTGGCCAGCAGCAGTCCGTCGGCGCTGAAGACGATCGCGTCATGCACCCCCGGCACGGCGGCCACATCGGCGATCATCCAGCCGCGCTGCTCCGGGGTCTCCCTGTAACTCATGCTCACGTCAGTCCTTCCGGTGGTTCGGGGGTGGGGAACCAGGGCCGCGCTGGCCCTGGTGGGGTACGGAGTGGCCGTGCTGGTCCGGCGAGTCGGGCACCGGCACGGACCGGCCCCCCTCGATGAACCCCTCCATCCAGTCGCCCGCCTCCTCGGGCGTGCCCGGCGGGACGGCCTGTCCCGGGGCCCACTCGACGGGCTCGTACTCGTCGCGCCGCGAACGGCGCTGGGGCAGCCGCTGGGCCCGGCCGCCGCCGTCCCGGGCGGCGTGGTGCCCGGTGCCGCGCCCGGTCTCCCGGGGGTACGGGGCGCCCGCGTCCGGGCCGGGCCCGGCCACCGGCGGGGCGGGCGCCGGCTGCTCCCCGGGGGGCGCGGTGGCGGCGACGGGGGAGACCGGTGCGGCCGGTTCCGGTGCTGCGGTGTCCATCAGCTCCTCCTCGCCGCTCCGCTCCCCCCGGGGCTCATGGGGCTCGTGGGTCTCGCGCGGGGCGGGCGCCGGGGCCGCCGCGACCGCGACCGCCCCGGCGGCCCGCTCCTCCGCGGCGGCCGCGCGGGACCGGCGCCGTACCATCGGCACCACGGTGGTCCCGGGCGGGGGCAGGGTCTCCAGCACCTCACCGGGGACCAGGACCACCGCACGGACGCCGCCGTACGGGGAGGGCCCGAGGTCCACATGGAAGCCGTGCCGCCGGGCGAAGCGGCCCACGACGGCGAACCCGGTCTGCGGGATCTCGCCGACCTCGCCGAGCGAGAGCAGCCGCCGCCCCGAGGCGATCTCGCGCGCGTCGGTCAGCCGGTACTCGTCCATGCCGAGGCCGCCGTCGTCCACCTCGATCACCGCGCCGCGCTGCACCGTCCGCACCGTCACCGGCACGGCCGTCCTCGGCGGTGAGTACTCGGTGGCGTTGGCGAGCAGTTCGGCCAGGAGATGGATCAGCGGCTCGACGATCGACGGGATGACCCCGAGGTCCGGGTCGCCGGTCACCTGCACCCGCTGGTACGAGACGATCCGTCCCGAGGCGGCCCGCACGATGTCCACCAGGGCGAGCGGCTTCTGCCACTGCTGCCCCGGCCACTCGCCGCAGAGCACCTTGATGCTCTGCGCGTGCCGCGCCTGCTGGGTGGCCGCGTGGTCCACCCGCATCGTGGTCGCCAGCAGATCGGCGTCGGCGGGGAAGCGGTCCGCGAGCCCCGTGACCTCGTGCTGGATCCGGTGGGCCGAGGTCTGCACCCGGCTCGCCATCTCGACCATGCCCAGCCGCTGGGACTCCTCGCGGTAGTGGACGCCATGGGTGACCGAGGAGAGCACCAGCTCAAAACCGTCGGCGACGGCACGCCCGAGCTGCTCGCCGCCGTGCAGCGGCCCGGGGATCTCCCGGCGGCGCAGCGAGGCGGGGAGCCGCTGGGCGACCAGGTGTTCCACCTCCTCGCGGACCAGCTCGGCCTGGCGCTCGGCGCGCTGCTCGGTCTGGGTACGCCAGCCGGTCTCGCGGCGGGTGGCCTCCGCCGCGCGCTCCCGGGCCTCGTCCTGGAAGCGGGCGGCGTCGTACTCGGCGCGCTGGTGCCGGCCGCGCAGTACCGCGAGGGCGGTGAGCAGCAGCACGGCGAGCCCGCCGTACGCCACGGCCACCCCGGCGCTCATCCGCGCGAGGGGCATCAGCGGTATGGCGAAGGCCGCGAGCGCGACCACGAGAGTGGCCGGCCAGAGCCACGGGGAGCCGCCCCGGGGCAGCGGAGGGGGCGCGGGGGAACGTGCCATGGAAAACCTTCGGGTTCGCGGAGAAACGTGGTCCGGCTGAGGTCACCCGGCAGGGGTCACGGGCGACGGAGGCGGCAGGCGCCCGGTATGACCGGGCGGCGGCCCAGGAGGCGGCCGGAGCCGTCGGCCACACCACGGAGATGCGACTTGATCATGAGTTGAACTACCTCTTCACCAGACGTTGTTGGGGATCGTATCCCCGCCGGACCGGTTCCGAAGTAACTTAACGAATACGGAGGGTCACGAAAATAAATCGACCTTTATCGACTGATGGGATCAGAAAAAGACCAGCTCGGAGGGGTCCGAGCGGACTACTGCCCTCCGGTTCGGCCAAACGGGTGCCGTCAGCGCTTCATGCGTTCGATCAGCCGCATTTTGTTCGTCACGTCGAGGGCGGCGACCTTGTACGACTCGGCGAGCGTCGGGTAATTGAAGACCGCGTCCACCAGATAGTCGACGGTGCCCCCGCACCCCATCACGGCCTGCCCGATGTGGATCAGCTCGGTGGCGCCCGAGCCGAAGCAGTGCACCCCGAGCAGCCGCCGGTCCTCCGGCGACACCAGCAGCTTCAGCATGCCGTGCGCGTCCCCGACGATCTGGCCGCGCGCCAGCTCCCGGTAGCGCGCCACGCCCACCTCGAACGGCACCCGCTCCTCGGTCAACTGGTCCTCGGTCCGGCCGATGAAGCTGATCTCCGGGATCGTGTAGATACCGATCGGCTGGAGGTGGTGCATCGGGTTCACCGGCTCCTCGCACGCGTGGTACGCGGCCGCCCTGCCCTGCTCCATCGAGGTCGCCGCCAGCGCCGGGAAGCCGATCACATCGCCGACCGCGTAGATGTGCGGAACGGACGTACGGTAGTGCTCGTCCACCGTGATCCGGCCGCGCCGGTCCGCGTCGAGCCCCGCCTTGGCGAGATCCAGCGCCTCGGTGAGCCCCTGCCGCCCCGCCGAGTACATCACCGCGTCCGCGACGATCTTCTTGCCGCTCTCCAGCAGGGTGAGCGTGGCCTCCTCGTGCCGCTCGACCGCCGCGACCGTCTCCCCGAAGCGAAACGTCACGGCAAGATCGCGCAGCCGGTACTTCAACGCCTCGACCACCTCGGCGTCGCAGAAGTCCAGCATCCCCGCACGCTGTTCGACCACGGTGATCCGGCTGCCGAGCGCGGCGAACATCGCACAGTACTCCATGCCGATGACGCCCGCGCCGACGATGACCATGGACCGGGGTATCCGCTCCATGCTCAGCACGCTGTCCGAGTCCATGACCGTACGGTCGTCGAACTCCACGCTGGCCGGGCGGGCCGGCCGGGTCCCGGTGGCGATCACGATGTGCTCCGCCGTCACCACCCGGTCCTGGCCCTCCTCGTCCCGTACGGCGACGGTGTGGCCGTCCAGGAACCGGGCGGTGCCCGGGAGCAGCGCCACCTGGTTCCTGGCGAGCTGACTCCGTACCACGTCGACCTCAAGGCCCACGACATGCTGGGTGCGGGCGGTCAGGTCCGCGACGGTGATCTCGTCCTTGAGCCGGTAGCTCTGGCCGTAGAGGTCGCGCTGCGTCAGCCCGCTGAGATAGAGCACCGCCTCACGGAGCGTCTTGGACGGCACCGTCCCCGTGTGCAGGGAGACCCCGCCGAGCATCCGGGTGCGGTCCACGACCGCGACCCGCCGGCCGAGCTTCGCGGCGGCGATGGCGGCCTTCTGGCCCCCCGGACCCGATCCGATGACAAGCATGTCGAAGTCGCGCACGGGAGGAGTCTGACAGCCGCACCCGTATCCCGGAAGGGCCCCACAGGCGCTGCCCGCTCCTAGCCGACGACGGTGAACAGCCCCCCGTCCGGGTCCCGGAGCGTCGCCTCGTCGCCCGCGCCGCCGGAGGCCGGCGGAGCCACCACCCCGCCCCCGCACGCCGCCGCGGCCCCGGCCGCCGCCGCCACGTCGGCGACCCGGAAGTAGACGTGCCAGCGGGGCCTGATCTGCGGGTCGGGCGCGCTCTCCACCGCCCCGCCGCGCAGCGCGGCGACCGTACGCTCCCGGTCCCGGACCAGTACCTGGTCGTTCTCGTACGCCACCTCGCAGCTCCGCCGCTCGCCCGAACCCCAGGTCAGCACCTGGGCGTAGAAGATCGCCGCGGCGAACGCGTCCCGGGTCCGCAGCTCCAGACGGGCCGGCGCGCCGCCGCGCCCCACCGACCACCCGACCACCGTGGCGCCCTCCCAGAAGCCGAAGACGGCGCCGTCCGGGTCGGCGGCGAGCGTGGCCCGGCCCGCGCTCAGGGTGAGCGGACCGACGGCGACGGTCGCGCCGCGCTCCCTGACCCGCGCGGCGGTGGCGTCCGCGTCGGCCACCGCGAAGTACGGCGTCCACGCCACCGGCGCCTGCAACGACGGGGCGAGCGCCCCGATCCCGCCGACCGCCCGCCCGCCGCGCAGCGCCACCGAGAACGCCTCGCCCAGCTCCGTGGGGCGGAAGGTCCAGCCGAGGACCGCGCCGTAGAAGCCCTGGGCCGCGCTCAGATCGCGGGCCATCAGGTTCACCCAGCAGGGTGCCCCGGGGACGGCATGGGGTGACGCCGGCATGGCTCTGGCCCCTCTCGCAGGTGCGCGGGAGCGGCGGCGGCGCTCCCACCGCCATGCTTCACCCGCCCGGGCCGACGCGCATGTCGGCGCGCGCCCGGCAGGCCGCCCGGGTCAGGCCGAGGTCTGGGTGGGCGGTACGGCGGCCGGGGCCGCGGCATGCACCGGCTGCGGTACGGAGCGCTGCGCGGCTGTCTGGTCCCCGGCCGCGCCGTTGATCTTCTCGATCGCCTGCCGGGCGTGCTCACCGGGGCTGCGGGGCAGCGAGGAGACGGTGGACGAGGAGGAGGGGGCCGCGACGGGCCAGTCCTGCGCGGGCTTGGCGTGCGCCGAGGTCCGGGTGCGGAGCCGGTGGCTCGCCGCCTCGTCCAGGCTGACGGGACGTTTCATCTGGGCGGCCAGCCGGCTCGCCTCCTGCCCCAGCGAGGCGACGTCCTCCCACCCCAGCCGCACGACCAGCCGGAGTTCGGCCTCCCCGTCGGGCATCGCGCGCAGAGAGGTGTTGGCGGGGTCATTCATGGACTGATCCTCTGGGTCTCGGAACGGAACCCTGGCAGAGAGGGCCGCACCGCGCGGCAGCGGGTGCTGCCGGACAGTACGGGCCACCGGCGCCCGGTGTTCACCGCCATGGCCGATTTCTGCCCTCTGCCCTGCCCTCTGGCCCGCCCTCCGCCCCGCCCTCCGCCCCGGCCGGGGACCGCCCCCGCACCACCAGCACCGCCGAGGCCACCGCCGCCACGGCGCACCAGGTCGAGACGTACTCCAGCCGCCACAGCACCGCACACCCCACCGCGCCCAGCGCCACCACCACCCCCAGCAGCCGCACCGCCCGGTCCCCGCCCAGCAGCAGCGCGCCGACCGTGGCCACCAGATACCCCGCCACCAGCGGCGCCGGATGCGGCAGGCCGATCGCATAGCCGATGGTGCGGCCCCGGATGTCCGCGCTCACCGGGTGCCGGGCCAGCGCGTACCCGAGGAACCCCGCGGTGACGAGCCCCGCCGCCGCCGGGAGCGCCAGCCGCCGCCGTGCCCCCGGCGGCGCGGCGAGCGCCACCGCGCACGGCACCCAGACGGCGAGCAGCGGCAGCGCGATCACCGCCCAGGCCACCGTGGCGGGCCCGGCGCCGCCCCCGGCCCGCCACACGGCGGACTCCACGAGCTGGTGCGCCCCCAGGATCAACGGCAGTGCGGCGAGCGGCAGTTCACGGAGCGAACGGGCCCGGACCAGACAGGCCACCCCCACCGCGGTGATCGCGGTGCCCGCCACCAGATCGGCCGTAGCGCTCCAGCACACGGGCAGCCACCTTCCGCGCGTACGTTCTCAGGATGAATCCGGCGATGCCTGGCTGACCCGCTCCAGGTGGTAGTAGGAGGCGACACACCGGGCCGGCCAGGGGTGGTGCCCGTGGTGGCCGAACGGCTCGCCCATCCCGCTGATCGGCAACCGCTGGTACGGCATCACCCGCGCGCCCCGTGCCGCGCCCGCCCGCAGCTCCCGGTCCTGCCGGTCCCAGTGCTCCGCCCGTACGCGCATCTCCCGGCCCAGTTCGGCCACCGGTACCGCGAGCCCCACGGAGCACGCGGCGCACACCACCGCCCCGGCCGCCGTCACCGCCCCCGTACGCCGTCCGGCGCGCCGCAGCGCCCGGCCCAGCAGGGCGCCCGTGCCGGTCAGCAGCAGCACATAGAGCAGGAGGTAGTCGTTCCAGGTGCGCGCCGCACGCGCCACGCCCGTACCGAAGAGCGGATAGGTGAGGACCGTACAGAGATAGCCGGCCACCACCAGGGTGCCCGCCCCGGTCGCCACCAGCAGCCCGGCCCGGCCTTCCGCCACCGGCGACGCGCGGCCCTCGCGCCGCCGCATCACCACCCCCAGCACCGCCCCGGCCGCGACGGCCCCCACGTACTGCCAGGTGGTCAGGACCGTGCCCAGGATGTCCAGGAACCCTTCGAGCGACCCGGCCAGCGATTCGGGGGCGAGCAGATGGGCGGTCCCCGCCCCGTACCGCTCCCGGCGCTGCCGCGACCCCGGCGAGGTGACCAGCACCAGCAGCCCGGCCGCCACCCCCGCGAGCCCGGTCAGACACCACACCCGCGCGTACCGCGCGGCCCCCGGCGTGAGCATCCGGGGACCGGCCAGCACCCCCGCCGTCAGCACCACCAGGACGACCGCCGAGGTCTCCTCCGAGAGCGTCCCCAGAAAACAGCCGGTGGCGAAGACGGCGGCGAGCGCGGCGCGCCGGCCGCGCCGCGAGCGCGCGAAGGCGAGCGGGATCACCGCCGCGCAGGCCAGCACGGGGGCGACGGTGTGCGAGACGGAGGACGCCGGCCAGTAGAAGGTCTTGTAGATGTTGAGGGTCGGGAAGAGGAAGACCACCGCCGTCATGGCCGCCACCAGCAGCGGCACCCCGCGCGGCGCGGTGCGCCCGGTCAGCCGCAGCACCGTACGGAGCGCGCCCCACAGCAGCGCCACGATGACGACCGCGCTGACCGCGCCGTACCACTGGTGCCCCGGCACACCCGGTTTCGCGTACAGCCCCACCAGGAGCCCGTTGCCGAGCCGCCCGTTGTCCGTGCCGTAGAACTTCCCGACCAGACCGGCGACGCCGTGGTCCCGTACCTCGGGGAGGAAACACCAGTCGTCCGCGCTGGGACGCGCATACCGGCCGAGCCACCCGGCCAGCGCGAGCACGGCCAGGGGCAGCAGGGCGAGGACGGGCGGCCCGCAGGCGGCCCACCGGCGGGTGTACGGACCCTCCGCCTGCCCGGCGACAGGACCCGGCCCGGGAACGGGCCGTACGGCCTGTTCCGCGGGGCGGGCGACCCGCGACGCACCCACGCCCATGCACACCACTGCCTTTCGGAAACGCGATGTCGTCGGATCTAGCGGGCGCCCTGGTCCTGGGCGGCGACCCGGCTCCGTACGACGGCGCGGGAGCGTTCGGTCTCCCGGACCACGTAGTGCGGGCGGTGTTTCGCCTCGTGGTAGATCCGGCCCACGTACTCGCCGACGACGCCGAGCGTCGCGAGCTGGACGCCGCTGAGCGCCACGACGGCGGTGAGCAGGGTGGCGTACCCGGGGGCGTCCACACCGTTCAGGGCGACGTTCCCGATGATCCAGAGCGCGTAGCCGAGCGCGGAGAGGAAGAGCCAGAGCCCGGTGTGGATCGCCAGCCGCAGTGGCCGGCTGTTGAAGGAGAGCAGCCCGTCGATGCCGTAGTTGAGCAGGGTGCGCCCGCCCCACTTCGAGGTGCCAGCGGCCCGCCGCACATTGCGGTAGGTGAAGCTCGCGGTGTCGAAGCCGATCCAGGAGAAGATGCCCTTCGAGAACCGGTTGGACTCCGGCAGCGAGAGCACACTCTCCACGGCGCGCCGGGAGAGCAGCCGGAAGTCCCCGGCCCCGTCGACGACGTCGACCTCCATACAGCGGCGCACCAGCCGGTAGTAGACGCGGCTGAGGGCGGTCCGTACGGCGCCCTCGCCGGCCCGGTCGCGCTGGGCCACCACCTGGTCGTAGCCGTGCCGGCGCAGCTCCAGCATGCGCGGGACGAGTTCGGGCGGGTGCTGGAGGTCGGCGTCCATCAGGACCACCGCGTCGCCCCGGGACATCCGCAGCCCCGCGAGCATGGCCGCCTCCTTGCCGAAGTTGCGGCTGAAGGACGTGTAGCGGACCCGGGGGTCGGTGTCGGCGAGCGCGCCCAGCAGCCGCCGGGTCCCGTCGGTGCTGCCGTCGTCCACGTAGCAGATCTCGAAGGTCCGCCCGGTCGGTCCGAGGGCGGCGAGCAGCGCGCCGTGGAAGGAGCCGAGCACATCGCTCTCGTTGAAACACGGTACGACGATGGATACCTGAAGCATGGTCATCCCACTCCACATGGCTGATGCGGCGGGCCCGCACGTGAGGAGCGCGGGAGGAGGAATCAGCCGTTACCGGTGGCAACCATAAGATTGATGGATCTTCACATCAATGGGACATGCCGGACAGGCCGCCGTCTTCCGGGGGCGCGGGCAGATGGATCGCGGTGGCCACCAGGGAGCGCTCCGCCGCCCACCGCCCGGTGAACGAGGCCACCCGCTCCCCGCCCACCAGCGGCCCCGGCACCAGCAGTTCGGCACGGAAGGCGCCGGCCGGGTCGATCTCGATCCGCGCCTCCGAGAAGTCCAGTTCGGCCCCGGTGAGCGGATACCAGACCTTGAAGACGCTCTCCTTCGCGCTGAAGAGCAGCCGGTCCCAGCTCGTCCCCGGATATCTCCCGGCCAGCGACGCGATCGACGCGGCCTCCTCCGGCAGCGCCACGACATCGAGCACCCCGTCCGGCAACGGGGCATCCGGCTCCGCGTCGATCCCCACCGCCGCGGTCCCGCCGCTCCCCGCCACCACGGCGGCACGGTACCCCTCGCAGTGGGTCATGCTCCCGACGACCCCGTCGGGCCACCCCGGCGCGCCCCGGGGGCTCGGCAGCAGCGGTACCGGCGGCCGGCCGAGCCGAAGCAGCGCCCGCCGGGCCAGCAGCCGTACGGTGGTGAACTCCCGCTGCCGCTTGGGCACCGCCCGCGCGACCCGCTCCCACTCCTCCGGGTACACCATCTCGCCGGGCCCGGGAGCGGGGTCGTCGTACGCCACCTCGCACGCCACCACCTCGGGCAGGATCGCCTCGATCACCGGACGCCCCCGTCGTCGGGCAGCGGCAGGATCCGCCGGAGCGGCGGCCGGGGCGGCCGGGGCGGCCGGGGCCGCCACTCGCGCGGATAGCCGATCGACACCTCCTCGAAGCGCACCCCGTCGTGCCAGGTGACCCGGGGGATGTGCAGATGCCCGTAGACGACGGAGACGGCCCGGAACCGGGTGTGCCAGTCGGCGGTCAGCTCCGTACCGCACCACTGCGCGAACTCCGGATGGCGCAGCACCAGCGTGGGGTGCCGTACCAGCGGGAAGTGGTTGACCAGCACCGTACGCATGTCGGGACCGAGCGCCGAGAGCCGCCGCTCGCTCTCCGCGACCCGCGCCCGGCACCACGCGTCGCGCCCCGGATAGGGGTCCGGGTGCAGGAAGTACTCGTCGGTGCAGACGATGCCCGCGTCGTGGGCGATCCGCAGCGACTCCTCCATGTTCCCGGCCCCGGGGGCCAGGAACGAGTAGTCGTACAGCACGAGGAGCGGAGCGACCGCGACCGGCCCCTCCGCGCCCTGCCACACCGGGTACGGGTCCTCGGGCGTGGCGACCCCCAGCTCCCGGCAGGCCTCGACCAGCCCGAGATACCGCTCCTCGCCGCGGAGTTCGCAGGGGTCCTTGGGGTGGGTCCACAACTCGTGGTTGCCGGGCGCCCACACCACCTTGGCGAACCGCTCGGAGAGCAGCCGCAGGGTACGGGTGATGTCCGCGAACTTCTCCGCGACATCCCCCGCGACGATCAGCCAGTCCTCGTCGGAGTCCGGGCGCAGCTCCTCGACGATCGCACGGTTCTCGTCGTACGCGACATGCAGGTCGCTGACGGCCAGCAGCTTTCCCTCGGACATGCTTCCGCCCCCCTTCCTCTCCCTCCCCTCAGCGCCCGGCCGCCTGGTAGAGCCCCCGCCCGGCGCGGTGCGCGCGGGAGGACCCCACCAGCCGGTCCAGCGTGCTCCGTACGGCGTTGATGCTCCCCGGCGTCCCGTCCCGCCCCAGCTCCGCGGCGACGTCGCGGGCCCGCACCGGGGTGTCCCCGGCCGCGTCGAGGATGGCCAGAATCTGTCCGGTCAGCCCGGCCCCCGCCGGCTCGCCCGCCGCGGGGGCGGGGGCCTTCTTCTTCCGGGCAGCGCCCTTCGCGGCACCCCCGCCCGCCACCGGCTTCTTCTTCACCGGCCGCCGCTTGGCCTCCGGGGCCGCGGCGGCCTCCTCGGCGGCGTTCCCTCGGTCCTCCGCCACCGGTACGCCGACCACCACGTCCCCGGCCTCTTCCTCCGCCTCCAGCGGGGTGTCCGGTGTCCCCGGGGCGGGGGCGAGCGCCTGGAGCGCGTTGAGCGCGGTGCGCACCGACTCCAACCGCGCGGTGACCGTGGCCAGTTCCTGCTCCAGAGCCTGCTGCTGCGACTCCAGCCGGGGCAGTTCCGCCCGGAGGTACGCCGTGGTGGTGTCGATGCCGTCCGGTGTGCCGGAAGTGGATGTCATGGGTGCCGCCCTCTCGTCCTGGCCGCCGCCGCGCCCCCGCGACCACGGTCTCAGGAGGAAGCCTAGGCCCTGCGGTGTGTCGTGTTGTGTCGGGAACGTGTGAACTGGCCCCGCCCACCCATTCGACGAGCGAACATCCCTTGTATCAGGGCGAGTTCCTCCCTTCGGCCCCGGGTCCCCGTCCCACCCTGGGCACCCTCGCCGGGCCCTCCGGGACGCCCCCGCCGGGGTCGGCGAGACAGGCTCCGCAGCCCCGTACCCCGAGCCCTTAAAATAGGCACTCTGCGGTCATCGCTGCCCGCCGGTCCCCGTTCACCCCGACCGGTCGTTCAGGAGCCCCATGACCACTGTTCCCCCTTCTCCCCGTCCCGCCCGCCGTGCCGTGCCCGCCTGGCTCAGTCATCCGCTGGGGTGGCGTTCCGGGCCCGTGCCGCGTGCCGCTGTGGTGCGGGGGGCGCTGAGCGCCGGGCCGCTGCTGGCGCTCGGGGTGGCGGGCGGACGGCTGGACCTCGGTGTGCTCGCGGGGCTCGGCGCGATGTTCGCCGGGCTCAACGACCGCCCCGGTACCCGTCGCACGGGCGTCGTCCATATCGGGCTGCCCGCCACCGCGGGCGCGTTCGGGCTGCTCTGCGGCGCGCTGCTCGCCGCGACCGGCGGCCGGTGGAGCGCCGTGCCCGCGCTCTTCGCGCTGGGGTGGCTCTCCGGCGCGCTGAGTGTCGGGGGCCCGGTGTGGTCGTCGGCGGCGATGCAGATGCTGGTCACCGCGGCGCTCGGCGCCGGGATGCCGCCCGCCGGGTCCGTCTGGCCCGGCGCGCTCTGCTACCTGGGCGGCGCCGCCTGGCTGCTGCTGCTCCGCTTCCTGCTCCGCGCCCCCGCGCGGCGAAGGAGCGCCCGCTGGGACGGTGAGCGGGAGGCCGTCGCCGCCGTCTTCGACGCGCTCGCCGACGCGCTGCGCGCGGTGGGCGGCCCCGATGCCGGGGCGGCCCGGCGCAGGCTGACCGCAGCGCAGCAGCGCGCCGACGAGTCGGTACGGCTGATGACGCTGCTGCCGTGGCCGTTCGGGAGCGGTGGCTCGGCCTCGGCGTACCGGCTCGTCACCCGGTTCGGCGCGGCGACGGCGCTCTGCGAGGCGGGGATCGCGCTGCTCTGGGAGGGCCGGCCGCTGCCCCGCGAGATCGCGGAGGGCCCGCGCAGGCTGGCGGCGGCCGTCCGCGCGGACGGGGCTCCGGGCGCGCTGCCGAGCCCGGCGTCCGACACGGTCCAGCGGGTGGCGTTCGACCGGGCGCTGCTGGACGCCGCGATCGCCTTCGACCGGGGCGGGCCGGGGGAGGGCGGCCCGGCCCCGTACGGCACACCGGCGTATGACACCGCCCCGTATGACGTCGTCCCGCACGCCGGTACGCGCTTCGCCCGCCGCCCCCGCCCGCTCCGCGGCCTCCCGCGCCGCGTGGCCAGGCTCGTGGCGCCCGCGCGGCGGGAGAACGGGCTGCGGGTCGGGCTCTGTGTCGCCGCGTCCACCGCCGTCGCCCTGAGCCTCCACGCCGACCACTGGTACTGGCTGCCCATCACCGCGGCCTTCCTGGTCAAGCCCGACCTGGGGCCGCTCTTCTCCCGGGTGGTCAACCGTGTCGCGGGCACGGCGGCCGGGGTGCTGCTCTTCACCCTGTGGTCGGCCGTCGCCGGCGGCCCGGGCGGGACCTGGTGGCTGATCGCCCTGGTGGTCGCGGGCGGGGCGCTGCTGCCGGTGGCCACCCGCCACTTCGCCTTCCAGACCGCCGTGGCCACCCTGCTCGTGCTGTCGTTCGTCTACGCGGCGGGGGACACCGCGGCCACCGCCGACCGGCTGCTCGACACGGCGCTGGCCTGCGCGCTGGTCCTTCTCGTCGGACATCTGCCGCACCTGACCGACCCCCGGATACGGGTCGGCCACCGCTGCGCGGCGGCGCTCCGGCACACCGAGCGCTATCTGCGGCATGTCCTGGACACACCGCCCCCGGACGACGGGACCGCCACCGCCACCGCGACCGCCACGGCCTCGCGTACGGGCACCCCGGCACCCGACGCCGCGCCCGCGCCGGCGCCCGACGCCGCACCCACCCCGGCCCCGCACCCCTCCGGCATCGCGCTGCGGCACGCCGCCTATCGGGCGCTCGCCGAGGCGCGCGCCGTGGCGGAGACGGCCGCCGCCGAGCTGCCGGGGCCGCGCCGTACCCACCGCCACGACTGGGCGGCGGTGATGGTCCGCGCGGAGCGCATCGTCGAGGCCGCCACCGTCTGCGCGGTACGGGTCGAACAGGGCGTCCCCCGGCCGCCGGCCGCCGAGGTGCGGGCGGTGACCGGGGCGCTGGCCGCGATGGCCGACGCGCTGGAGGAGGGGCGCGCCGTGGACGCCGCGACCCTCCCACGGGTCCCGAGCCGGTGCCGGACCCTGGAGGACGTCAGGGCCCACCTCCACGGCATCCACGCCCTGACCGCCACCGGGTCGGGCCCCTGACCGGGACCGGGTCGGGCCCCTGACCCGGTGGCGGGCAGGGGCCCTGGGCCCGCCCCTACCCCCGGCCGGCCCGTCTCGGCCGGGCGGTCAGTGGGCGTTCCAGCAGGCGGTACGAGGCGTACGCGGCCAGGAAGCTCGCGCCCGCGGTCGCGAGGCCCCGCCAGGGCTCGGCGAGGCCCAGGTCGGACATCAGGCGGGCCAGCGGATAGTGCCAGAGGTAGAGGCCGTAACTGAGGTGGCGGCCCGTCCACACCAGCGGCGCCAGGGAGAGGGAACGGTTCAGCCGGCTCTCCGGGCGCAGCTCCACCGCCGCGACCAGCACCGCCGTGAGCAGCGCCGTCACCAGGAACCCCGCGGTGTACCAGGGCACGGTCCAGGCGGTCGCGCCGGTCATCGGCACCTGCCAGACGATCAGCCCGAGCAGGACGAGCGCGGGCCAGGCGAGCCGCCCCGCCCACCGGCCCAGCGCCGCCAGCCGGGGGTGGCCGGCCGGGAGCAGCGCGACGACTACCGCGAGGAGCGCGCCGACCAGCAGTTGGTCGGCGCGGGTGTCCACGCTGTTGTAGATACGGTGCGCCGCGGTCGGGTTCCACAGCACAGAGCGCCACACCAGCGGGAGGAGGCAGACCACGGCGGCGCAGACCAGCACCGTACGGGCGCGGCAGCGGCGCAGGAGCAGCAGGAGGAGCGGCGGCCACACGAAGTAGAACTGCTCCTCGACGCCGAGCGACCAGGTGTGCGAGAGCAGGGAGAGGTCGCTGGAGTACACGTCGGGCTGGGAGGCCCGCACGATGTTGACGAGGAAGGTCGCGGCCAGCACGATGGCCGCCCACGCGCCGTCGAACGAGGGCAGCCTGGTCGTCAGTGCCAGCACGGCGCAGAACGCGCAGACGGCGAGCAGCGCCGGGACCAGCCGCAGCCAGCGCCGCCAGTAGAAGGAGCGCATGGCGACATCGCCGGTCCTGGCGAACTCGGCGAGCAGCAGCCGGGTGATGACGAACCCGCTGATGGTGAAGAAGACGTCCACCCCGAGGGCGCCGCCGGGCAGCAGGTCGGGGGTGAGGTGGTAGACGAGGACCAGGATCACGGCGAGCGCCCGGAGCCCGTCCACCCCGTGCACCCGGCCGCTCCGGCGGAGCGCGCCGGGGAAGCCGTACCCTCCCCGGTCGGGCCGGCCGTCCACGCGGAGCGGGATCAGCTCCAGCGCGGGGCCGGCGGGGGCGCCGCCGCGACCGGTGCGGCGGAGCGTCCGCAAGGTGCCCGCGCCGGTTCCGGCCGTACCGTCCGTGCCGCCGGAGCCGCCCGTGCCCGCCGTACCGCCGTTTCCGTGCGTACCGGCCGCTCGGGCCGATCTCTGTGGTGCGTGTGTGCCGATGAGTCCTGCCGCTCCCGCCGTTCCCGCTGTTTCTTCTGTTTCGTCCGTTCTATCTGTTCCGTCCGCTCCTTCCTTCGCCGTCGCCTGCGGGTGGCCCCTGCGCGTCGCTGTGTCGGTAGGTGAACTGTCCATCAGGTGCCCGTGCCCGGATCGGCCGGGCTCACGCGGTTGTTCATGGAAATCTCAGAAACCGCCAGTCGTTCGGGCGAGTGATCGTTCCCGCCGTACGCCCACTCGGGTCCGACGGGGGCTTCCCGCCAACTGGACTCGGCCGTAATGTAGAAACCGGTTGCTATCCGGGTGGGTCCGGGGACGGCGTGAAGGGGTGTTCGATGGCGCGCACCGGTGGCCCGGCCGGGCCGACCCTCGCGACGGTGGCCCGGGAGGCCCGGGTGTCGGTGCCCACCGCCTCCAAGGTGGTCAACGGGCGGGAGGACGTCGCCCCCGAGACCCGGCGCCGGGTCACCGAGGCGCTGGACCGGCTCGGTTATGTCCGCAGACCCCGGGCCGGGGGCGCCGCGTACCCCTCCTCGCTGGTGGACCTCGTCCTGCCCGCCCTCGGCAGCTCCTGGTCGGGCGCGGTGCTGCACGGCGTCGAGGCCGCCGCGGCCGAGGCGGGCCTGGAGATCGTGGTCTCCGCCGGGCTCACCACGCCCCGGGGGTACGGTCCCGGGCGGGGCAGGCTGCACCGGCTCGCGGCGCGCGGCTCGGCCGGGGCGCTCTTCAGCCGCGCGGAGCTCACCCCGTCCCAGTACGCCTGGCTGGAGCAGCACCGTATCCCCTTCGTGCTGATCGACCCGCTGGTGGCGCCGCCGCCGGGGGTGGCCGGGGTCGGCGCGGACGACCGGGCCGGCGGGCGCGCCGCGACCGCCCATCTCCTCGCCCTCGGACACCGCAGGATCGCGTTCCTCGGCGGCCCCCGCCACCAGCTCGCCCCCGCCGCCAGGGCCGCGGGCCACCGCGCCGCGCTGACGGCGGGCGGCGTGCCCCGGCACCCCGCGTACGAGCGCCACACCACCCTCGCGCCCGCCGACGCGCGCCGCGAGGCGCTGGCCCTGCTCGCCCTTCCCGAACCGCCGACCGCCGTCCATGTCTGCTCCGACGCGATGGCCCTCGCCGTCTACGAGGCCGCCGCGGAACGGGGGGTGCGGGTCCCCGAGGAGCTGAGCGTGGTCGGCTGCGACGACCTGCCGGAGTCCCGCTGGGCCGCCCCCGCGCTCACCACCGTCCGCCGGCCGCTCTCCGACATGGCGGGTACCGCGCTGCGGCTGCTGGTCGCGCTGATGGCGGCGGACGGGACCGCCGCGCTCCGTACCGACCTCCCCACCCGCCTGGTGGTCCGGGCCAGCACCGCACCACCGCCCGGCCGGGCCGGCACCGCACCACCGCCGGACCGGGCCGGCCGGCTTCCGTGACGGGGTGACCGTCCTGACGGAGCGCGACGGCCGGGGCATGGCACGACCGCCGGGACGGGGCGACCGCCCCCGACGGAGCGCGACGGCCCTGACGGAGCGAAAGTTTCGGGTTCCGCGCCGGGCGGAGACAGCGGTGTCGTCTCCCCACACCATAGGTACCGGTTTCCATCCCCCCACCCGGAAGTGAGAGATCCCCATGAGCCGCACGTTCACCCATGCCGTCAGCCGCCGCGGGCTGCTCAAGGCCGCCGGAGGGCTCGCCCTCGCCGGTGCCGCGGGCGGCGCCCTCGCCTCCACCGCCAGTGCCGCCCCGCCCGCCGCCTCCGCCGCCCCGGCCGCCTTCACCCACCCCGGCGCGCTCCACGCGTACGGTGAGCTCAACCGCGCCAAGGTGCGGGTCGCCGCCGGGAACGACCCCTGGCTGGCCGGGTGGAACCGGCTGATCGCCAACTCCCACGCCCAGTCCGGCTGGACGCCCAGGCCGCTGGCGGTCGTCGTGCGCGGCGGCGAGGGGGAGAACTACGGCACGATGTACAACGACCTGCACGCCGCCTACCAGAACGCGCTGCGCTGGAAGATCGCCGGGACCACCGCGCACGGTGACACCGCCCGCGACATCCTCAACGCCTGGTCCGCCACGCTCACCGCCGTGAACGGCAACGCCGACCGCTACCTGGCCGCCGGGATCTACGGCTACCAGTGGGCCAACACCGCCGAACTCATGCGCGACTACCCGGGGTTCGAGCTGAAGCGGTTCCAGGACCTGATGGCGAACGTCTTCTACCCGATGAACAGCCGGTTCCTCGCCGAGCACAACGACGCCTGCATCACCAACTACTGGGCCAACTGGGACCTCTGCACCATGAACTCGATCCTGGCGATCGGGATCCTCAACGACGACGCCGCCAAGTACGACCAGGCCGTCGACTACTTCAAGAACGGCGCGGGCAACGGGTCGATCAGGAACGCCGTCCCCTTCGTCTACGAGAGCGAGGGGCTCGCCCAGTGGCAGGAGTCCGGCCGCGACCAGGGCCACACCATGATGGGCATGGGCCAGATGGGGGCGTTCTGCGAGATGGCCTGGAACCAGGGCGACGACCTGTACGGCTACGACAACAACCGGTTCATGAAGGCCGCGCAGTATGTCGCCAAGTACAACCTGGGCCAGAGCGTCCCGTTCACCACGTACTCCTGGGGCACCGGCCAGAACTGCGCCCGCCAGGAACACACCGTCATCTCCGACGCCAGCCGGGGGCAGATACGCCCGGTGTGGGACATCCTCCACTACCACTACGCCCGGCGGCGCGGCCTCTCCGTCCCGTACATCACCGCCATGGCCGAGTCCGTACGTCCCGAGGGCGGCGGCGGTGACTACGGCTCCACCAGCGGCGGCTTCGACCAGACCGGCTTCGGCACCCTGCTCTACGCCAAGTAGCGCCCAGCGGCCCCGGGGCGCGCTCCCGGCCCGTACCGCCTGTCCTTCCGCCCGCCTGTCCTTCCACCGCCTGTCCTTCGGCCCGTCTGGCCTATGATCGCGGGGCCGCCTCCGAACCCCCGTCAGGAGCCCCGCAGATGACGCCGCCCGCGACCGCCCGGATCCTGGCCACCCTCGGCGCGCACCCCGCCCGGAGCGGCGACGGCCGGCAGGGCGCGCTGTGGCGGCTGGCCGAACCGGGGCGGGCGCTGGACGCCAATGCCGTACGGCTGCCACCGGGCGCCGCCGTCGCCGAACACACCGACACCGCCCTCGACGTCCTGCTGGTCGTCCTGGACGGTGCCGGTGTGCTCGGTACGGCGGAGGGGGACGCCCCGCTCACCCCGTACACGGTGGTGTGGCTGCCGAAGACCTCGCGCCGTTCGCTGACGGCGGGCCCGGACGGGCTGGTGTATCTCACCGCGCATCCGCGCCGCCCCGGGATGACCATCGGCGGGGCGCCCCCGCCCGCCACCGAACGCCCCGCCCCCGTCTCCCGTCCCGCCGCCGAGCCGGCCGAGGGCGGTGAGCCCGCCTGCGCCCTCGACCGGGTCTGCGCGGAGTGCGGACGCCTCGCGGGGGAGCGGGACGCCCGCTTCTGCGCCCGCTGCGGCCACCCCCTGACGGGCCTGACCTGACCGGCCTGACCCGACCGGCTGACCTGCCCTCAGAGGGGCGCGGCCCCCGGCCCTCACGCCGAGTCGCGCCGTACCAGCTCCGTGGGGAGGATGACCGTGGCGGTGTCCTCCCCGCCGATCTGGGCGAGCAGCACCCGTACCATCTCCGCGCTGATCCGGTCCCACGGCTGCCGGATGGTGGTCAGCGCGGGCCGGGAGTCCAGCGCGGCGGGGGAGTCGTCGAAGCCGCCCACCGCGACATCCTCGGGGACCCGGCGCCCGGCGTCCCGGAGCGCGGTGAGGACCCCGAGCGCCATCAGGTCGGAGGCGACGAACACCGCGTCCAGGTCGGGGGCGCGGCGGAGCAGTTCCGCCGCGGCGGCCTCGCCGCTCGCCCGGGTGTAGTCGCCGGCCGCGATCAGCCGTTCGTCGGCCTCGATACCGGCCTCGGCGAGCACCTCCCGGTATCCGGCCAGCCGGTCCGTGCCGCCGGGGGTGTCGAGCGGTCCGGTCACCGTGGCGATCCGCCGCCGCCCGCCGCGCAGCAGATGGCGGACCATCTCCCGGGCCCCGTCCCGGTCGTCGGCGGCGACGTAACTCACCTTCGAGCTCTGCCCGAGCCCGAGCGGATGCCCGCACGCCACCAACGGCACCCCGGCGGCCCGCAGTTGCTCGGCGACCCGGTCACCGGAGTGGCTGGAGACCAGCAGCACGCCGTCGACATGGCCGGAGGTGATGTACCGGGCGATCCGGCGCCGTTCGTCCTTCGTCCCCGCGATCATCAGCAGCAGCGGGATGTCGTGCGCGGCGAGCGCCTGGGTGCATCCCCGCAGCAGCACATTGAAGTTGGGGTCCTCGAAGAACCGCTCCTGCGGCTCGGTGAGGAGGAACGCCACCGAGTCGGAGCGGCCCGTGATGAGGCTGCGGGCGTGCCGGTTGACGACGTAACCCGTCTTGCGGATCGCGGCGTTGACCGCCTCCTCCGACGCGGGGCTCACATAGTGGCCGCCGTTGAGGACCCGGGAGACGGTGCCCCGGGAGACACCCGCCTCCCGCGCCACGTCATGGATGGTCGGCGGCTTGCGCCGGTCGTTGCTGCCCGTGCGGCTCATACGTGTGGTTCTCTCGCCGTGCGGCTCATAGCTGCGGTTCTCTCGTGGTTCCGTGCCGGTCGCGTCAGGACTTTACGGCCCCTGACAGCAGGTCCAGACTCCAGAACCGCTGGATGACCAGGAAGAGCGCGATCAGCGGGACGATCGCCAGCAGCGCGCCGGTGATCACCAGAGTGTAGAGGGCCGGGGTGTTGGAGCCCTGCTTGAGGAGGGTGAAGAGGCCGAGCGTGAGCGGGAACTTCCGGTCGTCGCCGAGCATGATGTAGGGGAGGAGGAAGTTGTTCCAGATGGCCACGAACTGGAAGAGGAAGACCGTCACCAGCCCCGGCGCCATCATCGGCAGCGCCACGGAGCGGAAGATCCGCCACTCGCCGCCGCCGTCCATCCGCCCCGCCTCCACCACATCGGCCGGCACGGAGGCGGCCGTGTAGATCCGGGCGAGATAGACCCCGTACGGGGAGAGGACCAGCGGCAGCAGCACGGAGAGATAGCTGTCCGCCAGGTCGGCCTCGGCCATCAGCAGATACTGCGGTACGGCGAGGATGACCGGCGGCATCAGGACGCCGGCGAGGAGGATCTGGAAGATCGTCTCGCGTCCCCGGAAGCGGTAGACGGCGAGCGCGTACCCGCTGAGCGCGGAGACCGCCGTCGAGAGGAGCGCCCCGGCCCCGGAGTAGAAGAGGGAGTTGAGCATCCACCGCCAGTAGACGCCCTCCCGGTACGCGGTGAGGTCCCGGACGTTCTCGGTGAACCCGGTGCCGGGCAGGAAGGTGAAGGTGGAGAAGAGTTCCCGGCCCGACTTGGTGGAGGCCATCACGACCCAGATCACCGGCAGCAGACAGTAGGCCGCGCCGACGAGCAGGGCGATCGTCGGGACCCAGGCGGTCCGGCGGCGCCGGGGGCGGCGGACCGGCGGGCCCTGGGCCGTGCCCGGGGTGGTGCCGGCCGCGGGGGCGGTACGGCGGGCGGTGAGGGTGTTCACGGGTTCTCTCCCTGGTTCGTACGGGAGTTGGCGACTCTGAGGAAGCCGAAGGACAGGGCGAGCGTCACCACCGCGATGATCACGGAGGTGGCCGCCGCCGCGTGGATGTCGTTCTTGACGAAGGCGTCCTGGTAGACCTTCATCAGCGGGGACCAGGTCGTGGAGAGCGAGTTGGTCAGCGGCTGGAGGGTGGTGGGCTCGCTGAACACCTGGAGCGTCGCGATGATGGAGAAGAAGAACGTCAGCACCAGCGCGGGCGCCACCACCGGGATCTTGATCCGCAGCGCGGTCTGGAGCTGCGAGCAGCCGTCCAGCCGGGCCGCCTCGTAGATCTCGACGGGGATCGAGCGCAGCGATGTGTAGATGACGATCATGTTGAAGCCGGTGCCGCCCCACAGGGCGATGTTGGCGAGGGAGAGGAAGAGCGGCCCGCCGTCGAGCAGATCGGGCCGGGGCAGCCCGGTCCGCTCCAGTACGTAGTGGAACGGGCTGACGTCCGGCAGATAGAGGAAGCCCCACATCAGCGCGGCGATCACGCCGGGGACCGCGTACGGCAGGAAGATCGACAGCCGGGAGAAACCGGTGAGCCGGGTCCGCTCGGCGTCCAGCATCAGGGCGAGGACCAGCGCCAGCCCGAGCATGGCGGGGACGACGAGGGCCCCGTAGCCGAGGACCCGGAGCGCGCTGGTGAGCAGTTCGGAGTCGGAGAGCGCGGCCGTGTAGTTGGCGAGCCCGGCCCAGACCTCCTCGCGGGCGCCCTTGCCCAGGCCGAGACCCTTGACCTCGACCTTGCGCAGGCTCAGATAGCAGGCGTACCCGATGGGCAGGGCGAAGAAGAGCGCGAACAGGGCGACGGCGGGGAGCAGGAAGGCGTACGGCGCGCCGCGCACCCCCCGGCCGACCCGGCCGCCCCGGCGGGGGGCCCGGCGTGAGGTGGTGCTCATCGGCCGGTGACCTCGAAGCCCTGCTTCTTCATGTCGTCGACGGTGGCCTTCTCCATGGTGGCCAGCGCCGGACCGAAGGCCGTCTTGTTCTTGGCGGCGAGGGAGAAGGCGTCGTTGAAGGCGGCGTAGGCGACGTTCACGTTGGGACCCCACGCGGCGGGTGCGGTGGTCTTGGCGATCTCGGCGGCCTGGGCGTAGAAGTCCTTCTGGTCGGCGAAGTACTCCGGGGCCCTGTCCAGCGCGCCGCCGGTCTGCGCGGCCGTGGCGGCCGGGTAGATGGCGCCCTCCTCGACCAGCGCGGCGAGCGCGGCGCTGTCCGTGTTCAGCCAGGTGGCGAAGGTGGCGGCGGCCTTCTTGTGCTGCGAGTCGTTGGTGACTCCGGTGGAGGAGCCGCCCCAGCTCCCGGTGGCCGGCTTGGCGGTGTCCCACTGCGGCAGCGGCGCCATCGCCCACTTGCCCGAGGTCTCCGGGGCGGCGGTGGTCAGGGTGCCGGGCGCCCAGACCGCGCTGACCCAGGCGATCTGCTTGCCGGTGTTGAGGGCCTTGTTCCAGGACGGTGTGTACATCGACTGGTTGTCGATGGCGCCCTCCGCGACCAGGCCGCCCCAGAAGTCCGCGACCTTCTGGGTGGCCGTGTCGTTGATCGCCACTTTCCAGGTGTCGCCCTGGGTGGTCCACCACTGGGCGCCCGCCTGCTGGGAGAGGCCGGCGAAGAGCCCCGGGTCGTGGCTGGAGAAGGTGGTCAGGGAGACGGCGGGGTCCTTCTTCTTCACCGCGCGGGCCGTGGCGGCGAACTCGTCCCAGGTGGTGGGGACGGTGAGGCCGTACTTCTTGAAGAGGTCGGCGCGGTAGTAGAACATCATCGGCCCGGAGTCCTGCGGGATCGCGTAGACGGCGTCGGTGCCGAGGGTGGTCTGCTGCCAGACGCCGGGGGCGAACTTCGCCTCGACGCCCTTGACATCGCCGGAGATGTCGGCGAGGACATCGTTGCTGACGAGGGTGGGGAGCGCCTGGTACTCCGCCTGCACCAGGTCGGGGGCCTTCTTCGCCTTCGCGGCGGTGATGATCTTGGTGACGAGGTCGTCGCCGGACGCCTGCTTCTTCACCGTGACCTTGATGCCGGTCTTCTTGCCCTCCGTCGTGTTCCAGAGGTCGGCGACCTTGTCCATGCCGGGCGCCCAGGCCCAGTAGACGAGGTCGGCGGGGCCGTCCCCCTGGGCGTCGTCGTCGCCGGAACCCGAGCCGCACGCGGCGAGCGTGGTGGCGCCGAGCGCGATGGCGAGGGATGTGGCCACGAGGCGTCTGCGCGTCGTGAAGTGCATGGTGTTACTCCCCTGACGAACCCTGGCGGAGGCCCGCGACTCCGAGGACGGCGGACCGGCGCTGCTCTGTGAGCGTTCACAGTAGAGAAACGTCCCCGACACTTGTCAATGGTTGTTCCTGTGCGGTTATGTTGGATCTGTTGGGGGCTTGCGATATGTGCACGTTCCCAGACCCGACGCACATGATGGTCATGGTCCGCTCGCCGGCCGCACCGCACCACAGGAGGCAATCCATGCCGCACTCCGCACCCCGGGCCCCCCACCAGGGCCTGCCGGGGCTCGCGTTCGGCGGGGACTACAACCCCGAGCAGTGGCCGGAGTCCGTCTGGCAGGAGGACGTCCGCCTCATGCGCGAGGCCGGCGTCAACCTGGTGTCGGTCGGCATCTTCTCCTGGGCCCTGCTGGAACCGGAGCGGGGACGGTACGACTTCGGCTGGCTGGACCGGGTCCTCGACCTCCTCCACGACAACGGCGTACGGGTCGACCTCGGCACCCCCACCGTCGCCCCGCCCGCCTGGTTCTACCGCGCCCACCCGGACGCGCTCCCGGTCAGCCGCGAGGGCGTCCGGTACGCCTTCGGCTCCCGGGGCGCCATCTGCCACAGCTCCCCGGCGTACCGTACGGCCGCCGCCGCCATCACCGAGCAGCTCGCCCGCCGCTACGGATCCCATCCCGCGCTCGCCCTCTGGCACGTCCACAACGAGTACGGCGTCCCCGTCAGCGCCTGCTACTGCGACCACTGCGCCGGCCACTTCCGCGCCTGGCTGCGCACCGCCTACCAGGACCTCGACGCGCTCAACGAGGCCTGGGGCACCGCCTTCTGGGGCCAGCGCTACGGCTCCTTCGACGAGATCGAACCGCCCCGGGCCACCCCCACCGTCTGCAACCCCGCCCACCGGCTCGACTACGCGCGCTTCGCCGACGCCACCCTGCGCGAGAACTTCACCGCCGAACGCGACATCCTCCACCGGCTCGCCCCCGGCACCCCCGTCACCACCAACTTCATGACCGCCCTCAGCCAGTGCGAATCCGTCGACTACTGGGCCTGGGGGCGCGAGGTCGACCTTGTCACCAACGACCACTACCTCATCACCGACGGCCGCCGCACCCATGTCAATCTCGCGATGGCCGCCGACCTCACCCGCTCCGTCGCCGGCGGCGCCCCCTGGCTGCTCCTCGAACACTCCACCAGCGGTGTCAACTGGCAGCCCCGCAACCCCGCCAAGGCCCCCGGACAGATGGCCCGCAACAGCCTCGCCCATGTGGCGCGCGGCTCGGAGGGCGCGCTCTTCTTCCAGTGGCGCCAGTCCCGGCGCGGCGCCGAGAAGTTCCACTCCTCGATGGTGCCGCACGCCGGCACCGAGAGCCGGGTCTGGCGCGAGGTCGTCGGCCTCGGCGCCGACCTGGACAGCCTCGCCACCGTACGCGCCACCCGCACCGTCGCCGACGCCGCCGTCGTCTGGGACTGGCACTCCTGGTGGGCGCAGCGCCTCGAATGGCGGCCCAGCGAGGACCACGACGCCCGCGAGCGCGCCGACTCCTTCTACGAGGCGCTCTACGACCGGCACCTCACCGTGGACTTCGCCCACCCCGGGGCCGACCTCTCCGCCTACCCCCTGGTCGTGGTGCCCGCTCTCTACCTCGCCACCGAGGAGACCGGACGGAACCTCCGCGCGTACGTCGAGAACGGCGGCACCCTCGTCGTCTCGTACTTCTCCGGCATCGTCGACGAGCACGACGCGGTCCACCCCGGCCCCCACCCCGGGGCGCTCCGCGACGTCCTCGGCCTGACCGTCGAGGAGTTCTCCCCGCTCGGCGCGGGCGAGCGGGTCAGGATCACCACCGCCGACGGCGCCGAACTCACCGCCGACCTGTGGAGCGAGTTCGTCGTCCCGCGCGGCGCCGAGACGGTCTGGCGGTACGCCGACGGGCTCGCCGCCGGACACCCGGCGATCACCCGGCACCGGCTCGGCCGGGGCACCGCCTGGTACGTCTCCACCCGGCTGGACACCGCCGCTCTTGACACCGTGCTCGGCGCCGCCGCCGAGGACGCGGGCATCGCACCGCGCACCGACCTCCCGTACGACGTCGAGGTCGTCCGGCGGGCCGGGGAGAGCGGCGACTTCCTCTTCGCGATCAACCACACCGGCGCCGACGCGAAGGTCCCGCTGCCGGGCCCCGGCACCGAACTCCTCACCGGCGAACGGGCCTCGGGGGGCCTGGACGTGCCCGCCACCGCCGTACGGGTGGTCAAGCTCGACACCTGAGCCGCACCCCGCATCATCCGTACCACCCGCACTACCCGCCTCACTCGCACCACACGCCCCATGGGCACCGCCTCGCACCATCCGCACGCGACACCTGAGCCGCACCGCCACCGTCGCGCCGCGCCGCACCGTCCGCCCCGCCCGCCCGGGGCCGTACCGCCCGTACGGCCCCGCGCGAGCGGGGCGGACCCGCTCCATGGCACCACCGCCCCACCCGCACCCGCACCCGCCCGTCCGTCCGTCGAAGGGACATCGACGATGCATCTCGCCCAACGTGCCCACCGCCCCTGGCACACCCGGCTCGGCGCCACCGCCGCCACCGCGCTCGGCGCCCTGCTGCTGGCCGCGCTCCCCGCACCCCAGGCCCACGCCGCCGCCACCCTCACCAACCCCGGCTTCGAGGCCGACGCCACCGGCACCGCCACCCCGGCCGGCTGGAGCACCTCCTCCGCCACCGGCCAGAACTCCGCCTCGTACACCGAGAGCGGCGGAGCGAGCGGGAGCTACCGGCTGAGCCACTGGTCGTCCTCGGCGTACCAGGTCGAGACGTACCAGACCCTCACCGGACTGGCCAACGGCGCGTACACGCTCAGCGCCAAGGTCCGCTCCAGCGGCGGCCAGAACGCCGCCTACCTCGCCCTGCGCGGCTGCGGCGGCGCCGAGCAGCGCACGGACCTGCCGGCCACCCCGAACGGCGCCTGGATACGCCTGGTCACCTCGGTCCAGGTGACCGGCGGCACCTGCACCGTCAGCCTCCGCTCCGACGCGCACGCGGGGGAGTGGGCCAACTTCGACGACCTCACCTTCACCCCCGGCACCACCGGCCTCACCGTCAAGGGCGGCGACCTCTCCACCCTCCCCAAGAACGAGGCGTACGGCGCCACCTACGCCACCGCCACCGGGCAGCGCGGCGACGCGCTCGGTCTGCTGCGCGGCGCTGGCATGAACTATGTCCGGCTCAAGGTCTGGGTGAACCCGGCCGACGGCTACAACAACAAGGCGCGCGTCCTCGCCATGGCCCAGCGCGCCAAGGCCGCGGGCGCCAAGGTGCTCGTCGACTTCCACTACTCGGACCGCTGGGCCGACCCGGGGCAGCAGACCAAGCCCGCCGCCTGGGCCTCGCACGGCTACAGCCAGCTCCGTACCGACGTCTACAACCACACCTACGACGTCCTCGACGCCCTCAAGGCCCAGGGCACCACCGCCGACATGGTCCAGATCGGCAACGAGATCAACGGCGGCATGCTCTGGCCCGAGGGCTCCACCGCGAACTTCGGCCAGCTCGCCGGGGTGCTGACCTCCGGCGCCCAGGCCGCCAAGGCCGTCTCCGCCACCACCCAGGTCGCCCTGCACCTCGCCGAGGGCGGCGACAACGGCGGCACCCGCTGGTGGTTCGACCAGGCCGTCGCCCGGCAGGTCCCCTTCGATGTGATCGCCCTGTCGTACTACAGCTACTGGCACGGACCGCTCTCCGCGCTCCAGGCCAATCTGGACGACGTCTCCGCCCGCTACAACAAGCCGGTGCTCGTCGCCGAGACCGCCTACGCGAGCACCCTCGCCAACAACGACGCGCTGGAGAACGTCATCGCCAACAGCTCGCAACTGGCCGCCGGTTACCCGGCCACCCCCGCCGGACAGGCCGCCAACCTGCGGGACGTGATGAATGTCGTCGAGGCCGTCCCGAACGGACGCGGCCTGGGCGTCGTCTACTGGGAACCCGCCTGGACCGCGGTGAAGGGCAGCGGCTGGGACCCCGAGGACCCCGCCTCGGGCAACGCCTGGGAGAACCAGGCGCTCTTCGACTACTCCAGCAGGCTGCTGCCCGCGGCGAACTGGTTCGCCCACCGCTGAGCCGGCCGGCCCGGCGGCCCGCCGGGACGAGAGAGGGAGCGGCCCCGTGGGCACAGCCGACGACACCACTGCCGCCGAGTTCCACGCCTTCTTCGAACGGCACTACGCCGAACTCTCCCGGCTCGCCTACCTGTTGACCGGCGAGCCGGACACCGCCGACGATCTCGCCTCGGACGCGCTGCTCGCGCTCTGGCGCCGCTGGGACCGGGTCAGGGCCGCCGACCACCCCGTCGCGTACGCCCGGGGTGTGGTCGCGAATCTGGCCAAGTCCCGGATCCGCGGCGCCGTCCGGGAACGCCGGCGCGTCGCGCTCTTCTGGTCCCAGCGCACCGACCGGTTCGAGGGGCCCGACGTGCCGGCCGTGCTCGACGTACGGAGCGCCCTGCGCCGGCTCCCGTTCCGCAAAAGGGCCTGCGTGGTGCTCCGCCACGCTCTCGACCTCTCGGAACGGGAGACCGCGCTCACCCTCGGCATCTCGGTCGGTACGGTCAAGAGCCAGACCTCCCGGGGCATGGCCGAGCTGCGGCGGCTGCTGGGCCCGGCCCCGGACCCGGGCCCGGAGCGGCACCGGGTGCCCGCCGGGGTGGCGGGCGACCGTACCGGAGGAGGGACGCCTTGATGACCGACGCCGACGCCGACGCCGATGCCGCCGTCGACGGCGAGGTGCGTGCGCGGCTGCGCGAGACGGCCGGGGAGCACCGCCCCGACCGGGCGTACATCCGCGCCCGCGTGGCGCGCGGCATGGCGGCGGAGCGCGCCGGGGCCGGGCACCCCGGGCCCGCGCGCGGCCCCGGCGCCCGGGGACGGTGGGCCGTGGTGACGGCCGCCGCCGCCGGGGCGCTCGCCGTCGCCGCGCTCGCCCTGATCGCCCCGCGGGGAACAACCCCGCACCGGACGGTGGCCGCCTCCCCGGAGCCGGCCCGCCCGTCCCCGGCGGAGGCGCCGGAGGTACGGAGCACCCCGGGCGCCGTCCCGCCGGGCACCCCCGTCACCCCCACCCCGAGCCGGGGCCCGGCCGGGGCCCCGGCCCCGGCGCGGGAGAGCGGCTTTCTGCGCGCGTCCGGGGCGGTCGACCCGGACAGCGGCACCTCCTGGGCGCAGAGCGACATCACCGTCAGGACCGAGCACCCGCTGACCTCGCTCACCGTCGAGCTGCGCGTCGCGGCGACCGGCGGGGTCACCGACGCCGGATCCTGGCGGACCCTGCCCGAGCGGGATGTCACCGTCTCCGTCACCGCGCGGGACGGCGGGCTCGTCTACCGCTGGACGCTCCGCGCCGGGGTGACCGTCCCGGCCGGTGAGCATGTCTTCGCCGGCCAGTACCACCACACCGGGGGCCGGCGGGACGCCGGGGCCGACCGCTTCACCGTGCGGGCCACCGCCTCCGGCACCGGCGCCGAGGTGACGGGCGGCTTCACCCCGGCGCCGGGAGGCCCCCGCTGACCGGAAGGCCCCGTTCCGGCCCCGTGAACCGCCCTCATATGCTGTGATCTGCGCCACAGGATGCCCGTATGATTTCGGCCAGGCTCTATGTCGCCGAGTGCGCCCCTTTCTGTCTCGGGGTGCATCGGTGCAGGCTGAGGCGCTGGCGGAGGGTGTTCGTACAGTTGCGCGGGGTCGTCATTCGGGCGAGTGAGCTGCCTGGGTGTAAGGGGAGCATCGCTTTCCGTATTTTTTCTTGGGTTCGCGTTGCACGTTTGACCGCCCTGGTCGGAAATCCTGCCTCTTGAGGACATCGACGTCCTCCGGCGCCGGCGGGGGTTGACGGCGCTGTCCAGAAGAAGAAGGACAAGCCGTGACGCCTGATGACGTCTTAGCTCTGCTGGTGATCGCCACCGCCACGCGCGTCTTCGCTCCCGATCTGCGGCACCTGACCCGGTGTCTGCTGCGGGCGGCGGTACGGGCGGGAGCCGCCGCGCTGGTGGAGGACCACCACCGCGCGGCGGCCAGGGACGGGATCCTCGCGCCCGCGGCCCGAGAAGAGGAGGCCCAGCCGTGACCGAACTCCCCTCCCCGGACGACCGGGACGACCGCGGCGAGTATCTGGCCGACATCCGCTCCACCATGCCGCCGGCGCTGGAGGCGTTCCACGACCTCTATGTGAAGTCGTATCTCAACTACGCCTACATGATGCTCGGCGACAAGCGGGCCGCCGAGGACATCGTCCGGGGCTGCATCGCCCACCTCGCCCTCAACTGGCTCCGCGTCACCCGGACCCCCAGCCCGGAGGCGTACGCCTGGGCCCTGCTGAAGGGCCGGGTCGAGACCCGGCTCAACCTCACCGGACGCGACCCGCAGATGGTGGAGACCGCCGCCTTCCAGCGCGCCGCGCGCGAGGTGCTCGCCTCGACGCGCTGCCGCTTCGAGGTGATGGAGACCGCCCTCGGCCTCTACACCGCGATAGCCGCGCTCCCCGAGCGGCAGTACGACGTGATCGTCCTGCTCTATGTCCTCGGCTACCCGTCCTGCCGGGTCGCCGACATCATGGGCATCGAACGCGACACGGTCCGCTCCCACCGGCGCCTCGCCAAACGGCGGATCGCCCAACGACTCGGCCTGCCCCAGAGTCCGGCCACCGACCAGGAGAAGGAGTGAACGGCATGCAGTCCCGGACCCCGCGCACCATCGACGACCTTCTGGAGGACGCCGTGATCCCCGACGCGTTCCCCGACTACGACCTCGCCGCCTCCAAGCGGGAGATCGCCCGGATCGTCGCCGACACGCTGCGGTACGAGACCCCCGCCGCCCGCAACGCCGTCGCCCTGGGCGGCTCCCCGGCCCCCGGCAGCTACTTCCCCACCGTCCACGACCAGGCGGGCCGCGATCTGCACACCCTGTCGGCCCGCGCCCTGCACCGTATCGACGCCGCCGGACAGCTCCGCAGACTCGCCAACACCCGCCGGATCGACCCGGACGGCGCCCTCTACTTCGCCTGCCTGCTCAATCTGGCCGGCTGGCTCGAAGGGGCCCAGTTCTGGTGGCAGTTCGCGGCGGGCTCGGGCAACTCCACCGCCGCCTACTGCCTCCACCTGCTCCATCTGGCGCGCGGCGAGCGGCGGGACGCGGCGCACTGGGCGGGCCAGGCCGCCGACCTCGACGCGGGCCGGACCGTCCCGCCGAGCGGCCGGATGACACTCCGCCAGATCGCGACGGACCACCCGCGCCGCCCGCCGAGCCCCGCGCTGCGCGCGGCCGTCCAGCGGCTGACGACCGAGGAGGACGAGGAGTTCGGCACCGTCCCGCACCCGGACCCGCACCTCGCCGAACACATCGCGGAGCTGGCCGACGCGGTGTGACCGGGGGCCGGGTGGGGCAGAGCGGGGCCGGACGGCCCGGTGGTCCGTGCTCACCCCTCGTAACTGGTACGGGATTCGAGGTCCCGCCGGGTGTCGTCGCCGTAGACCCCGGTCTCGTCGCCCCGGATCCCGTACCAGAGCTGGAAGCGCCCGACGGCCTCGGTGAGCGTGGCGTCGTACGTACCGTTCACACTGCCGCCGTCGTAGACATTCGGGATGCGCAGCAGCCGCTGCTGCAACTCCGTCACCTCGGGACCGGTGTCGCCCTCCTGGAGCACCGGCGCCGCCCCGCCCGGATCCGCCGGCGCTACCGGCGGCGGTGTGGTGGGGGCGACCGGCTCGGTGGCGCCCGTGGTGGGCCGCACGGTCGGTGAGGGACCCGGCTCCGCCGCCTCGCCGGCGCCACCCGGGCCGCCCCAGCTCAGCAGCAGCGCCACCCCGAACCCCACCGCCCCGGCGACCGCCACCGCGACCAGCGCGGTGAACCGCTTGTCGCGGGCAGGGCCCGCCGGAGCCTCCCGGCCGGCCGCCTTCGGCTCCCCGGGGACGGGCGGCAACTCCTCGGTGTCGGTGGTGTCCTGGGAGGGCTGCCACCGGAACGGGTCCCAGGGCTCACCGGACGGCATCCCCGAGGACGTACCGGAGGAGGTTCCCGACGAGGTCCCCGACGACGTTCCGGATGATGTCCCGGAGGGTTTCCCGCGCGGCGGGGAGTGCCGGGACCCCACCGCCACATGCTCCCACCCCTCGCCCCGGCCGTCCTCCCGGCTCTCGGGCTCCGGGTCCTCGGGGCGGAAGAGTTCGGAGAAGTCGGTGAACGCGCGCGGCCTGCGGCGCCGGAGCACATGCGTCGGCTCCAGCACCGTACGTTGCCCCGGCCGCGTGCGATCGGCTGGCTCCGTCACGCTCGCCTCCTCAACACCCCTCGCCTGACTGTCGGTTCGGACCGGGACGCTACTAGGAACTCCCTGTGCGTGGGGGCGAACGACAACACCTGGCCTGTGACCCACGGCACGCGCCGGATCAGTTCACCGGATTCCAGCCATCCGTGCCGGCCAGATAGGCGGTGGCGGTGTACTCGGCCGCCTGCGCCGCCGAGAGCTGCGGACGGTTGGCGTTGACCGCCGCCCCCGGGCCGGTGTTCGCGTACTCCGAGAAGCGCGCCGACCGCCACGGGAAGCTCCCGAAGTCGGTCCACGGCGCCGCCACCCGCACCGCCGCCGGCAGCGAGGTGTCCCGGATCACCAACTGCCCCACGGCGTCGGCGGTCGGGTGCCAGGGGCGGCCCAGCGAGAAGGTGTTGGCGGCGGCCGGACTGCCGATCGTGGAGCCGGTGATGAGCATCCCGTACTTCTTCGCCGCGTTGGTGTTGGGCGCGGCCAGATACCCGTTGTTCCCGCCGGCCGCCGCGCCCCGGTCGCGCAAGGTGATGTTGACCCGGTCGTAGACGACGGTCGCGTTGCCGAAGATGAAGTCGACGTCCCCGCTGATGAAGGAGTTGCGGAAGTACTGCCGGTACTGGCCGGTCGCGGACGGCGCCCAGTTGAGGACGGTGTCCTGATGGGCGATGAACCGGTCGTTGCGGAAGAGCTGCCGGTCGCCCTGCGCGTTGACGGCCACCGCCTGGGTGTCGGTGATCTCCGGATGCTCGGCGCGCAGCCAGGTGTTCTGGACGGTCACCCCCGTGACGGTGAGGTTGTTCGCCGAGAAGGTCGCGGTGGCGCTGCCCGCCGTGCCGTACGTCGACCCGTCGGGCTTCCTGGTCCCGGCGGCGTTGTCGTACGTGATGACGACATCCTCCGCGTTGCCGGTGGCGCCCTTGATCGTCAGCCCGGAGAGGGCGGCGGGGACGTTGACGACCTCGCGGTAGGTGCCCCGGGCGATCGAGATGGTGTCCCCGGCGGCGGAGGCGTTGACGGCCGACTGGACGGTCCGGTACTGCCCGGAGCCGTCGGCGGCGACGGTCCGGGTGGTGGCCGCGGGCGCGGCGGTGGCAGCGGGCGCCCCGGGCCCGGCAGCGGCCAGCAGCACGGCGGCGAGAGCGACGGAGGCGGCGACGGCGGCGGAGGAGCGGACGGGGTGGGGGAGCCGGAGTGGGGTCACGGCGCGACATCCTTTGTCGAGGGGGGTTTCCCCTCGGTCGGCACCGGCGCCGCCGAGGTTGCCGGGCCGCCGGTGATTTCCGTACGGGGCGGACCCGCGCCCCGGCTTCGGGGGCGTGGCGTCCGGGGCCCTCGGCTCCTGGCATGATCGGGGGTATGGCAGATCGCGTAATCGCCGCGTGTGACGGGGCGTCGAAAGGAAATCCGGGGCCGGCGGGGTGGGCCTGGGTCGTCGCCGACGGCGAGGAGACCCCGGTCCGCTGGGAGGCGGGCGCGCTGGGCACCGCCACCAACAACGTGGCGGAACTCACCGCGCTGGAGCGGTTGCTGTCCGCGACCGACCCGGAGGTCCCGCTGGAGGTCCGGATGGACTCCCAGTACGCGATGAAGGCGGTCACCACCTGGCTGCCCGGCTGGAAGCGCAAGGGGTGGAAGACCGCATCCGGCAAGCCGGTGGCCAACCAGGAGCTGGTCGCCCGGATCGACGCGCTGCTCGGCGGCCGCTCCGTTGAGTTCCGCTACGTGCCCGCCCACCAGGTCGGCGGCGACCCCCTCAACGACTTCGCCGACCGCGCCGCGAGCCAGGCCGCCGTCACCCAGCGGGACGCGGGCAGCGAGCAGGGCTCCCCGGAACCGCCGCCCGCGCCCGCCGCGAGCCGCAAGCCCCCGAAGTCCGGCTCCGGATCCGGCTCGGGCGGCGGTTCGGGCAGCGGCTCCGGATCCCGTACGGGGGCGCGGACCGGCGGCCGGAGCGGGGCGAGGTCCGGCTCCTCCCGTACCCTCAACGCCAAGTTCCCCGGCCGCTGCCGCTGCGGACGCTCCTACGGCGCGGGCGAGCCCATCGCCAAGAACCCCGACGGCTGGGGCCACCCCGGGTGCGCCACCGCCGCGCCCGGCACCTCCGGCGACGCGGCGTGACCCCGCCCCAGGGGGTACGGGACGCGTCCGCCCCGTACCCCCGAAGCCGTACCCTCCGCAGCCGTCCCCGCGCCGCGGACGGGGATCACGCCAGCCGCTCCGTCACCCACCGGTGGAACGCCCCGATGTGGTGTTCGGAGGGGACGAGCACCCCGCCCGCCCGGTAGACCCGGGAGCTCATCCCCGGCTGGGTGCGCTCGCACGCCGCGAAGTCCTGGACATTGACCCGGTGGAAGAGTTCCACCGACTTGCTCAGGTCAGCGCCCCCGGCCACCGTCTCCGGCGCGTACAGCCAGTCGCACTCCACGACCGTACGGTCCACCGCGAGCGGGAACATCCGGTGCAGGATCACATGGTCGGGGACGAGGTTGACGAAGACCGTCGGCTTCACGGTGATCGCGTAGTACCGCCGGTCCTGCTCCTCGGCGAGCGACGGCAGCCTGCCGTGCCCCGCGCTCCCGTCCACCGTGAACCCGCGCGCCTCCGGCGCGAACTCCGCGCCGTGCCCCACGTAGTACTGGGCGGCGAATCCCTCGGCGAACTCCGGCAGGATCTCGGTGAGTTCGGGGTGGATGGTCGCGCAGTGGTAGCACTCCATGAAGTTCTCGACGATGAGTTTCCAGTTGGCCCGCACGTCGTAGGTGACGCGCCGGCCGAGCGCCAGCTCCCCGGTCCGGTAGCGCTCGATGGACGCGGCGTCCCCCAGCCGCTCCACCGCCGCCCCCATCACCGTCTCCTCGAACGAGGGCGGCTCCTCGGCCAGGCAGACCCACGCGTACCCCAGCCACTCCCGCAGGGCGACGGAGCGCAGCCCGTACGCCACCCGGTCGACGTCCGGCATCTTCACCAGGTTCGGCGCCGCGACCAGCTTCCCGTCCAGGTCATAGGTCCAGGCGTGGTACGGGCACTGGAGGGTGCGGCGGACCTCACCGGACTCCTCGGTGCAGAGCCGGGCGCCCCGGTGCCGGCAGACATTGAGGAAGGCCCGCAGCCCGCCCTTCCTGTTCCGGGTGACGAGCACCGACTCGCGGCCGACCGTCACGGTCCTGAAGGCCCCGGGCGCGGGGAGGTCGGCGGAGCGCACCGCGCAGAACCAGAGCGATTCGAAGATCCGCTCCTGCTCCCGCGCGAAGACCCCGGGGTCGGTGTAGGCGGCGCCGGGGAGGGTGGCGATCAGGCTCGGGGCCGCGCCGCTCTCCACAGGCGTGGGCGTGGTCGTCATGGCGGTTCTGCCTCTCGGACATCGGCGGTGGAAGTGGTGCTGAGCGGTGTGAGCGGTGCCAGTGGTGTGAGCAGTGTGAGCAGTGCCAGTGATGCCAGTGGTGTGTGAGCGGTGTGCGTGGTGAGGGGTGCCGGCCGGGGGCGGTGTCAGCGGCGGATCCGGGACATCCCCGGGTCGAAGAGCGGCTCCTCCGCCACCGTCGCCGCCAGCCGCTCCCCGAAGTACGCGACGGACACCGCCGTCCCGGGCACCGCGAGGGGCGCGGGCAGCCAGGCGTACGCCACCGTTCTGCCGACCGAGTACCCGTACCCGGCGCTGGTGACATACCCGACGGGCGCGGCCCCGCCGGGCGCCCCCGCCCCGTACACCGGCTCGCTGCCGAGCACCACCGCCGCCGGGTCGTCCAGCGTCAGACAGGTCAGTGCCCGGGTGCGGCGCTCCGCCGAGCGGCCCGCGAGGGCGGTACGGCCGGTGAAGTCGCCCTTGCCCGGCCGGACGGCGAAGCCGAGCCCCGCCTCGTACGGGTCGTGCTCGGCCGTCATGTCCCGCCCCCAGGCCCGGTACCCCTTCTCCAGCCGCAGACTGTCGAAGGCGCTCCGCCCGGCGGCGATCACCCCGAGCTCCTGCCCGGCCTCCCAGAGGGTGTCCCAGAGCCGCAGCCCGGTGTCCGCGCCGGTGTACAGCTCCCAGCCCAGCTCGCCCACGTAACTCAGCCGCAGCGCGGTCACCGGCACCTCCCCGATCCAGCTCCGCCGGGCCCGGAAGTAGCCGAACGCCTCGTGCGAGAAGTCGTCCCCGGCCAGCGGCGCCACCAGGGCGCGGGCCAGCGGCCCCCACACCCCGATACAGCAGGTGCCCGAGGTGACGTCCCTGACCTGGACGTCGTCCGGGGCGTGCCGCAGCAGCCAGTCGAGGTCCTGGCCGCTGTTGGCGCCGACCTGGAAGTGCCGCTCCCCGAGGCGCGCCACGGTCAGATCGCTGCGGATGCCGCCCGCCTCGTCGAGCAGCAGCGTGTACGTCACCGCGCCGGGCTTCTTCGCGAGCTGGTTGGTGGTCATCCGCTGGAGGAAGTCCAGGGCCCCGGCGCCGGTGACCTCCAGCCGGCGCAGCGGCGTCATGTCGTACAGCGCGACCCGCTCGCGGGTGGCGCGCGCCTCGGCCGCCGCGATCGGCGACCAGTACCGCGCCGACCAGGCGTCGCGCTCCGGCGGCTCGTACGGGTCCGCCGCGGCCAGCGGCGCGTTCGCCTCGTACCAGTGCGGCCGCTCCCACCCGCCGCTCTCCAGGAAGACCGCGCCCAGCTCCCGCTGGCGGGCGTGGAACGGCGAGACGCGGAGCGGCCGGGGGCGCCCGGCGGGCTGGAGGGGGTGGACGATGTCGTACACCTCGGCGAACTGGCGGGCGCCGCGCTCGGCCACATAGCCGGGGGAGAGCTGGACCTCCTCGAAGCGGTGCAGGTCGCACGCGTGGACGTCGACCGAGGGCCGCCCGTCCGTCAGCCACTCGGCGACCGCCTTCGCCACCCCCGCCGAGTGGGTCACCCACACCGCCTCGGCGAGCCAGAACCCGCGCAGCTCACGGGATTCCCCGAGCACCGGCATCCCGTCCGGGGTGAAGGAGAAGACCCCGTTGAACCCCTCCGCGACCTCGCTCTTGGCGAGCGCGGGCAGCAGCCGGCCCGCCTCCCGCCACCCCCGGGCGAAGTCGTCCCCGGTGAAGGGGAGCGAGGAGGGCATCACCTCGGCGTCGTCGTACGCGGGCAGGGTGAACGGGTCGACGGGGAGCGGCCGGTGGTCGTACGAGCCGATCCCGATCCGGTCGGTGTGCTCCCGGAAGTAGAGATCGGCGTCCTGGAAGCGGAGGATCGGCCGGGACGCCTCCGTACGCGGGTCGTTGGCCCCCTCCAGCTCGGGCAGGGGCGTGGTCTTCACGTACTGGTGCGCCAGGGGCAGCAGCGGTACCGGCACCCCGGCCAGCGCGCCGATGACCGGCCCCCAGAACCCCGCGGCCGAGACCACCACATCGGCCGGGAAGACCCCCCGGTCGGTGGTGACCCCGGTGACCCGTCCGTCCACCCGTTCGATACCCGTCACGGTGTGCCGCTCCAGGAAGCGCGCGCCCCGCTCCTCCGCTCTCCGGGTCTGCGCCCGGCAGGCGAGCACACCTCTGACCAGCCCGTCACCGGGGGTGTGGAAGCCGCCGAGCACCTGCGCGGGATCGAGCAGCGGCCACAGTTCGGCACACCGCTCGGGGGAGACCAGCGCGCCCTCGACCCCCCAGGAGGCGGCGTAACCGGCCTTGCGGTGGAGATCGGCCCACCGCTCGGGGGTGGTGGCCACCTCCAAGCCGCCCACCTGGTGGAAACAGGGCAGCCCGTCGGCTTCGAGCCCGGCGAACTTCCCGGCGGTGTACGCGGCGAACTCGGTCATCGTCTTCGACGGGTTGGCCCGGAAGACCAGGCCGGGGGCGTGCGAGGTGGAGCCGCCGGGAGCGGGCAGCGGCCCCTGCTCCAGCACGGTGACATCGCGCCAGCCCCGGGCGGTCAGCTCGTCGGCGAGGGAGCAGCCGACGATGCCGGCCCCGATGATGACGACACGCGCTGCGGTGGTGGGCGTGGTGGACATACCCCTCCTCGGATCGGTGCGCTCAGGGGTCTCCGGAGCAGGGGCGTCCGGAGCGGGGGAGAGACGTACGAAGGGATGCGCGAGGTGGTGCACGGCGGTGCGGGATACGGCGGCGTGCGGTGGCCGGACAGCTCGGACCGGCCACAGCACGCCGCCGCTTGTTGCGTGGTGCGGTGCGCGTTGCGCTATGGGGGACATCCTGAGAACGGCGGCAGGGGGTGTCAAGGGCGCCCCGTCACCACCGGACGGAGGCCCCCGGGGAAGCGCTGCTCACCGGGCCCGACGGACGGAAAGTAAATTCTGACGCCCCGTCAGGTATCTATGGCATGCCCGCCGGACGCCCCCCGGACGGTGCTCTCAGGCGCTGTGCCCCATGCGGCGCGACAGCTCCTGGGCCGCCTCCACCACCTTCTTGACCGTCTCCGGCAGCGTCTCCCCGGTCATCCGGTACGCGGGCCCTGAGACCCCGATCGCCCCGATGACCGCGCCGTCGTACGACCTGACCTCGGCACCGACGGCGTTGAGCCCGCTCTCCAGCTCCTCCGTCGTACAGGCGTACCCCTCCTCGGCGGCGGCCGTGAGTTCGGCCCGCAGGGCCGCCCGGTCGGTGACCGTCCGCTCGGTGAAGCGCGTGGGGGGATCCGCGAGCAGCGCCTCGCGCCGCTCCTTGGGCAGGTGCGCCATCAGCACCTTCCCGGTGGCCGTCGCGTGCAGCGCGAACCGCCGGCCCAGCCAGTTGTGCGCGGTGACGGCGGCGGGGCCGCGCGCCTGCATGATGTTGACCGCCGCGTCGCCGTCCAGGATCGCGATGTTCGCCGTCTCCCCGGTCTCCTCCGCCAGCGTCCTGATCACCCCGACGCCCTCCTGGGAGATGTCCAGCCGCAGCGCCGCGGCGCCGGCCAGCCGCAGCACCCCCGCGCCGAGGTAGTACTTCCCCCGGTCCTTCTCCTGGCCGACCAGCCCCCGGTTCTCCAGAACCCCCAGCAGCCGGAAGGCCGTCGACTTGTGGACGCCCAGCTCGTCCGCGATGTCGGTCACCCCGGCCTCGCCGTGCTGGGCCAGTATCTCCAGTACGCTCACCGCCCGGTCGACCGATTGGACCGACCCCGGCGCTCCCCGCTTCGGCTCTTTCGTCGGCTCTCTTGCCGGCTCTCTCGTCCCGTTCGTCTCTTCAGTTGTGTCCGCCATGAATTCCGATTCCCATCCACCGGCGTCCCGTTCCGGCCGTCGTTCTGGAAGCCCTTGACGGCCGGGCGTTCGGCCAGGATTCTGTTGCGCATCGCGCCTCGCGATGCGTCATGTACAACCGTACGATAATGATTTCGTGAGGGGGGCCTGTGATTCCCGTCTGCCGCCTTGAAGATCTCCCTGAGGGCGAAGCCATCCGCATCGACACAGAACCACCCATCGCCGTGTTCCACGCCGAGGGTGCGTACTACGCGATCGACGACACCTGCACCCACCAGGATGCCTCGCTTTCCGCGGGGTGGGTGGAGAACTGCCAGGTCGAATGTCCCCTGCACGCCGCCTCGTTCGACCTGAGGACCGGCGCGCCGAGCTGCCCGCCGGCCCGCCGGCCGGTCCGTACCCACCGCGTCGAGATCGTCGACGGCGTCCTCCACGTGCTCCCGTCCACCCCCGCGACCTCGGCTTTCCCGGTCGCCCCGGTCGCCCCGGCTGTCCTGCCGGCCCCCGTCGTCCCGGCCGTCGCAGCCGCCCTGTCCGCCCCGTCGGTCGCAGCCGCCTCCGCCGTTCCCGCCGTTCCCGTCGCCTCCGCCGCCCCCGAGGGCAGCCCCGTATGAGGTCGGTGGCGGTCGTCGGCGCTTCGCTCGCCGGGGCGTATGCCGTACGGGCCCTGCGCGACCAGGGGTTCGACGGGCGGATCACCGTGATCGGCGCAGAGCCTCACCGCCCGTACGACCGCCCGCCGCTCTCCAAAAGCTTCCTCACCGAGCCCGCCGAGCCCGCCCCCGACGGGCTGCTCGACCCCGAGGAGGAGGCCGCGCCCGGCACCGAGTGGCTGCTCGGCGAGCGCGCCGTCCGGCTCGACCCGCGGGCCCGGGAGATCACCCTGGCCGACGGCCGTACCGTACGCGCCGACGGCTTCGTCCTCGCCACCGGCGCCGCCGCCCGGAGGCTCCCCGGACCGCCAGGGCCGCCCCCGGACGGTCTCCACACCCTGCGCACCCTCGACGACGCCCGCGCCCTGCGGGCCGCACTGCACACCGGGCCGCGCCGGGTGGTGGTGGTCGGCGCCGGGTTCATCGGCGCCGAAGTCGCCTCCTCCTGCCGGGCGCTGGGCCATGAGGTCACGGTGGTGGAGGCCGCCGCCTGCCCGCTGCTGCCCCAGCTCGGCGCCGAGATGGCGGCGGCGCTGGCCGCCCTGCACGGCCCGCGCGGCACCCGGCTGCTCTGCGGGGCGGGCGTGGCGGCGGTGCGCGGTATCCCGCGGGTGACGGCGGTCGAGCTCACCGACGGCCGCACACTCCCGGCCGATGTGGTCGTCGTCGGTGTCGGTGTCACACCGCACACCGCCTGGCTGGCCGGTTCCGGTCTCGCCGTGGACGACGGTGTGCTCTGCGACGCGGGGTGTGTCACCGAGGCCCCGCAGGTCGTCGCCGTCGGCGATGTCGCCCGGGTCCACCGGCCCGAACTCGGCGCCCAGGTACGGGCGGAGCACTGGACCAGCGCGGTCGAGCAGCCCGCCGTGGCCGTCCGCAACCTCCTCGCGGGGCGCACCGTCGACACGTACACCGGACCCCCCTACTTCTGGTCCGACCAGTACGGCATCCGCGTCCAGTTCGCCGGACGCCGGGCGCCCACCGACACCGTACGGGTGGTGGAGGGCGAGCCGGAGCGCGGCGACTTCCTGGCGGTGTACGAGCGCGACGGCCGGCTCACCGCCGTCCTCGCCGCCGGCCGGCCCCGCCCCTTCACCCGGATGCGCCGCCAACTCGCCCGTATATAAGGGGAGTCGACCATAAGGGGAGTCGACGGCGCATCCGCTCAGGGGGTGCGGACTACAGAGGTCCGTGCCCCTGCCGTTCGTCGATCCCCGCCATCAGCGCCTGGTGGCTCAGCCGCACATGGTCCCGCATCACCCGCTCCGCCCCGTCCCCGTCCTTGGCGACGATGAGGCTGAGCACCCGGTGGTGTTCGCTGTCGGAGGCGTGCAGCCGGCCGGGGCGCGAGAGCGAGGTGCGGACCAGCCGCGCGTAGGCGAGCTGGTTCATCAGGGTGCGGTAGTGCGCCTCCAGCTTGCCGTTGTCGGCGCCGCTGACGATCAGGTCGTGGAACTCGTGGACGAGCGCCGCGTACCGGTCGGTGTCCCCGTCCCGTACGGCGGCGTCGGCGGCCCGCATGTTCTCCTCCAGCGTGGCCAGCTCCGGCACATTGCCCCGGAAGGCCAGCAGCCGGGCGGCGGCGCCCTCCAGCAGCTCCTTCATCTGGAACAGCTCGGTCAGCTCCCGCCGGGACGGCACCGCCACAAAGGTGCCCACCCGGGGCCGCACCTCGACCAGGCCCTCGATCTGCAACTGCTTGAGGGCCTCCCGGATCGGGGTGCGGCTCACGCCGAAGGTCTCCGACAGGGCCATCTCGGAGAGGCTGGAGCGCGGCGCCAGCTCACCCGTGATGATCATCTGGCGCAGCTCCTCGGCCACCTTGGCCTGCATGCTCGTCTGCTGAAGACGCTTCCCAGTGGGTTCTTGCATGGTACGTGACAGTAGAGCCGGGGTGGCCCGCCGTCAAATGCCCTTGCGGGCCGTCGGAGGTGCCATGCAAGGGCCGGATGGTCCCGCTCCGTCACGACTTGAGGATGAACGGATCACCGGCCGGCTCCTCACTGGTGTTGATCCACACGCTCTTCAGCCGGGTGTACTCCCGGATGACCTCCGTGCCGTGCTCGGTCCCCACCCCGCTGTTCTTGAAACCGGCCCGGGGCGACATCGGCGACATCGAGCGGTACGTGTTGACCCACACCGTCCCCGCCTCCAGCCGCGCGCTCATCCGGTGGGCCCGGTTGAGGTCCCGGGTCCACACCCCCGCCGCCAGCCCGTACGCCGAGTCGTTGGCGAGCGCGACCGCCTCCTCCTCCGAGGCGAAGGGCATGACGGTGGCCACCGGGCCGAAGATCTCCTCCTGGCAGATCCGCATGGAGTTCTCCGTCCCGGTGAAGACCGTCGGCGTGTAGAAGAAGCCGTCGAGCCCGGTCTCCGGACGGACCCCGCCGCAGACCACCTTCCCGCCCTCGGAGCGCCCGAGTTCCACGTACGACTCCACCTTGGCGAGCTGGTCGGCCAGGGCCAGCGGCCCGAGCTCCGTGGTGTCCTCCAGCGGGTCGCCGATCCGGATCGTCGCGGCCCGCGCGGTCACCCGCTCCAGCACCTCGTCGTAGACGTCCCGGTGGACCAGCACCCGGCTGCCCGCCACACAGGTCTGGCCCGCTGCGGCGAAGATCCCGGCGATCACGCCCATCGCGGCCGAGCCGAGATCGGCGTCGGGGAAGACGATGTTCGGGGACTTCCCGCCCAGCTCCAGCGTGGCCCGTACGAACCGGTCCGCGCAGACCTGGGCGATCCGGCGGCCGGTCTCCGTGGAGCCGGTGAAGGTCACCTTCGCCACATCCGGGTGGGCGGCGAGCGGCGCGCCCGCCGTGGCGCCGTGCCCGGTCACCACATTGACCACACCGGGCGGGAACCCGGCCTCGTCGAAGAGCGGCGCGAGCGCCAGCAGCGAGGCCGAGGTGTGCTCGGACGGCTTGATCACCAGGGTGTTCCCGGCGGCGAGCGCGGGCGCCAGCTTGGTCGCGGTCAGCAGGAGCGGCGAGTTCCACGGGGTGATCGCGCCGATGACCCCGACCGGCTCGCGGAGCGTGTAGTTGAGCAGTTCCCGGCTCGCCCCGGGGATCACCTCCCCGTGGATCTTGTCGGCGAGCCCGGCGTAGTAGTAGAAGTACTCGGGCAGCCCGGCGAGTTGGGCCCGCATCTCGCGGAGCAGCTTGCCGTTGTCGAGCGTCTCGGTACGGGCCAGCTCCTCGGCGTGCTCGCCGATCAGATCCCCGAGGACGCGCAGCAGCCGGCCGCGCCGGGTCTGGCTCAGATCGCGCCAGGCCGGGTTCTCGAAGGCCGTACGGGCGGCGGCCACCGCCCGGTCGACATCGGCGGCGGTGCCCTCGGCGGCCTCGTACCACGGCAGCCCGGTCGTCGGGTTCACGCTCACGAAGTACCCGCCCTCGGCGGGCTCGGTCCACGCGCCGCCGATGTAGTGGGTGTGGCGGGGGAGTCGGGGGGTGACGGTCATCGGCGGGGACACTCCTGTCCGGTGGGCAGGGACGGGGACGTGGGCGGGGACGGTGGTACGGGCGGCGCCGGCGGTACGGACGGAGGCGCGGGCGGCGGTACGGCGGCGGACGCGGCCGGGGCGGCCCGGGGCACGGCTCCGTCCCGTACCTCTGCCGTCCCCTCCGCACCCTCCGCCTCCGCCGTATGCGCCAGGACCGCCGTGACCAGCGGGTCCGGGCGCTCCAGCGGCAGCAGATGCCGGGTGTCCGGTACGACGGCACCGCGCGCCCCGGGGATCCGGGCGGCGAGCCGCCGGGTCATCTCCGGGGTGGAGCCGGGGTCGTCAACGCCCGTGATGGCCAGGGTGGGCGCGGCGATCCCCGGCAGCAGCGGCCACAGCTCGGCGTCCGCCGTCCCGAAGATGTCGTAACACGCCAGATAGGAGGCGTGGTCGGTGGCGAGCAGGGTACGGAGCACCGCGTCGGCCGTCTCCGGCTCACGGGCCCGCCACGCCGGGGCGAACCAGCGCTCGACCGCCGCGCGGGCCGACGCCCCGAAGTCCTCGGCCGCCCGCCGCCGTCGCTCCGCCACCGCGGCCCGCTCCCGCGCGGAACGCGCCGCGACGGAGGAGACCAGGGTGAGCGAGGCGACCAGCTCGGGACGGTCCACCGCGAGCCGCTGCGCCACCAGCGCGCCCAGCGAGAACCCCACCAGATGGACGGGGCCCTCCCGGCCCTCGCCGTGGGTGGTCCGCTCCACCAGCGCGGCCACATCCCCGGCGAGCGCGGCGCACGAGGTGGACGCCCCGGCCGCCGGGGAGGCGCCGTGGCCGCGCAGATCGGCCAGGGTCACCCGGTGCGCGGCGGCCAGCCCGGGCAGGCACCGGTCCCACATCCGCCGGTCGAGACCGACCCCGTGCAGCAGCACCAGGCCGGTGCCCGCACCGTGCGTCTCGTGGGCGAGCGGGACGCTCACCGCTCGCTCGACAGCGGCGCCAGCCGGGCCTGCGGCCGGCCCTGCGCCGCCGCCGCGAGCCCGATCACGATCTCGTCCGCGCGCGGCCCGTCCGGCACCCGGACCTCGATGCTCTGGTGGTGCGAACGGATCGTCGCGTCCGTGACGTGCTTGAGCGGAATGTCGAAGACGGCGCCCGGCGCGGCCCGCTTCTCCACGGCGGGCAGCAGCGTCGTGGCGTTCGCGGCCTTCCGGAAGAAGTCCCCGAACTTCAGGGTGTGGATCAGCCCGGAGCCGTGCTCCACCTCCCCGTCGAGCCCCACGATCGCGGCCTTCCCGTACGCCTCGACCGGCGCGCCCAGCGCCTCGGTCACCCGGGGCGCCAGCAGCGCGCCCAGCTCGGGCGCGGCCGCGTCGATCCCGGGCAGCAGGTCCTCCACGAAGCCCTGACCGGCCCACGGGTTCTCGATAACCGCGAGCACCACCGCCGTACGGGCCGGCGGGTCGACAGGGCGCCCGCCCTCGGTGTGGATGTCCTCGGTGAAGGTGATGATCTTGCGGATGTTCATCTCTCGGTGTCCTTCTGTCGTCCGCGTACCCGCCCCGCGAGGACGGGGCTGCCGGCTTGCTGCTGCGGTCTGCCGCTGTCGAGGGGGGGCTATCCGGCCCGTGAGGGCGCTGCCGCCGCCAGGTCCGCCAGCCGGATGACCGGGTCGGAACGGCGGTCCCCGATCCGCGCGTTGGGCCGGGGCCCCGAGGCGCCGCCCGCCACCACCACGATCTCGTCGGGGCGGGGCGCGTCGGGCACCCGGATGTGGGCCGTCTGGTAGTGCGAGCGGGTCGCCGCCGCGTTCTTGTGCCACAGCGGGACGGTCAGCGGCTCACCGGCCGGCAGCCGGTCGTCGCTGAAGACGATGATCGAGGTGCCCTCGACCAGCTCCCGCAGCACATTCCCGAAGTACGGGGTGTGGATCAGGGCCCCGCCGTGCTCGATCTCGCCGTCCAGGCCGACGACGGCCGCCTTGCCGAACGACTCGACCCGCTCCACCCCGCCCAGCGCCCGGACGATCCGGCCGGTGAGGAGCTGGGCCAGACCGGGCGCGACCGCCTCGACCTCCGGCTGGAGGTCCTCGACCACCCCGCGCCCGGCCCACGGGTTGCGGATGACCGCCGCCGCGGTGACCCGCCGTACCGGCACCGCGACCGGCGTGCCCAGCTCCAGCAGCACCTCGTCGACGACGGTCACCACCTTGCGCACCCCCGGCACCCTGGGGGCCGATGGCTCAGACACCGGTGCCGCCGGGGCCGGCCGGGGCTCCGAAGCGCGGCATGACCTTCTCCGCGAAGAGCTCCAGGCTGCGCATCGCCTTGCGGTGCTCCAGACCCGGGTGGGTGGTCCAGAGCAGCAGGTGTTCCAGGCCCACCTCGTCACGGAGCTCGGCGATCTTCTCCGCGACGTACTCGGGCGTCCCGACGAGCAGGTTGCGGCCGTGCAGGAAGTCGAAGGAGAGCTCGTGCGCGGCGGTCAGTTCCTCGCCCGCCTCCATCAGATTGGCGAGCCCGCGCCAGTGCATGATCCACCGGTACGTGGTCATCAGCGCCTCCTCGAAGTCGGCGCGCGCCTGCTCCATCGTGTCGGCGACATACACGTCCCGGACCAGGCCGATGCCCTCGCCGAGCGCGTACGGCCGGCCCGAAGCCTCGCTCGCCGTGGCGCGGTAGAGCTCGAACCGCTCCTTGAGCGCGGAGACCGGGGGCAGCCAGAACATGCCCTGGACGCCGTCGGCCGCCGCGGCCTGGATCGAGCGCGGGCTGTCGATGACCTGCCAGAGCGGCGGATGGGGCCGCTGCAGCGGCGCCGGGGTGACCTGCATCTTCGTGATCACCCCGTCCTCGGTGTACGCCGGGGTGGCGGGGGAGAGCGGGTGGTTCCATTTCACGCCGGGCGCGGGGAACTCGTAGAACGGGCCCTTGTGGGAGAAGAACTCGCCGCTCCACGCCTTGCGCAGGATCTCCACGGTCTCGTCGTACAGCGCCCGGTTCCGCTCCTGGTCGCGCGGGTCGGCGGCGGCGTTCAGATTGAGCGCCTCACGGCCGTAGAGCCCGCGCCCGAGCCCGACCTCCACCCGGCCGCCGGAGAGCTGGTCGAGCATCGCGACATCCTCGGCGAGCCGCAGCGGGTGCCAGAACGTGGCGATGTTCGCGGCCTGGCCGATCCGGATCCGCGAGGTGCGAGCGGCGATGTCCGCGCCCATGAGGACCGGATTGGGGGTGATCTCGATCGCTTCGTGACCGAAGTGGTGCTCGGTGTACCAGGTGGACCAGAAGCCGGCCTGTTCCGCGCTGACCGCGAACTCCCGTGCCTCGTCCATGACCTGGGCGTACTCGCCGAGCCGGCCGGGGGCCCCGAGGTTGTGGAATATCGAGAATCGCATCCGCTGTCCTTCCAGATCGCGCTGTGCCATGGCAGAGAGGCTAGGAGTCGGGTTTCGCTCCGTCAAGGGTTGGCGGTCGGAGAACACAGGTGACCTGTGCATTTCACCTCCGATCAGGCGTTGAGCAGGGGATTTTGACAGAACTGTTGACACCGGCTAGCCCGCTCCTTACCGTCCTCTGCCATGCAAGAGCTGAACGCACGAGCTGAATGAGGGAGCAGTCGATGACGACCACCCTGGACCGCACGAGCCGCGTCCGCTCCGCCTGGCGAGCCGCCTGGGACCACGGCCGGTTCGAGGACCTCGACGGACTCCTCAGCCCCGGTTACGTACGGCGCCGCGGCCCCGCCGCCACCGCGCAGGACCGTGACACCTTCAAGGACTCCATCCGCGCCGTCCGGGACGCCTTCCCCGATCTGCGCACCGAGATCGAGGAGATCGTCGAGGACGGCGACCGGCTCGCCATCCGCTGGCGCAGCACCGGCCACCACACCGCCGCCTTCCTGGGCGTACCGGCCACCGGAAAGCCGGTGGAGGTGGCGGGCGCGACGTTCAGCCGCTTCGACGGGGCGGAGGTGGCCGAGGAGTGGGTCACCTGGGACCCGCGCCAGCTCCTCGAAGTCCTCGGGGTCATCACCACCACCAAGGAAGCGGCGGTCGACGCCGAGGTGGTACGCGGGGTGCACCGCAAGTTCATCACCGGGGTGACCGTGGTGACCACCGACGACGACGGCACCCCCAAGGGCCTCGCCGTCAACGCCTTCTCCAGCATCTCCCTCGACCCGCCGATGGTCCTGGTCTGCGTGCAGAACAGCTCCACCACCCACCCGGCGCTCTCCCGCGCGAGCCACCTCGGCATCTCCATCCTCGCCGCCGGCCAGCTCGACGTCGCCAAGGTCTTCGCCTCCAAGTCGGACGACAAGTTCGCCGGACTCGACTGGGCCCCGGGCCCCCACGGCGCCCCGCTGATCGGCGGCTCCTGCGCCCAGTTGGAGGTGGAGATCGGCGAACGGCTCCAGGCCGGCAGCCACACCGTCTTCACCGGCCGGGTGGTCTGCGCCCGCCATGACGACCTGGCCCCGCTGGTCTACAGCGGCGGCGGGTTCTTCGACATCTCCCACACGGCGCCCCTGCCGTGGTGACCGGGGCCCGCCCCCGCCCCGTACCCCCGCACCTGCCTCCCCCTGTTCCCAGGAGCACGCGATGACGCACGACAGCCCGCCACCGGTGTACGGCAGCGCGGTCACCAAGGTCGAACCCTTCGGGGTGGACCACATCCCCGACAACGAGCGCCACGGCAGACCCAGTTCGCAGTTCTTCGTCTGGTTCGCCGCCGGGCTCAACTTCCCCATCATCCTGCTCGGCTTCAGCGCCGCCTGGTTCGGGCTGAGCTTCGGCGCCGCCGTCACCGCGATCGTCGTCGGCGCCGGGCTCGGCTCCGTCCTGATGGCCGTCATGTCCCGGATGGGCGTACGGCTCGGCGTACCGCAGCAGATCCAGGCCCGGGGCCCGCTCGGCTTCTACGGCAACTTCCTGCCCGTCGCGTACATCAACGTCTTCGCGGGCATCGGCTGGGCCTCCGTCACGGTGATCCTCGGCGGGAAGGCGCTCGCCGAACTCACCCATCTGCCCTTCTGGCTCTGCGCCCTGGCGCTGACCGCCGTCGAACTCGTCGTGGCCATCTTCGGCTACAACATGATCAACTACCTTCAGCGGGTACTCACCTACGTGCTCACCCCGCTCTTCGTGATGATCACCATCGTGGCCGTGGTGCGCGGCGCCGGCACCTTCGACGCCAACCCGGCCGCCGAGGGATATGTGGGCGCCACCGGCGGCTGGGTCACCTTCGGCGGCTGGTTCCTCGCCTTCCTCGTCGCCTGGGTGCCGTTCGCCTCCGACTACTCGCGCTACCTCCCCGACACCGAGCAGGTGGTGCGCCGCACCGCCTGGTACACCGGTCTCGGCAACTTCGTCACCATCTGCTGGCTCGGCATCCTCGGCGTCCTGGTCGGCTCCAGCGCCACCAGCGGCGACTCCATCGTCGCGCTCCACCAGCTCGCGGGCCCCTTCGCGGTCCCCGCGCTGATCGCCATCGCCCTCTCCGCGCTCGCCCAGAACTTCCTCAACGTCTACGGCGGCGCCATCTCCGTCCAGACCCTGAAGGTGCCGGTCAGCCGCACCCAGGCCGTCACCATCATCTGTCTGCTGGCGTACGGGATCAGCCTGTGGGGCGAGACCGGCACGGAGGACAAGTTCAAGGTCTTCCTCAACCTCACCGCCAACTTCATCGCGCCCTTCGCCGTCGTCGTCCTGCTGGACTTCGTGCTCGGCGGCCGGGCCGACGCCTCCCGGATCGCCGAACTCTACGACCGTCACCGCGTCCTGGACTGGGGCTTCGTGGTCTGGGTGGCCGGGGTGCTCGCCTCGGTGCCGTTCTGGCAGTCCAGCGCCTACACCGGACCGTTCGCGGCGGCCTTCCCCGGCGCCGGCGACCTGAGCATGTATGTCGCGGCCGGCACCGCCACCGTCGGCTACCTGCTGACGTACCGGCTCAAGCCCCTGTGGATCCGCACCCCCGCCGAGGGCTCCGCCGCCCCGGACACCCCGGAGGCCGCGCCCCAGGAACGCGCGACGGCCACCACCGGCCAGGCCAACTGACCACCTCCGCCCCCCCGCCCGCGTCCTCCCCGCCCGCGTCCTCCCCACGCGGCCGCCGCGCCCCGCCCCGCACCGGGCCCGCCCTGGTGCCGGGCGGGGCACGGCGGTTACGGTCCTCGGATGCCGGACTTCGCCCCTGATTCCCCCGCCTTCCTCGCCGACCCGTACCCCGCCTACGCCACCCTGCGGGCCCACGGCCGGGCGCACTACTACGAGCCCAGCGACCAGTGGCTCGTCCCGCACCACGCGGATGTCTCGGCGCTGCTGCGCGACCGCCGCCTCGGCCGCTCGTACGGACACCGCTTCACCCACGAGGAGTTCGGCAGGACCCCGCCGCCCGCCGGACACGAGCCGTTCCACGAACTCAACGACCAGGGCATGCTGGAGCTGGAACCCCCGGACCACACCCGGATCCGCCGGCTGGTCTCCCAGGCCTTCACCCCGCGCACTGTCGACCGGCTCGCCCCGTACGTCCAGGGGCTCGCCCGCACCCTGGTCGAACGGCTGGTCGCCGAGGGCGGCGGCGATCTGCTCACCGCCGTCGCCGAGCCGCTGCCCGTCGCGGTCATCGCCGAGATGCTGGGCGTCCCCGAGGCCGACCGGCCGCTGCTGCGCCCCTGGTCGGCGGCGATCTGCGGGATGTACGAGCTGAACCCGCCGGAGGAGACCGCCCGCCGCGCGGTCACCGCCTCCCTGGAGTTCTCCGGGTATCTCCGCGACCTCATCGCCCACCGGCGGAACCACCCCGGCGACGATCTGATCTCGGGGCTCATCGACGCCCACGACCAGGACGAGCGGCTGACCGAGGCCGAGATGGTCGCGACCTGCGCGCTCCTCCTCAACGCCGGACACGAGGCGACGGTGAACGCCACCGTCAACGGCTGGCACGCGCTCTTCCGCCACCCGGACCAGCTCGCCGCCCTCCGCGCCGACCGCGCCCTGCTGCCCACGGCCGTCGAGGAGCTGATGCGGTACGACACCCCGCTCCAGCTCTTCGAACGGTGGGTGCTCGACCCGGTCGAGATCGGCACCACCACCGTGCCGCGCGGCGCCGAGGTCGCCCTGCTCTTCGGCTCCGCCAACCACGACCCGGCGGTCTTCGACGCCCCTGAACGGCTCGACCTCGCCCGCCGGGAGAACCCGCACATCTCCTTCAGCGCCGGCATCCACTACTGCATCGGCGCCCCGCTGGCCCGCCTCGAACTCGCCGCCTCGCTCGGCGCACTCCTCGACCTGGCCCCCGGCCTCGCCCCGGCGGGGGAGCCCGCGCGCAAGCCGAACTTCGTGATCCGGGGCCTGGAGGGCCTCCCGGTCACGGTCTGACACGCGTACGTACGGAGGCGGGCGTACGGAGGCGGGCGTACGGAGGCGGGCGTACGCGGCCCGGATACGGGGGCCGCGTACGCCCGCCTGGTGAGTAGGCGAAGTACCCGATCTGCCTGACTACTCGACGACCAGCTCGACCGGGATGTTGCCCCGGGTCGCCTTCGAGTACGGGCAGACCTGGTGGGCCTGTTCGACCAGCCGCTGCCCGGTCTCGCCCGCCAGCGCCTCGGGCAGCTCCACCCGCAGGGTCACCGCGAGCCCGAAGCTCGTCTCGTCCTTGCCGATGGAGACCTCGGCCGTCACCGACACATCGCTCGTGTCGACCTTCGCCTGCCGGCCGACCAGCCCGAGCGCACTGGCGAAACAGGCGGCGTACCCGGCGGCGAAGAGCTGCTCGGGGTTGGTGCCCTCGCCCGAGCCGCCCAGCGCGGGCGGCATGGCCAGCGCGAGGTCCAGGCGGCCGTCGGAGCTGACCGCACGCCCCTCCCGGCCGTTGGCGGTCGCCGCGGCGGTGTACAGCGCGTCCATCGAAACCATCCCTCTCGTCGATCCGGCGGCCCGGTGTGCCGCCCACAGCAGTAGAGTACACGCGATTGAATTGTGCACAACTCAATCGTGCCTCCGGAGCTATCCTTGGCCGTATGACCGCCACACCACCGGCCGCCACACCGCCGTCCCCGTCCCCGGAGCCGTCCGCGACCCCCGTCCCGCCGCCCGGCGCGGACTTCCTCGTCCTCGACCGGCAGATCTGCTTCTCGCTGCACGCCGCCGCGCGCGCCTTCGACGGCCTCTACCGGGTGCTCCTCAAGGAACTCGGCCTCACCTACCCGCAGTACCTGGTCATGCTCGTGCTCTGGGAGCACGGCACCCTCGCGGTCAAGGAGCTCGGCGGCCATCTGCGGCTCGACTCCGGCACGCTCTCCCCGCTGCTCAAACGGGTCGAGAGCGCCGGACTCGTCCGCCGTGAACGCGACGCGCGCGACGAGCGCTCCGTACGGGTCCACCTCACCGAAGAGGGCGCCGCCCTACGGGAGAAGGCGCTCGCCGTACCTCCCCGGATCGCCGCCGCCACCGAATTCGACTACGAGGAGATCGCCGACCTGCGGATCCGGCTCGACCGGCTCACCCGCGCCCTCGACCAGGCGGTCCTGACGACACCGTTCGAATGATCGAACGGGCGGTGGGTTAACATCTGAGCGCCGCCTAGCTCGAAAGATGTGCCTGTGACTGTCACTGAGGATTCCTTCACCAACTGGAGCAACCGCGAGAGGATCGCGGAATCGATGATCCCGGTCATCGGGAAGCTGCACCGCGAACGGGACGTCACCGTCCTGCTGCACAGCCGCTCCCTGGTGAACAAGTCGGTCGTCAGCATCCTGAAGACCCACCGGTTCGCCCGGCAGATCACCGGTGAGGAACTCTCCGTCACCGACACCCTGCCGTACCTCGAAGCGCTCACCACGCTCGATCTCGGCCCCTCCCAGATCGACCTCGCGCTGCTCGCCGCCGCCCACCAGGCCGACCCGCGCGGCCTGACGGTCGCCGAGTTCACCGCCGAGGCCGTCGCCGGCGCCACCGGAGCCGACAAGATCGAGCGCCGCGACCCGCGCGACGTCGTCCTCTACGGCTTCGGCCGCATCGGCCGGCTCCTCGCCCGCCTGCTCATCGAGAAGGCCGGCTCCGGCAACGGGCTGCGCCTGCGCGCCATCGTCGTCCGCAAGGGCAAGGGCGAGTTCGCCGACGACCTCGTCAAGCGCGCCTCCCTGCTCCGCCGCGACTCCATCCACGGCCAGTTCCAGGGCACCATCGCCGTCGACGAGGCCAACGGCACGATCATCGCCAACGGCAACGAGATCAAGGTGATCCACGCCGACGACCCGACGGCCGTCGACTACCAGGCGTACGGCATCAAGGACGCCATCCTCATCGACAACACCGGCAAGTGGCGCGACCGCGCGGGCCTCTCCCAGCATCTGCGCCCCGGGATCGCCAAGGTCGTCCTGACCGCGCCGGGCAAGGGCGACGTCCCCAACATCGTCCACGGCGTCAACCACAGCACCGTCAAGCCGGACGAGCGGATCCTCTCCTGCGCCTCCTGCACCACCAACGCCATCGTCCCGCCGCTGAAGGCGATGGCCGACGAGTACGGTGTCCTCCGGGGCCACGTCGAGACCGTCCACTCGTACACCAACGACCAGAACCTGCTGGACAATTACCACGGCTCCGAGCGCCGGGGCCGCTCCGCCGCGCTCAACATGGTCATCACCGAGACCGGCGCCGCCTCCGCCGTCGCCAAGGCGCTCCCCGACCTGAAGGCGCCCATCACCGGCAGCTCCATCCGGGTCCCGGTCCCCGATGTCTCGATCGCCATCCTCAGCCTGCGGCTCGGCCGCGAGACCACCCGCGAGGAGGTCCTCGACCACCTCCGGCAGACCTCGCTGACCTCCCCGCTCAAGCGTCAGATCGACTTCACCAGCGCCCCCGACGCGGTCTCCAGCGACTTCATCGGCTCGCGTCACGCCTCGATCGTCGACGCCGGCGCCACCAAGGTCGACGGCGACAACGCCATCCTCTACCTCTGGTACGACAACGAGTTCGGCTACTCCTGCCAGGTCGTCCGCGTCGTCCAGCATGTCTCCGGGGTCGAGTACCCGACGTACCCGGCGACCCCCGAGGTCTGACGCGGACGCGCCGGCCGGACGCGCCGACCGGACGCGCGGCTCCGGCTACCGCTCCCCGTACCGCTCCGAGGAGCGCAGCACCTCCCGGGTCATCGCCCGCGCGCTGCCCAGATACCGCGCCGGGTCGCAGAGTTCCCTGATCCGGTCGGCGCCGAGATGGCCCACCAGCTCGGCGTGGGCGAGGAGTTCGGCCTCCAGCGTGGTGCCCGTCTCGATGGCCGCGCGGCACGCCTCGTACACCGTGTCGTGCGCCTGGTTCCTGCCGAGGACCGGGGCGACGTCCATCATCACGGCCTCGGCGACGATCAGACCACCGGTGAGACGGGTGTTCTCCCGCATCCGGTCGGCCTTCACCTCCAGACCGGAGAGCATGAAAGCGGCCTGGTGCAGCGAACTCGCCAGCAGCAGGAAGGACTCGGGGACCGTCACCCACTCCAGGTGCCAGGGCCCGGTGGCCCGCTCGAAGTCCTGCACCGTCGCGTCGAGCATGCTGGTGGAGCGGTCCCGCAGCAGCTTGGCGGCGGCGAACATCAGCTCGCTGGAGATCGGGTTCCGCTTCTGCGGCATGGTGGAGCTGGCGCCCCGCCCCGGCACGAAGGGCTCGGCGAGCTCGCCGAACTCCGAGGAGCACATCATCATCACGTCCCAGGCGATCTTCCCGAGGGAGCCGCCGATGGACGCGAAGAGCGAGACCAGTTCGACCAGCCCGTCCCGGGCCACATGCCAGGTGATGGCGGGGTCGCGCAGCCCGAGTTCGCGGGCGAGCGCGGCCCGGGTACGGAGCCCTTCGGGCCCCTCGCCCAGTGAGGCGAGGGTGCCGGCCGCGCCGCCGAACTGCACCATCAGGGCGCGCTCGCGGGCCTGTTCGAGACGTTCCGCGTGCCGGTCGAGGGCCGAGAGCCAGACCGCGCAGCGGTAGCCGAAGGTCACCGGCAGCGCGTGCTGGAGATGGGTGCGGCCGGCCGTGACGGTGTCCATGTGCGCGGCGGCCAGCTCGCGCAGGGCTCCCCGCACCTCGTCGAGCTGGGCCTGGAGGAGTGCGACGCCCTCCTTGCACTGGAGCATGACAGCGGTGTCCATGATGTCCTGGGTGGTGGCGCCCCAGTGCAGATAGCGGCCGGACTCCCCGCACTGGTCGGCGACCTGCTTGACCAGGGGCAGCACCGGATAGCCGACGATCTCGGTCTCCGTGCGCAGCCGCTCCAGGTCGAGCCCGTCGAAACCGGCCTTGAGGGTGATCTCCCGCGCGGCCGTGGCGGGGATGACACCGACCTCGGCCTGGGCACGGGCCAGCGCGGTCTCCGTGTCGATGACCCGCCGGAGGTAGGCGGTGTCGGCGAAGACCTCGCGCATGGCCGGGGTGCCGAACATGTCGCGGTAGAGCAGGGAGTCGAAGACGGTCGAACTCACGGAGGAACTCACTTCTGTGCGGGGGCGGACACGGGTGCTGGTGCGGCGGCCGGGGCGGCGCCCACGGCGGCGGTGGCGGGCACGGGGGAGGGGGCCGTACCGGACGAGGCGTCCGGCCCGGCGGCTTCGGACTCCTCCAGCCGGGTGAGGAAGGCCCGGGGGTCGGCGAGGGCGCCGCTCACCTTCTCGACGTCCATCTCCTTGCACCACTTGGCGATGACGAAGGTGGCGACGACATTGCCGAAGGTGTTGCAGAAGGCGGTGGCCATGGACATCAGCCGGTAGACCCCGAAGAGGACGGCGACGCCCTCGACGGGCAGATAGCCGGTGGCGGCCACCGTGGAGGCGAAGACGACAAAGGTGCCGCCGGAGACGGTCGCCGCGCCCTTCGAGGTCAGCAGCATGATGAGGAGCAGCCCCAGTTGTTCGGGGAGGCCCATGTCGATCCCGTACGCGTTGGCGACGAACATCGTGCAGATGGCCATGTACAGGGAGGTGCCGTCGAGGTTGAAGGCGTAGCCGGTCGGCACGACCAGCCCGACCGACTGCTTCGAACAGCCGATCGCGGTGAGCTTCTTGAGGAGTCCGGGCAGCGCGGACTCGGAGGAGGCGGTGCCCAGTACCAGGGTCATCTCGACCCGTACGTACTGGAGGATGCGCCAGATGTTGAAACCGGCCGCCAGACAGACCAGGCCCAGCACGCAGGAGATGAAGAGGGCGACCACCGCCCAGTACTCCAGGACCAGTTCGGCCAGGGCCAGCAGCATGCCGCCGCCGTTCGCGCCGACCGAGTAGGCGATGGCGCCGAACGCCCCGATGGGGGCGAGCTTCATGATGACGTTGACGAAGGCGAAGAACATCTCGGAGACGACGTCGAGCCCGCTGTTGACCCGGCTCCGCAGATGTGGCTTGAGAGTGAGCAGCCCGGCGCCGAAGAGCACGGCCAGGACCACGACCTGGAGCAACTGCCCGGAGGAGAACGCCCCGACGAAGTTGTCGGGGACGATGCCCTTGAGGAAGGCGGTGACCCCGTGCTCGCCGCCCTCGGCCACCGGCGCCTTGCCGGTGTCCGTGGTGGGGGAGACGCCCTTGCCGACGCCCAGGAGGTTCGCGGCCAGCAGGCCGATGAGCAGGGCGAGGGTCGAGACGACCTCGAAGTAGACCAGGGCGAGGACACCGATCCTGCTCGCCTTCCTGAGGTCCCCGGCCGAGGCGATGCCCATGACGACGGTGAAGAAGACCAGCGGGGCCACACCGGCCTTGACCAGGGCGAGGAAGAGATCGCCGACGATCTTGAGGTCGACGGCGAAGCCGGGGAAGAGAAAACCGACCGCGACACCGAGCGCCATGGCCAGCGCGATCTGGGTGCCGATGCCCCGGAACCGGCGGGCGGAGCGGGGTGGTTCGGGGTCGCGGGACAGCAGCTGTTCCTGGGACCTCATGCGAGCACATCCTTGTCTAGACATGAGTTCTGTCTAGACAAGGATGCTCACGGAAACATGGATGTCAAGAGATGTGCGTTTTCGGGAACCGGCCCGGCGGCCCCCACGCGGCCGTGGGCCCCGGGTGCGCCCGCCGGGCCGCCCGCCTCGGCCGTGCGCGGCCTCAGCCGCGCTGGAGGGTCGTCTCGTAGACGAAGGTGCCCTGGGCGTGCGTACTCACGCTGACCTCGAAGAGGCGCCCGTCGGCGTCGTAGTAGCGCCGTACGAACTCCAGCCCCGGGCTGCCCGGCGCGACCCCGAGCGGACCCGCCGCCTCCGGTGGCACCCCGACGGCGCGTACCCGCTGCACCACCCGGTCCACCGCCCGGCCCGCGTATGTCTCCAGGAGGTCCGAGATGAGCAGCGGGCTCTCCCGCAGGGCGGTGGAGACGGCCTCGGCGTCGGCGGGCTCCAGATAGACCCGGGCCCAGGAGACCACCTGGCCCGAGCGGTCCGGGTCCTGGCGTACGGACGTGACGCGGACCATCCGGCCGCCTGCGGCGAGCCCCGTCGACTCGGCCAGCTCCCCGTCCACGACCAGCGGTTCGACGGAGAGCACCCGCCGGACCGCCGACCTGCCGTACTGGGTGAGCTCCTGGAGGCTGCCGAGGCGGGTGGTGAAGGCCGGCGCGGGCCGGGCGCGCTCCACCCGTGTCCCCGTACCGGGGTGACGGGAGATCAGCCCGCCCGCCTCCAGCCGGTGCAGGGCGCGCCGCAGCGTCTCCCGTGACACCGCGTAGGAAGCGGCCAACTCGGGCTCGGTGGGCAGCAGTTCACCCACCGCCCAGCGGCCTCGGGCGAGCTTTGCCATCAGGTCGTTCGCAATGCCCACATAGCGTGGCTCACCCACGACGGACCCCCGGCCGGCCTCGACAACACCTGGCCTTGAACCCTAGACCAGTCGCTCCGGAGGAGCGTCGTCCGCCGTCCCGGGGGAACGTCATCTGTCGTACGGCGTACGGCGAGCGCGTCAGGAGGCGGCCGGCGGCGCCGCCTGCTGCACGACCTCGAAGGACCAGAGGGTGGAGCCGCTGGCGGCGGGCTTGGGCCGCTCGCCCTCCGGCGCGCCGCCGCCCTGGTGAGCCGCCTTCATCGGGCCTTCCATCCACGCCTGGAAGGACGCCTCGTCCCGCCACCGGGTGTAGACCAGGTAGGTGTCGGTGCCCTCGACGGGGCGCAGGAGCTCGAACCACTCGAAGCCGTCGGAGTTCTCCACCGCGTGCGCCCGGGCGGCGAAGCGCCGCTCCAGCGTCTCGCGCTGCTCGGCGGGGACGGTCAGTACGTTGATCTTGACTACGCTCATGGGTCCCATCCTGCCGTACGGCGGGCGACGGGGCGTCAGCGGCGTCCGATCCCGCTGATCGCCGTGTGCAGGCTGTCCCCCTCGGGCGCGAGCGGCGGCAGCGGGGTGGCGCCGGTGGGGCTGAGCGCGTCGAAGATCAGGGTGAGGAAGCGCGCCCGCAGCTCCGGTGTCGTCCCCGGGAGGCCCAGCCCGGCGACCGCCATGACCAGGAAGCGGGGGATGTCCTCCGCGGTGAGGTCCGCCCGTACCTCGTCCTGTTCCTGAGCGCGCACCAGCAGCGGATGGACCGCCGCGCTCAGCCGCCGGATGGCCGCCTCGGCGACAGTGGCGAAGTCGCTGGCGAAACCGACCAGTCCGCGCTCCTCGCTGATCAGGTCGAGCAGCCGTCCGGCGATCTCCAGCAGCGCGGCGCGGGGCGTGGCGGACGCCTCCGCGTCGTCGATCAGCGGCAGCACATCGCTGTCGAGGATGTCGTCGAGGACGGCCCGGACGATCGCCTCCCGGTTGGGGAAGTGCCGGTAGAGCGTGGCGATCCCGACCCCGGCCTCGGCCGCGATCCGCTCCAGCGACCCCTCCTCCGTGCCGAGGACGACCCGTCCGGCGGCGGTGATGCGCTCCACATTGGAGCGGGCGTCGACTCTGCGCCGTCCGGGGGCGCGCCCTGCCGCTCTGGTCATCCGAGGCTCCTTTCCCGCCCCCGCAGGCTACCCGACCCCCACCCCATCTGATAGTCGACCATCGGTTTGGTAGTAGCCTCTCACTTATCGGTGCGGCCCCCCGGCCGCTCGTCCGCAAAGGGAGAGAACTGTGTCCGTTCTGCTGTACCGGATGGGGCGGTTTGCCTACGGCAAACCCTGGTACGTCATCGGCGGCTGGCTCGCCGTGGCCGCCGCCGTCGTGGGGCTCCTCGCCGCCAACCCGGTCAGGCTCAGCAACGAGGTCCGTATCGACGGAACCGCCGCCCAGGAGGTCGTCGACGACCTGGCGCGGTACGTCCCCGAGGCGTCCGGAGGCCAGGGCATGCTGGCCTTCCGCGCCCGGGACGGGGCGCGGATCGACGCCCCGGAGACCAGGGCCGCCCTGCTCGCCGCGGTGGACGCCGTCTACCGCCACGACCATGTGGTGGACGCGCGCGAGGTCCTCGCCGGGGAGTTCGCCCGGGGCGACGGCAGCCCGCTGCTCCGCGCCCAGGCCGCCGTGGCCCGGGCGGCGGGGGCGCCCCATGGCGGCGCGGAGACCGCCCCCGTACCGCTGACGGACGGCGGCGTGCCGGTGCCCGGCGTGGTGGTCTCGGCCGACGGCACCACCGCACTGATGCAGTTCCAGTTCGACGCCCAGACCTTCGAACTCCCCACCGGCACCGTCGACTCCACCGTCCGGGCCGCGCGCCACCACGCCGACCCGGGACACCTCACCGTGCTGCCGTCGGCCGCCATGATGGAGATACCCGACCTCATCGGCGTCGGCGAACTGGCCGGCGTCGCCGTGGCGGCGGTCGTCCTGGTGGTCACCCTCGGCTCCGTCGTCGCCGCCGGACTCCCGCTCGCCATCGCCCTGATGGGGGTCACCGTCGGCGTGGGCGGCGCCTTCACCCTCTCCACCGTCATCGAGATGCACTCGCTCACCGCCGTGCTCGCCCTGATGCTGGGACTCGCCGTCGGCATCGACTACGCCCTGTTCATCGTCGTCCGGCAGCGCCGGCTGATCCTCGGCACCGGCCTCGACGCCCACGAGGCGACCGGACGGGCCATCGGCACCGCGGGCAGCGCGGTCCTCTTCGCCGGCACCACCGTGATCATCGCCCTCGCGGGGCTGCTGGTCGTCGGCATCACCCTGCTCAGCACCATGGCCCTCGCGGCGGCCGGCACCATCGCCGTCGCCGTCGCGCTCGCCCTGACCCTGCTGCCCGCACTGCTGGGGCTGGTCGGGGAACGTATCTGCGCCCCTCGGGCCCGGCAGGCGGCACACGACCGCCGTACCGCGACCGCATCCGCTTCCGCGACCGCATCCGCATCCGCGACCGCATCCGCATCCGCGACCGCCACCGCCTCCGCGGCGACCCGGGCCACCCGGTGGGGCGCCCGGCTCGTCCGCCACCGGTACCCGGCCCTCGCCCTCGCGTTCGCCCTCTGCGCCCTCGTGGCCCTCCCCGCCGCCGACATGCGGCTGGGGCTGCCCTCCGGCGCGAGCTACAACACCGGCACCGCCCAGCGCGAGAGCTACGAGGCGGTCAGCGACTCCTTCGGCCCCGGCTACAACGGCCCGCTCCTGATCGTGGCCCGCTCCGCCGACCCCGCCCGCCCCCTCGCCCCGGAGTCGCTCGCCGCGCTCACCACCGGACTCCGCGCCACCGAGGGCACCGAGGCGGTGGCGCTCGCCGGAACGGACCGCACCGGTACGACGGCGGTGCTGAGCCTCGTCCCCCGCACCGGCCCCGACGACGAGGCGACCAAGGACCTCGTCACGGCGATCCGCGCCCGGAGCGCGGAGATCGGCCGGGCGCACGGCCTCACCGTCGGCGTCACCGGCTTCACCGCCCTCGCCATCGACGTCTCCGGCCGGCTCGCCGATGTCCTCCCGCTCTACATCGCCACCGTCCTCGGGCTCTCCCTCATCGTCCTGCTGCTGGTCTTCCGCTCCCTCCTGGTCCCCGTGATGGCCACGGCCGGCTTCCTGCTCAGCGTCGCCGCCACCTTCGGCGCCACCACGGCGGTCTTCCAGTGGGGCTGGTTCCAGGCGCTCCTGGGGCTCGACGCCACCGCGCCCGTGATGAGCCTGCTGCCCATCATCATCACGGGGGTGCTCTACGGGCTGGCCATGGACTACCAGATGTTCCTGGTCACCTCCATGCGCGAGGCGTACGTCCACGGGGAGAGCGCCGCCAGGGCCACCGTCACCGGCTTCGCCGGCGCGAGCGCCGTCGTCCTCGCCGCCGCCACCATCATGGTCTCGGTCTTCGCGGGCTTCGTCCTCAACGCCGAACCCATGATCAAACAGGCCGGGTTCGCGCTCGCCGCCGGTGTCCTCATCGACGCCTTCCTGGTCAGGATGGTCCTCGTACCGGCCGCCATGGCGCTGGTGGGGGAGCGGGCCTGGTGGATCCCGGCCCGGCTGGAACGGCTCCTCCCCGACCTCGACGTGGAGGGCGACCGCCTCGCGCGCCGGATCCCCCTCGGCCAACCGCCCACGGAGCGTACGGAGTCCACCGGGACGACCACACACGCCCTGCACTGAGTATTTCTCCGGATACGGGCCGCGCCCCCGCCCCCGGCCCGTATCCTGCCGGCGTGATCGGATGGGAGCGGGCGGCCGCCTTCGCGGCCGTGGTGAGTGTGCTGATCGCCGTGCCGGGGCCGAGCGTCCTGTTCGTGGTGAGCCGGGGAGTGACACTGGGGCGGCGGGCCGCCGTGTCGACCGCGCTGGGCAACGAGGCGGGGCTGCTGGTCCAGGTCACGCTGGTGGCGGTCGGCCTGGGGGAGGTTCTCGCCCGCTCCTTCCTGCTCTTCTCCCTCCTGAAGTTCGCCGGCGCCCTCTACCTCGGCTACCTCGGCGTCCAGACCTGGCGCCACCGCCACCGCCTGATGGTGCCCGAGGAGGACGGGACCGCCCCCGCCCGCCCGCGCCGGGTCTTCCGGGACGGCTTCGTCGTCGGCGCCACCAACCCCAAGGGCCTGCTGATCTTCGGCGCGGTCCTGCCGCAGTTCGTCGACCCCGGCGCGGGCCATGTCCACCTCCAACTCCTGCTGCTGGGCCTGGTCGCCGTCCTGATCGCGCTGATCTCCGACGCCGCCTGGGGTCTCCTCGCCGGCACGGCCCGGGGCTGGTTCACCGCCTCACCCCGCCGCCTCTCCTGGATCGGCGGCGCTTCGGGCGCCGTCATGGTCGGGCTGGGCGCCCGGCTGGCCCTCACCGACCGCGCCTGAGACGCCTCCACGGCCCTGACCCCCCCCCGGGGCCCGGCCGCTGTCCGATCCGCCCCCGGGGCGCCCGGAGCACCCCCGATAGACTCCGCCGTATGGTCCGACCGTCCCGTGCCGCCACGGGCACCGGGACGTGGCGGCGTGAGACGGGCACCGTGATACGCAGGGCCGCGGCGCGCCCGGAGCCCCCGGCGGCCGCCTCCGCCATCACCGCCGGGTCGCGGGTTCCCGCCGTCCCCACCGAGTGGGCACCGCACACCCACCCCCTCCACGAACTCGTCTGGGTACGCGGCGGAACCCTCACCTCCCGGGTCCGCGACCGGATCTTCACCGTCTCCGAGGGGTACGGGCTGTGGATGCCCGCCGGAGTGGTGCACGGCGGCCGGGCCACGGCGGGCGCGGAGTTCCACGACGCCTTCTTCGCCCCCCACCGCACCCCGTTCACCACCGACGAGCCGGTGGCCATCGCGATGACACCGCTCCTGGAGTCACTCCTGACCCACCTGTCCCGCGGCGATCTCGGCGCCGGGGCCCGGGCCCGCGCGGAGGCGGTCGTCTTCGACGTACTCCAGCCCTCCGCCCACCCGTTCGTGCTCCAACTCCCCGGCGACGCCCGGATCGACACGATCGCCGAAGCCCTGCTGGCCGACCCCGCCGACCCCCGCTCGCTGGAGGAGTGGGCCCGCGCGCTGGACATCAGCGACCGTACGGTCACCCGCGCCTTCCGCCGGACGACGGGGCTCTCCTTCGCCCAGTGGCGCCAGGCCCTCCGTGTCCACCGGGCGCTCACCCTGCTCTCCGAGGGCTTCGATGTGCTGACCGTCTCCGAGACCCTCGGCTACGCCCAGCCCAGCACCTTCATCGCCGCCTTCCGGCGAGTCATGGGAACCACCCCGGGCGCCTTCTCCGGTACGGCCGGCGCCGTCGGCACCGCCCCGGCGGGTGTCCGGAATCCCGTACCGGGTGTCGGGAACTCCTGATTGTCGACATGCCGGTCGGGATATAGCCTCCTCCCTGGTTAGGCAACCCTTAGTCGGCACCTCGCCGGGGCGCGGACTCCCCGCATCCCGGCGCGCTGCCCCGCCTGCCCGCCCGCGCCCGGCCCCCGCGACGTACCCCCGAACACGCCGCGACCCGGCCCGGCGCCAGCGCCCCGCAGCACCACACGAAAGAGGACCGTTCATGAACCGTGCCCGTCGCCTGGCGGCGTCCGCCACCGCGGGGCTCCTCGCCCTCGCCGCAACGGCCTGCGGCACGACCGACGTCGCCGGCCCGGACCCGGCCGGGTCCGGCACCAGCGCCGCGCCCGCCTCGCGGAGCTGCGCCGAGGACACCACGACGACCTCGGAGAAGCCCGTCTCCCTCAAGGACGGCGTCGGCCGCCAGGTGACGCTCGACCAGCCCGCCACCCGCATCGCCGTCCTGGAATGGCAGCAGATCGAGGACGCGCTGACCCTCTGCGTCACCCCCACCGCCGTCTCCGACGCCAAGGGATACCGCACCTGGGTCAGTGCCGAGAAGCTCCCCGAGGGCGTCACCGACATCGGCACCCGGGAGGAGCCCGACCTCGACACCCTCTACGCGGCCAAGCCCGACCTCATCGTCGTGGAGGCGTTCTCCGCCGACGACGAGACCGTCAGGAAGCTGGAGAAGCGCGGCGTCCCCGTGATGGTCACCCGGGGCGCCGACCCCGAGGACCCGATCGGGAACATGCGGAACGTCTTCCGCCTGATCGGAGAGGCCACCGGCCGTACCGAACGCGCCGACCAGGTGCTCAAGGAGTTCGACGACCACCTCGCCACCGCGAAGGCGAAGGTGTCCTCCGCCGCGCTGCCGACCAAGGACTTCCTCTTCTTCGACGGCTGGCTCCAGGGCGGCAACCTCACCGTCCGCCCGTACAGCAAGGGCGCCCTCTTCACCGAGATAGGCGAAGAACTCGGCATGCGGCCCGCCTGGACCGACGACATCAACACCGCCCACGGCGACGGCGGCGTCGACCCCTCGTACGGCCTCGCCCAGACCGACGTCGAAGGACTCACCGCCGTGGGCGACGCCAACCTCTTCTACGCCAACGACCAGGGGGCCGGCGGCTATGTCGCCGCCCTGGAGAAGAACCCCATCTGGAAGTCCCTCCCCGCCGTCGGGGAAGGCCGCGCGCACGCCTTCCCCGCCCGGGTGTGGGGCGCCGGCGGCCCCCGCTCCTGCGAGCAGGCCATCGACGCGTACGTCGACGTCCTCGGCAAGAAGTGAGCACGCCGCAGCGAGCGAGCACACGGCAAGAAGCGAGCACACGGCAAGCAGTGAGCACCCGGCAAGACGTGAGCACCACGCCCGGCACGGCACCCGGACGGAGGCCGCCGCCGCACCCCCGGCGCGGCGGCGGCCCCTCCGGCGCGGCCGTCCTGATCCTCCTCGCCGCCGCGACCGTCCTCGTCGGCCTCTGGCACCTGACCCAGGGCACATCGGGCGTCGGCGTCGGGGACCTGGCGCGCCATCTCGCCGGCGCGCCCGACCGCACCGGCGGCGCCCCGGTCGGCGAGATCCTCACCGGCTCGCGCCTGCCCCGGCTCTTCGCGGGCGTCGCGGTGGGCATCGCCCTCGGCGCGGCCGGCGCGCTGCTCCAGTCCGTCACCCGTAACCCGCTCGCCTCCCCGGACACCCTCGCGGTCACCGCCGGCGCCTACTTCACCCTCTCGCTCCTCGCCGCCCTCGGACTCACCGTCCCCCTCTGGGCGTCCGGCGCCACCGCCTTCGCCGGCGGGCTGCTCGCGGCCGCCCTCGTCCTGGCCCTCGCGGGCCGCGCCGCGGGCACCACCGGCACCCGGCTGATCCTCGCCGGCTCCGCGACGGCGGCGGCGCTGGACGCGGCGACCGCGATGCTCCTCATCCTCTTCGGGCAGAACACCACCGGCCTCTTCGCCTGGGGGAGCGGCTCGCTCGCCCAGCTCGACATCGACGCGTCCGTACGCGCCCTCCCCCTCATCGCCCTGACGCTCGCCACCGCCCTGACGCTCTCCCGGCGGCTGGACGTGACACACCTCGGCGACGACACCGCCGCCACCCTCGGCGTCCCCGTCCGGGCCACCCGGCTGACCGCCGTGCTCTGCGCGGTCCTGCTCAGCGCCACGGCGGTCACCCTCGCGGGCCCCATCGCCTTCGTCGGCCTCGGCGCCCCCGTCCTCACCCGCCTGCTCGCCGGCCGGGTCAGGGCGCTCCACCGCCATCTCTTCCTGGTGCCCGCCTCCGGGCTGACCGGCGCGCTCCTCATCCTCCTCGCGGACGCCTCGCTCCGCGCGGTCCAGGGCGCCGACGGAGCCGCCGCCATCCCCACCGGCGTCCCCACCGCCCTGCTCGGCGCCGTCGTGATCGTCCTCCTCGCCCTGCGCCTCCGCGACACCGGCCGGCTCCCGCCCCCGCCCGCCCGGGCCGGGGCGCGCTCCCGCCGCGGCTACCTCCTCGTCGTCCTCGGCGCGGTGACGCTGCTGGCGGCGGCGGCCCTGGTCGCCGTCCTCGCGGGCAGCCTCTGGCTCCGTACGGGCGATATCGCGCTCTGGATACGCGGCGCCGCCCCGGAGCTGATCGGCCGGGCCCTCGACGACCGGTTCCCGCGTGTCGTCGCCGCGATCCTCGCCGGAGCCGCCCTCGGCCTGGCCGGCGCCGCCGTACAGAGCGCGGTGCGCAACCCGCTGGCGGAGCCCGGGATCCTCGGCATCACCGCGGGCGCCGGGCTGGGCGCGGCGAGCGTCGTCACCGCCGGCGTGCCCGGCGGACGGCCGGTGCTCGTCGCCGTGGCGGTCACCACCGGGCTCGCCACCTTCGCGGTGATCGCCCTGCTCGCCCGGCGCGGCGGCTTCCTGCCCGACCGGTTCGTGCTGATCGGCATCGGCTGCGGCTACGGACTCAGCTCCGTCACCACCTTCCTCCTGCTCCGCGCCGACCCGTGGAACACGCCCCGCATCTTCACCTGGCTCTCCGGTACGACGTACGGGCGCACCCTGCCCGATGTCCTGCCGGTCGCGGTGGCCCTGGCACTCGCGCTCCCCGTGCTGCTCGTGATGCGCGGCCGGCTCGACCTGCTCGCCGTCGACGAGGACACCCCGCGCGTGGTCGGCGTCCGGCCGGGACGCACCCGGTTCGCCGCGCTCGCCGTCGCCGCGGTGCTCGCGGCGGTCAGTGTGATCGCCGTCGGTGTGGTCGGCTTCGTGGGGCTCGTCGCCCCGCATCTGGCCCGCTCCCTGGTCGGCGCCCGCCATGTCCGGGTCCTGCCCGTCGCGGCGCTGCTCGGCGCGGCGCTGGTCTGCGTCGCCGACACCCTCGGCCGTACCCTCCTCGCCCCCGCCCAGATCCCGGCGGGCCTCATGATCGCCCTGGTCGGCGCCCCGTACTTCCTCTGGGTGCTGCGCCGCTCCCGTACCTGAGACCGGAACACCTGACATGCCATCCCATCCCTCACCACCCGCCCGGAGCGCCGTCGTCGTCCCCTACGCCCCGGACGCCCCACCACCCCAACTGGCCCCCCTGGCCGGGCCGGACCGGCCGGGCGGTCCCGCCGTACCGGAGCGGTGGAACGCGGTCGACCGCTCCGCCCACGCCCCTCACCTCGTGGCCGTGCCCGGGGCCGACGCCACCGAGTGGATTGCCGCCGCCCTGGTCACCGCCCGCCCGGGCACCTCCTATCTGAAGATCGTCGACGCCCTCGGCGATGTACCGGCCGCCGTCGGCGCCGTCCTCGAAACGGCCCGCCGCCGGGGACTCGCCCAGGTCAAATGGGAGGGCTGGACGACCACGGCGGAGGAGGCCACCGCGCTCGGCTTCACCCCGCTGCGCACCCCACCGGGGGCGGAGGGCCCGGACTCCGGCTACATACGCCGGCTGTACGGCGCCGAGCCGGCCGCGCCCCCGTACTACGCGCAGACCACCCACTTCACCTGCGGCGCCGTCACCGCCCTGGTCGCCCGGGCGCACGCGGGGGCGCTGCCCGGGGAGGCGCTCGACCGCGACGCGGAGCTGACACTGTGGCGCGCCGCGACGAACTTCCCCGCCTGCGAACCCGTCGGCCTCGGTGTCGCCGTGCACCGGGCGTGGCCGTCGGCCCCCGTCACCGTCTTCCTCGACACCGAGGACCCGGTCCTCCTCGACCACCTTCCGGAGGCCGAACAGGAGTGGCGCGCCGCGCTCCAGCGTCTCTCCCGGGCCGACGCGGAACGCTCCGGCACCCCGGTCGACCCGCGCCGGCTCTCCCTCCCCGAGATCCGCGCGGCGCTCGACCGCGGCGGCCATGTCCTGCTGCTGGTCTCCCTCGCCACGTTGCAGGGCTTCGACGTCCCCCACTGGATCCTCTGCCACGGCACCGTGCCCGGCGCCGTCGTCGTCGACGACCCCTGGGCCCACGCCCCCGCGGGGGACACCTGGGTCGACGCCCATCTGCTCCCCGTACCCGACGCGTCGCTCGACGCGATGTCGGTCCTCTCCCCGGCCCGCTTCCGGGGGGCCGTGCACATCGCCCCGGCCTCCACCGGCCCGTAACGGCCCCTCAGCCCCCTCAGCCCCCAGCGCCTCTCAGCCCCCAGCGCCTCTCAGCGCCCCTCATCCGCTCAGCGCCCCGCCGCGCCCGCCCGCAGGCCGTCCATGACCAGGTCCAGCAGGCGCTCGGCGGTGGCGCGCCACTCCCCGTCCGGGGTGAGCTGCCAGAGCCCGGCGGTCGCCAGGAGGAAGTCGTCCGCCGTCACGCCCGGCCGGATGGTGCCCGCCTCCTCGGCGGCCCGGAGCAGCAGGTCGGCGGCTTCCATGAGGGGAGTGGGGGGCGGCTTCTGCGGGCCGCCGCCGGTGGTGACGGCGAGCCGGAGCGCCTCGGTCAGACCCGCCTTGGCCATGGCGAACTCGGTGAGCCGGTCCATCCAGGCCCGCAGGGCCCGGTCCGGGGCGAGGCAGCAGAGCAGTTCGGTCGCGGCATCCGCCACCTGGCCCATCTCGTGCTGGTAGACCTCCAGTATCAGGGAGGCGCGGTCGGGGAAGTTGCGGTAGAACGTCGCCTGCCCGACGCACGCCTTCCGGGCGATGACGCTGAGCGGTACGTCCGGACGGAGCGTCAGTTCCGCGAGGGCGACATCCAATATGCGCGCACGGTTCCGCTGCGCGTCCGAGCGCAGCGGAACATCCTTTTTCGGCCGCACGCTCACTCCTCGCGGGGGTGGTGCACCACCCCGTCTCTTGTTAACCGGACAGTTGTCCGTTACGTTTCCGAGTAGCGGACAACTGTCCGGACACGTCCACCATAGCCGTGGGCGCGGGGCCTTGGGCAGGCTCCGGCCGGTACTTCGTGCCCACGCGCGCTTCATGCCATTCGGACCACAGGAAAGCAGCCCTCCATGGTCTTGACGACCTCAAGCGTCATCACTCTGAACATCAACGGTGAGAAACACACCCTCCCCGTCGACCACCGCACCACCCTCCTGGACGCCCTGCGCGAACGCCTCGAACTGACCGGCACCAAGAAGGGGTGCGACCAGGGCCAGTGCGGTGCCTGCACGGTGCTCGTCGACGGCCGCAGGACAGTGGCCTGCCTGCAATTCGCCGTCGCGGCCGAGGGGCGGGAGATCACCACGATCGAGGGGGTGGCCGACGGCGACCGGCTCCACCCGGTGCAGCAGGCCTTCCTCGACCTCGACGGCTACCAGTGCGGATACTGCACCCCCGGCCAGATCTGCTCCGCGATCGGCGTCCTGCGGGAGCACGCCGACGGCTGGCCGAGCGCCGCCTCCGAGGACGTACGGCCCGAGGCCGGCCCCGCGCCGCTCACCGCCGAGGAGATCCGGGAACGGATGAGCGGCAACCTCTGCCGCTGCGGCGCCTACAACGCGATCGTCGACGCCGTGGACCGTGCCGCGCATGCCGCGGGCTCCTCGGATCCTGCGGACCCCACGGGCTCCACGGGCTCCGAGGGGGTGGCGGCATGAGGGAGTTCGGATACCGGCGCGTTCTCGACGTACGGGACGCCGTCGGCCTCCTCGACGCGGACCCCGACGCCCGCTACCTCGCGGGCGGAACCAACCTCGTCGACCTGATGAAGACCGGCGTCGAACGCCCCGGCCGCCTCGTCGACGTACGCGAACTCCCCCTGGACCGCGTCGAGTCCACCCCCGACGGCGGCCTGCGCATCGGCGCGACCGTCACCAACAGCGACCTCGCCGCCCACCCCGACGTCCGGCGCCGCTACCCGATGCTGACCCAGGCGGTCCTCGCCGGCGCCTCCGGACAGCTCCGCAACATGGCCACCGTCGGCGGCAACCTCCTCCAGCGCACCCGCTGCGCCTACTTCACCGACACCTCCCTGCCGTGCAACAAGCGGAACCCCGGCAGCGGCTGCCCCGCGATCCGGGGCGAGCACCACAATCACGCCATCCTCGGCGCCTCCGGACAGTGTGTGGCCGTCCACCCTTCGGACATGGCGGTCGCCCTGGCCGCCCTCGACGCGGTGGTGCACTACGAGACCGCCGAGGGCCCGGGCACGCTCCCGCTCGACGCGTTCTACCTCCCCGTCGGCGACACCCCGCACCGCGAGACGGCCCTGCCGGAGGGGGCGCTGATCACCGGCGTCTCGCTGCCACCGGCCCCGGTCGCCGCCCGCTCCCGCTACCGGAAGGTGCGCGAGCGCGCCTCGTACGCCTTCGCCATCGGCTCCGTCGCCGCCGCCCTCGACCTCCACGACGGCACCGTCAGCGCCGTACGCCTCGCCTACGGCGCGGTCGCCTCCCGTCCCTGGCGGGCCCGTACGGCGGAACGGACTCTCCTGGGCGCGCCCGCGAACGCGGAGACCTTCGCCGAGGCGGCCGACGCCGAACTGGCCGCCGCCCGGCCGCTGCCCCACAACGCGTACAAGGTGACCCTCATGCGCAACCTCACCGTGGCCCTGCTCGGCGAACTGGCGGAGGAGGCCACCCGATGACCACCGTCACCCCGTCCCGTACCGCCGGTACCCCGCCCCGCGCCGTCGGCACCGGACATGTCCGGGTCGAAGGCCGCGACAAGGTCACCGGCGCGGCCCGCTACTCCGGCGAGATCCCCTTCACCGACCTGGCCCACGGCTGGCTGGTGCTCTCCACCGTCACCCGTGGCCGGATCCGGGAGATCGAGACCGGCCCGGTGCTGCGGATGCCCGGAGTCCTGGCGGTGCTCGACCACCACAACGCCCCCCGTCTGCACACCGACTACATCGGGATGCTCGGCACCCCGCCCGACCCCACCTGCGCGGTCTTCCAGCACGACCGGGTGGAGTTCCGGGGCTGGCCGGTGGCGCTGGTGGTGGCCCGTACATCGGAGCAGGCCCGGGAGGCCGCCGAAGCCCTCGTCGTCCACTACGACACGTATCCGCACGACACCGACTTCGGCGAGGACACCCCGGGCGCGCGCGCCGTGGACGGTTTCGAGCCCGGAGTGATCTCCAAGGGCGACATGGAAGCCGAACTCTCGGCCTCCGCCGTCGTCGTGGACGCCGAATACACCACCCCCGAAGAACACCACAACCCCATGGAGCCCCACGCGGCGACGGCACGCTGGGACGGCGACCGGCTCGATGTGGTCGACTCCAACCAGGGCGTGAGCTGGGTCGCCGGGGAACTGGCCAACCTCTTCTCCCTCGACCCGGCCATGGTGAGCGTCCGTTCCGAGCATGTGGGCGGCGGCTTCGGCAGCAAGGGCGTCCGCGCCCACCAGGTGGCCGCGGTGATGGCCGCCACCCTCGTGGAACGCCCGGTACGTGTCGTCATGACCCGGCGCCAGATGTTCTCCCTGGCCGGACACCGCAGCCCCACCGTCCAGCGGGTCCGGCTCGGGTCCGACGCGGACGGGCGGCTGCGCGCCCTCGAACACCGCTCCCTCAGCCGTACGTCCAGGGTCTTCGAGTTCGTCGAGCCCAGCGCCGGGGTCGGCCGGGTGCTGTACGACGCACCCGCCCACCACACCGAGAACCGCGTGGTGGAGCTGGACGTGCCGAGCCCCACCTGGATGCGCGCCCCCGGTGAGGCGTCGGGCTCCTTCGCCCTGGAGTCCGCGCTGGACGAACTCGCCGAGCGGGCCGGCATCGACCCCGTCGAGGTGCGCCTGCGCAACGACACGGACCGGGGCCCCGTCTCCGGCCTGCCGTTCGCCGGACGCAGCCTGCGCGCCTGCTTCGAGGAGGGCGCGCGCCGCTTCGGCTGGGCGGCCAGGGACCCACGGCCCGGGCAGCGCCGCGACGGACGGTGGCTGCTCGGCACCGGGACCGCCGCCGCCTTCTTCCCCGCGGGCGCTGGCCCCACGACGGCCGCGATCACCGCCGAGCCGGACGGCGGGTTCACCGTACGGGTCGGCGCTGCGGACATCGGCACCGGCGCCCGGACCGCGATCACCCTGGTCGCGGCGGACGCGCTGGAGGTGACGCCCGACCGGGTACGGGTGCGCATCGGCGACACCGCCTTCGGCCCTGCCATGATCGCGGGCGGCTCCATGGGCACCCGGTCCTGGTCCTGGGCGGTGCTGGCCGCCGCCGCGGAGCTGCGGGAGCGGCTGGTCCCGGGGACGGACATCCCGCCGGAGGGCATCACGGTGCGCTCCGACACCACCCAGGCGCTGGGGTCCCTGGCCCAGATGGAACGTCACTCCTTCGGGGCGCAGTTCGCGGAGGTCGCCGTCGACGTGGCGACCGGCGAGGTACGCGTACGGCGGATGCTCGGCATCTTCGCCGCCGGCCGCATCGTCAACCCGCTGACCGCACGGAACCAGCTCGTCGGCGGGATGATCTGGGGCATCTCCATGGCCCTCCACGAGGAGGGCGCACGGGACGAGGCGTACGGGGCCATGGTGGGCTCCGACCTGGCCGGCTACCACATCGCGGCCCACGCCGACGTGCCCCGGATCGAGGCGGACTGGCTGGACGAAGCGGACCCCGACGACCCCGCCGGAGGCATCAAGGGCATCGGCGAGATCGGCATCGTGGGCGGGGCGGCGGCGGTCGCCAACGCGGTCTGGCACGCGACCGGCGTACGCCACCGGAACCTGCCGATCCGCCCGGACCGCGTGGTGCGGGCGGGCCGGGATGCTTGACCTGGCACCCGACCTGCTCGGCCTGCTGGCGGAGGGGCGCGATCTCGCGGTGGCCACGGTGGTGGCCGTCGGGGGCAGCGCGCCGCGCGGCCCCGGCGCGACCCTCGCCGTCGACTCCGGCGGCGAGGTCATCGGCTCGGTCTCCGGCGGCTGTGTCGAGGGCGCGGTCTACGACCTGTGCGAGGAGGCCCTGAAAACCGGTGAGAGCGTGCTCGAACAGTTCGGCTACAGCGACGAGGACGCCTTCGCCGTCGGCCTCACCTGCGGCGGCGTCCTCGACATACTGGTCACCCCGCTGACCGCCGCCACCCCCGCCAGGGCCCTGCTGCGCGCGGCGCTGGAGTACGCGGCGGCGGGCGAGGCGGTGGCCCTGGCCCGGGTCGTCCGGGGCCCCGCCGATCTGCTGGGCGGTGCGCTGCTGGTACGGGCCGACGGGCCCTGGGAGGGCGGGCTCGGCGGGGGCGCCGACCTGGACCGTACCGTCGTCGCGGAGGCGGGGGCGGCACTGGAGGCGGGCCGTACCGGGACGGTCGAGGTCGCGGCGGACGGCTCGCGCTGCCCGGGCGGTCTCACCGTGCTGGTCGAGTCGAGCCTGCCGCCGCCCCGCATGATCGTCTTCGGCGCGGTCGACTTCGCGGCGGCGCTGGTCCGGGCCGGCGCGTTCCTCGGCTACCACGTGACGGTGTGCGACGCCCGGCCGGTCTTCGCGACGCGGGCGCGGTTCCCGGGCGCCGACGAGGTGGTCGTGGAGTGGCCCCACCGCTATCTGCGCACCACCCGGACGGACAGCAGAACCGTCCTGTGCGTCCTGACCCACGACGCGAAGTTCGACATACCCCTCCTGGAGGTCGCGCTGCGGATACCGGCGGCGTTCGTCGGCGCGATGGGCTCCCGCCGCACCCACAGCGACCGCGACCGCCGGCTGCGCGAGGCGGGCCTGACCGACCGGGAACTTTCCCGCCTGCGCTCGCCCATCGGCCTCGACCTCGGGGGCCTGACCCCCGAGGAGACGGCCCTGTCGATAGCGGCGGAGATCGTGGCCGCCCGCAGAGGCGGAACAGGCGCCCCTCTGACGGACATCGCCACCCCGATCCACCGGGTCCCCGCCGCCCGGACCGCCTGACACCTCCCCCGGCCGCCGGTGTGCCGGTGCGCATGCCCGGTGGGCCGGGGGAGTGCGGGTGGCATCTCGCCGCCTGCCGCCCGGACCCCGCGCCGGGAGTTCCGGCCGGTCAACCCCATGACGGCCGTCCTGCACAATGGTGACGACCACACCCCGCCGACCACCCGTCCCACCGAGCCCCGCGGACCCCCCCGCTTCGACCCTCTTGGTGTACACCCCATGCGTGTCCTGCTCATCGACAACTACGACTCCTATACGTACAACCTCTATCAACTTCTGGCAGGGGTGTACGGGGTCCCGCCCGTGGTCGTCCGCAATGACGCCCCGGACTGGGACGGTCTCGACCCGTACGGTTTCGATGCCGCGGTCATCTCGCCGGGACCGGGCCATCCGGCCGCCCCCCGTGACTTCGGCCGCTCCCGCGACATCCTGGAGCAGGGCGGGCTTCCGGTCCTGGGCGTGTGTCTGGGCCATCAGGGCATGGGCCTGATGGCGGGCGCGCGGATCGCTCCCGCCCCCGAGCCGAGGCACGGCCACCTCTCCACGGTCCGGCACGACGGCAAGGGCCTCTTCGCGGAGGTCCCCCAGGATTTCACCGCTGTGCGGTACCACTCGCTGAGCATCGCCGAGCCGGTCCCCGGCCATCTGGAGGTCACCGCCCGCGCCGAGGACGGCGTGGTCATGGGCCTGGCCCACCGCGAGCGGCCCTGGTGGGGGGTGCAGTTCCATCCGGAGTCCGTCTGCACCGAGTACGGCGCCCTCATCGCCGCGAACTTCCGGACCCTGGCCCTGGCCACCCCCACCTCCACGCCCCGCCCCCACCTGCCCCCCACCCCCACCTCGGCCACCCGCACCCCCACCACCCCCACCACACCCCCGGCGCGGCTCCGGGCACAGTTCGCCACCGTGGACCGAGCCGTCGACGCGGAGGCCGCCTACCTGACCCTGTACGGCGCCGACCACCGCTCCTTCTGGCTCGACAGTTCACGCGTCGAGCCGGGCCTGGCCCGCTTCTCCTTCTTCGGTTCCGCGCACACGCCGGGGGCCGAGACGCTGACGTACCGCGTCGGGGACGGCCATGTCACCGTCGAGCCCGCGGGGGGTGTGCCCCGGCGGGAGGAGGGCACGGTCTTCGAGGCGCTCGACCGCCGCACCGGCCGTACGGTCACCGGCACCGAGGGGCTGCCGTTCGATTTCACCGGCGGTTATGTCGGCTACTTCGGTTACGAGCTGAAGGCCGACCTCGGTGCCGGCCGTACCCACCGTTCCCGGACCCCGGACGCCGTATGGCTCCAGGCGGATCGTTTCATCGCCGTGGACCACGCCGAGAACCGTACCTACGCCGTCGCCGTCTGCCGGGAGCAGGACACGGAGGCGGCGGACGCTGCGCGGGAGTGGATCGCCGCCACGCTCCCCGTGCTGGCCGCCGTGCCCGCCCAGCGGCCGGACACCACACCCGCGCCCGTCGCCGAGGAGCACGACGCGTCCCGCTACCTGGCCCGCCCGCGCAGCCGGTACCTGGCCGACATCCGGGAGTGCGACCGGCGGCTGCGCGAGGGGGTGAGCTACGAGATATGCCTGACCAACACTCTCCGCCTGCCCGCACCGGCGAGCGACCTCGCCTACTACCGGCGCCTGCGCCGCCTCAACCCCGCCCCGTACGCCGCGCTCCTGCGGCTGGACGGCGTCAGCGTCCTCAGTTCCTCGCCCGAACGGTTCCTCAAGGTCGATGCGGGGCGCATGGCGGAGGCCAGACCGATCAAGGGAACGGCGCCTCGCCACCCCGACCCGCGTACCGACGACGAGATACGGCGGTCCCTTCAGATGGACCCCAAGACGCGCGCGGAGAACCTCATGATCGTCGATCTGCTCCGGAACGACCTGGGGCAGGTCTGCGAGGTCGGCACGGTCGGTGTGCCGGCGCTCATGGTGACGGAGTCGTACGCCACCGTCCACCAGTTGGTCTCCACGGTCGGCGGGCGGCTGCGCGAGGGCACCTCGGCGGTGGACGCGGTACGCGCGTGTTTCCCCGGCGGTTCGATGACGGGCGCGCCGAAGCAGCGCACGATGGAGATCATCGACACCCTGGAGAAGGAGGCACGGGGCGTCTACTCCGGGGCGCTCGGCTTCCTCGGCTACGCGGGAACCGCCGACCTCAGCATCACCATCCGCACCGCCGTGAGCCATGACGGAGAACTGACCATCGGCGCGGGCGGCGCCATCGTCCTGGACTCCGACCCGGTCACGGAGTACGAGGAAATGCTCCTCAAGGCCGAAGCGACCCTGAGAGCCCTCCCCGAGGCGCGCGTCCCGGGCACCGCCCGGTTCCCCACCGACACCACGTGCCACCTCCCGGGGGACGGTACGTAAACTCGCGGTGTGCCCCTCCCCGCCTCCGCTTCTCCTCTCCCCGGATCCCCCGCCCCCGCGCTGCCCTCTCCCGTGGAGTCGCTCACCGACCCGGTGTTGGCGCGGGCCGGTGTGGAGCTGCGGTTGAAGCGGGACGACCTGATCCACCCGGACATCCCCGGAAACAAGTGGCGCAAGCTCACCCCCAACCTGGGGGCCGCCGTCGAGCAGGGCCACACACGGCTGCTGACCTTCGGCGGCGCGTACTCCAACCACCTGCGAGCCGTCGCCGCCGCCGGGGCCGCTCTGGGGCTGTCCACGGTCGGTGTCGTCCGGGGCCACGAGCTGGCCGGCGCGCCGCGCAACTGGTCGCTGGCGCGGGCGGAGGCGCTGGGCATGGAGCTGTTCCCCCTCGACCGCGCCCGCTACCGCGAGATCCTGAGCTCGCTGGACGATCCGGGGACGCTGCGGGCGCTGGAGGAGCGCTGGGGGCGCTGCTACGTCCTCCCGGAGGGCGGTACGAACGCCCTCGCCGCCCACGGGGCGGCGAGGACCGCCGAGGAACTGACCGGCCTCGGCGCCCACGACGTGGTGTGCTGCCCGGTCGGCACCGGCGGCACACTGGCGGGGATCGCGGCCGGACTGCCCCACGGGGCAAGGGCGTTGGGGTTCGCGGTGCTCAAGGGCGCGGAGCGCGGCCTGGATGCCGAGGTGGCGCGGCTGCACCGGCTCGGCTGGGGACGGCCGTACGACAACTGGCGGATCGAGCACGGTTTCCACGGCGGTGGCTTCGGACGGGTTCCGGCGGAGCTGGAGACGTTCGCGGCCGGATTCGAGGAGCGGCACGGGCTGGCGGTGGAACGGCGGTACGTGGCGAAGATGTTGTGGGGGGTGTACGCGCTGGCGGGCTCCGGCGCCCTGCCACCGGGCACCCGTGTCACCTCCGTCGTCACGGGCCCACCCGACGAAGGCCCAGCCGCCTCCTCGAAGTGAGCGCGGGCGGTGCGGAGACCCGCCCGAAGCGGCCCCGCACCGTCATGGGGACTGCTCCGGGCGTCGCCAGGGACGTACGGAGGGATGCCTCTCCGCGTCAGGGTGTGTTCACCAGGTGACGGGGAGCTCGGTGACGCCACCGGTGAGGGTGGTGCGCACCTCCAGTTCGTCGACGCCCTTGGCGAGGCGGAGGCCGGGCAGGCGGCCGGCGAGGGTGGCGAAGACGACGCGCAGCTCCACGCGGGCCAGGCTGGCACCGATGCAGAAGTGCATGCCGTGGCCGAAGCCGAGGTGGGTGCGTTCGGCGCGGTCGGGGTCGAAGGTCTCGGCGGCGGTGTAGACGGACGGGTCACGGTTGGCGGAGTTGACCGAGAGGATCACGGCGTCGCCGCGGCGGATGGTGACCCCGGCGAGGTCGACGTCGGTGTGGGCGTACCGGAGCAGACCGAGGTCGCCGGGGGCGCCCATGCGCATGATCTCCTCGACGGTCGCGTTGACCCGGCCGGCCGGGTCGGCGGTCAGCGCCTGCCACTGGTCGGGGTGGGTGAGGAGGAACAGGGTGCCGAGGCCGATACGGTTGACGGTGGTCTCGTGCCCGGCGAACAGCAGCCCGACGCAGAGCCGCACCATCTCGCCGTACTCGTACTCCGGATCGGTGCTCTGCGCGCGGACGAGGTCGGAGATGACGTCCTCGCCGGGATGCGCGCGCTTGGTCTCCGCGAGAGCGGTCATGTAGGAGCTGAACTCGTCCCGCGCGCGGTGAGCCTCCTCGCCGATGGCGTAATTGGCCATGCGCTCCGACAGCGAGGCGAAGTACGGGTGCTCGCTCTCGGGCACCCCGAGCAGCCGGCAGATGACCGCGACCGGGAGCGGGAAGGCGAGTCCGGCGTGCAGGTCGACGATGCCGTCGGGAGCGGCGGCGTGCTCGGCGAGCAGCCGGTCGACACAGCCGTCGACCAGGTCCTGGACATGATCGGAGAGCATGGTCATCCGTTTGGCCGAGAACGCCGGCGTGAGCAGCCGGCGCATCCGGGTGTGGTCGGCCTCCTCGGTGGCGTGGTTGCCCGAAGGACCCTCCTGAATCGCGGCGCTGGTGATGCGCGACGCCCGCTCCGGTTCGGGGTGGGAGCGGCCGAGCCGCTTGTCGCCGAGCAGGTCGCGGACCTCGGCGAAACGGGTCACCAGCCAGGCCGGATCACCGGCCGGAGTGGTGACCGGCGTGATGGGCGCCTCCCGGCGGAGCACCTCGTACAGGGGAGCGAGATCGAGGACGTTGGGGCGGGTGAAAGGCAGCTGCGGACGCTCGGCGGCAACGCTCATGGCTCTCCTCCAGTGATCTTTCCCGTAACCCGACCGTAGCACTTTATTGGCAGTCACTGTCAATAAAGTTTACGCCAATCGCCATCCCGGCGCGCCCGCCTAAGATCACCCGATGGAGGAATTCAGACAGAGTGGCGGCCACGCACCTCGCCGGGGGCGACCGCCGGTGAGCAGCGAACAACGCGAAGCGCAGCGCCTCGACATCTCCCGCCACGCGGTCCGGCTCTTCGCCGAGCACGGGGTGGCCGCCACGTCGGGGGAACAGATCGCACGGGAGGCCGGAGTCTCCGAACGCACCCTGTGGCGCCACTTCCGCACCAAGGAAAGCTGTGTGGAGCCACTGCTGACGAAGGTGGTCGACGCCTTCCGCGAGGTGTTGCACGCCTGGCCGGCCGGCACGGACCTCACGGAGCACCTGCGAGCGGCGTACCGCCCCCTGCTCGAATCCTCGTCCGGCACGGACATCGAGGCGGTCCACGCCGTAGTACGGCTGACCCGTGACGAACCCGCGCTGCGCGCCGCCTACCTCATGCTCCGCGAGCGCGCGGAGGACACTTTCGCCGAAGTGCTGGCCGAACGCATGGCCCTGCCCGCCGCGTCATTCGAGGTCCGCGCGCAGGCCGCGGCCATGAACGCCGTACTCAAGGTGGCGGCCGACCGGCTCGCCGACGACACGGCGGACACCGGTATGACCCCCGAGATCCTCCGCCGCCACCGCGAACAACTCGCCGGCGCCATCAGCCTCATCACCCAGGGAATGCCGAACAAGGGGTGAGACGTCCCCGCTGGACCGGTTCTCCGCCCGTAAGACGGCCGGACGACGAAACCTACGGGTGGCCGGTGTTGGTGAGCAGATACATCGGGAAGGCGAAGAGAATCGCTGCCGTGCGGCCCGCGAGGCAGAGGGGGCGGCGCCCGATGCCGTCGGTGAGCGAGCCGGCGAGGAAGGTGACGGCGATGGCCAGGACGCGGGCGGTGCCCATGACGACCAGGGTGGCGACCAGGACGGGTTCGCGGCCGAGCCGGTCGGCGAGCAGCTGCCGATCGCGCCGCCGAGCGGGCGCATGACGCAACCGACCGCAACCGACCGCAAGGGTGGCGAACGACAGGAGCGTGCCGACGAACCGGCCGCTCCAGGAAAAGGGGATCGCGGGTGCGTGACGCGCGCTGGACCCGGGCCGCACAGCGGGGCCGGGGGGAGGTTCGACGATGGGGAAACCCGGTCGGCTCCCGCACTCGCCCAGGCCGAGCGCCTGCATACGCCGGCGGCGACGGGAGGAGGCCCGGCTCGCCCGCACCGTCCCGCCGTGCGGGCCGAGGGCCTCGTAAATCGCCGCGCACGGGCACTTCGCCGACAGCGGCCAACCGTATCCGCGACCTCAAGGAGGGTTACGGTCAGACGCCCACCGAACACGCTCGCGCGTCCGCGTCGCGGGTAGCGGAGTCGGCGGGCGCCGTACTGGTCTCCTCGTCGCCGGCGTGAGCGGCGCGACCGGGTTGAGGGTGCCTCGCTCGGTTTCCGTTCGCGGTTGAGTGCGCCGACTGCCGTGCCCGGTTCCGGAACTGTGCGGGTGACGAGCCGACCACGCGGCGGAACGCGGTGCTGAACGCGCTCTCGGAGAGGTAGCCCGTGGCCCGCGCGAGCTCGGAGATCGACTGGGTGTCGCGGGCGAGGGCATCGCGCGCGAGGCTCATGCGCCAGTGGATCAGGTACTCCAACGGCGCCATCCCGACGTGGTTCTTGAATGCCTTGGCGAACGCGGAACGCGACATGTGGCTGATCTCGGCGAGTTCCTTGAGGCTCCAGGAGCGGGCCAGGTCCGCGTGCACGGAGCGCAGGGCGGCACCGATGCCGTCCTCGTTCAGAGCGCCCAGCCAGCCGGTGGGCCGGTCCGTCCGGCCGGCGTGAGCACGCAGCATGTGCACGAGAAGGATCTGGGCGAGGTGGTTCTGCACCAGCGGGCCGCCGGCGGCGGAGACTCCGACCTCGGTGGCCAGGAGATCGATGAGCTGCGCGAGCCGCCCGCCATGGGGATCGCCCATGCGGACGATCACGAGCGGCGGCAGAAGGTCGGTCAGGAGGGCCGCGTTCTGGTCGTCGAACGCGATGTGCCCGACGCACAGGTAGAGGTCCTCCTCGGACGTGGGGCCGATCCGCACGAACCCGTCCTCGGCGCTCGCCCACACCCGCTCCGCGGGGCGCGGGCTCGCGTCGGGTGTGCTGGCCAGCACGTAGGGCGGCGGGTTGCCCAGCATGAAGGTGTCACCCTCCCGCAGGAGCACCGGCTCGTGCCCGTCGAGGATCAACCAGCACCTGCCGCTCACGAGGCCACCGATCCGCACGTGCGGGAACGTGTCGAAGCGCAGCGCCCACTCGCCCGCGGCCCGGAGACTGGGGCCGATCACCGTGCGGGGCCGGAGCAGACCGATCGCGTCAGCCACCGGATCCCGGAATCCGAGCACCGACGACACCTCCTGGACGATGCGTAAAGAAAGTCGGACTATGCGTCATGGATGGTATCCCCGATCTCCCGCAGTATCGATGACGAACGGACCGGCGTCGAGAGAGTGATGGAGACATCCACATGGGACAGTTGGAAGGCAAGACGGCAGTGGTCACCGGGGGCAGCACCGGTATCGGTCTGGCAACCGCCGTACGACTGGCGGACGAGGGCGCGTACGTGTTCGTCACCGGGCGACGCGAGGCCGAACTGGAGGCCGCCGTCAAGGCCGTCGGAGCGGACCGGGCCACCGCGGTCGCCGGCGACATCGCGAACCTGGAGGACCTGGACCGGCTCTACGCGGCGGTCCGGGCGCGAGGCCGGGGTTTGGACGTGCTCGTGGCGAACGCGGCGATCGGTTCGTTCATGACGCTGGAACAGACCACCGAGGAGCACTTCGACCAGACCTTCGCGGTCAACACCCGCGGCACGCTCTTCACCGTGCGGAAGGCGTTGCCGCTGCTCAACGAGGGAGCCTCCATCGTCATGGTCGGTTCGACGGCCGCCGACCGCGGCATGGAGGCGTTCGGCGCGTACGCGGCGTCGAAGGCGGCCGTCCGGTCCTTCGCGCGGACATGGTCCACCGAGCTCAGGGGCCGTGGCATCCGGGTCAACGTGGTCTCGCCGGCATGGATCGAGACTCCCGGGGGCACTGCCGCCTTCGGCGACGAGGCGACGGCCCGAGCCGTCAAGGAGCAGGTCGCGGCGACCGTGCCCAAGGGCCGTATGGGCCGGCCCGAGGAGGCCGCCGCGGTCGTGGCCTTCCTCGCCTCGGAGCAGAGCAGCTACGTCGTCGGCTCGAACGTCTACGTCGACGGCGGCGAGAACCAGACCTGAGGCACCACATGATGGGGGGGCATCCGAAGCGACGCGGCCGGCGGGACTGACGAGCACGACGGAGTCGGAGGCGGACAGCCGGAGTCGGTCTGGACATGCCAGGACAGCGGTCCGATGAGTGTCTCCTGCACGCGGATGAAGCTGTCCCAGGCGGCCTTCTGCTGTGGGTCGAGCCGGCGTTGCGCTTCGACACCGCCGCCGCCGCGAACTGGGGTGCGACGTAGGCCCCGCGGAGCGGCACCTCCTCTCCGGTCCATGCCCGAGCCGCGGGAGCCTCGTGATCACGACGGGCAGGGGCGCTGGGCCACCGTTCCCGCAGAGGACGATGAGCGGCCGGCGCGCAGGAGCTTGACGGCGAGGTCGAGGATCTGGCGGTGCTCCTCGGGGCCCAGCTCCGCTGTCAAGGCGGCGATTTCCGCCTCCACTTCGCCGGCGCAGAGCTCGACGAGGTCGCGTCCCGGCGGTGTGAGGCTCACCAGCACCGCGCGTCCGTCGTGGGCGGATGCCTGGCGCTGGACGAGGCCACGCTTCTCGGCGCGACTGACCAGTCCGGTTATCGAGGACTTGTCCAGGTTCAAGTGGCGGGCGAGCTCCAGCATCCCCGGCCGGCGGTCGCGCAGGATCCCGAGGAGGCGCAGCTGGATGACCGAGAGGTCATGCCGGCCCGCGGCGCGCGTCAGGACGCCTTGGACCAGGAAGGACAGCTGGGCCAGGGCGTCCATGGTGTTGCTCGGTTCGTCGTGGGCGGGATCGGCGGGCGGCTGGGCGGCTGGACTGTCGGACATGGGCGGGAAAACTCCGGTTGACCTAGTTGGTGCCGCAAGCGAGCGTGAAGGTAGTACGTGACGCAAACGATACGCCGCATCCGGGCCGGTGTCCCGCATGCCTGCCGCCGGAGGAGGCCCTCTGGCGGCGGGCCCGGCCGCCGTCCGAGCGCACGGGGTTGCTGAGCGCTGTGCGATGTCCGGGCGGCCGTCCTGACGGGGCGACGGCAAGAAGGCGCTTCATGGAAGCTTCATGGTCGCACTCGTCTGTGCCACACCGTGCTCCGGTTGCCTTCCGGGTCATGGACGGATCACACCTCACACGCACACTGGCTCTCGCCACCCACGCCGGCCTGGCCGCTTCGGTCGTCGGCGCCACGGCCCTCCACGTGGGCTGGTCGACGCAGGTCGACGCCATCCGGCAGACGGTCAGCGACTACGCGCTGAGCGAGGGCGCCGACGCTGTCTTCACCGGCACTGTGGCCAGTCTGTCGGCGGGATCGACGGCGCTGCTCGCCTCCCTGGTGCACTCCCGTCTCCCCGTGGGCAGGACCGCCACGGTCCTGCTGGGCGCATGGTGCGGCGGGCTCGTCCTCACGGCCTCTTTCCGGACCGACCCGATCGACAGTGCCCCCACCGCGCACGGACTGATCCACCGCTACGCCACCGGCGTGGCGGTGGCGGCCCTGCCGGCCGCCGGGCTGCTCATCTCCCGCCGCCTGGGCCATCTGCCGCACTGCCGGTCCTCGGTTCGGTCCCTGCGCCGCGTCTCCTGGGCCGGCGCGGCAGCGGGCGCCGGGTTCCTGGCCACCCACCTGTGCGCGCGGCGGCCCACCACGGCGGCTGCCCGCTGGGTCGGCGACCGGCACGGTCTGGCCGAGCGGGTGACCCTCGCCCTGGAGCTGGGGGTGCTGGGCGCGCTTGCTGCCGCGATGTGCTCGGGACGGAGCCGTACATGATCTGGCTCGCCATCGCCCTGGTTCTGGCCAGTGCCCGCTGCTTCGCGGCCGGGACCCGACTCCAGGCCTGCTCGGTGAGGCCCCCGCCCTGTCGGCCCGCACCGCGGGCTCCGGCCTGACCTGCGCAGCCCTCGTAATAGCCGGAGTGGTCCGCCTCGCCCCACGTTCCGTATCTGCCTGCCCTGGAAGATCCGCCGCCGGACCGGCCGGCTGCTGGACCGGCCGGCTGCTGGAGCGGCCGGCCCCGGACGTGGTGCGCGTGCGGTCCCGCTTCGGGTGGGCCGCACCGTGCTCGCCGCCGCCCGGCGCGAAGGCGGCCTGCTGGTGGGCCCGGCGTGACTGGCCGACGATTTCCGCCATGCCTGGATCGTCACCGCGCCCGCCCTGCGCCGCAAAGCTGCTGCCCGGCCGCGACCTGGGTCAGTCACCCGCGTCAATATATGCATTTTGCAAATAAACCTGCACCGAAACCATGCTGCTGCTCAAGTTGACTGGCGGTAAGCGATGTTTCTATTCTGTGCAAAATACAGGTGTTGGAGCCGTGTCTGTTTCAGGGTGCATCTCCCCGCGCGGCTGTCGAGGCCGTGCGGCGGCCCCCACCCGCGACGGCCGACGCTCCAGCCCGTATCCGAGATCTCCCAACCCCCGTGTCGGCACACGGAACAGAGGCGGAACAGTGACGTACTGGAACAGTGGCAAGCGAAGTCCGCGGGAAACCGACGGCGAGGCGGTGGTCGAGCCGCATCGCCTCAACAAGCGCCTGATGCTTCCGATCTTCGTGATCGTGAGTCTCGACGCCGCCGGCGCTGCGGCTGTGCTGGCCGCCGCGCCGTTCTATTTCGAGGGCCTGGGGGCCACGCCCGTCGTCCTCGGCGTTGTCCTGGGGGCCCAGGCCCTCAGCCAGTTCGTCGGTGCGCCCCTGCTGGGCCAGCTCTCCGACCGGTTCGGGCGGAAACGCATTCTGCAAGGCTGCCAGATCGGGGCGGTCGCCGCCCTGTGTACGCTCGCCGCTGCCCAGGTCGTGTGGCTCGGGCTGATCGCATGTGTGCTGCTGGGTCTCAGCGCCGCCAACTTCTCCGCCTCGGCCGCCTATGCGGCCGACCACAGCTCGCCTGTGCAGCGCCGCCAGGCCATCGGCCTGCTCAGCGCCGGACTGGGGCTGGGCGGCGTCATCGGCCCCAGCGTCGCCGGATGGCTCTCCGATCTCTCCCTGACAGCCTCGATCCTCGGCGCCCTCACCTTCTCCCTGGCCGCCCTCGCCCTCACCACCTTCTGGCTGAAGGACACCGGCGCGGCCGGGACCACCGGCCGGCGCCGCCACGGTACGGCCGGCCCCAGCTCCTTCCGGTCCCTGCTCACCTCATCCGCCGTCCGCGTCCTGATCGTCGTGGTGCTGTTCCACTACTTCGCCTACGGCATGTACAGCTCCGAGCTCGCCGTGTTCCTCAAGGACACCTTCGTCTGGGACGGGCATGCCTTCGGGCCGAAGGAATTCGGGTACATCCTCACCGCCGACGGCGTCATCAACATCCTGGTCCAGCTTTTCCTGCTCAAGTGGCTGGGGCGGCTCATGTCCGAACGCACCCTGATCGTCGCCGTGCTGGGCTTGCTCGCCACCGGCTATCTCCTCGCCGGGGTGGTCACCGAGATCTGGGGCCTCGCACTCGCCGTCCTCTGCGTCAGTACCGGCGTCGCCCTGGCCCGGCCCACCTTCATGGCCGCCCTCTCCGTCCACGTCCCACCGGACCGTCAGGGCGTGGTCATGGGGGCCAGCCAGTCCCTGGTGGCTGCTACCGACGTCGTCACCCCCGTCCTGGCCGGACTCATCCTCGGCGCGCGGCTGTACGAGGCGTGGATCGGCGCCGTCGTGGCCATCGCACTGGCCGCGGCCCTTATCGCCCGCTTCGGTCTCACCGAGCGGCGCCCGCCCCGCCCCGATCCGGTCAGCCTCTACGAGGCCCAGCCGCCCGGCGTGTGACGGCGCCGGTTCCCGCCGACGCCCCGTCCGGTGCTCACGTGGCGGCTGCCCCGGCACTGGGCCGGAGTCGAGCCGTACCCAAGACCGGCGTCGGCACGTTCGAGAAGAGGGTCCTGGGGCGCGGCTACGCCGACAACCTCCTCGAAGTCGCCGAGCTGCCCTGACCTCGTCGCGGGCGTGCGGGCCCTCCCCGCGCCCGCGGTCCCGGCTCTCGGCGACCTCCCCGACCGGTTACGGAGTTAGTTGGTGCCGCGCACTATTCCGATGTAGTTTGTGTTACGTACCAACTGTGAGAGAGGTGGAGTCCTGTGCCTCATGACGGGCGTACGGCCTGCGTCCCCCGCACCCGACCGCGCCGCACGGCCACCGAGCGGTGCGGTGCGCGGATCGCACGCCGGATGGCCCGTTCCGCCGAGGCCCCGGCGTGGGCGGTCACGGCCGCATACCGGCCGTGGCCACCAGGCTCGCGCACCCCGCGCCGGCCGATCGGGAAGACCGCTGAGCACGGGCCTCACGGAAGCTTCATACCGACCGCCGCAGGGGCCACACGGAGTTCCCGTTCGATGGGCACCATGCTCGCTCTCCTGGCTTTCCTCTTCCCTCCAGGCGCCGCCGCCCGGCGCCTGGACACACAACCCCCCGTCTCGGTCGCGTGTGGCGCCCTGGCCCGCCCCCTCGTCCTTGGCGGAGCCCTCCACGTGGGTCGTTCCGCCCGGACCGACCCTTCCGCCGCGCCGTTCTTGCGTGGCCGCCAGGTGAGCGTGCGCAACCCGGTCACCCCCGCCGCCGGGCCCGCACCTCAGCTCCCCGCTCTCGGACTCGGGTTCGACGTGCTGCGTGGGACGGCGGAGAAGCGATGACGGCCCTGGCGATCTTCCTGGCCGTGCTCAACGCCGTCTGCTACACCACCGCCGCCCGCCTACAGCACCAGGCTACCCACGCCACCGCGCCGGTGGCTGGGCGCTCCTCCCGGACCGCGGCCCTGGTGCGCAGCCCGCGCTGGCTGGCGGGCCTGGCCCTGCTCGCGACCGGCGGCGCTCTGCACGTCACCGCCCTGCGGCTGGCGCCGGTGACCGTCGTCCAGCCCCTGGGCGTCACCACCATCGTCCTGAGTGTGCTGTGGGGAGCGTACTCCCGCTCCGCCCGCCCCGGGTGGACGACCGTTCTGGCGCTGGTCGGGATCGTCGTCGGCGCCGGATCGTTCGCCGCGATCGCCGCCCGTGTCACCGTGCCCACCACCGTCACGTCCTCGGCCCAGCTCAAGTCCACCCTGCTGGTCGCCGCCGTGCTCGCCGGCTGCGTCACCATCGCCCGCCGTGTCAGCGGCCCGGCCCGGGCCCTGACCCTGGCGCTGGGCGCCGGCAGCGCCTACGGCTGCATGTCGGTCATGATGCGGGCCACCGGCGAGGAGCTGACCAGCGGCGGGGTCGGCCCGGGCTTCTTCGGCGCCCTGGCTGCCCTGGGACTGACCGTCGCCGCCGGATTCCTGCTGGTCCAGGGTTCCCACGCCTCCGGCCCGCCGGAGATCACCGTCGCCTGCCTGACCCTGGTCGACCCCTTCGTCGCCGTCCTCATCGGAGTCGGCCTCTTGGGCGAAGCCCCCGGACTCACCCCGAACACCGCCACAGCCGCCCTCGCCTGCTGGACGCTCGCCCTCCTCGGCGTGCTCCACATCACCCGAACCACCGTCGCCACCCCCCTCGCCACCCCCGCAGCCGTCACGGCCGCCCCGGTCACCGCGGTCCGGTGACCGCGCCGTCGCACCGCAGTCTCCGTACCCGTCCACCCGCAGGAGCGCGACATGCACACCATCCACCCCTTCCGCCGACGCATCGTCATCGGCGCCGACACCTTCCCCTCGACGTGAACGGCGCGGTGACCTTCGCCCAGCGGCTCGCCGAGCGACTCGTCAAGCGCGGCCACGAGGCTCACGTCAGCGCCCCCGCCCCCGCGGCAGGCCCCGGCACCCGGGTGGAGAACGACATCACCGTCCACCGCGTCCCCTTCATCACCGTCCACCGCGTCCCCTTCCGAGAGACGCCCTTCCTGCGGCAGATCCGGCCCGACACCGTCCCCGTCCAGTCGCACCTCGCGCTCCGCCGCACCCCGGCCGCGGCAGCCCGCGGGCACAGCACTACGGCCGTGGCGGCCAACCCCTTCATCCCGGAGAACCTCATCGGCTGCACCCGACCGCCCTCCCGCCTCGCCGCCACCGCAAGCCAGCCCGCCTGGCGCGGCCTCGCCCGGATCCACCGCCGCGCCCACCTCGCCACCGTCCCCACCCCCAGGGCCGTGCCGCTCCTGCCGGACCACGGCCTGAAGGCCCCGGTCCTCACCGTCTCCCGCGGCTCGGACCCCGAACGCTTCTCCCCGCCCAGTCCCCCGCGCGAGCCCGGAACGGTCCGCGTGCCGTTCGCCGGCCACTCCGACCAAGGGAAGAACGTCCACGACCAGGCCGCGCGCCGCGATCCGTTGGAGCACACCCCATGAAGACCCAGCGTGTCCTGGTCGTTGACGACGAACCCAAGATCCGCATGACCGTGCGCGGCTACCTCGAAGCCGACGGACTCCAAGTCCTGGAAGCCGCCGACGGCCCCTCGGCCCTCAAGACGCTCTCCGCCGATCAGCCCGGCCTCGTCATCCTCGACGTCATGATGCCCGGCCTAGACGGCTTCGAGGTCCTGCGCCGAATCCGCCGGACCAGCAAGGTCCCCGTCATCATGCTCACCGCCCGAGCCGAGGAAGTCGACCGGCTCATCGGCTTCACCGGCGGCAGCGACGACTACGTCACCAAACCCTTCAGCCCCCGAGAACTCGCCCTGCGCGTACGCGCCATCCTGCGCCGCACCGACCTCCACCACGACGAGACACCCACCGACACCGCCCTGCGGTTCGACGGCCTGACCCTCGACCCCGACTCCCGCACCGTTCATGTGGACGGCAAAGGCGACGTGGACCTGTCCGCCCTGGACTTCGACCTGCTGACCGCCATGGCCGGCAATCCCGGCCGCGTGTTCACCCGCCGCGCGCTGCTGGCCCATGTCTGGGGCGAGGACTTCTTCGGCGACGAACGCGTCGTGGACGTCCACATCCGCACCCTGCGCCGAGCCCTGTCCGACGACGCCAGCACCCCCCGCTTCGTCGGCACGGTCCGCGCCGTCGGCTACCGCTTCCTGGCCCGACCTCTCACCTGACAACCGGGCCGCGCCCAGCGCGGCCCGCACCTCACCTCCGCCGCCCAGAAGAGGACCCGATGCGGACCACCTACCGCCCGGCACACGCCCGCCGACGAATCTCCCCGCGCGACGTCCTCGGCAGGCTGTCGTTGCGCAACCGCCTCATCCTCTCCCACCTCGCCGTCCTGCTCATCGCGCAGGCGGCGATGGCCGGTGCCCGCGCCCTCGTCGACGGCCCCTCCCAGGGCCACTACCTCGACCTGGCCGAACAGAACGACCGCCAGGACGGCCTCATCGACTCCGACCTGGCTCTGGGCCTCGGCCTCGGCACCGCAGCGGCCTTCACCGCAGCCGTCGTCCTCTCCCGCTTCCTGCTCCGCCCGCTGGACAACGTCCGCACAGCCACTCACCGACTCGCCGAAGGCCACTACGAGGACATCCTCACCGTGCCCAGCGAACCGGGCCTGGCTGCCCTGGTCCAGGACGTGAACTCCCTCGGCGCGACCCTCGCCGACACCGAACGCCGCCGCGCCCGCCTGGTCTCCGAAATCGCCCATGAGATGCGGACACCCATTACCATCCTCCACGGCCAGATCGAAGGCTTGGCCGACGGCATCTTCACCCCTGACGACGCGATGTTCGCCTCACTCGCAGACGACCTCGACCGCCTGCGGCGCCTCGCATCCGACCTCTCCAGCCTCTCCCGGGCAGAAGAGGGCGCCTTCACCCTCAGAGCCGAGAACACCGACGTCGCGGCCCTCGCCCGAGCCACCGCCCAGCGACTGCGTCCCCAGTACGACGACCAGAACATCACCCTCGCCGTCGACGCCGGCATCCCCGCCGTCACCTCCGGCGATCCCGACCGCATCACCCAGGTCCTCATCAACCTTCTTGGCAACGCCCTCGCCGCTTCGGACCCCGGAGGACACGTGTCGATCTCCGTCCGGAACGACCCACCCGCCCATCCCGCACCCGGGCACATCACCGTCAGCGTCACCGACGACGGCATCGGCATCGCCCCCCATGACCTCAACCGGATCTTCACCCGCTTCGAACGCGTCGAGCACCCCGGACGCCCCAGCCCCGCCGGCGGCAGCGGTATCGGCCTCACCATCGCCCGCGGCATCGCCCAGGCCCACGGCGGCTACCTCACCGCCACCTCGCTGGGCATCAACCACGGCTCCACCTTCACCCTCCGGCTCCCCGTCACCACCAGCCCGCCCCCTGCCGGCCCCACGCCGTAGCGCACCCGGCAGGCGCAGTCCGTGCCATCACCCGGCAGCGCGCCGCGCGGCCCGACCTCGTCTCCCCTCCACCCGCCTCACCGAACGGCAGGCCCATGAACCGCTCGACCACCTCACATCGACGAGTGATCAACCAACGCGACGCCGAAGGCTGGGGGTTCATCATCGACACCCTCGGCGAGGCATGCCGGTACGCGACAGTGAACCTGCGCCGACTGAAGGAGAACCTGCGCCGGCTGACGGCCAAGCTCACCGACTCGCCCACGACCACACCCGATCCGCGTACCCCGAAACCCCACCGAGGACCGCCGCGCCGGCGGTGACGCCCCTCGTCCGCAGGCAACCGGACGGAGCCGTACGCCAGAACCTGAAGCTGAGAGACCGTGACCGATACGATCCCGCAGACCGTCGCGGTCGTCGTCACCCTGGGTGGTGCGTGCTGCCGCTGCAAGCCGCCCGGCGGGGAAGCAGCCCTCGCCAGTACGCCGTTGACGGCTCCGGTGATGTGGTCGCGCTGGTGGGGCAGGTCGGGCAGGTCGGGCAGGTTCGTTCAGTGGGCGGGAGAGCGGGGCGTTGACGGCGAAGTGGTGGCCGTCGGACGGGCTGCCCCTCCGGCGACGTAGATCTTCCCGTTGTGCCTGAACACGACGCCGGGCCTGCGCTGGGTGGGCGTCGGAGCCCGCGTCTGCCAGGTGCCGATCCAGCGGCGGGGCCCGCTCGGCGCAGGCCCCTGGGGCGCACGGCGAGGGTGCTCTTGGGACAGGGGGAACCGGCGAGGTGTGGTGTGCCCGCAGCGTGCGGTTCAGGGAGACTCGTGGTCGGCGCCGCGCAGGGCGATCATGTCGTCGACATAGCGGCGCATGAGCCGGTCCAGTTCGAGCAGGTCCCGGTCGCTCCAGTGGCCGAGGACCGGGGCGTTGAGCCGGTTGCGGGCCGCGTCCAGCGCGTCGGTGGCCCGGCGTCCTTCGTCGGTGACCACGGCTTCCTTGATCCGCCGGTCGCTGGGGCTGGGGCGCCGCTCGACCAGTCCGAGGTCGGCGAGCTTGGCGACCTGGCGGCTCACCGTGGTGTGGTCGCGTCCGGCGCGCTCGGCAAGGTCGACTACGCCGATCGGGCCGAACCGCCGAATGCCGACCAGGAGTGGGAACAGGGCGCGGTCGAGCTTGATGCCCGCTTCCGCGAGCAGGGCATCATCACGGTAGGGCTGGTTGGTGATCGCGATCAGGTCGACAAGAGATTCGTGCAGATGCCGCATGGCAGTCTGCCGCTGGCGTCTGGTGGCCATGGTGGCATCTCTGCCTTTCTGCGGTTGCTCGTTGCCGAGCACTGACGGTTCCAGCAGCCTACCTGCACCCTGGCCGGGCACAGATGACGCGTGCATTCCTCGCGGGCTTGCGCCTCTTGTGGCGCGGTGCGCTGACCGCGGTGGTCCAGGCGAAGGGGCGAAGGAGAAGTCCCTGTTGGGGCAGTGGTGCGTCGGAGGCTGTGTGGGTGGGGGCGCCGCCATGGCACCCGTGGCGGCGCCCAGGGCCTGGGAGACCTGCCGCGTCATGCTGAAGACGGTGGATGGGGACGCCCGGTCGGTGGGGTCGGCTCAGATCCCTGCCGGGGCGTTGAGCCGCGCCCGGCCCGCAGAGGGATCTGTGAGTCCACGACGAACAGCGGGTCTTCCCTTCGCGGAACGCGGGGACGCGGGGGACGCGGGGGACGCGGGGACCGGCCAGGGAGAACGCCGCCACGCGTCCTCCCCGGCGGTCAGGCGGGCTACTGCCCCGTGCGCTGCGAACGCAGTCGGCCGGCCAGGTGGGCGATGCCGCGCACACCCAGCTCGGCGAGCCGGGAACGGCCGACGATGACGGCGGTCTCGCCCAGGCGGCGCAGGCCGCGCAGTTCGCGCCGGCCCTCGCGCTCCAGCCGGTCGAAGTCGCGCCGGGCGCCGGAACGACGGCGCTCCGCGTCGGAGCGGATCGCACGGTGCTGCTTGCGGGTGCGCGGCAGACCGCTGGAAGGGGGCGTCTTGCCCATGTCGGATGAGGTCATCTCCATGCCTTTCTCGTGTCCGGTGAGGAGTGATCAGCGCGGGGGACGGATCCCGACGAAGTCGAGGTAGCTCTCCACGGCGCCGAGGCCGGTCGTGTCGGTCACGGACGCGATGTAGCCGTCCGGGCGGATGAGGACCCACTGGCCGCCCCTGAGGCCGTAGGCGTCGCGTACCTGGTTCTCGATGTCGACCAGGTCGCCGCGGTGGCCGAAGGTGTGGATGTGCAGGCCGGCGCGGGCCGGCGGGGCCCAGTGGGTGTGCACGTCGTAGCCCAGCAGCGTCCAGTGCGGACCCTGGAACAGGGAGAACAGGCGCGTGGTCAGGCCGCCCGCGCCGCTGACGACGGCGTCGGGGGCGCGCTCACCGGGCAGGACCCCCTTCTCGCGGTCGCCCGGGACGGTCAGGGGCGAGTCCACATAGCCGAGGTCGAGCTGGCTGACCTCGCGGCCCCGGCCGGTGTCGCGGTTCTTCGCGGCTTCCAGGAGCTTCTCGGACAGGCCCAGCACCGTCTCGGCGATCGGCCGGCGCTCCTGCTCGTAGCTGTCCAGCAGGGACGGGTGGGCGCCGCCGAGTACGGCCGCGAGCTTCCAGCCGAGGTTGTAGGCGTCCTGCACGCTGGTGTTCAGGCCCTGTCCGCCGGTCGGCGGGTGGACGTGGGCGGCGTCACCGGCCAGGAACACCCGCCCGTTCCGGTAGGTGTCGGCCAGCCGCGCGTTCATCTCGAATGCCGACGCCCAGGACACCTCCCGCACCCGGATGTCCGTCCGGCCGGTGCGCTCCCGCAACAGGCCGGTCAGCCCGGCAGGAGACAGATCCACCTGAAGGCCGAACGGGATCGGAGCCTGGAACTGGAACATTTCGGTGCCGTACAGCGGGCACAGCGAGACCTGGGCCGGCGTGCCCTGCCCCCAGCGGTGCCACACATCCGACGTGACACCCTCGGCGTACACGTCGGCGACCACCGCCCGCACGCCCAGCGTCTTGCCGGGAAAGCCGATTTCCAGCGCCTTGCGGACGAAGCTCGACCCGCCGTCCGCACCGACCAGGTACCGGGCCCGCACGGTGCGCACGGCGCCGGACTCCGCGATCTCCACGGACACGCCGTCGCCGTCCTGGGTGAAGCCGACAGCCTCGTGACGGTAGTGCGGTGCATGGCCGAACTCGGCCAGCCGGTCCCGCAGCCGTGCCTCGTTGAGGAACTGGGGCACCAGGAGCGGAATCTGGTAGGGCTCCCGCGGGGTGGGCTCCGACATCTCGATCGCGGACTTGTCCACCGGCGTGTCGTCGGGGCGGTAGAAGCGCTGGACCGGGTACTCGCCGCCGGAGGCGACGATCCGGTCGATGACCCCGAGGTCCTCGAACACCTCTTGGCTGCGGGGCTGGATGCCCTTGCCCCGCGAGCCGACGAACGGCCCGTCCGCCTTGTCGATCAGCAGGAAGTCGACGTTCCTCCGGGCGAGATCGATGGCCAGGGTCAGCCCCGCCGCACCAGCTCCACAGATGATCACTTCAGGTTCGAACAAGGGGGTCATGGCGTCGCCCTCCAGGGATGTCGGCCCCTCGGGGGACAGGCGCACCCAAGGGATTACCCGTGCAGAATGCACATGTTCATGGAATCGTGTCAACCGTCTCGATGCGCCCACCCCGACCGCCGGAGTGCTCGCCTCCGGGTCACGGTGGGGCGGACTCGGTCCGGAGGACTGCGAAAATACCGCCTTATAGTGCGATTTTAGATAACGCTGACGGGCGATCCGAGGTGGCGAAAAGTGTCTGGCGTCGCCCTGGTGTGCCGGTCGAGGGAGGGTGTGCCGACCGGTCCACTGTGTGCGGTGATCTGAATAATCCGTGCGTCTATCACGTGTTTTCAATGGCTGTGCGACCGTGCCGGTCGGGGTGTGTGCCCCGGGCGGAGGCTGCGGCGGCGGACGGGTGCGGCGCACCGGCCGCCCTGTCGCCCGGCCGGATGGAGCTGGCCCGTTTGACATAGTACGCGGCGCAAACTATATTCTCTTAGTACGTGCCGCAAACCAATTTTGCCCGGGTGTACCTTCCTCCCTTCGCCGAGCCCGCGGGGGAGGAAACGGATCAGGAGATCATTCATGTACGCAGCCGTCGTCCGTTCCTTCGATGCCCCACCCCGCTTCGAGGAGTTCCCCACGCCCCAGCCCTCGGCCGAGAACGAGGAGCTGGTCGACGTCCTCGCCGTCGGCTTGCACCCGCGGGTTCGCTCGGCCGCCGACGGCACCCACTACACGTCCGACGGCGAGCTGCCGATGGTCCCGGGCGTCGACGCGGTCGGCCGGTCGGCGCAGGGCGAGCTGTTGTACTTCGTCGCCGACGACGACGCGCTGGGCACCATGGCGGAGAAAGCCGTCGTGGACCGGCGGCGCGCCATCACCCTGCCGGAGGACGCCGACCCGGTCGCGGTCGCTGCCGCCATGAATCCGGGCATGTCCTCCTGGGTGGCCCTGCGGCGCCGCGTTGCCTTCCAGCGCGGCGGCTCGGTACTCGTCATGGGTGCCACCGGCAACGCAGGGCAGCTCGGCGTGCAGATCGCCAAGGTTCTCGGAGCCTCCCGCGTGATCGGAGCGGGCAGGGACCCGCACCGCCTCGACCTGCTCAAGAGCCTGGGTGCGGACGACGTGGTCGGTCTGGACGGGGACGCCGATGCCGTCGCCGCGCGTCTGGGACAGGCCGCCGGTGACGTGGACGTCGTCATCGACTACCTCTGGGGCAAGCCCACCGAAATCGCGATGCCCGCCCTGCTGAGGGCCCGCAGTGACCGCTCCAAGGCCCTGCACTGGATTCAGATCGGCGCCATGGCCGGGCTGGAGATCACCCTGCCGTCGTTCGTGCTGCGCGCGGCCAATCTCAGCATCTTGGGCAGCGGCCAGGGCTCGGTGACGACCCGCGGGATCCTCGCCGAACTTCCCTCCCTCGCCGCGGAGATCGCGTCCGGATACCTGGCCGTGGCCCCGCTGCCGATGTCGCTGAGCCAGGTCGAACAGGCATGGAGCACCCCGACCGGCCCGGGCCAGCGCATTGTCCTGACGCCCTGACCGGTCGAAGTGCGGACAGAGGCCGAGCGGCATCGAACGACTTCGGAATCCACTCCTGCCGGGCCCGGGCGGGCAGCGGTGCCGGCGCGTTGTCCCGGCGCCACCCCGGCGACGTCCGTGTCAAGAGGCAGCGACGAGCGGTCAGGGCGGTGTCCAGCGGTTCGGGATCTCCTGAGCCGGACCGTTGTGCCCGAGCCTGTTCGGGCACCCGCACGGAAGCGCCCACCTCGCAGGGTCCGTGCCGTCGCGAGGGCTGGAGTTTCGGGCAGGACGTGCCGAGATCCCGGCCGGTCTCGCCGCCGGTGCACCGGCAACGCGACGGGCTGTGGTACTGCTCTTCGCCCGCTCTCCGACGTGGAGGTGGGTGTGCCGGGCTGCTCTGCGAAGGCGAGTCCGCCGGGGAGGCCGTGAGGGGTGAGTCGTACGGCGGCCCCAGCCCGGTCAGCGCTTCGAGGAGAATTCCCAGCCCTGTCCCCGTCCGGGCCCACTGCCGGACTCGGCACACCGTGGGCACATCCGCTCGACCACCGCGCCCAGCGGCGGCTCCGAAGCGGTCAGGACGCCTGACCGGACCCGGAACCAGTGTTCCGAGGCGTGCATCGACCCTGCTGCCCGGCGTCGACCAGACCGTGATGCGTGACTTCGCGCAAGGCCCCCAGCGACACCTCCGGCGACAACCGCCCGTACGTCATCGAAACCCCCTCCACAGTGCCCCCGAGTCTGACCCCGGCCACTGACGATCCCGCCGCGCGGAGAGAAGACCGGACTCGCCGACCGGCTGCGCTGCCCGTCAGGTCTTGCCATCTCCGGACAGGCACCACCTGCGGCCGCGACCACATCACCGCACGATCCCGGCATCCGGCCAACACCGGAACTCCGGCTGTCCCCGAGCGATGCCGTGCTCCTGCCGCCGCGCGACGGCGTTGACGCGGTTCCGGTCTGCCCCCAGAGAGCGCACATGTGCGGGAAGACCACCTCCGCGGCAGTCGTCACCGCCCTTGCCGCCGGAAACCCCGGTCCGGGGGACCGGCACCGCAAGTGCCCGGGAGCGATTCGAGCGCTCCTTCGGTACGCACGACGGGTGCGAAGCCGCAGGGAACGCGGGCATCACGAACGGGAAGTGCGCCGGCCGCGCCTGGATGGTCCGGTCCATACGGAGGCCGCTCCCCACGTGGAGCATCTCCCAGTACGGTCCGCCGGGGCCCTGCGGGTCGGGCTCGGGCCCGGCGGAGCACGGCGGTTCCGTAATCGAACGCCTGGAGCCCCGACCGGGGGACAGAACGGAAAAAGAACTGCGAGCCACTCACTCGGACTCATACTGGTCTGCATCGACCCGAGGGAGTACGGAGTTGGCCATCGAAGGTGACCAGGCGACTCAGTGGCGCACGTTACGGGAGCACCTGCGCGGGCAGCTGGAGAGGCCGCGGCCCGTTCCCACTCCCTGGGCGGAGCTGACCGAACTCGCAGAACTGAACCACCGGCACAAGGTGGGCATGATCGCGCGGCGTGGCAGCCGGGAAGCGAAGATCGGACGGGACACCGCCGTCCACGCGGCCCGGTCAGGTGTTCCCACCGTCCTGTACACCGGCTACCCGCCCGTCACGGTTCCCGACGCGCTGGTCGTGGACGTGACGCCCAACCCCACGGCCGCCGACGTGAACGCCAAGGCGCGGCGTCCGATCGGCGGGCGGAAGGCCGGCCTCATCGTCATCGAGCGGTACGAGCGGCTCCACCCCGAGCCCCGGCCGCCGGCCGACCCGGACGATCCGGCCCATGACCCGTGTGACGACCCTGCGGAGCCGCTGTCCTGGGGCGATCAGCTGATGTGGTCGGTCCGGGACATCAGAACCGACGTGCCCGTGCTCTTCACCACGGTCGTGACGCCGGTCCCCGATCTCTCCCTCCGCCTGCCCGAGTGGCTCGACGTCGATCACCCCGCCATGGTGATGACCGACGTCTGCAAGCCCACCCTCGTCCTCGCGCGCCGGGATCATCTGACGGTCGAAGCCCGGCTGGAAGTGGACCCGCACGAGTACCGCACCGGATCCCGCACCCTGCTGTCCTGGGCCCCGCTTCCCCTCCAGCCGTGACCGCATTGCTCACCCCTTCGGGTGAAAAACGGGCTCCACCACGCTACTTCACGACATAGTGGGATCCGTGGATTCCGCTGACCACTCCGCCTATCGCGTCCCCACCGGCAGACCCTTCTTGCTGAAGGAGCTCTACTCCAAGCTCGCGGGCGTCGGGGAGCTCATCCGCCAACTACCGGTCCCCGCCGACCCCACCGAGTACGAGGAGATCGCCGACAGCCTCTACGCGCTGTTCAACGTCGCCCGGAACCTGGCCCCGGACCGCAACTCCACCGGCTGCCAACTGCATCCGAAGGGCGCCGTCGACACCGAGGCCCCCGCCGGCTGGGGACGCTGTCTGCTCTGCAACAGCCACCGCCGCACCGGCCGGCCCGACGTGAAAGCGGCACCCCGGGCACCCCGCCACAACTGGGCCGTCCCGCCCCCGCCGTACGACCACACCGTCCTCACGCAGACCATGCAGCAGATCAACGAGCTGACGGCGGAGCTCAACTACCGCTCCGAGGACGAGACCTTCGTACATCTGGCCGATCTCACGCACGCCGCCTTCGTCATCGCCCGAGAACTCTCCCGCCCCCGCAACAACTCGGGATGCCCCCAGCACCCCGGAGCCCCCATCGACCCCGATGCCCCCGGCGGACCCCAGTGCATCTTCTGCCAGGGCCAGGCACGGCGCCGGCGGAAAGGACCGCCCACCGTGGCCATCCGCCCCAGCCGGCCCGTCCCCAGATACGAACGCCACCGCACGCCACGCCCGCCTACCCCGCCCAGCAGTGGTTGACCACCGACGAGGAACAGGGAGAACAGGGAGAGACGACATGAACGTCCAGCCCGAGTTCGAGCCGGACAGCCCGTCGGACCCGCCACGCCGGGGCGGAGATCCCTGCGCGGTGCCATCGGCTCACCCTGCCCCTGCCGGCACCAGAGCCGGCCCGACAGCAGCCGCGGTGCCGCCGAACTCTGGCAGGCCATGCGTCTCCGCAGAACCCGCTCCCCACACACCTGAGCCATGACCCCGAGGGTCCGTGGCCATCACCGGTTCAAGGCCGCCGCGCCCAGCCCGAGCCCGCCGAGCAGGCCGCCACACCACGCTTCCCGCGCTCCGCACCACCTTGACGACGGCGAGCTCAGACGGACTGACCGTCGCCTTGCGCGGTACGCGTTCCGGTGCCGGGCTTGTCCAGAGCCTGCCAATCAGGCTCCGGGCCAGGGTCCTTCGCTGCCCAGGCGCTGCGCCGGGCCTGTAGGGAGCGGGCCCGGCGGCCCGGGGCCGTGTTCTCGGTCCGGTCGGTCGCCGGATCCGTCGGCCCGGTGCCCGAACCCCTGGGGCGGCTGGAGCGTTCGGCATGATGCCGCTGTGCAAGGGCCGGCCGGTGAAGGCCGTCTCCGGCAACGTGCTCGGCCGTCTCGCCGACCGGCTGTGAGAGGACCGGAGAAAGAGCGGTCTCACCTGCGCCCGGGCGCGTTACGGATGGCCCCGCGCGGGCCCTGCGGGCACGGCCCGCGCCGACGTGGCCGGTGCCGGTGGCGGCCCGCCTCCCCCCCGGAGGCCAGTGGGAAGGCGGGCCGGGGCGACGGTTGGCCCGTCGCCCGGCTGTGTCCCACGAGGGCGTTGGGTAACGGCGTTCCCGGGCGATTAGGCAGTAATTGCCGACGCGAGTGGACTTACCCGAGAGGGATCGTTTGGCCTGGGGATCGCGGGCAGGTGCAAGCGGTTCCCGCTCCCGGCGGTTTCCAGCCGTCGGGTCTGACCGGCGGTCACGTCTCGTCAGGCTTCTTCGAGGCGTGCCTTTCACCGAGTGCAGTGAAGGAGATCACTCATGTCTGATCGTGTGGCCGGATTGGCGGTTCGCCGGTCTCGGGCGGTACTCATGGTCGCGGCCCTGGCCCTCGCCCTCCTGAGCGTGATGGGGACAGGAACCCACGCCAACGCCAAGGGACAGCCGGAGTCGGCCCCCACGGCTGAAGCCATCCAATCCTTCAGCTTCGAGTTGTCCACCGGCGGCCCGGAACACCCGGCGGAGTTCGGTTTAAATGACGCCGCCAAAACCTTCACCTTCCTTCGCGGCACCTATCACAGTTTCGCCGTCGACGACTGGATCGCGGGAAAGGGACAGCACCCCTTCTGGGCCCTCGCCCGCTATTACGACAGTGCGGGCAACGTAGTGGGGACGTACAGGTTCACCAACCCCGTGGTGACCAAAGTGGAAAGCGGGGCGTCCGGGGGAACGAGGGTGACCGCGAAGTACCAGAGCCTAGAGTTTTCCTGATCATCCGCTGATGGTCCCTGTCGACGCTCCCGCGCGGCCCGGTGGGCATACCGCCGGGCCGCGCACACACCGTGTACCGGCCGGGATATGACGCTCCCCATCCGGGTTCCGCGGAAAACTAGGCACGGCACTCGTACCGAGCGGTGGCACGAATGAGCCGCACCCTGATCGCACCGTGCCGAGGGGACGATGCGGCGAGACGATCAGCGTCACCCGCGACGGCGTCGTTGAAGGAAGCCCCTGTCGAACACCCGGGTCGGGGTGGTCCGTTCGCCCCCGGCACCGGCGGACTCTGGGCAGCTTCCGTCATATGAGCGCATACCGGGCTTCCCCCGATGAGTCATGGCCCGGCTGGACGACCAGCCGGGCCGCACAAGCAGCGTACGGCAAGCACCTGGTCCGCATCGGTCGACTCCTCGGCCGTGCTGTGCGTGCATGCCATGGACCGCCAAGACATCGCGGCTGCCCACACCGCCCACCACCAAGATCTCGTCGACTCCCAGGTGAGCAGCCTGGCGATGGAATGCCGGGACGATCTGCCGGAGGCGGCAGCCGTCCTGGGCGCACTCGCCCTGCGCCACGGACACGGCGGCTGCCTGTCCCGCTCTGACGAGGAGGGCCGTCACCCGGTACCGGCGGGCGTGGAACGACGCACGGACGCCTCGGACGTGGCCGAACAGCTCGTATGCCACGACCAGCAGCATGGGTCCAGCACCACCGGCGGTGTCCCGGCTCCGTTGGAGAGCGGTTGTTCCGATGGTGAGCGGGATGCCGTCCGCGCCTATGGCGTCGCCCGGAACGACCTCCAACGCCCACTTGCGGATGAGCCGGCCGGGCATATCCGGGCCAGGCTCCGTTCGGCGACCCGGCGACCCGGCGACCCGGCGACCCGGCGACCCGGCGACGGGGCAGAGCGATGAAGCCGGATGTGTCTTGGGGCGGCTGACCGTTTTGATCGTGAGGTTCAGTCGACGTGTGGCCCAGGTCATGAGCTTGCCCGGAGGGCCTGGGAGTTCCCGGGCGCCAGCGCTCCCTGCGCGGGCGATGAGTGGCCATCGCTCCCCCTGCGGTCCGTGGGTTCGGTCCTGTTCCGGCACGGTGACGATCGGCGTACGCGTGCCGTATGCGGCGTACCGTCCGAGCCGCCCCCGGGACTGTTTTCCCCTTCGCTTTCCGCCGACGCGGCACGGCAGCAAGCCTGCTGGGGAAAAATCGGCCGGTGGCTACCGATAGCGTGCCGGCTTCGCTCATCGACAGGTTGCCGGCGCAGCACCACGCGGATCTCCGTCGCCCCGAGGCCACTGCCGGGGAGGTACACCGTCTGCGTGAGGCACTGGAGAAAGACGAGCCGGAACCCGTGATCTCGGAGGAGGCTTTGCGGCGGATCACCGAGTCCGTCCCGCCGGTGCCTCCACTCGGCCTCGTATTCGAACGGCTCTTTCGGTTCGTCCTCGACCGCATTTCCGACAGACGCATGCGGCAGTCGCGATCCCCGGGGCAGAGCGAGCCGTCAGCGGAGAACTCTCCCAGCAGACGGAGGCCGACGAGCCGGTCGTCCGAGTCTGGGGTGACGCCGCTTCCGGTCACGGTCTATCTCTCGGACGAGGCCGCGTATCACGAGGTCCAGGCTGCTGTGGAGAACCTCCCGACGACCGCCGGGCTGACCGTCCTCGATCGCGAGGAGCCCACCCATCGGCTCCTGGTTCCGCCGGATGCGCGCCACCGTCTCGCGCAAGCGCGACGGCGGTGTCCGGGTTCGACGAGCGCGCTGCGGACGCGGCTGAGCGCAACGAGCCGGAGGCCGACTACGAACTTTGGGAAGAGGACGATCGATGCTCGGCGGTCGGGACTGTGCCTGCTTCCTCGGCCAGCTCGGCGTGGCGTCTTTGCCCGCGAGACGCCTGGTCATCAGCGTGCCGCCGCCCGATTGATGAGCGTCTCGGAGTGCCGAGCGATCTTTCGCCAGTCGTACGCAGGGTGGCAGTGTCCGTGCATCAACCGGATTCGGCAGCAAGGGAGTTGAAGGTTTCCTGCATGAGCTGGTCGGTGGCGCCGGGCCGTTCGACCAGGCTGTCGAAGAGGTCAGCGAGCAGCCAGAGCACGAAGCTGTGCACCAGGGCTTCCTTCGGTGGGATCGTCCCGAACTCATCGCGCCAGGCCACGGTGTTCATTCCCATGGCCGCGGCCATGAGGACACCGGTGACCATCGGTACCTGGGCGGGGTCGGCCAGTTCGAAGCCGGGCAGCTTGCGGATCACCGCCGGGATCAGATCACCGAGCGGATCGAGGCGGTCCTCCTCCTCACCGTCCTGCTCGCCGACGATGTGCGCGGTCAGCACCCCTACCAGGAAGACCGTGCCCCGGGACACCTCCTCCTGGCCGTAGGCGTCCATCGCGGCCCGGACACGCCGCTGCGCCTGTTGACGTTCTTTCTCCGGCGTGCGCTTCTCCAGGACCCGGTACGAGTCCCATGCCGCGCGGACCGCTTCGTCCACAACTACACCGTCACTGGTCATGTGCCGACCGTAGTGAATCGTCGGACCGCGGCGACAGGATTCGCACGAACCGTCGGCTCGGATCCGATGCGGTCCACCGTGTTCCGGCCGGGGACGGACAGAAATGCGTCAGAGGGTGTTCGTGTCACACCACGGGCGTCCCTGGCGTCCTCGGAAGGATCCGGCCACGTGGGTGCGGGTCATCGTGGTCATCGTCTGACGACGGTGGCCCTCGTGTGGGCGCCGAAGGCGCTCCTGGAGCTGCCCCGCGTCATCGTGGCCGCTGACCAGGCAGTGTCAGGACGGCCGGACAGCGCCGTCGGCAGGACGACGCCAGTCACGAGGATGGGCGCGGTCAGCGCCCCGCCGACGGGTTCGGCCCGGTCCGGCAGCGACCGTCATCAGCGTGACGGTCAACACTGACGCTACGGTCACTACACGTCGCCGCCAGGGCGTGTGGGGCAGGAGGGCTACGGTCGTCCTGGCCCGTACCGCCACGCCCCCGCCAGCTCAGGCCTGGCCCCCTGAAACCGTCCTCGCCACAGTACGTCCGTGCGGGTTTCGCAGACGGATACGGACCGGCGCCACTTGATGGTCTGCATGAGGACGTCAGCGGAGAGTCGTCACCTGGATGTCAGTGGTATAGCCCGAGTGACCTGCTAGTTCTCACTGTCGGGTGGTGACGGATTGGCGCTGACGGGAGTGACGAAAGGGCAGGTCATTTTCGTGCAGACTCCTATGGCAGGCCGGATGTTTCCACAGGTCAGAGGCATGCAACTCCCTGCCGATCGCGATGCCTTGGACGTGGGCAGCTGTCATTGATGTTCGGTCTACGGGCTGCAGTGGACGGTGAATATGCCTCCGGTGAGGGCTTTGACGTAGGAGTGGGCGCCAGCGAGGAGGTGTTGCTGTTCGCTGCTGCAGGCTGCTGCTGACAGTCCGGGTTGGGCGATGACGGTGTTGATGTGCGGGCGCAGGTGGGGTGCGCGTTCGCGGATGCGGTACAGCTCTTGGATGCTGCCGATCAGGTACGGCGTCTTGCCGGGATTGCGGGCGGCGTACTTGCCCGCGCGGCGGTCCAGCGTTCGCAGCAGTGCGTCGATTCCGTACTCTCGCCATTTCGCGCCGCGGGCTGCTTGGCCGCAGACCTCGTACAGATCGCCGACCCGGGCGCCGGGCGATGGCTCGGACGAGTACTTGCAGTGCACGAGTGTGACGGTGATGTCGGTGTCGGTTGCGGTGATGCCGACGAGGTCGGCGACTTCGCCGGCGCCGTCGTCGTCGAGGAGGATGTCGAAGTTTTCTCGTCCGCTGAGGTGGCGGGACATGTAGTGCTGGATCGAGTGGGGGAGTCTGTCGGGTCCCATGGACTCGACCTTGATGTCCACACCGCTCCACTCCAGGGGGCTCAGGAGCGAGAGGTCGAAGGGCGGCAGGTCGGTGCGGGGTGCGAGGAGCTGGTCGTCTGGGTTGAGCAGCCGGTCACCTGCGAGATACAGGTAGGGCTTGTGCTTGTTGATCCACTCGGCGGCGGGCACGGTTGTCTGCCTGTATCTCACCGTGGCGTCGGCGGCGATGGGGGAGTAGACCAGACCCTGGTCGGTGAATTCGGCTTCGTACGCGACCTCCCAGGTGGGGGAGACCAGGGAGAACCTGAAGGGTCCTTGGGGGGTGAAGTCGTCCACGCGGAAGCCGATGTCGGTGACAGGGTGGGCCATGCTTCCGACGGTGAACGGCGGGCCTTCTCCTGTGCCTGCGCGCCACTCCCACGGCCATTCCAGGCCGAGGAGCGGGAACGGAGGGCGTTCAGTCTGGTCGACAGGGATGATGAAGCCGGCCATCACGTTCTCGAGGTCCACGCTGACGTCGAGGATCTTGGTGCCTTGTTCGTCGCACCACTGCGTCCATTCCAGCAGGCTGGGCGCGGCTCGCATGGACCAGAAGCGGCCCGACAGCGCTGCGCAGACGGAGAGCTTGGTTCCTTCATCGACACCCGTCGCCATGATGTGAGTCTGGCTGCGGTTTTTGCGGGCTTCGGTGTTCAGGGCCTCGAAGACATCGCTGCCCACCAGGAGCGAGAATCGGTTGAAGTGACCGCGGGCATCGAGCAGTCCGATGTTGGTGGCGACCACTCGCTGCAGGCCGGCGAAGACCCTGAAGGTGTCGATGCCCTTGACCGGGCGGCTGTCGCCGCCCAGGACCCGTTTGGCCAGCTCCTTGTAGTCGCCTCTCTTATGGGAACCGTAGATGTAAAGCAGGCGCCGGACGTCGTCGAAGTACATGACGATCAGCTCGTACTCGATCTGCTCCAGAAACTGTGGGGCTCCCCAGTCGACCAGAGTGCGGTGCTCCACGACGAACCAGGCGACTTTGCCATCGGCTCCGGTGGCCACCGTCTGCCCCAGGACGCGGTCCTCGCCGTACAGAGTCAGCGCGGCCTGTGGATCCCATTCGCTGCCTGGAGCCCGGTGCGCCACCGCGCTCATCTTCGGTTCCAGGGTGCTGACCGCCATATCGGCGGGCACGCCAGCGAAGGAGGCGTCGAACTCGCTGAGCTCTTCACCGCGTGCGGCGCTCTGCTCGGTGATGTCGTGCAGGAGGTCGTTCCAGTCTGCGTCTTCCTTCAGCAGGTCACGCAAGGGGGAGCGTGCCATTGCGGGATCCCGTGCGACAAAGACGGAAGCGGTTCCGAGGGGGTGAGGGGAGGTTGACGCGGTGCGCGTGAAGCGGCCGATGAGCTGGATCATCGGGCTCAGGCTCTTCTTGACGTCGTGTACCGCCGCGACCTTCAGCTGGGGCATGTCGAAGCCCTCGCCGAGCATGTTCACGCACACCACGATGCGACAGCTGCGGTCGTCCATCGCGGCCAGTGCGGCCTTGCGGTCTTTTGAGGGCAACCCGTCGTAGAGAGCGACCACACCGAGTTCGGCGGCAATGCCTTGGTACAGCTCGCGGATCTCGCGGGCCCGCTTGTGGGTGTTCACCCGGGCCATGAGCAGGTGGTCGTACCCGGCGTCCAGGTCGGTGCGCAGTCGTTGCACGGCCAGCTCGGCGATCTTCCGGTCGTTGCCTTCCAGGCTCAGCACTGCCCGGTAGTCGATGCGGGTGAAGTAGTTCTCGGCCTGCGCCTGGCGCAGTGGGTAGCGGAAGATCGTCCGGCCGGGGATCTTCTGTCCATCCTCGCGGGAGGGGGTCGCGGTGAACAGCAGCACGCGCCGGTCTTCGAAGCGGCGGATCACGCTTGTCCAGGTCGTCGCCGGTGCATGGTGTGCTTCGTCGACGATCAGATGGCTGCACTCGCGGAGCAGAGCCTCTCGCGCTTCCGGGGTGCAGTAGTTGAGCACACTTGGTGTGGCCACGACGACGTTGCAGGCCGATGCGAACCCTTGGGCCTGAGCCGCGTCGGTGAAACGGCGGGTCACCCGGCCTACGCATGGACGAAGCGCGTCTGCAGCGACGATGCCCTGTTTCTGCAAAATGCCCAGCGACTCGAACTTTCCAGCGATCTGGTCCCGCAGCGCCGTGCTGGGCACCAGCACGAGGAGCCGTGGGGGACGGCATGCCACGAGGAGGGTGAGCATGGTCTCGGTCTTGCCGGTGCCGGTCGGCATGACGATCAGGCCCGGTTCGGGCAGTTGCGAATACCAGTAGCCGAGGACCGAATGCAAAGCGCCGGCCTGCGGCGGCCGCAGCCCGCCTTCTCGTACGAGATCGTGCAACTGGATCGCGTCTGTGTAGGAGTCCAGCACATCCTGCGGGGCGGACAGCGCCAGCGGCCCAGCCCACTGCACCTCGCCGTCCAGACCGCCAGGTACCTGCGCGGTCAGGCTGTCCGCCTGGCCGGCTGCTGCAGGCCAGCGCCCGAAAGAGTTGTAAACGAATCGGGATCCGGAGTCCTCTTCCAGGCTCAATGAGCTGGCCGGGACCAGGAGCTGGCTGACCAGGTTGCGCTGCCAGTACTGCGGCTCCGCCCATACATCCTTCGTGCGCCAACCTGCCGCCACGGCCTCATCACTCCCTACTGCACACGTCCTTCGCACGCTGCACCGGGCCGGACGCGCATGTCGGCGCGGCAGTCTCGGCCCCTGTACCGGGCGCCGGGCCGGGGAAGCGGCACGTCCATGTGCAGCAGTTGATCCATGATCTGCGCACGACAGCAGATATGTGCATCAAATCGTGAAATTGAGGCGTTCATGCGAGACGTTTCGTGCTGACGCCAGGCCATGATCGCTGGCTGTGCGAACGCCGCCGGGCCGACATCGCATCGCAACCCAGCTCAGCAGCACCGCACAGGCGCTGGCCGCATGCGCGAACCCGAGGTTGCCGACTCCCTCATCTCACCAGGAGAGCGCGATTGTTCCCTGTGCCGTCAGGCCGTTGGCCAGCAGCGCCCTCCAGCTGCTGCCGGGATCGTCACATGCCCGTTTCCCGGCCAGAATCTCAAGGGGGTCTCTGTCGCCTGTGTCAGCGGCGATCCGGGCGAGGGATTCGGCCTGTGTGTGTTCTCCAGCGGCTTCCAGACGTGTGGCGAGCATGCCGGGCGCCCAGGGCATGCCCGCTTCGTGGGCGCGCCACAGCAAGGGCACTGCCACGTCCGCGTTCCGTTTCTCTGCCAGCTGCCGTAGGACTGAGGTTCCAAGTGAGGTGACCGCGTGCCAGGCCAGCCGTTCGGCTGCGTCGAAGCTGCCGGTCTTCTCCCGCCTCCTGACCAAGTTCCACAGTGGCTGTGTGTAGTTGCCTGCCGCGGCACGCAGGGCCCACTGGTCGGCTTCTTCCGTAAGGCCGGCCTTCTCCGAGTCCTCGACCATGGCCGCATAAGCCTGCGCGATGCCCGCGGCAGCCGCGCTCTTCAGCAGGGCCTGCGCCTGGGCCCTGTCGGCGGTCGCATCGTGGCGGGCACGGTGGGCCAGTGTCCATAGAGCCCACAGCTCGCCCTCGGCCGCCCTTTCCATGAGCAGTGCCTCACCGTCCCTTTCTGCTCCCCGCTCGTGCAGGCGGCGGATGAGCATCTCCAGGGCCCACCGGTTTCCGCCATCAGCGGCGCTGCGCAGGGCCTTGTCGCCTGCTTGCTGCCCCTCAACCTCGTCCAGGAGTGCCACCAGTTCACGCAGAGCCCACGTCTCGCCCGAAGGCATCGGCAGCTTGCTGGGGTTGATGAAGTCCGTCAGGGGCCTTGGACCAGCCAGGAGATCGATGAGACCACCCTGCGTGGAACGGAGCCGGCGCCGGCGTTCCATCACGGCGACAGCATGGCGGTAGTACCGGACTCCGTCCGCAGACCGTCCCTCGGCGACTGCCTTCTGTGCGAGCAGGTGCAACGGCCGCGTCTCACCGTACGCGAATGCCTCCACGGCAGTCTTCTCGGCTTCCTCCGCAGAACCGGACTCGGCCGCGAGAAAGGCAAGCTCACGTACCGCTTTGCCGTCTCCTGCCGCTTGTAGGATGCGGCGGGCGTGGTCAAGGTCACCGCTGAACCGAAGGTCACTCGCATACGCGTGCAACACCTCCGTATCACCGCACCGGGCCACCTCGTCGTACCAGCGGGCAGCCTCGTCAAGCTGGTCGTCTTCCTCCAACGCCCTGGCCAGAATGAGCTGGGCGGCCGGCACACCCTTGTCCGCCGCCTCTCGCAGCACCCGCTCGGCACCTGCCAGGTCCGCTTCGTCCACCAGTTCCCGCAGGTGTTCGTCGAGGGCCTCCGCATGCCCTGCCAGGGCCGCCTGTCGACGGACTTGCGCAGCTTCCTCGAGTCTGCCGCGCTCCTTCCACAGCCACGCCAGGCTCAGAGCGGAACGCGTGTCACCGCTGTCGAGGACCTGCTGATAGAGCAGCGCCGCCTCCTGATCACGCCATCGTGCCTGAGCCGCCCTGGCCAGCGATGTCAGTACCTGAGGCTCATCCAGATGCCGGCGTGCCGCCTGCCAGAACGATGCCGGGGGAGCGGCGTACCGGCGCTCCTTGCGACCTGTCTGGTCCAGATAGTCGGCCAGCAGGAACCGGGGTGTGCTGTCGGAGACGCCAGGGCGGGTGCGGACCGGGCTGAGCATGCCCCGCACGCCGCGGAACGGCGTAGCCGCGTAGGCAAGGGCCTGTTCAAACCAGTCCTCGCCCAGAGCGTCGTACTCGCTGTCGCTCAGGTATCCGTCCGCGGCTGCCTCCAGGAAACCTGGCGGTATCCGCGACACCCCACCGAGGCGGGAGAGGTCCATGGCGGCCCGGACCAGCGCGGCCGCACCGGACGGAGCCGTGCGATACCGGTCGGTCAAGGCAGGAGCACCGGCCAGATACTGCGTGATCTGGCCGTCCGCTGCCCTGTCCATCGCCTCGGCCAGCCGCGGATCGTGGGCACCGATCGCACGTATGTCGTCGCTTACGGCCTGGTCGAAGGAAGAAGGCACGTGAATGGCCCGGCCCGCAAGCAGCTCACGCGTCTGCGGATAACGGTCAGCACCCAAAGGACGGTCGGTCATCGCGGTCCAGTACTCCGGCCAGACGGTCGCCAGGACAAGGACGGCACCACGCTCTGGATCCTGAAGCAGCGCGCGTAGCCCCGCTGCCACCCGCTCCGCTTCCTCGTCGGCGCTTTCCCCGACGTACCGCTGGAGCTCGTTGAGCCAGATCGCAGTGCGCGGCGCAACACCTTCTTCCAGGGCATCGGCCAGCGCCTTGGCAGGAGTCGGGACGAGTGGATGCCACAACCGCCACCCTGCCGGAAGCTCCTGCACCGCCTCCCAGCATGCCCGGGTCTTGCCGGCCGACGAACTCCCGACCAGAACCACCATCCCGCTCGACCCGGCCCCAGCCTGCGCCACTACCTGCCGCACCGCGGCGTCGTGCACCCTGCGCACGTACAACGGCAGCGCCCCTCCTCTGCTGGAAGCCGCCACAGCCGAGGGGTGTACTTCCCACTCGCTGCACGCGTCGGCAGCTTGAAGAGCCGAAACGAGCGTTCCCCGTCCGGTAGGGGTGGCCAGGGACTCGGCTGTCACCACACGGGGGCGAGGCGGACGCCCGCCGCGCAAAGCCCGCTTCTCCGCGCAGGCCTCCTCCCACAGCCTGGTCCACGAGACGTCGGGGACCGGCTCACCTTTCCTGCGGGCCAGTGCCGTGAGGTGTCCGAAGAGGAACCCGACAGCTGCCCGGTTTGAAGGAACGCTCTCTCCCTTCAGCCAGGCACCCAGCGAAGACGTGCTCAGCGAAACAGCCGGAACCTGCTGCTGCCCTGCACGGACCAGCGCCTGGAGAGTCGGCTTGCCCGCCTTCAGGTGGAGACCACCCAGCACGCTCGCGAGCTCCTGGGCCGCCGTCCGCCCTGCCATCCACCACCACCCCATCCGGGCCACGCACTCGCCGGAAAACCTGTCATGCGGGGCCTGACCAGCGTAGACGTTCCCGGCAACGCGAGCGAACGTCGCCGGAAACTCCCCGGACGAGGCCGAATCACCTCACCACGCCATGAACGGCGGGGTCGACCCGTGAGGAGACCAACCATGCTTACCCTGCTCGAACTGATCAACGAGCCCATCAGCGCCACCGTCATCGCCACCCACAGCCTGACTGTCGCCACCACCGCTCTGATGGCCGTTCTCGCCCCGTCCGCCGAGCGCAGGAAGGAGGCCCGCATGGTCCTGGCCCTGCTGCTCGGCCGCGACAGAAACGACCAGTGACGCAGAGCAGGTGCCCGCCGATGTCCGGAGGTAGATGTCGCCGGGCACCTGCCGTCCGGCGGCCAAGAATCACCGCCTGGTGATCCGCCCCTGCGAGGTTGAGGACACCGATCAGCTGACCGCTGGAAGTTCACCGGCGTGCTCGACGCCGTCACCGAGATCGGCGCATCACGTGCGCCGAGGCGAGAAAGCACACCGTCGGCGAGAACGCCCCGAGCTGGACAGCACCGAAAAGTCCCTCTCACCACCTGCGCGCGGCGGACCGCCAACCGGAGGCGAAGGCCCCCACGAGGGGAATGCCCAGGCACTGGCGCCAGCCGAAGAAGGCGGCGGGCTCGTACGCCGTCCCACCGCACACCCTACGAGCCCCGCAGCCTGCGCGGCAGCTCCCGGCCGCCCGCCCAGGGGCAACGTTGAAGGGACATCTTTGCAGGTCAGAAGTTGTCCGCTTTTCCGTCCCGTGTTCTGCGGACCGAGGAACGCTGGATTGCCGGGCTCGATGCCCCGAGAGTGGAGCCGTGCAACCTACTCACTACCGCGTACTGGTGGCTGTCTTGGTGGGGCTGCTTGCGGCTGCCGCAGCCGTGATCCTTGCCCAGGTCGACTCCGAGCCGGTCACGAAGGCCGTACGGGACGCCGCCGTGGCGTTCGCCGGGACGACAACTCTTGGTCTGCTGCTGATCGGTGCGCTCCGCAGCAATCGTGGTGGGGGAGCCGAGTGAACCGGTACTGGACGGAAGGTCTGATCGTTGAGCCTTCCAGTCTTCACGACGGAGACGAGGTCTGGTTCAAGGACCGCCCGGTACAGGTGGCCGGCCATCTCTTCCCGCCTCGCTTCCGCATCTGGCTGAGCTGCAGCGCCACCGGCGTGGACATGTGCGTCGCGCTCGAGGTCGACCGCGGAGGGTTCGTTGAGCAAGAGAACGCCACCACGGTTGGCGGCGTGTCTTCGGACCAGGAGAAGGACCGGATTCGCGCTTCTGCTCGCAAGCTCGCCCTGCCGCTCGCTCTGTCCGTGATTCCCTGTGGCCCCTTCAGGAGTATCAAGGAGGGCTGGGAGTGGATCGACGACGGATGGGGGCCACCACTTGTCGGAAGGCTCTGCGATGTTATGCCCGATCCGCAGATCGCCCTCGTGAGGGAGCTCCGGCGCCGTACGGGGCCACGATGGTGGGGCACCTACCTGCCCCGTATCGAGAAGACCGCGCAGATCATTTGGGATGCACCAGCCGATCTCTCCACACGCCAGGTGATTGAGACCCTCGTCTGCCCCGGCATGCATGTTGGACGGACCACGGCGTACGAGGACCTGGCCGCTGCACGTGAACTGGGCCTGCTACCCGAGCGCCGCGTGCCGTAACAGGCAGCTCTGCCGTGCGCCGCGCGTAAGAGCGCTATGGCAGGCCAGAGTTCGTTCTTCGTGGTCCGTGTTCGGTGAGATGCAGGCGGTGCAGGTCTTCGTGGAGCCAGGCGTAGGCATAGCCGGTCGCGGGAGCATCGTCGAAGACTTCGGGTTCGCTGACGACCGGCGTGCTCGGGCGCGCCCATGGGGACCTTGTCGGCTCGTTTCCGGGTGGGAGAGGTGGGACCGGAGCGTAGAGGTCATCCTCTGACGGCACGAGACGGACGCTGACCGAGCTGCCCGTCGAGGGGCGGAGGGAGAGCCGCATGAGGGCTGGTTCATAGGAGTCACTGTCCTGGGGCGGGGCTATGTACAGGTCAGCGACCAAAGTGGCGGGGCAGGCGCTGGCCAGGCCGAGGACCTGCTTGAGGTGGGGGAACCAGGTGTCGACGAGCGCGGTGTAGATCTCAACGGCAGCGGTGAGGACCTGCTCGGTGCGCAGCCTGAGCTGTGGGGGACTGTAGGTGTCCCAGACCCAGTGCACGTGGGGACCGTCTTCCTGGTCGGGCACAGCATAGGGGTAGTGAAGCATGCCGCTGTCGTCAGCCCATTGACCGCTGCCGAGTTGCTCGTCAATCCGAAGCAACTCCGCCTGTCGGCCGCTGAACTGGTGACCGTAGCTCGACTGGACAGGCAGGCTTCCCGTGGAGTAGAGGCTTTGGCGCAAGGCCTGATGCGCTTCGTCTGCCTGCAGCGGTGCAAAGCGCCGGCGTGAACGTCTCAGCAGGCCTGTGCTTGCCAACCACAACCGCTCTTTTGTGTAGGCGTCGCAGTCGGCCAGGTCAAAGTCTCTGCGCTCGCACAGCGTGTGCAGGTACGAGGCGACTATGCCCAGGGTCTCCTGCCAGGGCCAGGCGGCGTAGTCCGCCGCAACTGGCCCGGCCGACGCCGCCAGGGGACGTATTCCACGCGGCTCTGCCCAGCGATGGGAGACTGGGATAGCGAGTCCCGGCGTGTGGTCGGCATGGCGACGCAGGATGTGCAGTCCCAGCTCGTTGCCCTCCAGGCTGGCATCGACCGTGACGGGACCAGACCATCTTGTGTAGAGGAAGATCAGGTCACCTGCCGGGCCGAGACCTTGTTGCCAGGCCTCAAGTGTCGTCTGCAGGCGCTGGCTGACCAGACTGGCAGGCATATCCGGCCACGGACCTTCTCCCTCATGCACAGTGCGAGGGATGGCCTCGTGGACGGCCCAGGCCGCGATGCCCGGCTGGGTGCGCAGCAGAGGTTCAAGCACCGTTCGTGCCGCCTCCCAGCCTGCCGAGGCGACCGCCATGGCCAGCCCGTAGCGCCAGCGGTCCAGCAGCTCTACGTTCTGCGTCACCTCGGCCGGTACTCCGCCGGTCAGCAGAGCCTGACCAGCGAAGTACTGCTCAAGCACGGGTAGAGCGAACGCCAGGTGTCGCTCGCCGACACGTACCACAAGTCGGGTATCCAGCAGCGCGTGCATGTCGCCAGGACTGCCCACGTCAGCGGCCGCTGCCAGACCAGCATTGCTCACACACTCCGTGGCCAGCCGCTGAAGCAACCGCTCGGCGCGTTCCTCCTTGGCCTCTTCCGCATCGCGCAGTGCCCGGGTCACCAGCGCCTGCAGGAAGGCCAACGGGTTGTTTGGCAGAGGGCTCTGATTGCGCTGCAGGCCGGCTGCGATGATGGCGAACAGCGGCCGACGCAGCACTTGGCGCACCATGCCCGGCTGACCGCCCACGGCAGATCCGTTCCCGCCGAGCCGGTCGATCAGCAGGGCCGTCTCATCCTTGTCCAGCTCCGGCATGATCCGGCGAACCGAGTCGTGCAGCTCCAGGCCGGGACGGGCCGTGAACAGGATGCGCCAGCACTGCCCGGCCGTCGATGCGGTCCAGCTGAGACCTTGATCCAGCAATTCCTTGCCGCGGATCGGGCCGGGTTCGTCCAGTCCGTCCACCACCAGAGCGACACCACGCGTTGCGGGATTACCGATGGGACGTGCTGCCCGGATCGCCGCGTCGACCACACCACCCTGAATGTGCTTGGCGTGGAGGTGAACAGGAATGGGGGCCTGCGCATCGGCGCGGGCCGCAGCGATGTCCTGCTGGTGCTTCCGCTCCGCTGCCAGTGACTTGCCCGCCCCAAAGCCACCCTCCAGGACCACTACACGGCCTTCGGACGAGGTGACCATCGCAGAGGGAAGGGATCCCAGCCGTGGGGTATCGGCGAACGCGCACGCCACATCGAGCGGAACGCCGGCCGCATGCCAGCGCTGCACCATGCGGGCCCGACCCGCGGCAGCCAGGTCATCCAGCGTTCTCGGCCCTCCGTACGCCGGATCCATGAGCACCGTGTTGTTGTGCCCATTCAGGATCAAGCCAGCATCCCCGCCCACCGCGACGGCCCCGTCACCCGACGCCGACACCTCACGCGATTCAGCTGAACCTTGCTGGGAGCTACGGGACCACTTGTTCTCCCACCCGATGCCGAAACGGCTCCGCCAGGACTTCACGCGCTGATCCCGTCCCCCACGCTCGCCCAGCCGATGGAGCTCCAGCTGTCTCTCACGTGTTGTTGTCGCCTGTCACAGCCTCACCGATCGAATCACCCGCCGCGACCGACTTCGAGCCTGACGCCTCCACCGCTCCACCCGGCGCTGCACCACCCGGCGCAACGGCCGGGGCTGGCCCCGATACCTGATTGCCGTCGCCCGTTACGGCCCTGCCGATGCTACGACCGGCCGCAACCGCCCCCGGGCCCGACGCCGTAGTGTGATTCTGCTGCTGACCGGACTGAAGCAACAGCGCCCGCACGGTCAGGACGACGATGATGATCGCGGCGGTATCAGCGACGAAACCCGCCACCGTCCCCGCGGTCCCAAGATCTTTCAGCCACAGCAGCAGCGTCAAACCCACAACGACCAGACCAGCAGCCGTCGCTACCGTCCACAACACGCCCCTGCGCCAACCTGTCAGCATCACCACTCCTGCTCATCTCTACTGCCAAGCAACCTAGTTGCGAATCCTGGGTCCGGCCGCATCATGTGTCGGCAGGCGGCTCGCGACGTTCCACGCCCAGCGCGCCGCGGGACCAGAAGTCCAGACTGGGAGCACCGGGCATCGTTTGTGTGAACGAAAGCCAGCGCTGCCTCTCGCCGTAATACAGCCCGTAGACCTCGGCATCAAAGGCTTCACGCGTGACCAGTGCCACCACACCGACCGTGTCCCCGGCGTATGCGTCGTTCATCGCCGTGGTCCTGGAGTGTGACTGCAGGGCATCAACAAGTGACGGACTGGAGATGCTGGAGCCGTCGAACTCCCCGAACCCGGCATGCAGCATCAGTCGTACCTGCGGCAGCAGATAGCCCTCCTTGCGTGTGGCTCGTTGCCAGTCTGTCGCCATCAGCTGATCCAGCTCGCGAAGCAGGAGCGCTCCGAGCGCGCGTACATCATCGGCGCCAGTGAACAACAGCAATGTGTCGCCATTGTCGAGCTCCTGGCCGTAGGCGATCACCCCGTCGGTGCCTACCTGGCGCAGGGCGTGTTCGACATAGGAACGCACCAGGCGTGGGCCGGGATGCAGCGAGACGTCCTGGCCCACCCAGTTCACGATGCCGACAAGCACAGGAACGATTACTTTCCCCCTGGCTGCGGCCAGAGGCTGAGGCATCGCCGCCACCGCTGCCGGCCCTGGTCCATCCTTCTCGGCGCCGCCGAAGATCATGTAACAGTTGATGACGTTCACATCGCCAGCTATGACGACGTTCCCGTCGCCGGTTACAGCGGTGGTGATACTGCCCGCGGCCGCAACGGCCCGTTCACCTGAAGCCGTTGCCGAGGATTGTGCCTGTGGGCCGAGGGACGACTCCGACACGGAACCTCTGTTTCCGCTTCCATCCCATGCACAGTGACCGGGACGAAGCCTCATCGGGTCAAGACGTCATCAGCATAGGACCGGTCTCGGACATGCACGGGGTGACTGGAGGGCTGAAGCGGCAGAGCGTGCCGTGACGACGTCCCGTGATGACCGCCATAGGCTTGCAACTTTCGTGGCTCCCGCCACACAGCAGTGTCACGTGCTCCGCTGTCCTCATGCGCCGGGCGGGGAGTTGGTAGATCCATCGAAGGGCGCTCTGTCGGTGTCTAGCACCCACTCGGCGGCGGTCAAGCCGGGTCCGCGAGTGCCGAGCCCAGCCAGGCGTCGGTGGCAATGGGCGGTCGGTGTAGTTGCTCGGGCCATGGGCTGCAGCAGATGGTGAAAGTACCTTCGGTGAAGGCATTGACGTAGGAGGTGCCGGCGAGGAGGTGCTGCTGTTCACTGCTGCGGGCTGCTGGCAGTGGTGATGTGCGGGCGAAGGCAGGGTGTGCGTTCCCGGGCGCGTACAGCGTCCTGGACACTGCCGATCAGGTAAGGCGTCTTGCCGGGATGGTGGGTGGCGTGCTTGCCCGCTCCGCGGCCCACTGTTCGCAGCAGGGCGTCGATTCCGTACTCGCGACGCCATTTCGCGCCGCGTGCTGCTTGACCGCATACCTCGTACAGATCGTCGGCGCGGGTGCCGGGTATCAGCAATTTCTCGGCTGCGCCCGTGCATCCTAGGGACGACGTGGGAGCGATGGAGTTTGGTCCCGGACCAGAGATCCCTGGATCGTTGCCCCAGCCTCACGAATGGTGACTTCCCCTCTGGCCGTGACCCCTCGTCCGTCCGCGCGTGCGCGGAGCGCGTAGTCATGCTCGTCATGGTTGACCGCCATGACGTAATCGTTCTCCCTGACACGGAGCACGATGAAGTAGGGGTTCTCCCCTCGGGCCGCATTCCGGTCGTCCACGCCGATGGCGATGACCTCGCCGGTGAGCTCTTGTTCTGGGTGCCGGCGCGTGATGGTGAGAGGAGACCGCAGAGCGGTCCCTGCCGGCGCCAGCAGGTCGTCCTGGGTGCTGCGCGGCAGGGCCTTTGCAGGTTGCTGTGCGCGTCTGTCCAGTGTCCGTATGGCGGAGACGTCGAAGACCAGGGAACTGTTTCGGATGTCTTCTGCTGCGGGCGGATTTGCGGCCCACTGGAACGACAGATGAAGCGACAGGTCTCCGGCTCGTGCAAGCGGGCGCAAGGACTTTGCAACGGCGGTCTCGAACGGGGGCATACCCTCACGTTCGTGGGCACCGGGACTGGCCCAGCGATGAACACGGTCGAGCGCTGCGGCGAGGTTCATCATGACCTGCCGTCCGAATGGCGGCAGGGACCCCTGCCACGGCCCGGTACGAGACATCACAGGGAAGACGAAGCTGCCCTGCCGGGTGTGGCCGAGCCGCACTCCGTCGCGCAGATAGTCCGCCACGTTGGCACTGCGGCGACTGCCCCATCCGGTCCTTTCGGGATTGTCCGTGTAGAGAGCCGACAGCCTCAGCATCTCCGAGCCCACGGCGAGGACGCTCGCCGCCTCGGCAAGCGGCACGGACTCGCCGGGGCCGACAGGGTTTACGCGGAACAGCAGTGTGTCCCAGTCCACGGAACTGATCCGCTGCAGAAGCTGCGAGGCGTCATCACCGAAGTAGTCGGCCAATCCCGCGAGCAGCTCGGCCAGCCTGCGGTCGTAGTCGCGCATCCCGTCGTTCAGCGGCAGGAGATAGGTGTCATCCTCCGTCCCATCGGCTTCCGTGTTGGGAGACAGCCAGTACTCCGCTAGTCCTTCACGTTCGTCGGCCAGCACCCATCCGGCCTCATGAAGGAAGTCCGAGATCATCGCGACGGAGACAGACGGAACCAGAGGCCGGAAGGCCCCAGTGTCCAGCTTGTCCAGCTTCACCGCCCACCTCCGTTGCCCAGGCGCTTGATCAGATCTCTGACATATTCCGGGGTGAACTCGTTCTCCCGCGGAAGAACCACTCTGCCGAACTTCCTCCCGGGCTCAAGCACGGGCCAGTCCTCTGGGTCGGACCACAGCATGAAACCGTCCAGGGCCCAGGAGCTTCCGTCGTTCCTGACCTGCGGAACCTCTACTCCCTCTGGGATGATCATCACCACTAGCCGCACCGGCACGTAACCCGGTTCCCGTAGCTTCAGGTACTGGTCGGCCGGCAGCCTCATCGCGTAGTCGCCATTGGTGAGCGGCCTCGCCGTGTGGACGCTGCTGGTGCACTTCAGCTGGACGTCGAACCGGGGACCGCGCCGAGCGTGCGGCCCCGAACCCAGCACCGTCGTGTCGAGACAGTCGTAGTCGAGCCACGGATCCTGCAACTGGCAGCCCGCACTATTGGCCACAAGCCCCAGGACGTGATAGCTCGCGCGTTCCTTGTGCGCGCTCGCCGGGATACCCGCTCGGCGAAACCCCGCCTCGTCCACCCGCCGATCACGCTCCCGCCCCAAGGGCCCACCCGCACCGCCCGACCCTCGCCACACCCTATGCCCCGCTCGCCCTCCCCGAATGCGAAAGCCCCCTGCACACGCGGCGGGCGAACGCCTCCGACCGCGACGCCAGGGCGAGCGGCAAGCCACGGGCATCCGAACATGGGGGCGATCCACGTCCGCAACACCACCCCACCACCCCGCGCATGCCACCCCCATCGGCCCTCGCCAAACCGGTGGCGTCCCATGAGCCGGGAGACCCAACGACTGGCTGTGGCCCTCGGGCCCCCGGGTCCCACCGAGAGTCCGCTAAGCGATCGACGCTTCTCACCGCAGCTCACCCCAGAGGGGCGGGGCACGCCCCTGCCGGCACACCTGTGGCGCGGTCATAGGAAGACGGTCTACAGCAAGCCCACAGCAACAACGGCGAGCCCCCCTCGGCTAAGGGGCAGCGCAGCGGTCTCTGGGCGGCAGACCTGCAACCAGGCTCACCACACAGCGGCCGAAGATCACGGACGGCGATCCTTTCAAGGCTGACGGCGACGCCGCGGCGGGTGCTACGTTGTGCCGCAGGGGAGTGGCACAACACATCACACCAAACCAAACCGCCCAGGTCGCGTTGTGTGTGGTGTGGTCGGTCGCAGGGGTGGGACTTGCGCCGCTCGGACAAGCACGATCAGTAGTGGGGAACGTGGCGCGAGCAAGGTCGCATTCGGCGGCAGGGCAGATGACCGGATACCTGTTCCAGTGCGAGCTCGCCCTGCTCAAGCTCGCCCGCCGCAGCTGGCAGGACCCCACTGCCGAGATCCGCATGGAACTCCTCGACGACATCGAGTTGCTCGACCCGGACAAGACGCCACGGGAGCTCCTGCAGTCCAAGCACCGCGAAGCCGCCGGCCCGCTGAGCGAGACCGGGAAAGACTTCTGGCGTTCCGTCGGGTCCTGGATCGACGCTCTCAAAAAGCTCTCCGAACCCTCGGGCGCCGCCATGCCCATCCTGCGCCTCGTCTCGACCCAGACCGCACCGCGGGACACTTTCTTCCACTACCTCGGCGCCAGCCCGGACCGGGACGAAGCCAAGGCGCTGCAGCGCATGGAACAGGTCGCCGGCGACGAGAAAGGGCCCGACACCACAGCCAAGGACCGCCGCCTGTTCATGAGGCTCACCCCGGCCCGGCGCCAGGAACTCGTCAGTGCCATCACCGTCAACGACGGCGCCCCCCCCTGATGTCAGACCTCGACCCTAGTCTGGCCAAAGAACTGGGGATCACGCCGAGCGACCACGCTCAGGCCGCCCTCGAGGAGATCAAAGGGTGGTGGTACGGCGTGGCGGTCAAACTGCTGGAACGCAAGAACCCCCAGCACATGCGCGCCTCCGTCAGCGCCCAGGAACTCATGTGCCGCCGCGACGAGGTCACCGGCCGCTACACCGGCAAGCACCTGCCGATCACCGAGACCCTGCGCAACCTCACCGAGGCGGAGATCGCCGGCTACAGCGACCGCCTGGTCGTCGCCCAGATGCGGTGGATCGGGCTGCCCGACTCCGAGGTGGCGATGCACCTGCGCGACTACCACCTCGCACGGGCCCAGCGCTCCGAATGGCTGCGCACCTTCAAGATCACCCCGGAGCGGCTCGAAGAATACGAAGGCGAACTCCACTACGAGTGGGAGACCGCCTTCCGCCGCCGCACCCGCCGCATCCCCGATGACACGGGCGAAGAGGAGCGCCAGGCCATCGGGCAGGAAATCCTGGACGCCACCATGGACCGCGTCGCCGACACCCCGCTGCGCCCCGGCACCGTCACCGCGCCCTGGGTCGGCAAAGGAAGCACCCACGGCCTGTCCGACCAGGCCGACACCGCGCAGCCCGACCGGCAGCTCGGCTGGCACCCCGACTACCAGAACCGCTGCAAGCACCCCGACGAAACGCAGGAACAGTGACGAGCGACTCCCACCGCAACGTGTCGGAGGCGCAGGCGCTGTTCAACCCCGCCTTCGGCGCCTACCTCCTGGCCAGCGCCGTCAGCACCGCCACCAAAAAAGCGCAGCGCCCCCTGCCCTGGCCCAGTGCGTTCCTGATCCTGCCCCTCGTCCTGCCCACAGACACCAGAGAATCCCTGCCGGGCAAGTCCACCGTCACACTCACCGCCTGGGCCAACAACAACCCGCGTCTGCAGGCCGCATTCGCCGAACGCGCCGCAGCACTCACCACCTACACCCGTGCCAGCCTGCGCACCGCTATGCGCCACCACGCCATAGACGTCACCCCCGCCGGACTGATCTGCCCCCGCACCCCCAGACCCCCGTCCGCAGCCCCCGGCGAGGAAGTCGCCGACTGCGCCCGCGCAGCCGCACTCGTCGGCCGCTGGCTCGCCGTGACCGACCCCACCCGAGCCTTCACCGCCCTCGGCGTCCGCCCCTGACCCGCCCCTACAAAGGAGCCCCAGAACCGCCATGCAGCTGCTCGCCCTGGTCCTGTACCACCGAGACGGCAGGAAACCCCCGAGGGTCCTGCGGTTCCGCCCCGGGGCGCTCAACATCCTCACCGGCGAGTCGGAAACCGGTAAGTCCGAGGTCCTCACCATCGTCGACTACTGCCTCGGACGCAGCGCACCCAACCTGCCCGACGACCTGATCGACCAGACCGTCGGCTGGTACGCCCTCCTGGTCACCTTCGCCGACAGCTCACGCATGGTCCTGGCCCGGCCCCGCCCCACCGGAGCCTCCACCCAGCACGCCTTCATCCGCACCGGCGACGCCACCCTCGACATCCCCCGGCCCGACGAACTCGTCAACAATTCCAACGTCGCGGTCCTGCGCAGCGAACTCAGCGCCCGCCTCGGGATCGAGGACTTCCACTTCCAGCCGCCCGCCGGCGCGGCCCGCAGCGCCTTCGACGTCTCCATCGGCCAAGCGGCCCTGCTCTGCTTCCAGAACCAGAACGAGATCGCCTCCCAGACGGCCCTGTTCCACCGCCAGACCGAACCCGGCATGGCCCAGACCCTCAAGGACACCCTGCCGTACTTCCTTGGTGCAGCCGGCCCCGAACAGGCGCTGCGCCGTCACCGCCTCGGCGAAGCCCAGCGAGCCCAGCGCGCAGCACAGCGGAAACTCGACGACGCCCTGCGCCACCAGCAGGCCATGGACGCAAACGGTCTGGCCCTCGTACGCCTCGCGGAGGCCGAAGGCCTCCTCGCCGACGTGCCCGCGGCCCCCGAAAACTCGCAAGTCCTCGACCTCCTCCACCAGGCCCTGGCCGCAGCCCCCCCAGACCGCAGCCCCACTGGAACTGCGCGACCGGCGCCAGGAACTCAACGACGAACGCCGCATCCTGCGCGAACAGCTACAGGAATTCGACGAGGCACTGGCCGCAGTCGACCGATGGCAGCAGCAGGGCCGCGCCTTCACCGGAGAACTCCACCTCCAGCTCGACCGCCTCAAAACCCTCGCGCTCCTCGGCCCTGAACGCCAGCACGACACCAGCGTGTGCCCCATGTGCACCCAGCCTCTGCAACACCCCGACCCCACCGCGCAAGACATCTCCGAGCTGACCGACCACCTCGCCCAAGAACTCGCCCAGGCACAGACACTCCAGCCCGTACGCGCAGAACACCGGCGCGCCCTCCAGACCGAGCGCGCCGCCGTGACCGAACGCCTCGGGATCAACGGCGCCCAGCTCAGAGAACTCCTGGCAAGCGACGAACGCATGGGCCGCTTGCAGGAACACAACCTGCGAGTCGCTCACATCCAGGGCCGGATCTCCGAAGCACTCACCCGCACAGGCACAGACAGCGACATCACCCGGCTGCGCCACAACCTCGCCCTCGCCGAAGAGCACGCAACCACGCTTGAGCGGCTCGTCGATGAAGACGACGTCGCAGCCGAGACCGAGTGCCGCCTCGCCGACGTCGCCATCGGCATGACCGCCTGGGCCAAGCGGCTCAACCTCGGAGGAGCAGCAGACGCCACCGAGGCGGCCATCAGCCTCAAGCTCCTCAACGTCGTCCTCAGACGACCCTCCGGACGCCTGCCCCTCACCCGCATCGGCAGCGCCAAGAACCACATCGGCTACCACCTGGTCGCCCACCTCGCCCTGCACACCTACCTGCGGCGCAACAACCGGCCCGTCCCGGGCTTCCTCATGCTCGACCAGCCCACCCAGGCGTTCTTCCCGGAAAAACCCCGCGACGCCTCCACCATCGAAGACGCCGACTGGGCCACCGTCACCGCCTACTTCCAACTCCTCGACGACGTCGTACAGCTCAACAACGGAGCGTTCCAGATCATCGTCTGCGACCACGCGAACCTGCCCGAAGACTGGTCCAGGAAGCCGTGATCGGCAACTGGCGTCCCGACGCCGAAGGCAATCGCACCGCACTGATTCCCCTGGACTGGCTCGACTGACGCTGCCACCGCTGGCCAGGCCGTCCGTGCCGAACCAGACACTGCCATGCCCAGCGCGAGCACGCCTGGCAACGGGGAGGCGCGAGAGCCGCGCATGTGGCAGAGCCGGCGGTCGGCGCTGGCCTGGCACGACCGCCGTGTTCCGGTCGTGGTCAGTCTCGGCCGTCATCTGAGGTTCCGGGCCGGTAGACCGGCCAAGGTGCCTTTTGCGCCGAATTTCTCGATCGGCCGTCCTCCCAGCAGCCTGCACGGCATGATCGCGCGAGTTGTCGAGGGTGCACCGGACGGTGCCGGGAGGGGAGTGCACGGGTGAATGTGAACGGCTTTCGGTTCAATCCACCACCGAACTGGCCGTTGGCCCAGGGCTGGATCCCGCCGGTCGGCTGGCAGCCCGACCCGTCCTGGCCACCGCCCCCTCCCGGCTGGCAGATGTGGCTGCCCGACGCACCCGAAGACGCGCCGCCGACACCCGCCGTTCCCCAGCAGTACACGCCTCCGCCCGGCGTCCCCGCCGGGCGGAAGAGGGGCTGGTTCGGCCGTCGGCGACGTGACGAGGCGAGCGAGCTGGAGGAACTGAGGCAGTGGATCGCGCAGACCCGCGGCGCCGACGCCGCCCAAGTCGCCGGACTCATGCAGCGGACACGCCAAGAGGCAGCCGCGCTGCGGACGCAGGCGCAGACAGAGGCCCAAGCCGTCGTCGACCAGGCCCGTCAGGCCGCCAAGGACATCAAGGCCGACGCCAAGCAGGTTGCGAAGGACACCGAACGGATCCGCAAGGAAGCCGAGCAATACCGCGGAGAGATCTACCAGGCCGAGAACCGCCTGACCGAGCTGCGCGCGCAGATCGTCACCACCGACGAGACCGTCCTGCTGCAACAAGCCGGTATCTACGACTACCACCACCAGCTCCACGACGCGGTCGCCTACCGCACGCGCCTCGACTCCCTCAAGGCCGAGATCAAGAACCTCGCACGCAACAACCAGGCTGTTCTCGCCGCCACCGACTGGACCGTCAACGGCTCCGCCCGCGAAGGCCGCAAGATGATCCGGGACTTCTCCAAACTGATGCTCCGCGCCTACAACGCCGAAGCCGAATACGCCGTCCGCACCATGCGCCCCCACCGCCTCACCTCACTCGTCGACCGCCTCTACAAGAGCCGGGAGACCATCGCCAAGCTCGGCGCCACCATGCACATCCGCATCTCCGACGCCTACCACGACGCCCGCGTCCGCGAACTGCAGCTGACCGCCGACTTCCTGCAGAAGAAGGACGAGGAGAAGGAAGCCCAGCGCGAAGCGAGAGCCCGCGAACGCGAGGAAGCGGCCGCCCAGCGCGAACTGGACCGCGAACGGGAGAAACTACACAAGGAACTCAACCACTACGAGGCTGCCCTCGAACGCATGCACGCCCAAGGCGACCACGAGGCCGTACGCGACATGGAAGCCAAACTCGCCGAGATCCAGCAGGCACTCCAGGACGTCGACGCCCGCGCCGCGAATGTCCGCACTGGCTACGTCTACGTCGTCTCCAACATCGGCGCCTTCGGAGACAGCATCGTCAAGATCGGCATGACCCGACGCCTCGAACCGCTCGACCGGGTCTACGAGCTCAGCGGCGCCGCCGTCCCCTTCCGCTTCGACGTCCACGCCCTGATCTTCAGCAAGGACGCCGTCGGCCTGGAAACCCGCCTCCACCAGGAGTTCGCCGACCGCCGCGTCAACCGTGTCAACAACAGAAAGGAGTTCTTCTACGTCACCCCCGCCGAGGTACGCACCGCACTGGAACGCTTCGCGGGCGAACACCTGGTGGAGTTCACCGAGACCCCGCAGGCACTCGAATGGCGCGCCAGCAAGACGGGCTGACCTTGGCGGGACGCTTATGGCCGAGGAGGCGCCTGACGAGATCACGGCGGTGATCCAGACAAGGGCCCCGGGATCGCAGAGTGCGTCCCCAGAGCCCGTCCCCTGCCTACTTGAAGAGATGGCGGCCTACTCGTTCCCGCCCAACTCGGGTCGAGGCCCCTCCTCCTCAGCGAGGCGCTCAGAGCGACGCCGGCGCAGTGCCCGTCCTGCAGCGCCGGCCATCGCGACAAGGGCACCGCTGAGCGTGCTGATGAAAAGGTCCTGGATCACAGGCCACATGAAGACATGGGTGCGCCCAGCGGGGCCGGGAAGCGCACCGCGCTCCCTCGTGGAGAAGAAATGGACAGAAGAGTGCTGGGTCAGTCCCGGCCCGATGCCAACCCCGGCACACGCGACTTTGTGGCGCAGGTGCCGGGGCTGGGCAGTCGGCGTGTGAGAACACCGGAATGATGAGGCGTTCCAGGTAGCTGTCGCCGGGATCGGCAGCGCCGTGCTCGCGCATCGTCCGCTCGGGTCTGATGCTGGACAGCGCTGCGGGCACGAGTGATGACGCTGTGCCGCGAGAACGGCTCGTGCACCCCGCATCGCTGAGAAGCGACGAGCACCAGGGCCTGCCGGGTGGTGAAACGCCTCTCGCAGGTTACGCACTGTCGGCGCCGCAGCTCTGAGCCATCGACACCGACGCGACGCGCGACGATGTAAGTGGGAGCGGAGCACGAAGGGCAACGCATGCTGTGCTCCTCCCTTGCCCAATGAGCGCCTGTAGAAAAGGAGTCTAGCGCTGCCCCTTGGACGCCCCTGGAGGGGTGGTTCCGAACGCAGCCCTGTTCGGCAGCTTCTGTCGAACTCCACCGCCTGGATCGGCACCGGACGTGGAAGATCGGGGTCTGACACGGAACGACTTGGGCACCGGACGAAGGGAAGGGGCAGAGAGTGGGCCACAGGTATGCTGCGCCGTTCACATGCGTTGTGTGCGGCGCTCCGACGAAAGCGTCCGCCAACTGGCGGAAGATATTCATCCATGCGAAACCGGACGCGTCTGAGACCTGCTGGGCATCCGGCCTGACACCCCGTGGCGTTCAACGCCGCCTCACCGCCAGTATCGCAGTTGAGCACAGACTGACCGGGCCTGCCATGCCGATGCCCTCCTGGTTCTCGCGATGGGAGGGAGAGAGCTACCCGTCGATTGTTCTCTTTGCCCGGCGCCGGATGGGCTACTGGTTCCCGAACGTCGGCAAAGCGGACCATGAGGAGGTCATCAAAGAGCTGCTGGCCAAGAACGTACGTCCGACATGGGAGGGCGGGGAGCACCTGTGCTGGACCGTCTCCGACGATCACTTCCTCCAGCTCGTCGGTACTCTCCTCAAACGCCATCAGCGGGTGTCGGTGGGACGCGAGTACAACGCGCTTGAGGCATGCAACTGGCGGTGCCAGAACGCCCAGAGCCCGCGGTGCACGTGCTCGTGCCAGGCCCGCAACCATGCCCACGGTGAGTGGATGAAGGGGTGGAGAATCCTGTTCGAAGACAACCGGGTCATGGACGGGCGGAGTTGGAGCTGGATGGCAGTGGAAAAAGACGCCACCACCAGCCGGCACTGACCAGGGCATCACCCCCTCGGTCGTCGCCGGCTTTCAACGAGCTGCCGCGTCACCAGAGCCTCCTCGCCCGAGACCGCTGCCCCACCGCTCAAGGAGTGAGGCTGTCGACAAGAACGGCCAGGTCGAGGGGAAGGAGATGCGCGGCGTGCGCGCGCAGATGCTGCGCCTCGGAACGCATCACCACGGCGAACACACTGTCTCCAGCCGGGTGTGGCTCCAGCCGGTGATGAGCGCGGGCAGCCGCCAGCAGCGGCCGGGCCCAGTCCGGGACCGCGTACAAGGCACAGGACCGGTGCGCGATGCCGTGGAGCTTGACGACGGACACGTCGCCGGCGATGTCGAGGTCACGCGTGCTCCGCAGCCTGCCGAGACCGACCCGGGTGAAAGCCAGCACGCTCAGCGCCCCGGCGGCAAGCGGATGAGCGAGAGCCGACAGGACAGCCGCATCCTGCTCTGCGACTTCGACTGCGGGCACGGCTTGCACCAGGTGCGGTGTCGCCATCGCGCCGACGCAGGGAAACGCGTGCCACACCTGCCTCGCCGACGACGGCCGGGGCTCCTGCGGCAGCCACGCAGACGGCTGCCGTGAAACCCCCGCCACGACCTTGGCCTCAAGCGCAGCCGGCATTGATGACCCCGGGGGGAAGGACGGACGCGCGGGAATCGGTCCCGGTTCGGCGAGGAGCTCCTCGAAGCTGTCTCTGCTGCTGAGGCGGCGCTCCACCTCAGCGAGCACAGGCGGCAGGTTGCGTGCCTCTTCCTGCCACAGCAGCGTCAGCTGCACCCCCGTTGCCGTGCGCCAGGTGAGAAGCTGGTCGATCCGTCGGGGTGTCAGCAGATGGGCACGGGGGACCAGTACGTGCCGTACTCCGGTCGCCTGCGTCCACGCGGCTGCGGCCTGCCATGCAGCCTTCACCGAGTCCAGCCACACGTCGGGGGAGTCGGGGCCTGGGGCCAGCCGCTTGCCCAGCGCGTACAGCACGTCGTGCGCCAGCGCGGCAGGATGGCCGCTCGCCGGTGTCGGATGCACCGTGATACGGCCCTCGCCAGGACAGTGCGCCTCGAGTGCCGCCCGCGTGTAGAACAGATCGTCCTGCTCGTCCACCACCACGGTCACATCTCCGTAGCCCGCCGCCACCACCCTGCCCTCATCCATGCCGCGCGCCCTCTGGCCGCCTGGTTGCGGATCGCCCCAGGTGCTGTGTCCTTGTGTGATGGCCGGCGGCCGGTTCCGCCACCCCGTGGCAGAACCGGCGCACAGTTGATGGGCGCTACATGCCGCCCAGCTTGCCGTAGACCCAGTCGATGAGGTCCTGGCTGATCTCACTCACTCCTTTCTGCCGCATGCCTTCGATCAGGTGCTTGGTGATGGTGGCCCAGTTACGGAAGTTGCCGTGCGCCGCGGCCCGGTCGATGCCGACGATCGTCTTCGGATCGACCCCGGACCACAGGGAGTGAAATGCCGGCAGCGTCCCGACGACCTCGCCCTCGGGCATGCGCGTGAACCTCTGCCAGATGTAGATCCGCGACGCCAGCATCGGTTCACGCTTGAGGACCTTGTAGCAGTTGTCCCCGCCGGCGAAGACCACCGCCATGTCTGTGTGCCGGTCATCCCAGAGGTGACGCCAGTACTCGAACGAACTGCGGCCCATCCACTGGGCCTCGTCACACACCAACACCCGGAACGTCTGCGACAGCGCGTCCTTCAGAAGGGTGTCGAACTCGATGGGACGAGTGGGAGGTTCCCCGGGCAGCCCCAGAGCACGGAACAGCCCGTGCCGGATGTCGCGAGGGGTCGGCCCCGAACGCAGCTCCAGGCGGTAAGTGATGTCGGGGGCCACTTTCCGCAGCGCCGAGTTCACCGACATCGTCTTGCCGCACCCGGCCGCTCCGTAGGCGACCATCATGCCTTTGGCCTCGATCGTCGCCTGGACGTTGTCCAGCGTCGTCATCAGCGTGTCAGTGGCCACCAGGTGCGCGTCCAGCCGATGGAAGTGGTCGTCCTCCTCCGCCGGAAGGCTGCCGTAGTCCATATCGTCGCTCACTCGCTCTCCTCGGGGGTGTTGTCGCTTCCCGGCTGGTCCGGGTCCGCCGGAACCGGCCGGGCCCAGCCATCGGGAACCGGCAGGTGAGGGATGTAGCCGGGATTGACGTTCCGCAGGTCCGTGGAGGCTGCCTCGGACAGCTCCGATTCGGCTTCCGCCTCTGTCAGCGAGCCAAGACGCTGGGGCGGAGTGGCCGAGGTGACGGCCTCGAACTTTCCTCGCCGCAGCCGGGCGGCGGCCTTCAGGTCCGCCCGAAGCCGCCGCTCCTTGGCCTTGCGGGCGTTGCGCACGGCACGGACCTGCTCCCGGCTTGCCTGCTCGGCAAGGACGGCGCTGCCCAGGTAGGTGCCGTCAAGGCCGAAGACCTCGATGGTTGCGTCGTGGTGGGGGAGGTAGCGCACCACGACGCGGGTGCCGCCCATGCCGACCATCCAGGGGCCGATGTAGGCGTGGTTGCGCCACTGCACACCTCGGGTGGTGATGACGCGGGTCTTTCCGTCGTCCTCGAGCCCGAAGTGGGCCAGCTGCTGGGCGGGGACGTTATACAGGGGAGTGGGGTCGGCCCGCCACGCCTCGATCGGAGTGAGGCCGCCCAGCTTCTTGGGTTTGTGCTCGTGGTTCCACCACCGCACCCACTCCTGCAACAGCTCCACGAAGGCCTCGAAAGTGAGCGCGGGCTCATCGGGATCAACGGTGCGCCCGCCGGTGAGCTTCTGCTGGCCGGTGTAGTGAGGCATGGAGACGAACAGCATCCGCTCGACCGAGTCGTTGAGTGCCTCGATGGTTCCCTTGAGATGAGGGGTGTAGGCGGGGAGATCGATGACCGGCACGGCGAAGGCGCCCAGAGCCGAAGTCACGGTGGCGCACAGGAACTCTTTGCCGCGGTCCACGCGGATCAGACCAGGCAGCCCTCCGGCCGGGCCGAACGGGTCGCTGCGGTTCAGCGCTGCGCGCAGGGCCGCCAGCACTGCATCCCTGCTCGGTGCGTGGGGCGTCACGGCCCAACCCGTGATGACGTTCTTGGCGCAGTCGATGAACCACGTCAGCCACGGCTGTACGAGTTCGTCCTCGAGCCCCACCTTGACGGGCACGCACTTGTGGTCGCCCTCCCATGCCTCGTTGCGGTTTCCGGGAGGGCGCTTGCCGAACACGTCGAAGGCCCGCCGCGCGGCCTCCCCTCGGGCGAGGCCGGCCCGTTCCCCGGGCGTCAGGTCCCGCCGCAGCGCGCGGTGCAGCGTCGTAAGGGAGGGAGCCTTGGGCAGATCCGGATCGGCCTGGGCTCGTTTCTCCAGCTCACGGTGCACAGCGGAGGCATTGCCTCCCGACAACGCAAGAAGGTGCCGGGTTTCAGCTGTGACGGTGAACCGTGGCCGGGCCACGGCGCCCATGCGGCCGGTGGCGCGCATATCGGCCAGCCAGTTCCACACCGTCCGCTCGGAGCGGCCCACGGTCGCGGCGACCAGGCGCACGTGCGCGCTGGTCAGCAGGCCGTGCTGGTCCAGATGCCTCAGCCGCGGCATCGCGGCCGGCCTTCCTGTACTTGCGGTGAAGAGTGGAGTGACGGCGCCGTCGGCGCCGTCCGTCGTGGCATCACTCACGGTTCTGCTCCCTCCAGACGAGGAGATCAGGGAAAGGGCCGATGGCGCGGTGCGCCCGACCGGTGAGAAGAGGGGGGGTTCAGGTACGCGCGGCCGGATCGCGGGCCGCGCTGTGGCGGTGGGGCCGCCGTCGTGCCGGCGGGCGTGGCCGAGAGTCAGCCACCGGATAGCCGCTGTTTGGAAACACACGGCCGGGTGCCGTACGCGCCACACGAGTCGGCTGGCAGGGGCAACGCTGCGGGCTCGGGTGGAGCGTTTGCGCCGGGATGTCGAAGGCGTGGTTCAGGCCGCGGGTATCGACGCCGGTACGGAGGTCTGCCGGCCGGGGCCGGCAGCAGACTCTTCAGACAGAGTCCTGCGAGGGCAGGAGACACGCAACGGCCGCGCTTTCGGAGCGTGGGGACACTGCCCCATGGGACGGGCTCCTCGTGGCTGTGCCGACAGGAGCCCGTCGGCGCTCACGCGTGGTGCAGCATTTTCTGCAGGCCGTCGTGGATGATGCGGGTGCGTTCCTCTGGCGAGAGCCACTGGGCCGTGGAGCCGGTGGCGGGTTTCATGACGTGCAGGATGTCGTCGACCTCGTCGGCCACCGGATACATGTGACTGATGATGGCGATCGTTGTGTCCGGGGCGATCCTGCGGCCTAGGACGGAAAGGGCAAGATCCAGGTGCTCAGCGTCCAGCGAGCCGAATCCTTCGTCCAGGAACAGGGTCTTCAGCCGGCGGTGACTGCGGCTGCGGCTGTTCAGCTCGACGAGAGCCAGGGCCAGGGCCAGCGAAGCCTGGAAGGACTCGCCACCGGAGAGAGTCTGCGGATTGCGTGCAAGGTGCGTGGCACAGTCCACGATCTCGAACCCGTTGGTGAACGCGTAGCTGCCTCCGGAGATCTCCAGGAGGTTCCTGCTGGCGTGACTGAGCAGCGCATATGTGCGCTGTTCGACGAGATAACCGATGAACTTGCCCTCCGTCAGCAGCCGCCGCACGTTACGCCACAGCTCGGCCTGCTTCTCTCCGGCCGTGACGGCAGCGTCGAGGGCTTCGGCATGGGGGATACGTGAGCGCGCGATGCGCAGGTCGTCCTTGGCCCGCTCATACGCGCTGTGCGCGTGGTCCGTTTTGTTGATGAGCGGTTTGAGAACAGAAGGGTCGAGCAGATCGCCCTGGGAGGGCACAAAGAACCCAGGGGCGATGTCGCCGGCGTCCTCGGGCCCGTCACCCTGGCGCACGAGTTCCTTCTCGAACGCCCCGACCTCGTCGCGGGCACGCTGGGCCTCCTGACCCAGCGCTTCGGCGAGCTTCTGGTCCAGCGAGGCGAGGGACAGACGGTAGGAGTCGACGGTGGCCAGGTCCGTTCCGTCCGGTGCGGCGGGCAGTGTGGTCTCGTCGCCGACAAGGCCTGCGGCATCGTCGGCTGCGTCAGCCCAGCGCTCCAGCTGTTTGACGAGATGACGCGCGGGGGTGTCGACGGTGCACCGACGGCGTTCGTCCAGGGCCTGCCGGCTTGCGGCATGTTCGGCGAGCGCCTGCCTGATCTCGTCTCGCTCCTGTGTCGTCTTCTCGAGCTGTTCGAGCCGTCGGCCGGCCGTGTCGAGGGCGGCTGCGATGGCGTGCGGTTCGGGTAGTGCGTCCGGGTCGGGCTGGGCGGGGCGGAGGGATGGCGGGAGGCCTGCGATGTCCGTCAGGAGCGTCTGCAGTTCCGTGTCGAATTGCAGCACGAGCCCGTCCAGTCGCTTGCCTTCACGTCGCAGGCGACCGTGCTGACGCTTGAGGTCGGCCTTGGCGGCTTCGTGTGCGGCCTGCGCTGCTGCAAGGGCGGCCTCCGCTTGCGTGTGTGCCGTACGGGCATCGCTTTCCGCGTTGAGCAGAGGCTGGACGAGGGTGCTGACCATCCGGGTGATCTGCTGCCTGCTTGCCGGGTCGCCTTCGGCGAGCAGGTGCGCCCGTGCTTTTGTCCGCTCGTGGAGGGAGTCCAGGGCAACGGCTGGCGTGGGGGAGCAGGCCGGCCTGATCGTCGTCCAGCTCGCGTACCCGCAGCAGGGCCGTCGTGGTGCGCTGTGTGGCGGCCAGATGTGCACGGTGGTGCTTGTGGGCTGTCTCTTCCGCGGCCTTCAACTCGCCGACTTCCCTCCCCTCAGCCACGACCGCATCCCTGACGGCCTTGCCGTACTTGGTGGCCGCGCGTTTGGCGCGGCTCAGTGCCTTGGCGTCCAGCGGGGCTGGGGGTGTGAAGCCGTCGGGGAGAGGCCGGGCGCAGACGGTGCAGTCCTCTCCCGGGGCCAGGCCGGAGCCGGCCGTGTGGGCCGCTTCACCGCGCTGGGCTGCAGCCAGATGGTCCTGGGCTGCTGTCAGGGCACTGTTCAGTTCCTCCCGAGTGTCCGCCAGCGCGGTGCAGCGTTGACGGTGTTCCTCGACCGCTTTGAGCGTGGCCTGGTGCGACTGCAGGTGCGTCGCCGCGGAGTTCGCCTCCTGCAGCGCCTCCTGGACGGCGTCTTTGATGTGTTCGGTACGCGTGCGTGCCTGGGCTGCGAGGTCCTTGCCACGCGCGGCGGCCTCGGCGAGCTCCGCGATCGCCGTCCTGTGCTCGGCCAGTGCCTGTCGTGCCTGCTCGTGTTCTTGCTCGTGCTCGGCGTGCTGTTGCTGTTCCTGCTCCCGCCGCTGCCGCAGGGTGTTCAAGCCTGCCGCTCGGTCGGGCAGGCGGGACAGGACGGCGAACGCGCCGTGCAGGGACGGCAGGGTGTCACCCGCCTGTTCGCAGGCGTCCAGGGTGCTCTGTGCCGCGTCCAGTTGCAGGTTCAGCTCACCCTCGGTGGCGTCCTGGGACGCGGCTTCCTCGTCCAGTTCGTGCTTCGTGCGTGTCAGGGCGAGAAGTGTGGCGCCCGCGTCGGGGACCGCACGCTTACACAGCAGCTGTGTGGCCTTGTCCACGTCGCGCTTGTGACGGTGGTGCTCGGCGGCCCGGTTCTGGGCCTCACGCAGAGCATCCAGCCTCGCGCGCCGGCTGTGGGCGATGCCGCGGGTGCGTTCGACGTCCAGCACGGCCTGGTCTGCCGCGGCGCGGGGGTCCTTCCCGAGATTTCCCCGGGCCGCCCTCGCATTGGTGATCTGGTCCTCGAGCCGCTTCAGACGTGTTTCGGCGTGGTCCCGCACGCGCTCGAGCGAGCTGATGCCGAAGACGTGGCGCAGGATGCCGGTCCGGACGGCCGGAGTCGCCCTCAGCAGGGCGTCGAAGTCTCCCTGGCGCGGCATGAACGTGGCGATGAAACCGTCCCGGTCCACCCCGAGCAGGTCGGTGATCGCCTCGTTCACTGCCTTCTTGTAGTCGACCCGCATGCTCTTGGTGTTTCCCGGCAGGGGCTCGAGTACCGCCTTCGGCCTCTTGGCGGTGTCCGCGTACTCGACGCGCCGGACGTTCCAGGGCTGGCCGTCCACCTCGAACTCCAGCGACGCATGCATGCTGTGAGCACCCTTGCTGATCAGCCCCTGCGCCGACTTCGACCAGGAGCACGTCCCGAACAGGGCGAAGATGATCGCCTCGGGGATGCTGGACTTTCCCTCGCCCGTGTTGCCGAGGATGGCGAACAGACGCTTGTCGGCGAAGCCGATGGTGCAGGGGCCGGTATAGCTGCGGACCCCCATGAGGGTGAGCTTCCTGAGCCTCACGTTTCCTCCGTCCAGGTGTCTTCCAGCGCGGCGCGCAACTGCTGTTCGGCCGGGACCGGCGATGGCGCCTCGGTGTCGACCTCGTTGAGCAGCTCTACGAACGCGGCGACCGTGGCATTTGCGGCGGCACCACTCACACCCTCCTGCCCGAGGTAGACGCGGAACGCGTCGGGAAGCTCCGGTTCCTCGCCAGGGGCGAAGTCCAGGAGGATGTCGGCAGCCGGCTCCAGGTCCAGCGTCGCTTTGATGACGATCGCGTTCGGCACGATCTCGGCGATCTTCCGGGCGAGCTGCACGTCGGGCTCTTCCCCAGAGATCACCGCTTTCAGGTAGGTCCCGTCGTACTGGGCGGCCTCGGCTCTCAGCCGGTCGAGGGTTCCCTCGAAAACCTCCAGCCGTCTCGCGCTGAGCAGGCGGCGGGGCAACGGTCGGCCGGGCCGCCCGGGTTCGGCGTCGACGATGACGACGCTCTTGGGATCGCCCACCTCTCCGAAGTCCATGGCCAACGGACTGCCCGCGTAGCGGGCCGGGAACGTGGGCCCACGCACGGTCTGGGGGCAGTGGATGTGCCCCAGAGCGGTGTACGACACCTGCGGGAGGTCCTCGACCGCGACCTTGAAGGACTCGTCCATCCGCCGCTCGGTCTCGGCGCGCGTGGCGCCCGCGACGTACACGTGCGCCGCGAAGAACAGCACGTCCCGGTCGGGGTCGTACCCCTCTCCCATGGCCTCCAGCAGCTGCTGCTGCAACCCGCGCATCCCTGCGGCGTACTCGGCGTACGACGTGCTGAGCGCGGGCCGCTGCCAGAACCGGTTCGGGTGCACGAACGGCATGGCGGCCAGGCGGATGCGCTGTTCGCCGCCGCACGCATCGAAGGTGAACACGCCTCCTTCCTCGGCTGTGCGCAACCGGTCGACGAAGAACAGGCCCCGTCCCACGGACGGGCCGGTGAAGAGGTCGAAGAAGCGGAAGTAGGTGGGGGAGTCGTGGTTGCCGGCCACGACCACGGTGGGTGCGACGGCTGCGAGCTGTTTCAGGACCTCCATGGCGCGGATGAGGTCCGCGGCCGTGGGGTGGGAGGTGTGAAACAGGTCCCCGGTATGGACGATCAGGTCCGGCCGGCTTTCCCGGGCGATTTCCACGATCTCGGCGAACACGGCGTCGAAATCGTCGGTGCGTGGATATCCGTGCAAGGTGTGGCCGACATGCCAGTCGGACGTGTGGAGCAGTCTGCTCATGCCTGCATGCGCCCTTTCGGAAGCGAGGCGTAGGACGGCACTCGGTGGTGCCTTATGAGGCCGGGACTGTACACCAAAAAAGCGGGAGAAAAAGGGGAATCGCGGGTGCTGCTAGCGTCGTGCCATGCATGAGCATCTGGTTGCACTCGAGGATCGCATGCAGCAACTGCGGCACGCGATCCGGCAGGCACTCGCACAGCACGAAGCCGCCCAGATCGGCACTCTGCACGCCGAGTTGAGACGTTCTCAGCAAGCCTGGGAAGTGCTGTGCGGCCTGAACGGCGCCCCGTCCGGGCTACCGCCGAAGCCTGTTTCGCCGTCGGCCCCGAGTGACTGGAGCGGCCCGCGCATCAGCGACCTGGGCCGTCGGTATTAGCCCTGGCCTGCCGCATCATATTCACCCAAACGAATGACCCCGGCCTCCCCAGGCTCCCTCCGGGAATCTGACGGAAATCGTACGCCAGATCGACCTGTCGTTCGAAAGGAAAACCCGACACAATAAAGCGGGAAGAAAATGGGAAAGGGTGGGTGGCTGCTAGCATCCCAGTATGCATGAGCATCTGGTTGCACTCGAGGAACGTATGCAGCAACTGCAGCATGCGATCCGGCAGGCGCTCACGCACGGCGACAACGCCCAGCTGGGCACTCTGGGCGAGGAGTTGAGACGCGTCCAGCGAGCCTGGGAAGTGCTGTGCGGCCTGGACAGCAACCCTGACAGGGGCCAGCCGCAACCAACACCGGCAACCCCGCAGCCCACCCGGGACAATCTGCCCCTCCGTGACCAGGCCCACCAGGCACTCACTCTCCTCACGGTGCCCGCTTCCCCCAAACTCCTCAGCCAGGTCCACGAGGCCTTCTTCGCCACTCCCCTGAACACCGCACGTCTCACCACCCTGCGCCGCGACGAAGAACGCTCCTTCCGCTCCGCCCCCTACGCCCGCGCCTACTACGTCTGCTCCACCCTGACCTCCGACCTGCTCGCACCAACCAGGGCCCTGCTCGCCCTGAGCACCTGGCCCCTGGAGCGGCGCATCGTGGGACCACTCACCCAGCGGGTCCACTTCCTGACCGCAGCCCTCCGCCTCGCAGACGCCGCCGAACACCTCAGCGGCGAACCCGAGTTGCCCCAGCCCGTCCAACTTCTTCTCCTGCGCTACAGCCAAAACGTCCACGGCTACGACACCCGGACCGGCACCCTCGACCTGACCGCCCTGCGCCAGGCCGCCACAGCCGAGCTGGAGATCCACGCAGACGAAGACGCCCAAACCTGCACCGAAGCGGCCCAACGCGCCCGCGAACAACTCGGCGATGCAGAACAGAACTTCGGCAGCACTCTGCGAGTCGTCTCCCGCCGACACCGCACCGCGTGAACCCCCCTACGACCACACCGGGCATGCGCCCAGTTCCTCCGAGGAAAACAGTGAGTTCGCTCGACACACGACTGCGCGTGTTACGCGGCCCCGCCCCGCCTCTCCCGCACAACGCACGAACCCTGGCTGCTCTGACCACCAATCCCAACTGCGACCGCCGCGCCCTGCTCGATGCCGCCGGCATCGACAAAGCCGCCCTCGCCACCCACCTGGACCTTCCGCAGCCCTTGAGGAAGTCCCAGCTCGCCCTCGACTACGGCATCGCCTTCGAGCGCCAGGTCACCGACCCGGAGCGAGGCGCCCTGGCGCCACTGCTCCGCCAAGCCCTCCAACTGCCCCTGCACCAAGCGTCCTACAAGGACATCAACAACCTCGCCACCGACGACGGCACATCCCCCCTGGGACTGCGCCGTGCCTACACCAGCTCATGCATCCTCGGCGCGGCAGAGCACAGATCCGAGCCCCACACCCTGCTCGACCACCCCGTGCTCACACTGACCGTCGCCGGCCATCAGACATACCTCGAGCCCGACGCGATCGCCTTCCACCACGACGACGTCTTCCACATCGTCGAAATCAAATCCTTCCCCGTCATCCACGGCAGGCCCGACCCCCTCAAGGTCGCAGCATCACTGACCCAGGCCGCCGCCTACATCCTGGCCCTGCGTGAACTCCTCACCGGCCGCAACCTTTCCGCCGCCCGCGTCTCCGACACCGTCATCCTCATCAACCCGCGAAACTTCACCCGCCAACCCACCGCCACGCCCTACAACGCCGCCCCACAGATCAAGCACCTCAGCCGCCACCTCGCACGACTCCACCGTCTGCCCGACCTGCTCGACACCCTCCCCGACGGCACCACCTGCGACCTGGCACCCGGACCCGACGGGACACCGACCAGGCCCCGCGACGAACTCATCGCCACACTCGCCACCATGAAGCCCCACTACACCCCTGACTGCCGCCACCACTGCGACCTCGCTGCCCACTGCCGCACCGAAGCCCGCAACCGGGGCAGTATCGGGGCCCTCGGCCCCACCGTCCGCGACGACCTCGCAGGAATCGACACCATCCACACAGCCCTGGACCTCGCCGACGGACGCATCCGCCCCTCCCCGGGCAACGAAGACATCGCCCACGCGCTACGCCACGCACAACGCATCCACGAAACACTCAGGAAAGACAGCACATGAGCCTCCTGGCCTCGCTCCTGCGGACGCGGGCCGCCTCCACCGGCCACGCCGAACACGCCTGCCAGCTGCGCCACCTGCACCTCAGTGACCGGCCACTGATGATGATCACGCTGAACCGAACCGGCCCCACAGCTCGACCACTGGCCGTCATGCTGGGCACAGACCCCTACCGTCCCCAACTCCACACCGCGCCTTTCTCGGGAACCAACACACCCCTGCTCGCCGCCCTGGCAGACACCGTCACCACCTACATCGACACCTGCCGTCGCACCGGCGAAGCACCCCAGCTGCTCGTCCCCAACGCCCAGAGCGTTCAGTACCTTAAAGACCTCGGCACCGACCTGAGACTGCGTCGTGCCGACGACCAGACGCCCGGCTCCCGGGCCATCCAACGCCTCGGACACTGGCTCACCTACTTCACCGACCGTGCCGAAATCCCAGGAACAGCCGCACTCATCCCCCTGACCGGCTTCCTCGGCATGCACTGGATCACAGGCCAGAGCCCCCTCGAAGACGAGGACCTCGCCACCCTTGTGGCCTGGATCGACCCGCCGCGTCACACAACCTCCGGACGCGACGCCGCAGACCAGGCAGAAGACCCCGCCACACACCGGCCCGCAGGACCCACCACCGGCGCGGCCTTCGACAACGACGAACTCATCCCTATCCTCTACGCCCACGCCCACGCCCGTGCCCGGGGACAGGACCAGACCCCCCTCCTGCAGGAACTCAACAGCCTGCTCACCCAACACATGCAGCCCACCTGGGACCGCATGTGGCACGCTTACGCCCTCCTCCAAACCCTCCCCGAAGCCCCGAACACCGCACGCCGCCGTACCCTCGAGCGCACCGCATTCACCGAGGAACACAACTACCTGACCCAGGACGGACGCCCCCGCCCCGCCCGCGAACAAGCCGTCGCCACCGCCGTCCGCCTAGCCCGCACCGAACCCGCAGCAACCGCCTTCGCCGCCGAACGCGCCGCCGACGATCCCTTCGTACGGGCCGAACTGCGCACCACCGGTGAGGCATTCGCAGGCCCCGTCACCACGATCGAGGCGAAACACACTCTCCGCGGGCCCACCGGCCGAAGACTCTGGCGCCCCCGGTTCACGGTGTCCACCACAGATCCCGTGCTCCTGGAGCCCGGCCGGCCCCTGGCCAGCCACACTCACCCCAACGCCCGCTACAGGATCCGCACAGTCACCCACACAGACAGCGACACACTGGTCGACCTCGAGATCACCGCGGGAATGGGCCCCATCGCCCGCCCCAACCACGCAGTCCTGCCCGAACCAGGCGCCATCCTCGTCTTCACTCGCGCACCCGACCACCACCGGATGCCGGAGTTCCCCACACGCGACCAGACCCCCTGGACCCACGGCGGCCCGCCCGCCGGCCATACGCACGACGGCAACGAGGAACAGAGCGAGGACAAGCCGTGACACCGCCCCGCATGCCGTCTGCACAGCAGCAGACAGACAACGCCACCCGCGCCGTCCTGGAACAACTGCCCACACTCACCCACCACGGGCTCGTCGTAAAAGCCCCACCCGGCGCCGGAAAAACCACCCTGGTCGCCCAGGCCGCCGCCACGCTCGCCAGGTCCAGCGGCCCCTGCCCCGTCATCGCCCAGACCAATAATCAGGCCGACCATCTCGTGCAGCGGCTCACCGACGACCACCCGCACCTTCGAATCGCCCGGTTCACCGGAGTCGACAACGCGGCCCCCCACGACCTGCAGGCTCACACCGGCATCCGTGTCGGCACCCGCATCGAAGATCTCGAACGAACCGCAGACGTCATCGTGGGAACGGCCATGAAATGGGCCACGGTCACCGACCGGCGATGGCCATGGGGGGTCATCGACGAGGCCTACCAGATGCGCTCCGACACCCTCCTGAGAACCGCTCACCTCTTCGACCAGGCACTCTTCGTCGGAGATCCCGGACAGCTCGACCCCTTCTCCACTGCCGAAACCGACCAATTCGCAGACATGACCCACGACCCTATGAGCAGCGCAGTCGCCGTCGCACTCGCCAACAACCCCGACCTGCCCGTCCGCTCCCTGCCGGTGTCCTGGCGCCTGCCGGCCTCAGCCATCCCCCTCATCAGCGAGGCCTTCTACCCCCTCACACCCTTCCAAGCCGGAAGCAACGCACCGGACAGAACCCTCACGTACCTCAACGCCGGAATACGCCTTGCCACCGACCACGTTATTGAGCACGCCGCCCGCACCGGATGGGCACTGTTCGAACTACCAGCACGCACCACTCACCATCTCGACAGCGAAGCCTTCCACGCAGCCCTCCGCATCGCCGAACGACTGCTGATCCGAGGCGCCACAGCCACCTGCGAGCAAAACCCCGGGGGACACAAACTGCGCCCCAAAGACATCGCCATCGGCGCCACCCACCGCGTCCAGGTCGGCCACCTCCGCGCACTCCTCGCCCGCCACTACCCCCTGCTGCACGGCATCACCATCGACACCGCCAACCGGCTCCAAGGCTGCGAACGCACAGTCACCATCGTCCTGCACCCCCTCTCCGGCCGCAGCAACGCCTCAGCCTTCCACCTGGACGCCGGTCGCCTGTGCGTTCTCACCACACGCCACCGTCACGCCTGCATCATCGTGACCCGGGCAGGCATCTTCGAACTCCTCGACGCCCACCCCTCCAACGACCCTGTACACCCCACACCCGCCAAGGCCCCTGACGGCTGGGAGGCCCACCACACCCTCCTCGCCCATCTGGCCCAGCACACCATCCACGCCCCGACGTAGGCCCGTTGCCACGGGAGACGAGCCACGCGGAAGCACATCCCGAGCCGATCCGCGCGGGCCTGCTCACCTGCTTCGCTGCCGTCGGGACCGAACCCGTGGCCTGCGCATGGCTCGGCCGCTACCTCGCCGACGAGAAAGAATCCCTCGTCCACGCCAGCGCCGCCGGCGTACCCCACAAGGCCACCGCCCCCATCCGCAGCAGCCGCGACAAGATCACCGCACTGTGCCCGGCCGACCAACGTGGCCCGCGAAGCGATCCGCAACGCCATGGCCTCATATCCGGCCGAGCAGGTCGATGACATGGTGCTGGCGGTAAACGAATTTTCGTTAACGCTGTGTAGCACGCCTCCGGCCCCCTGCGGCTGATCGTGGAGATCTTCCAGGACCGCACCCTGCTGCAGGTGTGTGACTCTGAGTCCGATGCCGGCGCCATGCGTGCCAGGACACCCGGTCCGACAGAGCAGAATGGTCGCGGTCTGCAGCTGGTCGAAGCTCTTGCGGAGCGCTGGTTTGTTCAGGGCACCGAGGACGGGAAGGCCGTCTCCCTGGTGTTCCTCAGTCCAGTGGCGGTTACCGCGGCGGCATGAACCTCGCTGAGGTCCACAGCAGGCCTTTCGCGGACATCTGATATCGGCGCCCTACCGCGATGGCGGAGCGATTCCGCCCAGGCGGTCGGCGAAGGACTGGGCCGTTTCGATGAACGGCTTCCGATAACTCCGCGAGATGGTCAGGCGTCACTCGGAAGACAGGGCCGGAGACGCTGATCGCGATGACGACGGCCCCGCTGTGGACGAATGCGGGGGCCACACAGCGGATGCCGAGTTCGTCCTCCATGTCGTCGACGGCGTAGCCGCATTCCCAGACGCGGGCAGGCCGTTCTGGGTGCGCGTGCAGGCACGGTCTCTTCCCCTCACCCCCTTGCCTGGAGTGCCTCGTGCCTGTGTCGCTTCCCCCCTGCCCTCGATCTGTCTCTCGACCTGCTGCGTTGCCCGACGTGCCGTACGCGCCACCTGCACCCCGGCCGCGGCACCCTGCGTTGCCCGGTGAGGGGTGAGTGGAACGGCTCACCCCAGTTTCCAGGTGATCTCCTCTTCCGCGTCGGCGGGCGCCCAGCGTGTCAGCGTCCCTGCCGCGACAAGGTCATCGAGTTCTCGCAGCAGTCCGCTCGCTGTGAGCCCGCAGAGGCGAGCCACGTGTCCGGTGTCGGCAGAGCCGTCACATCGAGGCGGACCGGTGAGCGCGTGCAGTCCCACCGCCAGGAGTTGTCCCGTCGGCCCGAGCCCGCGGGCACGGGCCTGACGTGCCGAGCGCAGAGCCCAGTCGGCGGCCTGTCGGCGAACGGTGGAGCCCGGCATGCCGCTCACCGGGTCGGTGAGCCGGCCCGTGAGGAGCGAGTCGGCGGAAAGACCGGGGGCGATGAACCGGCTGCTGGCGAGTTCCTCCCATGCCTCCTCCATGGGGCCGTGGCCCATGCCGTGGACGAGCCCTTTGCGCAGGCGGACGTCGCTGGAGAGAGCGGCGCGCAGAACGGCCTGGAGAGCGAGGAGCCGTGCCTCAGGCGTGGTGCGGACAGGAAGGGGACGCGGCCAGATAACTGAGCATCTGCCCGGCCAGCAGGGCACTGGCATCGGCGTCGTGCGGCCGGCGATGACGCGCCGAAACGCGGCGGGGGAGCGGAGAAGGACGCGCGAGCCTGGTCTCCGGCACGACCGAGGCGTCCGCCATGGCGTGTGCGCAGGCCGCGCATGCGTCAGTCAGCCGCCACAGCCGACCGCCGTGTCCGCGGGCGAGGACCAGGAGGACCGGGCCGGCGCAGCCACGGTGGCGTGGATGCCAGTGGCAGCCTCGTTCATGACACTGGCACGTCCGCAGGTGCTCGGGGAGGGGGCAGGCGCGGGCGTGCTGCGCCAGGTGCGCCAGGGCGACGGCTCGAGCTGACCGTCCCTGCAGTGCTCGCGACCCCGAGGGGCACTGGGGGCAGATGAGGAGCGGCCCCTGGGGGAGGGGGCGCAACTCGACCACCCATGTACGCGGCACGGAAGCGCGCATGTTGCACAGCCTCATCGGCTCCCTCGACTCTTCTCCGTCCCCGCCCCGTTCGGGCTGGAGGGGCCTTGCCGGGGAGGGGGTGACGGCCGCACACCGTAGTGCAGACATCTGCCCTTCGCCGCCACTCCTCGGCCCGTCAAGCCGCCACTCCTCGGCCCGTCAAGTAGGGCAGAGGTCTGCACTGACAGAGCTGGTGCCTGCGCCGTCGGATGGTCGGGTGACGATCTTGCCGCCCGAGCCGAACTTCGAAGCGCTCCGCCTTCGGCTCGCGCAGCTGAGGGGCGAGCGCGGCTGGTCCTATGACGACCTCGCCGAACGGACCGGCAAATCCAGGCGCACACTCATCGAAATCGAGCAAGGCCGCACCATCGGATCACTCGACACCTGGCGCGCCCTCGGTCACGCCTTCGGTGTCCCCTGCGTCGGCCTCTTCGCCGCTCTATGTGAGAACCACGAGCCTCCGGGCGCCGCCGGGTAGCGCGAGCCCCTGCTGTCCAGGAACACCCGAACCGGTCACCTGCCTCGAACGAAATCCCGACACATCGGGCGCGCGTTCCCAACTTTTGGGCTGGTCGGGCGAACCTGCGGCACCAGACACTGCATTCCCAGCGTGTCACCTGGAAGCTTCACGCCCATGCACTCCACCCACACCACGGGTCGCGGCTGGGGCGGTACCCCCAAGTCCCATGGCCGCGTGCGCTCCCTGACTGTCGCTCACGACAGCCCCAGTTGCCTGCTCCGCAGCGCCCAGCCCGCCCACTGTCACGGCTGCGGCAACCCGATCAACTGGCACACCACCAGCAACCGACGGGCCATCCCGCTCCACCCCTTCGAACTGCCGACCGCCATCGTCCCCGAGCCGCACCGCTGGCACCTCGCCTCCGGCATCGCCCACCCCGCGGGCGACGGCAGCCCCTGGTGCCACCTTGCACACCTCACCCTGTGTCCGGCCCGCACCATCTCCAGCGCGCTTCCACCCGCCCTGAGCGACATCAGACGACGCCTCGCGCTCAACACCCGCCGCCTCATCGACGCCGGCCTCCTCAGCCCCGGCCCCCGCCCCGAGACCGAACCTCGCCACGATGACCCGTGCACACCCGCGCGCCCCGTCGTCCAGCTCCTCTACGGCCGGTACATCGCCGCCATCCCCATCGACGGCATTCGGTGTGTCGCCCAGACCGTACGCCGCACCCGCTGCAACAACCCCGTCCTCGCCCCCGGCACCACCCCAGGACGCTGGACCCTCATGCCGGCCACCCCACACCGCCGCGGCACCCGACAACTCGCCCTGCCCGTATCCGACATCGCCGTCTACGACCTCGGCCACCTCACCTACAGCGAGCAGGCCCGCTGGCGCACACAACGCTGCCCCACGCACGCGACCATCAGCGCCGCGCCCGACCTCGCCCTCGCCGACTGGGAGCCCCTCGACCCGCTCCTGCACCACGCCCACCTGGCCACCCGGCTGCCACCAGCCAGCCGACGACGCAGCTGAGCCGCACCGCCCCACCAACCAGCCGCCGAACCCCCGCCTGCCCGAGTGCCACTACCCGATCCGGAGCACCCTCACGTTGTTCACGCCCACCGACGAACAGACCCAAGCAGCCGACCGCTTCCACGCCGGAGACCACATGGCCCTCCAGGCTGGCGCCGGCACTGGAAAGACCTCCACCCTCGCCTTCCTCGCTCACAGCACTGGCCGCCGCGGCCGCTACCTCGCCTACAACCGTGCCATCGCCCAGGAAGCTTCCACCCGCTTCCCACCCACAGTCACCTGCAAAACCGCCCACTCACTCGCCTACGCGGCACTCGGCCACCGCTACGCACACCGCCTCGGCGCACCCCGCCGACCCGCCTGGAAAACCGGACAAGACCTCGGCATCACCAAACCGACCCGCATTGCCGGCCACACCCTCATGCCCACCACGCTGTCCAACACCGTCCTGCGGACCGTGACCCGCTTCTGCCACTCCGCGGACACCACCCTCACCCGCCGCCACGTTCCACCGCTGCGCGGCCTCGACACCCCCGAACACCACCGCGGACTCGCCGACCTCGTCCTGCCCTATGCCAACAAAGCCTGGGCCGACCTGCAGAACCCCGACACCGGCGCGGTCCGCTTCGACCCGGACCACGTCCTCAAAATGTGGTCACTGACCAACCCCAGGATCCCCGCAGACTTCCTCCTCCTCGACGAAGCCCAGGACACCAATCCCGTCGTCGAGCACATCTTCAACAACCAACGCGACCACACCCAGCTCGTCCTCGTCGGCGACTCCGCCCAGGCCATCTACCAGTGGCGCGGTGCCAAAGACGTCATGACCGGCTTCGACGGAACCCACCTGACCCTCTCCCGCTCCTTCCGCTTCGGCCCCGCCCTCGCCGACGAAGCCAACCGCTGGCTCACCCTCGCCGAAGCCCCCATCCGCCTGACCGGAACCGACACAATGCCCACCGAACTCGGTCCCCTCGCCCACCCAGACGCCATCCTGTGCCGCACCAACGTCGGCGCCATGAAACACGTCATGAACCTTCTCGCCGCCGGCACCCGAGTCGCTCTTGTCGGGGGAGGAGAGAGCCTGCGCTCCCTCGCATTCGCTGCCCGCGACCTCAAAGACGGACGCCGCACCAGCCACCCCGAACTCGTCCTCTTCCCTACCTGGGGAACCGTCCAGGACTACGCCGCCCACGACCCCTCCGGCCGTGACCTGCAACCCCTCGTCGACCTCGTCGACACCCACGGAACCGACGCCATCCTCACCGCCGTCGACCACCTCACCACGGAAGAGCACGCCCAGGTCACCGTCTCCACCGCCCACAAGGCCAAAGGCCGCGAATGGGCCCGCGTGCAAATCGCCGACGACTTTCCCCCACCCAAGGACACCGACCAGCAGGACAGCAACGGCTGTCCCATCCCAGGGCCCATCGACTCCAGCGAAGCCCGCCTCGCCTACGTCGCCGTCACCCGCGCACGCAGGAACCTCGACATCGGCGGCCTGAGCTGGATCAACGACCACCCAGACGGGAGGCCATGAATACCTCAGGTGAAACCAGGATCGCCATGCGAGCCGTTCGATGCCAGGCAAAGAACGGGCAGTACAGCACCAAGGGAACGCCCCGGCCCACGGCCGTCGACCAGGGCGCAAGCTCATTGGCGCATCCCACACCGCCGGGCCACATGGCCGAGAGGGTCGGGTCTACGGAGATGAACCGGCCGATGGCCGGGGAGGAGCTCCAGCCCGGATCGGTCACGCTGGTCACAGCGGACGGGACGGTGCGCGAGGTCGCGGGCGGCTTCGCCTTCCCCAACGGGACGGCGGTGACCCCCAGGACAGCTCGACGGTCACCGTGGCGGACTCGTGACGTTCGCCGTCGGAGCCGACGGCAGCCCGTCCGGGCAGCGGGGGTGGGCGCGCCTGGACGGCGCAGCGCCGGACGGCATCTGCGTCTGCGTCGACGCGGAGAGGGCGGTGTGATACGCCGACGTGCCGAACCAACGGTACGTGCGGGTCGCGGAGCATGCCGATCAGCCGGGAATGAAACGGATCAACCGACCCGTTTGCCCCGTCGCGCGAGTCCGGGGAAGCAGGCTCGTACGACGGGGCAAACGGCACGCGCCTCCCGTCGGGACCCGGACGGAAGGCTCCGGCGCTGTTCTTGGCGAGTCACTGTTCGGTCCGACGCTTTCGATGACGTCCTGGGAGACCGGCGAAGTGAGCCGGCGGACCGGCCACGTGCATCTCCTGAACCGGGACTCCGGACGGCTTGCCGCAGACTCCCGCCAGACCCCGGAACGGCAGACTCCGCCAGAGCACCCATTACGGTTCGTACCGTCAACTCCTGTGGTCAACTTGCTGATAAAAAGGGGAGTTGTCCGCAACTTCTCTCCATGCATTACGATTCTGATGCTGTGTGATGCAAAATGACCCGGGTGAGGCCGACGTGACTACTCCTGAAACTCCAAATGCATCAAGCGAGCCGCCCACTGCTCGATCCGTCGGCGTCCACCAGGCACGCAGCGAGTGGTCCGAGCTGGTGGGGCAGGCCAAGGAAGGCCATGCAGTCACTCTGTCCCGCCAGGATGAGCTGGCGGTCCTCGCGCCGCTGGACTGGCTCAGCGCAACGGCCGCCACACCCCAGGCCTGGGCGGAAACCCCGGTGAGCGAAGCACGCAACAAACTCGGCGATCTGGTGGGCGACGCCGCGAACGGAACCCCCCAGGTACTGACCCGCTACGGCCGCCCGGTGGCGGTGCTGCTGCCCGGCCCCAGCACACCCCCCGCCCCGCACACACCCACCCGCATGCAGGGCAAGCGCCCCCTGACGGCAGCAGCAGACGTCCTGAGTTCCGCCAGGGACATGCCCAGTCTGTCCTTCGCTCTGCCCGCGCTGGATGCGGTCGTACAGGGCATCAGCCCCGGCCGCCTGACCCTGATCGCAGCACGCCCCGGCGCCGGCGGAAGCCTGCTCGCGGTGGCCGCCGCCCGGCACACGGCACTGACCGAGGGCCGCAGCGTCCTGTACGCCGCCTCGGGCCCGTCGCAGACCGACGTGGTGGCCCGAGTGATCGCCTCGCACGCAGGCGTCAGCTACCACGCGTGGCGCTCGGGCACCCTGCCCGAGCCGGAGGCGGCCGCCGCACACCTCGCACAGGCAGCTCTGCGCGAGCGCAGGGACACCCTGCTCATCGATGACGGCCAGGACCTGGACGCGACCGTGATCAGCGAAGTCGCCACGGACTGGGGAGCCGGACCGCTCGCCCTGGTAGTAGTGGACCGGCTGCAGCACCTGCCCGACGAACACCTCGCCCTCTCCGGAGACGCGCTGCCCGGCGCCGCACGCCGCCTCGCACATCTGGCGCGTCAGATCCAGGCGCCGGTCCTGGCCGTCATCGACAGCGACGACCCCAGGCTGCTGGGTGCGCTGGACGCCGACGTCACCCTGACGCTGACCCGCATGGGCCAAGCGGCCCGGATCGACATCGCCGAACGAGGGATGGGCCGCCTGGCATCGGTGGCGGTCGAACCCGACATCCCGCGGGCACGCTTCCTGCCCCTGCCCGGACACATCGCCGAGCGACTGCTGCGCGAGGACACCACCCCTGTCACCGAGTTCCCCATCACCGAAGCCTCCTCGCCCGCACCTACTGCGGGCGCTCCTACACCGCACGAGGCACCCGACGCTGCGGGGGAGACCCACATGCTTCCGCCGGTGCTCCCACCACACACTGCTGCGGACGTGGCTGTGTCCGACACGGTCACACGGGCGGAGGACGGCCGGCGGCCCGGGAGCTGGCCCCAGGCAGTCACAGAGGCTGCCACGGCCACCGCTCTCGCCCATGACACGGTCCTCGCCACCAGTGCCGCTATGCCGGCCGAAGCCGACAGCGAACCAGTCACCGACCCCTCCGGCAGCACCGGATCGGAGGATCTGGCCGCCGACGACATGCTCACGGAGCACGGAGAACCAGTGCCGGACGAGGAGTCCGGCGGAAAGGGCTTCGATTACGGGCCGCTCGCCGTCATCGACGGCCAGCGCCGTGCCCACCTGGCCAGCGGCAAGACCATCCCCTGCCCCGCCACCAGCATCAGGGAACTCGCCACGTGGGCCGCGGACCGGCCCTTCGGCACCCCCCGGCTGCACCCGAGCGGCCGCGACGGCGACCCGCTGATCGTGCTCACCACCGAGGCCGCCGCGGCGCTGGGGCTGCCCGACCGCGAGGAAGGCGAGAGCAGGGCTCTTCCGGTCGACCACCCGATCATCACCGAGTTGACCGAGCACGGATGGGAGATGCCCCAGCGCGGCAACAAGCCGTGGTTCTCCGCCTGGGTCCGCCTCTTCCAGCGCGTCGAACGCGGACGGCGCTCCGTACAGCTGGCGATCCTGCCCTGGGGAGCCCTGACCACCGGCGGCTGGCCTCTGCCCGTCGACACGGAGACGAGGCGCCCGGCGTCCACGGTGCCCGAGGTGGTCCGCTTCCTGCGCGTCTACAGCGACCGCGTCATGACCCCCGTCAGCTCCACGGCCGTAACCGGCCAGGAACTGATGAACGCCCTGCGCCCGTCCACCCGTGCCTGGCGAGACGCGAGCACCAGCAAGGTCCGCTCCAAGTGGCTGGAAGGATCCCTCCACCTCCCGGTGGACCCCGCGCCGCCGGAGGCGACCAAAGACCACCCGCTGGCCGCCGCCCGCGACGAGCGGGACCCTGGCCAGGCCCTGCAGGAAGAGGCCCTCAAATGGTGGCGTCTACCTACCGACGAGGAGCGCGAACTGCCGTTCGTCGTCGGCCTGGACACGATGATGGCGTTCTTCGCCGCCTGCAACTCCACCCCCATGGGCACCTGCGCCCCCTACAAGGCCGACCGGCCCCGCTTCGACAAGAAGATCCCCGGCATCTGGCTGGAGGACCTCTCCGGCATCGACACCGACCCCCTGCTGCCCAGCCCCTTCACCCCGGACGGGGTGCGCCCGACCGGACCGGCCTGGCACGAAACCCACACCCTCGCCCTCGCCACCGAACTCGGCCACACCCCCCACCCGTCCCTGGCCTACCTGCGGCCCAACGACAAACAAGCGGCCGCGATCGGCATCGCCCCACACCCAGACCGCTACGACGACAGGCGCCCGGACGCGGGCCCGGTGCCGGCGTTCGGCAACGGCCCCTACCTCAAGGGCTGGTACGAGCACCTGCTCCCCGCCTACATGGAGACCATGACCGCGCTCGGCGCGGTCAGCCACGACGACGGCACCCCCTTGTCCCCGCAGGAGTTCCTGCAGGCGATGGACCGCATGCACCACGACGAGGCGTTCCGAGCCGAGCACGTCACCGACCTCCTCGTCCTCAAGGCGATCAAACAGACCATCAAGGGTGCGATCGGCAAGTACCGGCAGGGCCCGCAGGACTACGGCCGCCGCGCTGAGGGCACCCATGCCCGCTGGAAGGCCCTGGACCGGCCCGACTGGCGCCCCGACCACCGCGCAGCCATCCTCGCCCGCTACCGGGCGGTGATGAACCGCAAGCTCATCAACACCGCCCGCGCGACCGGCGCCCGCCCCCTGGCCGTCAACACCGACTGCATCGTCTTCGCCTCACCCACCGAGGACATCGGCTGGCTCACCGGCCACAAGGGCGGATTCACCATCGGCCCCAACCCCGGCCACGTGAAAGCCGAGGGCGTGCAGTCCATGGAGTGGTACCTGCAGGTCGCCGCACTCGACAAGAACCCGGCCAGCCGCGTCAAGGACGGCCGCACCGACGCCGCATGGGAAGGCAAGTAATGCCCGCCACCCCCGTCCTGGACGCCCTGCGGAACATCCACCGCCTCGAACGCGACCGCCTCGCAGCCGTTCCGCAGAAGGGGATGCCCAAGTCCCCGCAGGCACAGGTCGCCTTCCTCCACCGCCGCCTCGGCCGCAGTACCCCCCGGGTTGCCGCGCTCCTCGGAGTCCACCCCGAAACGGTGCGCCGCTACCTGCGCGGCCAGCGCCGCAACCCACCCCCCGAGTTCGCCGACCGGCTACACCGTGAGGTCGCGGCCCGCTTCCGCTCCCGCCTCGCCCGCCAGGCCGACGACGCGATGCGCCGCCGGGGCCTGCGCGCCTACATCACCGCCACCTTCACCTTCTACAGCCCCTCCGCGGGCACCAGCGAAGACGGCCGCGAACGCCGTCTGAACGAAGACCTGACCCCCTCGGAGACCGAACGGCTCCTGGCAGCCCGCGACGCGGGCGACGAGGAACGGGCCCTACAGATCGTCGGCCAGGGCGTGGGGGAGGCCTACTTCGACCTGCGCGGCACCGGCATGGACGTCGAAGTCCGCGACCTGGTCCACATCAAATTCGAACTCTGACCCCGGTTCGCCGGACGAAGGACTGCCCGATGATGCGCCCCCCTACCCGCCACACCCTGCGCCGTGACCAGCGCACCGCACTGAACGCATCCGTCACCGCCGTCACCGGCGGCGGCCGCGCGACCGTCGTCATGCCCTGCGGCTGCGGGAAAACCCTGGTGGCCGCCCGCACGGCCGAACACCTCGCTCACAGCCGCCACGTGAGGCGCACCATCGTCATGGTCCCCACCCTGGACCTGCTCGCCCAGACCGCCCGCGTCTGGCAGGAACAGAACGACCACCACGGCGCCCTGCTGGCCGTGTGCAGCCCCCGCCCCGACCTCGACGAGGCCGGCATCCCCCAGACCACCGACCCCACGGAACTCGCCGCCCTCCTCGACGGCCTGGACCACTACACCGTCTTCGCCACCTACGCCTCCCTCACCGACGCCGAAGACCGGCAAGGAGCCCTGCTCGCCGCCCACACTGCCGGCATCATCCAGGCGTGGGACCTGCTGGTCGCGGACGAAGCCCACCGCACCTCAGGCAGCATCAACAAGGCATGGGCCGCCGTCCACGACGACACCAAAGTCCCCGCCCACCGCCGCCTCTACTACACCGCCACCCCCCGCATCTGGGAATCCGACCCCGCCTACACCGAAACCCTCCGCCCTGGCGAAAACGGCCCCCACCTCGCCGTCTCCATGGACGACCCCGACGTCTACGGCCCCGTCGTCTACCGCATGGAACTGAGCGAGGCGATCTCCGCAGGCCTGGTCTGCGACTACCGCATCGCCATGGTCGTCGTCGAACACCCCGGCCTGCAGCACCAGCTGCGCCGCACCCGCAACGCCACCGACCAGGACACCGCCGCCCTGATCAGCCTGTCCACCGCCCTGCTCAAGACCGCCGCCCGCTACCCCGCCGACAACGGGAAAGCCAGCAAATGGATCAGCTTCCACCAGCGCGTCAAAGACGCCCAGGCCTTCACCGACACCTTCCTCGAGACCGCCGCAGCCCTCACCAGCGAAACCACCCCCGGACCCCACAGCGACCCGGACGTGCCGCTCGTCCCCGCAACACTGCGCGCCGACACCGTCCACATGGACCACCCCGACCGCATCCCCATCCTCGACAACCTCACCGGCCCCCAGCCCCTGACCGACGACGACCGCCCCAGCCACCTCACCCTCGTCGCCAACTGCAAAATCCTCAGCGAAGGATGGGACTCCACCAGCGTCGACGTCTGCTTCGCCGCCCCCCGCACCGACGTCGTCGGCATCGTCCAGGCCCTCGGCCGCGCCCTGCGCCCCCGCCCCGACGGCTCGAAAGCTACCCTCCTCGTCCCCATCTACCTCGCCCCCAACGAAGACCCCCAAGACCTGCTCAACTACCGCTACTACAAGCCCCTCTACGACATCCTGCTCGCCCTGCGCGCCCACGACCGCCGCATCAGCGACCGCCTGCCCACCACCCAGCTTGCCGAGCCCAAGCCCACTCCCCAGGCCGCCACCGCCGCCACTGGCAGCCCGTCCGAGGACGGCGAGGTCCGCGGGCCGGTGCTGGAACTGCCCGAGCAGCAGACCGCCACTCCGCCGTTCAGCGGCAGCCCCGGCACCCCGGAGATCGTCGGCCCCGACGGAATCCTCCTGACCCCCCGCGAAGTCGCCCAGGTCATCAAGCTCCACATCACCCGCCCCAGCGGCGTCACCGCCGACTGGGCCATCGGCGCCGCCGCCGCCGCCGACTTCCACAACGAACACGGCCACCTCGCCCCGCCCCGCACCCTGCCCGGACAGGGCACCGACCCCCGCCTCCTCGAACTGCCCGCCTGGCTCGACGCCCAACGCGCCGCACGCCGCAACGGCGAACTCAAGACCTGGCAGACCGACTTCCTCGACGAGATCGGCATGGTATGGGAACCCCGCAGCGAAACCCGCCAACTCCTGATCACCTACGCCCGCCAGTGCGCCGAAGAAACCGGCGGCCTCGCCGTCTCCTCCGGCTACACCACCCCCGACGGCCGAGCCTTCGGCCGCGACCTGGCCAACCTGCGCCAGCGCGCCAGCAAACTCGACCCTGACACCGGCCCCACCACCCACGACCAGAAGGGCTTCCTCGAACTCCTCGATACCCTGTTCGAGATCGACCCCTGGTGGAACCCGCCCTGGAGCCTTGTCTGGCAACGCCACTACCAGCAGGCCCTCCTGCGGCACAGCCGCGCCGAGAAACCTGCCCAGCCCGGGGACACCCGCACCTATCGTCAGTGGCTGCGCAACCCTGGCGACAACCTCACCCCAGACCAGATCGACTTGCTACGTGCCATCGACCATGCTTGCGTCAACTCCTGATCACGGTGCCCGGACGCACCTCCATCGGGCCATGCGTAAAGACTGAAACAACTGGTCTGCATTCACAGTCCAGTTGGATACTGTCGAGACGGCGACTCCTCACCAGCCCTCTTGCCCTGCATGCGGGGACATTGCCTCCGGGCCCTGTCGACAGGGTGGAATCCGAGTGAAGCCCCGCGTCCGCACGCGGGGTATTCCCATCACGGGTATGCACTTGTATCGCCCCGGGGTGCAGGCTTAGGCAGGCAGGAAGAGACCGGTGATCTACCAGCCCCCCACGGCGCTACCGCCAGATCTCCTCGCTGACGAGGGCGTACTGCGCGCGCTGCGCGCCCACGACTTCGGGCAGGTCTTCCGGATCGTGCGCGAGAAGGCCGGCATCAGCTACTCCAAGATCGCCGCCGAGTGCGGCATCAAGCCCGAGCGCGTCGGGCAGCTCGCACGTGGAACCGGACGCGTCACGACCTTCGAGAAGATCGTGCAGATCGCGGACGCCCTACGCGTCCCGGGTCACGTGATCGGTCTCGCTCCCCGGCCGTGGGAGGCGGACGTCGCTCCTGCGCCGAGCATGACAGGACCCTCTATGCACCGCCGTGCCGTCCTCCAGGTCGCCGGCGGTCTGGCCGCCACCCTCCCTACGCTCCACCAGTCGGAGCCGCCGCCCGTCCGGGTCACCGACTCGTACGTCGACCGCCTCCACGAGCGCACCGCGCGCCTCCGCCGACTCGACGACACCCTGGGCGGCGGGGACACGTTCAGGGTCTACCTCGGCGAGATGCAGCGGACGAAGGCCCTCCTGCGCACCGGCTCTTTCTCGGACGGCTCCCGTCTGCGGCTGACGTCGCTCCTCGCGGAGCAGGCCCAGCAAGCAGGCTGGGCGGCCTTCGACAGCGGCCGCGGCCGGGACGCCGCCTCTCTCTACCAGGAGAGCCGGGCCTATGCCCGGGAGGCACAGGCCAGCGACCTCCACAGCAACTCCCTCGCGTTCCTGGCGTACGGGATGCTCACGAAGGACCGGCGCGCCGCCGTTGCCTTCGCGCAGGAGTCCTGCGCCACGGCCACCGAGCGCACACCATCGAGCGTCCGTGCCCTCCTCTACGAACGTCTCGCGTGGGCCTGCGCCGTCGACCAGCAGCCGATCGGCACCGACCAGGCACTCCACGCCGCGCGCAAGGCCCTGGACGAGGCGCCGGACGGCGAGCTGCAACCGCACTGGTCCGCGTGGGCCGATCACCAGGAGCTGGACATCATGACGGGCCGCTGCTGGACGGAGCTTCAGCGCCCCCTTCGCTCCGTACCGGTGCTGTCCGCCGCGCTTGCCGCGTTCCCGGATGAGCACGCACGCGACAAGGCTCTCTACCTTTCCTGGTTGGCGGAGGCGTACCTCACAGCCGGAGAGGTCGAGGAGGCTGCCGTGACCACGGGCCGGGCGCTCGAACTGGTTACGGGGGTCGCGTCGATCCGGCCCCGGCAGCGGATCGACGTCGTACTCGCCCGGCTGCGTCCGTACGGCGAGGTCGCGGAGGTCCGTGAGGTCCTGGAGCTCGCTGATCCCTAGCCCTGCCGCCCGGTAACCGAGTCCCGGATCCATTCCTTGCACCGTTCGGCCCCGAGCGTGATCGGGACCGCGCACACCTCGGGGTTGTCCCAGGGGTGCGCCTCCAGGAGGTACGTTTCCAGCTCAGGATACCGCTCGGCCGTGGTCTTGAGGAGGATCTGCCACTCCCCACCAGTGCCGTACTCGCCAAGGTGCCAGAACACGGACTTCACAGCGGCGATCTGCGCACCAGCGGCGAGCCGCTTCTGAACAGCGCCACCCGCGAGCGCGATGGCCTGCTCCTCGGTCTCCGTGGCGGTCGATACCTGCACGTAGTCGCTCATGATCGGAGCCTAGCCACGAGGCCTTCCCACCACTAGATCACTCCGCAGCAACCCCTGGGCAGTGCACGGCTCGTGGCGCGTGTTCCCCTCCATGGGGATCCCCAGCGAGTGCTGTTTTCACGACGCATCGTCGGCATGTACTTCGGCCATGACCATCCTCTCCGAGCGCTCTGCGCCGACCCCTGATGGCATCAACCCCTCCCGGGCGCGCGATGTTGTCCGCGCCCTTTACAGCCGCCCGCCGCTGACGGCCGCCGACCTCAGCGCGCCCCTGCTGTCCCTGCCCGTGCGGGCGCCCTGCCTGGAGCAGTCCCGCTCTCCGGCATCCCGGCGACCACAGCCCGGTGGGCCGACCTCGGCATCCGCGGCGTCAAGGTGTTCGCCTTCGGACACGACCGCGACGGGTACGCCTCCGGCGCCACCGCCCCAGACAACCGCATGATCCGCACCATCCACGCCGTGAAGAAGGCGACACCGGCGACGGCTGTCACGACGGAAGTGTGCGGCTGCTCCTGGACGGACCACGGCCAGTGCGTGCTCCGCACCAACTCCGGCGAGATCGACCTCGAAGGCACCTACCGGCTCATGGGCACCATGGCCGTGATGCACGCCGAGGCCGGCGCCGACTGCGTCTCTCCGACGGCCATGCTCGACGGCTCGATCCAGGCCGTGCGCCAGGCGCTCGACGCCTAGGGACACCGCGACGTCGGCGTGAACCCCAACCTCGCCATCCACACGTCCTTGTACGGGCCGTTCAAGACACTCATGCAGACCGACCCCCGCTCGGGACACCGCCGCGGCCTCCAGCTCGAACCCGGTCGCGCGCAGCAGGACACCCTCCTCCAGGCCCGCCGCTGGATCGCCGAAGGCGCGGACTCTCTCACCCTCCAGCCCGTCATGACGACCGGGGATGTCCTCGTACGGCTGCGCGACGACCAGAAGGTGCCGATCGTCGCCTACTCCACCTCCGGCGAGTGGGCCGCGCTGCAGGCCCTCGGCACGGCCGGGACGGCCGAGTACCTGGCCATGCTCGTACGGGCCGGCGCCGACCAGATCCTCACCTTCGCCGCAGAGACCGTCGCCGAGTACCTGGAGGCCGGCCGTGCGTGACGAGCCGTACCAGCGCCCGGCGCGGCTCGACGCCATCCTCGCGGCCGCCACGCACGCCTCGTTCGCCATGTCCTGCGTGGACCGCACCGGGAGCCTCCTGGCCACCCTTGCCGCGTCCAAACCGGACGGCCGTTTCCTGGAGCTCGGGACTGGCGTCGGGGCTGGGGCCGCGTGGCTGACCTCCGGAATGACCGCCGGGGCCCGCCTCGTCACCGTGGAGGCCGACGCGTCGGTCCAGGCCATCGCTCGCCGGCACCTGGGCAGCGACTCCCGCATCGAGTTCGTCCACGCGGACGCGGACGACTGGCTCAACCAGGCATCCGGGTTGTTCGACTTCGCGTACGTCGACTGCCGGCCCGGGAAGTACCTCCGGCTGCCGGACCTCCTGGCGCTGCTCAAGCCCGGCGCCCTGTACGTCGTGGACGACATGCTGCCCCAGGCCACGTGGCCGGACGACCACCAGTCCCGGGTTGACAGCTTCCTCGAACGACTGCCCGACGTGCCCAACTGGCATGCCACGCCGATGAACTGGGCCTCCGGGCTGGTGGTCGCCGCCAGGATCTGAGGGTCTATCGTGCCCTCATGCCCAGTGATCTGATTCGCATCGTCTCCCGCGATTCGCCCATGGCACTCGCCCAGGTGGAGCGTGTCCGCACCGAGCTGGCCACGCTCCACCCGGACGTGAAGACGACCGTCCTGCCGGTGAAGACCACCGGCGACAAGTGGATGGGCGACCTGGCGAAGGTGGAGGGCAAGGGCGCCTTCACCAAGGAGGTCGACGCTGCGCTCCTCGCTGGCGAGGCCGACCTCGCGGTCCACTGCGTCAAGGACGTCCCGGCCGACCGGCCACCTCCGGCCGGAACCGTCTTCGCGGCCTTCCTTAAGCGCGACGACATCCGCGACGCCCTGATCCACCCAGGCGGTCTCACCCTGGACGAGCTGCCCGCCGGCACCCGGATCGGCACCTCCTCCGTCCGCCGGATCGCCCAGCTCGCCGCCTCTCACCCGCACCTGGACTGCGTCCCGATGCGCGGCAACGCGAACCGCCGCCTGGAGAAACTGGCCGCAGGCGAAACTGGCCGTGACGGTTTGAGTCGGGTTCTGGCACAACTTCCGTGAAGTCGAGCCGATTCTCGGTGTTCGAGGTCGGCGTTCCTGGTGAACCGGCAGGTCGGCGGCTTACCCGGAGGCGGGCGCGAGTCCGGCCGGCGTGGTTTCACGGAAGTTGTGCCAGAACCTTGAGTGGGTCTGGCACAAGTTCCGTGAGCCGGTTGCTGACCGTGACGTCAGTGGCTTGTGTTGAGATGACGGGACTCTGTTCGCCGACTTGCTGGGAGATCGTCTCGATGCCTGGTGCGTACCCCTCCTTGACGCGAGCTCTGGCCGAGGCTCTGGTCGATGTCCTCTGGTTCGTCGAAGGCTGTGAAGACGAGCAAATGGATCCGGACGACGCCGTCAAGGTCCTGGAGGGCGTCGCTCACGTCGTGAGCAAGCTGTCGCGTGGGCAGCAGGACGAGTTCCTCGGCCTCCTCGCTACCATGGCCCGCGAGGAGTCTGATCCGTCGCGGCGAGCGTTTCTGGAGGAGTTCCCGGAGGGCTTCGGACTGGTGGCGGACGCGGTCTGACCGCAGCCTCAGGAGAGCAGGACCCGTTTACGCAGCAGGCCGAAGCCGGCGCGGCCGAACATCTGCCTCTTGAGCATCTTGATCCGGTTGACTGCTCCTTCGACCGGGCCGGAGTTCCAGTCGGTGGTTAGTCCCGCGGTCACCGCGTCAAGATCGCTGTTCAGGCCGGCGGCGAAGCTGCTGATGCCGGGCAGGTTGGCGTCGGTGGCCTCGGTGATCCACTCGGGCAGGCGGTCGCCGATGAGGGTGGTGAGCATCTCCGCGAACGAGCTGGTCAGCTCTGCGGCGGAGGCAAGCTTCGGGCAGCGGTCGAGTACGGCCTTGCGGTGTAGCTTCTCCTCTTCGGCCAAGGTGGCGGGATGCCGGGTGAGCCAGCCGGTCACCTGTCGTATCGACAGTGGTGGTGGGGCGGCCGTGAAGCCTTCCTGCTGCGGAAGGTCGCGGCGGATCCAGTCGCGGACGGTGGAGTAGTGGCCGCGGAAGCCGCGTGCGGTGATCTCCCGGTGGAGACTGAGGATGGTCACGTGTCCGTCAGTCTCGGCCCAACGGTCGGCCAGGTAGGGCTTGAACGGGTCCAGCTTGCTGGGGAATTGCCGCTTGCGGCCCTTGACCATGTCCTGCCAGCGGGCGGTACGGGCGTACCGCTGGACGGTGTGCCGTCCCCAGCCCAAGTGGTGGGCGATGCCCCGCAGGCTCATGCCTTGGGCGAGGAGGTCGTGGACGAGGGTGTGGTGGGCGCGGGCCCGTTCGGCGAACTTGCCGGTCGGGTCATCCGTTTCGGCCTCCTGGCCGGGTGCCGCCTCGGCGGGTCTCTCCCATGCGGGCTCGGGTTCTGGGCTTGGCGGCGGTAGGTCGCGCAGGCAGGAGCGGTGGTCGGCGACGGCTTTCTCGACTGCGGTGGCGATGTTCTGCCAGAGGTGGAACCGGTCGGCGACCTGCAAGGCCTGCGGTGCGGCGGTGTCGGCGGCCTCGGCGTAGGCGCCGGCGCGGTCGCGGCAGATGACCTCGATTCCGGGGTGGGCTGCGAGCCACGGGGCGAGGGTGGCGGCGTCGCGTTCGGGCAGCAGGTCGAGGACCTGATGGGTCTCGGCGTCGATCACGACCGTTCCGTAGACGTGGCCACGCCGGAGCGCGAAGTCGTCCACGCCGACGGCTCGTGGCTGCGTCGCTATCGGGTCCGGCAGGTCCATCACCCGTCGCAGCAGCGTGGTGCGGCTGGTCGCTATGCCCATGACCTGGGCGAGACGGGCACCGGCCCGGCCCGCCAGTGCCAGCCCGATCGCACTCATCGCCTGGCGCAGCCGCTCGGAGACCCGGCCGTGGCGGCGGGTCAGTCCCGGCACCTGCTCCACGAATGTCCGTCGGCCGCAGGCCGAGGCCGTGCAGAAGAACCGTCGGACCCGCAACGCGAGCTGTGCTCGTCGCCCGGCAGCGGGCAGATCTGCCGGAAATCGCAGGTAGGAGCTGTGGACCCGTTCCGTCCAGTGGGCGCAGTCGGGACAGGCGGCTCCGGCGGGCGTGCACCGGGCCTCGACTCGTATCGCCTCGCCGTGCGCATCTACGGCCGCGACGGCGATGCCGGGGACCGACGGGAACAACAGCTCCTGGAGCCAGGACAACACCTCGTTCACGACCACCGAATGTCGGCCGCGTCACCCGCACAAGGAACGATTTCAGGGCGACTTCCGCACCCACCACAAGAAGATCAACAACTACAACGCGTGACCGGCTCACGGAACTTGTGCCAGACCCCGACTCAAACCGTCACGGCCACGAAACTGACGCACTGCTCCTGGCCGTCGCCGGCCTGGAACGGATCGACCGTACGGACGTGATCACCGAGATCCTGTCGACCGAGACGATGATGCCGCCGATCGGCGCGGGCGTCCTGGCCCTCCAGTGCCGCGAGGGCGACACCGATCTCATCGACCTGATCAGCGACCTGGGCCATCACGACACGTTCCGCGAGACGCAGGCCGAGCGGATGTTCCTCCACGTCCTCCAGGGACACTGCAACAGCCCGATCGCCGGGTTCGCCCGGGCCGGGGCCAGTGGAGAGCTGTCGCTGAGAGCGTCCGTTTTCTCGCCGGACGGCAAGGCCATGCTCCATGCGCACGAGTGGGCCGGCCGCCTGGACCCAGCCACCCCCGGCACCTCGGTCGCCGTGGCGCTCCTGCGGCAGGGCGCACGCGAGCTGATCGACGGCATCGCACACTGACCCAGAAGGTCAGCTGCTGGAGGAGGCACGCTCCCTGCCCCTGCCGTCACAGCTGGGCCAGCAAAGGGACTGCTGGGTCGAGACGAGCACGCAGTACGGGCAGCGGGAGAGCCTCCTGACGCAGCACTCTTCCGCAGGCCAACAGGTCGAAGACCTCTGCGGCCATGTCCAGCGGAAGCCACGACACAGCCTCGCGGAGCCGAGCCGCCGGTGCCGTCGGTACCACACGGGCGGTTCGGGTCAGCAGCGCCCGGTAGAGACCGACGGCGGGCAACAGAGCGGGCAAGCCCGCCCTACGTCCCCTCACATCGGCCTGCCGGGCGCATTCGAGCCCGTCGAGATCCAGGTCGCCATACAGCAGGAGCCGGTCCACGGGATGGTCCCGTTCGCGAAACGCATCGACGGCGGTGGGCAGTGAGGCGATCAGCTGGTCGCCCGCTCCGTACCCGAGCCATCCGACCTGATCGCGGTCAGGCCAACCGCCCAGGACCTCGCGCAGACCGGTGAACGCCGCGCTGTTCTCCACGATGAGCATCCAGGGCGCCGGTCCGAGCTCGTACATGGCCAGCGGGGCAGGCGCCGGTCGCGCCCGCAGATGCACGGTGACGTCGAGGATCCCGCGGGTGACCAGACGGTGGCGCTCGATGCCGTGGAGGTACTTCTCGTCGCCGTACAGCTCGTAGGACCGCTCGGCCACCGGCACGACCTCGGCGTCCGGCCGGTCGCGCAGCAGCGCGTTGACCGGATCCAGAAGCACATGGTCACCGGGCGTCAGCTGCACCGCCGCGAGCCCGGACAGCTGCGGCACCCACGCCCGCGGCCCCGGCCTGGTGCGCGCGGCGCGGGGGAGAGAGGGACGTTTGACCCACAGGGGCAGCGGCGGGTGCGCGGAGTAGTCCCATCCGTTCTGCCCGGCGGGCAACCGGGCCAGGCCGCGTCTCACCAGCTCATGGGCGGCGTCGGCGAGCACCTGACGCCGGCCGGGGGAGCAGGGCAGGCTGGAGTCCCCTTCATCGGCGGCGCCCGCCAGCGCGTCGAAGTCGACACACTGGCGGGACTGCCGGGCCAGAAACCCGGCCATGCGGTCGGCCGCGGTCATACCGCTTTACCGGCCTCGGAGTCGGGTTCCGTTCCGCCCTGTTCGGTATCGCTGCGGCGCAGCAGACGCGCCGCAGCGATACCCTCACCAACCGCCTGCTCCGCCGCCCTCGCCACCGCATCGCCATAGCGCTCGGTGACCTGCACATACCTGCGCCGAGTCCGCAGATCGAGGCCGTTGCGCAGCCGGATGATGAGCGGGAACCGCCCCAGCACCGGCAGATCATTGATGCCCGTCGCGTACACCAGCTGGATGCCCTGCGCTGTGGCGACGCGACGCTGCAGCGCGATGAACGGCCCGTAGTTGGCCTTGCCGAACGGGTTGTCCATGATCAGCGTGCCGATCCCGCCGGGAATACGACGGTCGCGTTTGGCGGCCCGCATCCGGGCCAGCGTGCAGTACAGCAGGACCGACACGGTCAGCTTTTCTCCGCCGCTGAACCTGCGGATCCCGGTCACGGACTCCCGCTCGACCGCGTCGAGGTTCTGGGCCGGCTTGATGATCTTGGCGACGATGTTACCCCGCCCGCCGAGAGCCGCCAGCACCAGACGCTTGGCCAGCGCAATGCCTTCAGGCAGCGCACTCGCCCTCCCGCCCGCCCCGGCCGGCAACACGGCGACCATACTGTCGATCTCCTTGCCCAACCGGCGCTCCAGTTCCTCCTCACGCGGCCAGTGACTCACCTCGAAGGACAGGAAATGCTGCCCCGACCAGCTCCCCAGCCCCTGGGGCAGCCGAGAATGCCGGGCGACCTCCTTCAGATCGTCCAGAACCGACTCGACCAAGGTCATACAGCTGCCCACCACCATGGCCTGGTCCCCGGCCATCTCCTCCAGCAGCGCGGTGACCTCCCGTTCCCGTTCCTCAATGTCTTCCAGGAGCTCGGCCAGACGCCGGGGCTGAGACAAGGCATGCTCCAGCCGGGCCCTCACCTTGCCGTCCACGACCTGCAGGTACTGAGGGTCCTGAGCCAGGCGCTCCACCGCCCGCACCGCCCTGTCGAGAGCCTTCAGCGCTACCGCATGCTCACGGCCGGCATGTTCCACCGCCGCGGTGATCTCCACGCCAACGCGCTCCGCGTCCGCAGGCTGCAGACCCATCGCCGTGGTGGCAGACAGACCGTGGTTCTCCAGCAGGACAGCATCAGTGAGATCCTCGGCCGACTCCTCTCCGACGCCGGCCTCGGCGGCAACGTCCTCATGGCGGTCCGCGGCGGAGCCGAGCATGCTCACAATCTGAGCCAGCAGCCTGGCATCGCTCGCTGCCTTGTCCGCCTTCCTGCCCAGAGCCGCCTCCTGCAGACGGCAGTACCGCTCGGTCTCCCACGCCTGCTGCAGATCTACCTTCACCTGTTCAAGCCTGTGCTCGCCCTCCTCGACACAACCGACAGACAAAGGCACCAGAGCCGGAACGAACCTCTCCCCGGCCTCACGAGCACACCGGTGCGCCTCACGGGCCTGGCGGTGCAACACAATGGCCTCACTCGCGGCCTCCACCGCAGCCGCCTCCGCAGCCTCGGCAGCGCCGATCTGCTCCTGAAGACGCTCACTGTCAGCCCCGTCCGCCTTCTCGGCCAGGACGTGCGCGAGCCGCCGGATCCCGGGGTCCCTGTCGAGCTCCCGGTTCAAACGGGCCACCTGCTTCTGTTCGGCGGCCCGCCGCTCCTGCAGAGCCTTGTCACTGATGCCGTTCTCCCAGTCCTGCCGGGCCTGCGTCCACCGTTCGCCAAGAGCCCGCAGACTCGCGGACGGCTGCTCCGCTCGTGCGGCCCGCTCCACAAGGTCCTCAGGCAGAACGCCGCGCAGCTGCTGCACCTCCCCGTTGCGCCGCACGATGGCCCGCTCACACTCCTTCGCACGGTCGGCAGCCGCCGCCGCACGCCGCTGCGCATCCTGATAGAGCAACGCCAGCTCCTCGAGGCGCGCCTGCTGCTCGCGTTCGGTGCCCCGTGCCTGCCGCACCGTCTCCACCAAGCCGGGCAGCGCGTCGAAATCGGCGGCCAGCGACCGCAGGCGGGGCATCAGCGTGGCGAGAACAGCCAGTGTCCTGGCGCTCGTGTCGATCCGGGCGGTGGCACGCCGGTCCTCGTCCTCGACGGCCCCAGCCTGTGCCTGGAGGTCTTGTGCCTTTGCGGTCAGTTCGGTCACCTCCTCATCGAGGTGACCGAGCCGCTGCTCCAGCGCTGCCTGCGCTTCCGGCGAGAAGGCACTTAGGTGTGCGCGCAGCCGTGCGGCCAGAGCCCGGTCCTTCTCACGCTGCCCGGCAAGTGCCCTCAGCCGGCCATCGAGCGCTTCCAGCAGGCTGTTGAGCCGCTCCAGTTCCCTGTCCGCGGCGTCGGCGTCGAGCACGGCCGGATGGACGGGCATCACCATGAACCTGGCCTCGCTCCCGCCCAGGCCCGTGACCTGCTCCTGCGTGCCCACGGCGACCACACCACAGGACAACAGCCCCGCACGCCGCACCACAGCCGCCAGATCGGTCTCGGGAACCGGATCGCAGACCACCACGCCGCCGATGAGGTGGGGAGCCGCGGCCAGGACATCGTCGTGCCGGTGGGCGGGCACGGTATCGCGCAGGAACTGCAGACCCGACACCGCACCGCGGACCCCGGCTGCCTGCAGAGCGGCGACAGCTTCCTCCACCTCCCGCGGAGCGGGACAAAACCCGTCCCGCTCCAGAGCCTCACAAATACGCCGGTCCTCCAGCGCCTGCGCCCGCTCGCCGGCCGCTGCCACATCCGCAGCCTCGACCTGCCCCTCCAGAAGGTCCACCAGCTCCGCACCGACCGCCGCCAGTTCCAGACCCTGACCCTCCACCCCAGCCAGCTCTCCCAGCCGCGGCTCCGCCCGCAGCGCGTCCCGCTCCCGGTAAGCCGCGCTCAGCTCGTCCCACACCTCCTCATGCCGGCGCTGGACCTCACCGAGGCTCTTCTCGCACCTCCCGCGCTCGGCGACAAGCTCACTACGCCGCACCCGGGCCCTCTCGCGCTGCGCTTCGGCACCGCGCTGCTCCTCCTGGGCCACCGTCTCCTCCCCGGCGGCCCGCTCCATGGCCTGCTGCACGCTCTCAGCCCCACGCAGCAGACCTTCCTCGCGCGCCGCGGTGATCGACCGATCGATCTCCTCGGACCTCGCCTGCCCGGCCTCGGCCCGACGCCGGGCATCTCCCTTTGCCTCCACAGCGGCCATCCGGGCATCGTCGGCCTGCTGTGCTTCAGCCTCCGCTTCCGCCTGAACCGCCCGCAGACGCGGCGCCTCCATGCCCAGGTGCTCCAGCTCACCGGTGAGCCTGGTGAACAGCCGGGCACCGGCGGCTTCCATCGCCTCCCACAAAGGAGCCTGCTCGGCGCTGAGCTCCTCCAGCATCTCGTTCACCTCCCGCAGCTCTTCCTCGTGCTCCGACAGCTCCAGGACCCGCGGCACCTGCTTCCACCCGGCGCTGTGCGCCTTCGCGTCCGCAGCCGCCTGACGGCACTCCTCCTCCGCCTTCGCCCGCTCGGCGACACGGGCCCGGCAGACCGCCTCGTCCAGCCCCGCCACCTCCCGCTCCAGCTCTTCGCCCCGGGCGACCGCGGCCTCCGCCTCCCTTCCGGCCTCGGCAGCACTCCCGGCCAGCTCCCCGGCCTCGCGCTCAAGCTGCCCGCCCCGCCCCCGAACGTGCTCACCCGCTCTGCGCGCGAGCGCCACCTGCCGGCCCAGAGCTCCCTGCGCCCCGGCCAGGCCGGCCGTCGCCTTCTGCACCGGTCGCAGCCTCAGGACGGCTTCTGCCAAAAACCGCCCCTCCAGCTCCCGGTCCGGCCGCAGGGCGAGCTTGTCGGCATGCTTGGCGAGCGACGACCGCGCCGCCTCCGGTACCGCCTCATCGACGACCATGTCGATGAGGAAATCCGAGAAGTCCTCACACGTCTTGAACGCGAACAGGCTGGTGATACCGCCCTCGTCCTTGTTCATGTCCCGCTGGACCCTGAACAGCTCAGGGTCCAGACCGCTGTTCGCCAGCTGCTCCGCCCACGTGTACTGGTCCGAGGACACGACCAGATTCAGGCGCCGGTGCGCTTTGCCCGCAGTCTCGAGCGCCTTGACGTAGGAGGTGAGACTGAGCTGCCCCTCCGTGTTGCGGACCGGGAGAGTCCCCATGTCCAGGACACCGGCGAGCGGCCGGAAGATGTACCAGCGCCGCTCGAGCCGCTCCCAGTTCGCGGCCACGTCCGCAGGGCGCTGCCCGCCCTGCCACTGATAGACACCGCCGGTCACCAGCACGGGACCGGCCTCCGGATGACTGGAGTCCCCCCATTCGATGATCACGTGGGAGACCTGGTTCCCCGGCACGTAGTCTGCCAGCGACTTGCCCTCGGCACGCCCGATGAAGTCGAGCTTGTGGGGCAGGAGAAGGCTGAAGATCAAGGCGAGCAGAGTCGACTTGCCGCCGCCATTGCGCAGCCACAAAACCGCGTCCTGGGCTGTCATCACACGGCGGCCGTCCACCGAAACCGTGCCGCCCATCAGGTCTACGACCAGGGACTTGAACCCGGCGTCACGATGCCCGGTGTTCTCCAACCGCACCGTCGTCATCTGGTACACAGGGCTACGCCTCCTCGGCAAGCTGGGCACGGCGGATGTCGCACAACACGCAGAACGCGGCCGCGGAGGCGCTCTCACGTACCTGCAGCCGGAACCGGTGAGTCAGCCGGTAGTGCCCCGAACCCAGCTCAGGCGCCCGCATAGCCATCCCCTGGCTCACCAGCCACTCCAGCGCCTCCCTGATCACCCACTGGGTGCTGGACCTCGCCAGCCGGCCGGAAGCCGTGGGCCGTCCGGGCGAGAGCTTGGAGTAGATCCGCCAGGCCGCGTCCAGCTCGGCATGAGGCACCGCCAGCCCCTCGTCATCGACCGCGGCACGCCGCAGCCGCTCGGTCAGACTCCGAAGAAAGTCGTCGATCTCTACCAAGGAGACACGCTTGACGCTCTCCTCCTCCAGGTCCGCCGGATACGGGTAGGCCCGGGCCGCGATCGCCACATGGGCCAGCCCCAGCACCAGCCGGTCCTGCACCCCCAGCTTCGGATGGTCCTTCAGCTGGTAGGAGAGCCACGACCCGCTACGCGGGTGCAGCACCAGCCCCTCCACCTCATGCGCCTCGACCAGGTCCGTCTCCAGACCCTCGGCCATCGCGTCGACCGCATCACGAAACGCCCCGTCCCTGCGGTAGCGCTGCAGCAGGTCCCGGTACTGGGGCACCCCGAGCGGCCGCAGACGCGGCTGACAACCGAAACTGACCAGACGGGCGGCATCCACCAGATCCGCCGCACTGTAGGCGTAGCCCGTGCTCATGCCACAACCCCCTGGCGGTCCCGCTCACCGGACGAAGGATCCGGGATCAACGGCTGGACAGGAACCACCAACAGATCGCTCCCACTCAGCATCCCCAGATCAAACTCCGCCCCGTCGTCCAGCACCACCAGCCGCTCCCCGAGCAGATCCTCCAGCTCCACCACTCCCACGCCCTCCTCCGAGTCCACCGGAACAGGCGCATACGCCTGCAGAACCGACACCGCCAAAAGGTCCGCCGCTTCCTCCCCGCGCTCCAGCGCCTGTTCCACCAGGACCGAAAGCCGCACCGGAGCCCCCAGAGCCCCCTCCAGCACCCCACGCACAGCCGCGACGTCCGCTTCGCTGTACAGCCCCCGCTCGCACGCCTCCTCGGCGACCAGCTCCACCTCCTCGTCCGCGAACACCTCCCGGACCTCGCGCACAGGCGCTAGGAGCAGCTCCCACCACTCCCGCAGCCTCGGCAGGCGAGGCACCACGGGCCCCGCCACCCCGTCCGCGAACAGGCTCGCCACCACCTCAGCCTCCGCGAGGCTGAGCTCCAGCAGCGGCTCCAGCAGGTCCTCCTGCACACCCACCACACCCAGGCGAGGCGTCGGCCTGAACCGCTGCTCGGCCTGAGAACGCAGGAACATCGGCCGGGCGTCGATCACACTGGCCAGCAACTGCGTGTGACGCAGATGGGCCCGCTCCAGCAACCGCAGCACCCGCACGCACGTGTGCCTCACATCGGGGTCGGTCACCTCATTGCGCGCCTGCCGAGTCCACTCCATCAACTCGCGCTCCACCTGCTGCCGCTCACCCAGATGGGACCGCGCCTCACGCAGCAGCTGCGGCACCTCATGCTTCCAGTCCACCGCCCGCACATTGCGCCCGGTGTCCTCCAACGCCGCACGGACCCGCTCGCCGTAGAGCAAAGACAACTTCAGGCTGTCGGCCGCACTCTCCTCAGCACGCCCCCACCGCCCCGTACTGACCTGCCGGCGCAGCATCGCATCCGTCGCCGCCTGCTCGTCCTCCACGTCGTACGCCAGCCCCGCCAGCAGCAGATTGATCGCCGGAGCAGTGGCCTTCAAGACCACCTGACCATGCCGCCCGAACCCCTCCTCCAAAAACCGCAGCGACACCGTCACCCGCTGATGACCAGCCCGGTAATCGCTGTAGGAGACGTCGAACTCCTCACCGCCCTGAGCATCGTTGAGCAGCTCACGAAGAACGAACCGCGCAACCGCCAGGTGCTCGTCCTCCTCCCGCTCCGGAGCCGACGCCCCGGCCAGGGCAGTCAGAAAGCCCACCACGTCCTCCGTGGTCGCCTCGACCTCCATCCCCTGCCTGCTCACCACGGCCTCCAGCGCCGCCAGAGCCAGCGTCCGCGGATCGTAGAGGCCGACCGGGAACTGCTGCCATGCCTGCCGCTGGTCGATGCGGTGCAAAGGAGCAGCACGTGCCAGTACCGACGTACGCCGCACGAACCCCGGATCCGCCACCAGGTCCAGCCATGTGCCGTCCTCGGCCGCGGTCTTGGAAAGGGCGGACAGCAGACGCAGTTCCTCACGGTCCAGCAAAGACCGCAGGACGTCATCCGACTCGTCGTACTCGTCGGACCCATGGTGGGCAGGACGAGAAGAGCGTGTAACTCGCATGTCTGCAGTGCAGCAGGGGGGTATGACACACAGGCCCCGAAGGAACCGATCTGTTCCCTCTAACGGCGGACACCCTAAAGAGGGAACTTCACCCCCAGCACACCATCTCTCACCTGGGTCTTTTCCAGACCAGGCCGTACGGCGAAAGATCCCCTACCGCACATCACCCGGCAGACCGTGAAAGGAGCCGCCAACCTCGCTTTTCGACCCTTCGGCAACCCCGGGACACGCCAGGGAACCGAGGCAGGCGAGCGGCCCCGCACAGCCACAGCCGCGCCCTCGGTGCACCATGAGATCCACCTTTCCTGCACCACGGCTACCACCGAGCCGTTTCCCGGGCAGGCGACAGCCAGTGGATCAGCGCCTAACAGCCGAAGCGCAGCGCTTGGCGAGCCGTTTCACCTTCCGGCGGACCTGTTCGCCCAGGCGCTCTGGATGCGCGGCACCGGCGGCTATGGCCGCCTTGGCCCAAGTGGTGACCCCGGGGTGGGTCAGGGCGAGAGTCACCGCTCGCTCGACCGGGGAGAGGGCCTCCAGAACCTCGACCAGACGCGGGTCTTCAAAGGCGACCTCGACGCCGGCGTCTGCAGCCTGGTCGGCGACCAGGTCGTACAAGGTCAGCCCGTCGCCGAGCGGGGTGTCGAGCAGCCACAGCCGCGACTTGTTGACCTTGCGGCGCCAGACCGGGGTGAGCTGCCGGTTGATCGCCTTGATCTCGGACCTCAGTTCCTTCAAGGCGTCAGGAGTCAGGTGGCCCTGCTCGTGGAGAGGGTCCGCCCAGCTGCCGAGCAGGGCGGTGGAGACCGGCTCATTCCATCCGCTCCACAGCCTGAGCCCCCCCGACGTGAAGGCGTCAACCGCGGGTCGATCGCCGACGAGTGCGGCCTCGCGGGCGTTCAACGCCTGGATCACGTCGGGGACCGGGATGTTCAGCGACCGGAACCCGGACTCGATCGTCTGGCCGGCCGGGCGGGCGGCGTCGAACACCGCCACGCGACCGTCGGTGGTGGTGATCATCATCGACGGAAGGGAACGGTTGAACGGCTCGGGCGGTTCGAACGTGCCGTCCATGTCGACGGCGACGCTCCCGTCCGCCTGGAGGGTCACGACGTCATTGCTGTTCCCGGTCCAGTGGACCGGGAACAGAGCCGTGATCTGGGTGGCGGAATCCGGATCACAGTTGATCCGGTGGATCCGCTCATACAGGTCGAGGGCGGTGGAACCGTCGTCCTCGAGCATCGTGTAACTGGGCGCCGGGTTCTCGGTGGCCATGGTCGCCTCCTTGTCGGTGGAGATCCTTCTCCTCTCGGTCCCGACAAGGACTCGATCCGACCATGCACCCCGAAAATCCTCATGTGATCCAGATCACCACACTGATCGGAGTCCAACAGCTGGCTGTGTCACTCTCCGGGATGTCGTTTCGACGCGATTCCGGGAGCCAGCCACCACGGGTCCCGCAAGATCAATGTCACTGACTCCGGAAGTCACTACGGCCCTTCCTCGCGGGCCGATTGCGGCCGTCGCTCGCCGCCGACAAAGGCCCCGCAGCTATCGAGGAAGAGCCAGAGAGCCGCGCGCCGGCGACCAGCGCCCAGGTGACTCCCCGAGTCGCTGACATCGCTTCCGGCCCCAACGAGGTGACTCCCGCCGTCACCTCGGAACAACTCCCGCACTGAGATACAAAGCCAAGCAGTTACTGGCCACTGCAGTCACACCCCTGGTGCACATAGCCGCGCGTGCGGCTCCCCCTCGATGTCAGCGGCCCAGCCCGCAGGACACCAATCCAGCACCGCCACAGCGACTCTCCGCGGGGGGAGACATCCCGCAGGTTCAAGTACGGCCGTGTGCCCAGGTATCGGCGTGCGCCTGGGCGGCGACCCGGCGGAGCACCTCGCGCAGCTCGTCGCGGGACCGGCCCAGCGTCTTGACCCGGTGGCAATTCGGGCACAGTGCCACCATGTTCCCGGGGAGGTCCGCGCCACCCAGGGCAAGGTCGTCGATGTGGTCCACATCCAGCAGCGGTTGCCCGTCCAAGCCCTCGTCGTAGGGCTGGCCGCCACACAGCGGGTTCTCGCACTTCCCCCGGCTGCGCAGCACGACGGCCTCTCGAGAGGCCGGGATCCGTACAGGACGTGCGCCGGCCGTACGGCGCCTGCCTGTGGTGGTGGCGGCGCGACGCTCGGCCATAGCGACCAGGCGCCGGTACTCGGTGCTGAGTTCGTCCTCCGTCATCGGCGCGGTGGAAGCCGCGGGTTTCGGGGCGGCCGCAGGGGTACCGCCGATGCGAGGGCCGGGCTGGATCGGGGGATACGCGAGAGAGCTCGTGGCCATCGGCGGGGTGTGGGCCGGCTGGGGTGAAGTGCGAGGCTTCTGCTGAGGGAGCGGGTGGGCGAACTTGTGGCGGGTTGCCTCGGCGCGGTCCCGTGCCTCGGCCTCGGCGGCTTTCAGGAGTGCTCTGCGTTCCGCGGCCGTCCGGCCGGGGTTCCGAACAGACGTAGTCCCCCCGTGCTTCTGCTGCTTGTCCTTCGTACGACTGTTCACAGACGGCTGCTGCGTGGGCTGTATCTGCGGCGCAAGGAACAGCGGCTCCGGCGAGGTCGGTCGGTCGGAGGGGACTTCGGTCGGCTGCGCCGTGCTGTGCCGGGCGACTGCTTCGCGGAGAGCACTGCGGATGGCCGGGTCTTCCCAGTAGTCCGGGTCGTTCTCATGGACACGCTTGGACCACTCGGGGTGCCCGACGATCACAGCGATCTGCTCGGCGGAGTAGATCCTGACCCTTCCTGGCGCGGCCGGGTTCTCGGGTATCAGGGCGCTGCGCGCAGCATCGGACCAACCGTGCTTCTTCACGCCGACGCTCGTCACCCAGCTGGCGCCGTCCCACTCGGACGGCAGGGTGCCAGAGCTGCGAGCCCGGTCCTTCTTGCTGCGCCTACTCAACAGCCTCACCCGGGGCGGCGTCACGGGCGGCCAACTGCTCCTCGGCGGCAGCCGGGCGAGCCACAGTGAGGTCGAGGGCCAGCACGGCGTCGGCCATATCGGAATCGAACACGGCGAGGTCGGGAAGGCCTTGGGACATGGGTACCTCTCTTGGCCGGGGCCGGCCAAGACACAGGGCTGCCAGCGGAGCCACCAAAACAGTGCGGGGCCGGTCAGACTGCTCAGTGTGTACAGGCAAGCGGCGATGGTCAGGGTGAGGAACACCGCCAGCGCGAGGGCTCGACCCTAATCTCATCGAGCGGACGACGGCATCGCTCTTGGCGCGGTCGTTGGGATGCACGGGCGGCTCCTGGGGCTGGGCATAGGGCAGGAAGAAGGCGCGCAGCCGGGTGGTAGCCGCGAGCCCATAAGTATGATGGCCGGTCAGGCTGCTGTGAGCGCCTTCGCGGCTGGCATCGTCCGCCTCCTCCATACGATGGAGTCCGCCGACGAGCGTCAGTTCTTCTACCTTGCCCGCATCGCGACCGCCTCAGCGCCTACCTCGCCAGCGGGCTGACGGCGTTCGAGCCCTCCACCACCACGGCACCGCCGCATAGGCGGTCATCCTTCCCGATGCCTGGCCCGTCATGAGAGCAGGCCAGACACCGCCGCACCGGGTTCGTGCGTAGCGGTGCAGGTGTGAGGCGATAGTCGAGTGGACGGTGAAGGGAAGGGTTTCGTTGCCGCTCAGCTGCCAGTACCAGCCCAGGGCCGGCGGCGGTCGTACCAGCGAGCATGAAGAAAGTGGTGATGGCCCGCCTCCCGAGGTTCCCTTCAGCCCGAGCGAGGTCGAGCACGAGGCCGCGGCGCGCCCCGCAGACGTAGCCCTCGACACAGAGCTGCCTGACCATAGTTCATTCTTGACCGTTGCTCTTCGGTGTGGTCGGGTAGGCGTGTGACAACTCTCGCGATCCGCGCGACTCTTCCTACGGTCGAGGTACTGAGCCTGCTCCTGGACGCTTCAGCCGACGACTCGCCGTGGGCGGCGAGGATCAGCGAGCAGACCGGCTTGGGCAAAAGTACGGTCTCGCAGATCCTCACCAGGCTTGCTGCATTGACGTGGATCGTGACCCGGAACGAACCGGGACCGCACCCAGGCCGTCCACCGAGGATCCTTTGTTCATTGACGGGGGAGGGACGCCGTCAGGCAAAGGAAATGCTCGCCAAGAGAGCCATCGCCCACCAGCACCGGCCCAGGCACCTGGCCAAGGAAGCCCTCCTTGCTGAGGCACCGACACAAAGCGACGCCAGCGGCCCAGCTCACCCCGACCTCAGCACACCGCAAAAGCAGCCCGAAGCCCTGAGCCCTCGATTTAAGGGTCTCTGGCCCGTCAGGCTCTCCGAAGTTGAGAAATACCGATCCGACAAGGCCGCCGACACAGCTTTTTCCACAAGAGAAGCATTTCCGGTCTCGGAGAGCGACTCCCTTGCCCGCCTGGCCGAACTGAAGGAAGCTCACAAGGCACTTCAGTTCATGAACCAGCAGCTCACCACAGGCTTCATTGGCCGGAGTGCTGTCGCTCCAATTCATAGAGAAGAGCACGAAGACGTCATCCATCTCCTTCTGATGGAGACTCTCCATATCCGAGGAAGGGTTTTGAAGGCCCACTCCTACTGACAGTGCAACAAATCGACTTCTAGAAAGGGGCAGATTGCTAGGTTTGTCTTTGCATCAGAACCGGAAGAGAGATTCAAGGAGCCACTCGTGTGACGATCTCGTAGATTTCTGGAACGGCGGAGAGCTTTCTATACGCTTCGCGTTACCGAAGCCGGTCGAGGTCAACCCCAAAAAACGGGATCAGAGATCGGAGCGGATATAATCCAAATCGCCTTCCGTCCACGGAGGTTGCCGCACCTCGTTCCATAGAATTTTGAGAACTCGAGACGGGACAGGCAAGCCACACTGGCTTGGATGGGCCGGCTTCCCTTCTTGCCGGAGAGGGGCCCACATCCAAAGCGCATCATCGACCCAGGCCAGAGATGATCCGAATCAACACTCAGGAACCGACCCTGCCGACCCCCGACCTCCTTAGCCAGCCATGTCTGTGACAGCTCCTCACTCAATCCGTAGACGCCAGAAGGCAAGTAGCGACCTGCTCACCAAAGGCGAGCCCGAGAGCGCAGCGAAGGGCGTTCTGGACGCAGTCCAGAACTACCGTGCGCAGCACGGCACTTCTCAGTTGGGGCGCAGCCCCAACACGGGTGGCGCAGCCACCGCCCTCCCCTACGCCAGCCACCGCATGGCCGTCACCCTCGCCAACGACACCCGCCGAAGCCCCCTGGACGTCCTTGACGACTTCCGGACCTTCTACT